>JBGPOE010000006.1:0-82131 GCA_041487875.1 Gemmatimonadota bacterium | reverse complement strand
GTGCGCGAGCGGGGCGTGCCGATGGGCCGGCTGGCGGTGATCGCGCAGCGCGCCGCGCAGGCGGCACGGCGCTGGCTGGAGCGCCAGGCATGACCGGCACCTATTCCCAGGCGCTGGATCGCGTCACCCGCGTGCGCGGGGTGCGCGGCGCCATGCTGGTGGCGGGGGACGACGGCCTCGTCATCGCCGAGCAGCTGATGGAAGGCATCAAAGGCCCGGCCGTCGCGGCGCTCGCGGCGAGCCTGGCGACGCGGCTGCGCCGCGCCATGGGAGCGGCAGGGGTGGGGAACAGCCTGTTCTGGCACCTGCAGTGCGATCAGGGCGCACTGCTCGTGGTGTTCAGTGGATCGGGCGTGCTGGTGGTGGCGGTGGCGGAGGCGGATGTGAACGTCGGACTGGTGCGCCTGGAGCTGCTGCGGGCGGCGGAGGCCGTGGGATGAGCACGCGCGCGGTCGAGGCCTGGACGTTGCAGCCGCTCACGGACTTCGTGCGCGAGGCCGCCGTGCGCCTGGTCCTGTTGATGACGCCCGCGGGCCAGGTGCTCGCGCAGTCGGGGTTTTCGCGCGCGCTGGACGTGATGTCGGCCGCGGCGCTCGGCGCCGCGATCATCGCGTCCACCACCGAAATCGCCCGCCAGCTGGACCAGCCGCCGTTCGCCGCGCTCAGCCACCAGGGCACGCGCCACGGCATCTTCCTCGCGTCGCGTGCCACCGGTCGCGGGCCCCTGGTGGCGCTCGTGGTCTACGATCTGGACGTTTCGTCCGTCGGCCTGGTGCAGTTATTCTTTGAGCAATTCGCGGCGGACCTCGCCGCCGCGAGCCCCAAGGAAGCGGTGTCCAAACAAGTGCTCGCGGCCGATTTCGAGCGCGAGTTGAGCAGCAGTCTGAACGCGCTCTTCGGGAGATAATTCGTGTCCCTGGTCAACTTCACGGCGCGCGAGATCACGTGCAAGATCGTCTACTACGGACCCGGCCGGTCCGGCAAGACGACCAACCTGCACTATATCTACCAGCGCGTCCCCGACCAGCGGCGCGGGCGGATGGTCTCGCTCGCCACCCAGACCGACCGCACGCTGTTCTTCGACTTCCTGCCGATCGACCTGGGGCAGATCTCGGGCTTCACCACGCGCTTCCAGCTCTACACGGTGCCGGGCCAGGTCTATTACAACGCCACCAGGCGGCTCGTCCTGCAGGGCTCCGACGGCGTCGTGTTCGTGGGCGACAGCCAGGCGCGCCAGCTCGATGAGAATCTGGAGAGTTTGCAAAACCTCCAGAGCAACCTGTTGGAGCACGGCGTCGACATCCGTACGATGCCGCTGGTGCTGCAATACAACAAGCAGGATCTGCCGCGCGAGCTGGTGCTCACGCCGTCGGAGCTGGACGATGCGCTCAACTTCCGCGGGGTGCCGAGCTTTCCCGCCGACGCGCTGCACGGCTCGGGCGTGTTCGAAACCCTGAAGGGGATCTCCGAGCTGGTCCTGAAACGGCTCGCCGCCGGGAGCACCGCGTGACCACCGCCCTCAACCCCAAGTTCGCTTTCGAGACGTTCGTGGTCGGCGCGGCGAACCGTCTCGCCGTGACCGCCGGGCGCACCGTGGCCGAGAATCCGGGCTCCGCGTACAACCCGCTCTTCATCTATTCGGGATCGGGGCTGGGGAAGACGCACCTGCTCATGGCTATCGGCCACCAGGCGAAGAAGGTGGCACCAGGATTGTCCATCGAATACCTCACGCTGGATGAGTTCGTCGAGGCGTTCCACGCCGCCATCGCGGCGGGCCAGGGCGACGCGTTCCGCCGGCGCTTCCAGGGTGTGGACGTGCTGCTGGTGGACGACGTGCAGTTCCTCACCAACCGCAAGGAGATGCAGACGGAGCTGTTGCGCCTCACCGAGGCGTTGCAGCAGGGAGGCCACCAGGTCGTGCTCACGAGCGACCGGCCGCCCTCCGAGATCGCCGATCTGGACGAGCGGTTGATCTCCCGCTTCTCGGGCGGGCTGGTGGTGGACATCGGCGTGCCCGATTACGAGACCCGCGTCGCCATCCTGCGGCGCAAAGCGGAGGAGCGGTCGGCGAGCTTCCAGCCCGGCGTGCTCGAGACCGTGGCCGGCACGGAGTTCGAGAACGTGCGCGAGCTGATGGGCGCGCTCAATCGCCTCATCGCCTTCCAGGCCGTGAATGACCAGCCCGTGAGCGCCGAGGCCGTGAAACAGGTGCTGGGCCTCAGCGCGCCGGCGGCCGCCGCGGCGGCGGGCGCCCCGGCGCCCGATGAGTTCTCCCAGTTCCTCACCGACGTGTCGGTGACGGTGGGGAAAGCGGTGGAAGCGTGGCGCGCGCGGTTGGCCGAGGCGATCCTGCGCTGGGAAGGCGAGGGGTACCGCACCAAACGGCTCGAGGCGCTGCTCGACCAGGAGGCTCAGGCGGGCGTGGACGAGCAGATCGCGGCGTTCGGCAAGGACGTGGACCGCCTGCGCGAGCTCGCGGCCGAAGTCCAGGCGCTCGATCCGCAGGCCGCCGGTCAGAGCGTGTTCCGCGACCCCGAGCGGCTCGGCGAGGCGGAGGAGGTCGCGGGGAAGGTGCGCGAAGGCGCCGCACCGCCTCCCGCGCCGTCCCCGGCGTTCCCGCTCGCGAGCTTCGCCACCGGATCCTCCAACGAAGTGGCGGTGAATGCGGTGCGCGCGGTCGCCGCGCAGCCGGGCAAGAAGTACAACCCGCTCGTGCTCGTGGGAAAGAGCGGGCTCGGCAAGACGCATCTGCTGCACGCCCTGGGACTGGAGCTCGCCAAACGGCCGAAGGCGGTCGTGGCCTGTCTCTCGACGCAGGACTTCATCGACGAGCTGATCGCGGCCATCGACGGCAACCGGGTGGACTGGTGGCGGGCCCGCTACCGCCGCGTGACGGCGCTGCTGCTCGACGACATCCACCTGCTCGCCGGCAAGGAGCGTACGCAGGAGGAATTGTTCAACCTGTTCAACCTGCTGGCCGACGCGGAGCGGCAGCTCGTCTTCACGGCGCCGGCGCACCCCTCGGGGCTCGAGGGACTGGACGAGCGCATCCGCTCGCGGCTCGCGGGCGGTCTCGTGGCCGAGCTGGCTGAGCCCGACCGCGCAGTGCGGCGCGCCGTCCTGGCCCGCCTCTTGGACCAGGAGAAGATCCCGGCGGAGGCGGCGCTGCTCGACTATCTGGCCGACCGCCCGGCCGATTCGGCGCGCAGCGTGGGCGCGCTGCTGCAGCGGGTGGTCACGGCGGCGGGCGCGCAGGGCCAGCCCGTGACCGCGGGGCTGGCGCGCGAGATCCTCGAGGGCCAGCCAGCGCGGGGCGAACGGCGCACGTCGGGCTTCCGCACGTCGGGCATCGTCGTCTCGACGGCGGGCGGCGTGCGCAGTCGCGAGAAAATGGTGTGGGACTGGCCGGATCCGGCGGACCGCGTGATGGAGGAAACGCGCTGATATGGCGATCAAGGGCTCGCTCAAGGAAGCCTCGCTCCCCGACGTGCTCCAGCTGCTGGCGCTGGGGCAGAAGACGGGGTGTCTCTCGATCGCCGACCGGTCGAACTTCGGCTACATCTACTTCGACAAGGGGCGGATCTGCTACGCGTCGATCGTCAACCGGCGCGACCGCCTCGGCGATATCCTCGTCAAGCACGGCACCATCACCCAGCAGCAGCTGGAGGAGGCCGTGCTCCTCCAGGCCAAGGAACGCGACAAGAAGATCGGCGAGATTCTCGTGTCGCGGACCGTCATCAGTCAGCAGGACCTCGAGCGCTACATGCGCGTGCAGATCGAGGAGGCCGTGTTCTATCTCTTCACCTGGTCGCAGGGCACGTTCAACTTCGAGGCCGACGTCCGGCCCGAGCGCCAGGACTTCCTCGTGTCCATCAATCCGGAGTCGTTGCTGCTGGAGGGCGCCCGGCGGGTGGACGAGTGGGGTCTGATCGAGAAGAAGATCCCGTCGTTCGACCTGATTTTCACGATGGACCGCGACCGCCTGGCGATCAGCGATGCCAAGCTCACCGAGACGCAGGAGCGTCTCTTGCCCCTGCTCGACGGCTCGCGCGACGTGAACCAGGTGATCGAGGACTCGGGGCTAGGCGAGTTCGAGATCGGCAAGGCGCTCTACGGCTTGATCACCGCGGGCTTCGTGCACCGCGCCGGGCGTACCGCCGCGGCCGAGGACGAGCACGTCACCGACGCGCGGGTGGACGAGCACCGCAATCTCGGCGTCGCCTTCTACAAGACCGGCATGCTGGACGAAGCGGTGCGCGAGTTCCGCCGGGTCGCCGAGCTGCGGGAATCGGACGCCAACGCCCACTTCTTCATCGGGCTCGTGTCGCTGAAGCTGGCCCGCTGGCGCGAGGCGATGGATGCGCTGCGCCAGGCGGCGGAAAAGGGCGGCAGCCGGCCCGCCGTGCTCCACAACCTGGGGCTCGCCTACGAGCAGCTCGGCCGCCTGGACGAAGCCGAGCAGGCCTACGCCGAAGCCGCCGGCCGCGCCAAGACCGACCCGCGCGTGTACTTGAACTGGGGCGTGGTGGCGTTGAAGCGCAGCGACCTGCAGGCGGCGGCCGGCCGGTTGGATCGCGCGCGCGAGCTGTACGGCGAGGACGTGCCCGCGATGTGGTACTGGGCGCGCACGCTGGTGGCGGCGTCGGCCGGCGACATTGAGGACGCCGAGGCGCTGGCGGTGGCGGGCGTGAAGGCGTTTCCCACGTCGGGCACCCTGCGCAACAACCTCGCGGTGCTGCACGAGCTGGGCGGCCAGCTGCCGGCGGCGGAGGAGCTGGTGCGGGCGGCGCGGCATGATGAGCCGTCGCTGCCGCAGCTCTCCAAGAACCTGGGCGACCTCGCCTACCGGGCGTCGCGCTACGACGAAGCGTGGGACGCCTACAGCAGGGCGATCGAGCTGAACCCCGATCTGGGCGACGACATCTACTTCAAGCTCGGCAACATCGCGTATAAGAGAAACGACCGCGACCAAGCCGCCCAGTTCTGGCGGCGCGCCCTGGAGCTCAACCCGCGCCACGAGCTGGTGCGCGCCAATCTGGAAACGTTGAGCGCGTTGTCGTGACGGCGGAGCAGGACGAACAGGCCTTCCGGGCGCTGCTCGAAAAAATCTCGCGGGTGCGGGGCGTGTGCTGCGGCGGCTACAAGGACAAGTGTGTGCGGCGGCGCATCGGGGTGCGCATGCGGGCGCGCGGCGCCCACACGTTTCGCGATTACAGCGCGCTGCTCGACGCGGACCCCCGCGAGTACGACGCGCTGCTCGACGCACTCACCATCAACGTCACGAAATTCTGGCGCAACGCCGACACGTGGGCCGCGTTGGCGCAGCCGTACCTCGCCGAGCGGTGGGCCGCCCGCCAGGGCCGCCTCAACGTCTGGTCCGCGGGCTGCGCCTCGGGGGAGGAGCCCTACACGATCGCGGTCGTGCTGGCGGAGGCGGCCCGCGCCGCGCGGCAGCCCGACTGGCTGGCACGCGCGCACATCGACGCCACCGACGTCGACCGCGAGAGCCTGGAGCGCACGCGCGCCGCGCAGTATCCCGCGACGGCGTTCGACGAAATGCCGCCCGCGCTCAAAGCCCGCTATTTCACGCCCACCCCGCCGCACGAGCCGCTGCCCGCCATTCGCGGCATCGTGGTCGTCTCCAAGCACGACCTGCAGCGCGACAAGGCGCCGCACCCGCCGTACGACCTGATCGTCTGCCGCAACGTGGTGATCTATTTCGACCGGCCTACCCAGGAGCGGTTGTTCGCCGGGTTCGCCGACGCGCTCATGCCGGACGGCCTCCTGCTGCTGGGCAAGGTCGAGACGCTGTTCGGCCCCGCGCGCGACCGCCTGAAGCTCGAAGACCCGCGCGAGCGCATCTACCGGAGAATCGCGTGAAAGAGGTGATCGTGCGGGTGGCCGACTGGGCGGCCGAGCGCGACGACGCCGTGATCGTCACCCTCGGCCTGGGTTCCTGTGTCGCCATCATGTTGCACGACCCCGGCGCCCGCATCGGCGCGATGGCCCACATCCTGCTCCCCTCCAAGAGCCTGGCGCGGGACACGTCCAATCCCGCCAAGTTTCCCGAGACCGCCGTGCCACTCCTGCTCGAGCGGCTGAGCGTCCTCGGGGCCGATCGCCGGCGGCTCGTGGCGAAGCTCGCGGGCGGCGCGTCCATGTTCGCCCAGCTGATGACCCCCGGCAGCATCCAGATGGGCGAGCGCAACGTGGTCGCCGCGCGCAACGCGCTGCGCGCCGCCGGCCTGCCGCTCGTGGCGGAGGCGGTGGGCGGTGCGGCGGGCCGCTCGGTGCGCTTCGCGGTGGCGGACGGACGCATCACCATCCGCTCGGTGGGCCAGGACGAATATGTCATCTGAGACCAAGCCCTCCGTCCTGGTGGCGGACGACAGCGCGTTGATGCGGCGCGTGCTGGTCGATCTGCTGAGCGGCGGCGAAGGGGGCGGTGGCCCGTTCCGCGTCGTCGCCACCGCGCGCGACGGCTTCGACGCGGTGCGCAAGATCCATCAGTACCAGCCCGACGTCGTCACGATGGACCTGGAGATGCCGGAGCTCGATGGGCTCGGCGCCATCGGGTACATCATGTCAGAGACGCCGCGGCCCATCGTTGTGGTCAGCGCCCACGCCGGCCCGGGCACCGCCGCCGCCATCCGCGCGCTCGAGCTGGGCGCCGTGGAGATCGTGGCGAAGCCCGACGACCCCAGCCGCGCGGCGCTGGCGCAGCTCGGGCCGCGGCTGATCGAAGCCGTGCGACGCGCGCTGGCGGCCGACGTGACGCACATTCGCGTCATGGCGCGCCCGCCCGTCGTGGTGCGCCATCCGGATTCGGGGCTGCGGCGCCGCGCCCAGATCGCCGTGGCCGTGGCCGCCTCGACCGGCGGCCCGCGCGCGCTGGCCGAGGTCGTGCCGAAGCTGCCCACCGGGCGCGGCGCCGCCGTGCTTATCGTGCAGCACATGCCCGCGAAGTTCACCCGCAGTCTCGCGGAGCGGCTCGATTCGATGAGCCCACTGCGCGTGGTGGAGGCGGACGACGGGGCGCCCGTCGTCGCCGACACGGCGTATGTGGCCCCCGGCGATTATCATATGCGGGTAGTGGCCACCACCGACGGTCCCGTCATCCGGCTCAACCAGGAGCCGCCGCTCTGGGGCGTGCGTCCGGCCGCCGATCCCTTGTTTCGTTCGGTGGCGCAGGTGTTCGGTCCGAGGAGCATCGGCGTGGTGCTGACGGGCATGGGGCGCGACGGGGCCGACGGGCTGCGCGCGATCCACGACGCGGGCGGCGGCGGCCTCGCCCAGAACAAGGAAACGGCCGTCGTCGCCGGCATGCCGGGCGCAGCGGTGCAGGCCGGGGGAGTAGACGCGGTGCTGCCACTCGACCAGATTGCCGAGCGCGTGACCCTGGAGCTGGTGCGTCGCGGGGCGGGGCGCCCGTGAGCCGGGCCGGGTATCTGCTGGTGCATGTCGACGGCAAAGCGTACGGCCTGCCGCTGGCGGGGGTGCTGGAGGTGGGCGATCTGGGCGATGTGATGGACGTGCCGCGCTCCCTGGCCGCCGTGCGCGGCCTGACGCCGTTGCGCGGCCGGCTCGTGCCCTTGATCCATCTCGGCGCGTTGCTGGGCGAGCGTGCCGCGCCGCCCGAGAAGGGGCGCACCGCGGTGCTGGTGGAGCTGGGAGGTCGCGTGGTGGCGTTCGAAGTCGACGACGCCGACGAGGTGGTGCGCGAGGCGGCGCTGCCGGTGCCCAGCGGTGAGCGCCTGCCGTGGGCCACCGCCGTGGCGCGGCGCGAGAGCGGGCTGATTCCCATCCTCGACTTGGACGCGCTGGGGGACCGCATCGGATGACCGTCGGTGAAGACGTTCAACTCGTCGCTTTCCGCGTGGGCGGCCAGGATTTCGCGTTCAACATCTTCCAGGTGGAGCGCATCCTCCGCTACGAAGCGCCGTCGCCCCTGCCCAAGGCGCCGGATTTTCTGGAGGGCGTGCTCGAATACCAGGGCGCCGCGATCCCGGTCGTGGACCTCCGCAAGCGGTTGAGCTGCCCCGCGCCGCTGAAGGACGACACCCGCATCGTCGTGCTGGAGCACGACGGCGCGAAGATCGGCGCGGTGGTGGATCAGGTGACCGAAGTCGTGCAGATCGCGGCGACCGACGTAGCGGCCCCGCCGCCCATCGTCAAAGGCCTCGCCGCCGAGTATATCACCGGGCTGGTGGTGCGTGACAAACGCACGCTGATCGTGCTGAACACGGGCCGGCTGCTGACGTCCAAGGAAAAGCTCGCGCTCGACACGGCGCTGCAGGGCGCCGCGGCGGGCAAGGAGAAAGCGAAGGCGCGATGACGGACTCCCCGGTCGCGGCGCTGCGCGCGCAGTTCGAGGCCATCGCCCGCAAGCTCGACCACGTCGGCGCCGCAGGCGCCGAGCGCGAGGCCGTCAAGCGCGAGATCATCACGTTCTTCAAGCAGGTGGATGGCCTCATCGGGGAGTTGGGCGCCCTCAAGGAAGACATTCGCCAGCTCGTCGAGAAGTACAAGCAGATCGCTGCGTCGACACAGGAGGCATCGGCCCCCGAGTTCACGGGCTCGCGCCCCGCGGTTCACGCCGATCACATCGGCGCGTCCACCTACATCGAGAAGGGCTGGAGCCTGATCTCGCTGGGCGATCACGCCGGCGCCATCCAGGCCCTGCAGAAGGCGCTGCAGCTCTCACCCGGAGAGACCCAGGCGGAATCGTTGCTCGGCTGGGCTCAGATGTTGCACGAGGACTACGACGACGCGCTCCAGACCTTCCAGAAGGTCCTGATGAAGGAGCCCGCGAACTCCCTCGCCCGCATCAACGTCGGCTACATCTGTCTCAAGAAGCGGATTTTCGGCGAGGCGATCGAGCACCTCTCCAAGGCCATCCGTCTGGACAACGACAAGAAGGCCTCGCTGTACGCCCATTTCTACCTCGGCCTCGTTTACCTGCAGCGCGAGATGTTCGAGGACGCGCAGACCTTCTTTCAGAAGACCCTGAAGCTCGGGCCGAATCTGATCGAGGCCTACTACGAGCTGGGACGCGCGCACTGGTTCGCCGGAGATCAAGACACGGCCAAGCGGACATGGGACGAGGGGTTCAAGGCCAACAAGTTCAATCCCTGGGGCAAGAAGTGTCACGAGACACTCGATCTGGTGGCCCACGGGGGCGAGCCGCCGCGTGCGTGACCGGCGCCAAGTGCTTGACGAGCTTGGAATTGCGGAATAGACTCCTGCGCCTATGCCCGACCAGACATTCGCGCGTTCGCGCTTGCGCTTCGGCTCCAGGAACTACGCGTTGCTCGGGGCCGCAGTCGTGTGCCTCGTCGTAGGGTACTGGCTGTTGTCGCGCGGGTCGACGACAGCGGCACCGATCCTGCTGGTATTGGGCTACTGCGTTTTCTTCCCGACCGGCATCGCCCTTTAGCGGCACGTGCAACATGGGCGAATAGCTCAGCGGTTCAGAGCGCCTGCCTTACACGCAGGAAGTCGGGGGTTCGAATCCCTCTTCGCCCATTGGGGTATCAATCCGTAACGGAGGTGGAATTCGCGTGAGTGTGTCTCGACTCGTGGCCCTGCTGGTGGTCGCCGGGGCGGCGACCGCGCCAGCGCAGCTCGCCGTCACCGCGCCGAGCCAGAAGTTGCTGCTGCTGCCGCTGACGGTCCGCGCGGCGGCGGACTCGCTCACGAGCATCCAGGTGATGGATGCGGCCCGCGATCGTCTCACCTCCCTCGCGCATTACAAGGTGCTCGTCGTTCCCAAGTCGAAACTGTGCGAAGCGCTGACGGCGTCGGGGTATCCGTGCGACGTGCTGATGCAGGACGGCGAGGCGAGCCAGCTCGCGCGCTTCCTCCAGGTGAACGCCTACAACACGGGCTCCCTGCAGCGCAGCGGCGCCAGGGTCAACGCCACGGTACGGGTGCACGAGAACGGCGGCTCCGGCATGGCGGCGCTGATCCAGGTCTCGGCCTCGGGCACGCCGCAAGCCGTGGGCGACACGCTGGCGCAGCGACTCAACAGCATCATTCGGGCGGCCGAATCGGCGCGCGATTGCAACGACAAGCGCCAGCGCGGCGCCTTGCCCGCGGCGCTCGACGCGGCCCACAAGGCGATCCTCATCGAGCCCAACCTGCCGGCCGCCCATCTGTGCATCGCCGTGGTGTACGAGGCGCAACGCATGCCGCTCGACAGCATGCTCGCCGAATATCGCCGCGCGTTGAAGGGCGACTCGCTCAACGGGCAGGCGTGGGAGTCGATCGCGCGCATCTACCAGCAGAAGGGCGACACACTCGGCGCGATCGACGCGTTCATCCACGAGCTGACCGGTGAGCCGCGCAACGCCCGGCTGCGCGTGGCCATCGCGATTCAGCTGGCCCCGCTCAAGAAGTACGCCGACGCCTGCGACCTCCTGAAAGCGGGCCTCGACCTGAATCCACAGGACCCGGCGATGCACGAGCTGCGCCAGCGGCTGGGCATCGAGGGTGAGCAGTGGACCTGCGTGCTCGAAGAGCTGCATGCGAGCCTGGCCACGGACACGATGCGCGCCGGCGACAGCACGTTCCTGAACACGGGCATCGGCGCGGCGCAGAAGGCGAACGACGCCGCCGAGCAAGTGTTCTTCACTGCGCTTGCCACGAAGAGCTTCCCCAAGAATGCGGGCTACTGGAACGCGCGCGGCGCCGCCTACGAGGCGGCCGGCAAGCCCGACTCAGCGCTGTGGGGATACCGGCAGTCGCTGGCCCTCAACCCCACGAACCTCGCCACCAGCCTCCTGGTCGCGGAGTTCATCGTCAACCACGCGGTTTGGGACACGACCGCGTACCGCAGCGCCGATACGGCGACGAAGGCCCGCTTGCGCGCGCAGCTGGCCGACCACGTCGACTCGGCGATGACGTTTCTGAGGCCCGCGCTGGCGGCGCCCGACACATCGGCGTACCGCCTCAAGGCCGCGTTGATCATGCTGACCGCCGGACAGAAGCTGTCGCAGGCGCAAGCCTACGACCGTGCGTTCCCGTGGCTCGATCAGCTGCTCACGCTCATCACGCCCGCGACGCCCGCGGATACGCTGGGACCGCGGCAACAGATCCGCGTCCCGGCGAGCTTCTGGTATGGTCTGGCCTCGATTCAGATTTTGGGACCGCCGTTCCAGAAGATGATTCATGACAAGTCGTGCGCCGAAGCGAAGCCGATCAACGATCAGCTCGTCAAGACGCGGACGGCGCTGCTGCTGGGACGCCGCGTTGCGCCACCGCTCGTCGATCAGCTACTCGGTGGCCTCGCGAAGTACGAAGCCGTGATGCCCAACGTGAAGAAGGGATACAAGTGCACCAACTTCTGAGCCATTGAATTGGCCTCAGCGCGCGCCTATATTGCGACGCTCCGTTGCAGGGGGCTGTAGCTCAGCTGGTTAGAGTGCCGGTCTGTCACACCGGAGGTCGCGGGTTCGAGCCCCGTCAGCCCCGCCTGAACCCGCGTCGCGGGAGGTTGTACCCGGCTCCGCCTGCTCCGGCAGGCGGGGCCGTCGTCATTTTCGCGGGTGCTGGGAACGCATGTCGACGTCGCTGTTCCACGTGCCGGCCCTCGCCGGTGCGGTCGAGGAGTGGGCGGCCGGCGGCCGCCGCGCGGTGGACGCCACGGTGGGGGGCGGCGGCCACGCCGAGCTGCTGCGCGCGGCGGGCGCCCTTGTGCTCGCCATCGACCGCGACCCGCAGGCGCTCGCCGCGGCGCGCGCCCGGCTGGGGGAGCGCGGCATCACCTACCTGCTCGCACCGTTCGCCTCGGCCCAGGCGCTGGCGGCCATTCAGGCCTTCCGGCCGGATCGCATCCTCCTCGACCTGGGCGTGTCGTCCCATCAATTGGACGATGCGGCCCGCGGCTTCACGTTCCGCCCCGGCGCGCCGCTCGACATGCGCATGACGCCGGGCGAGGGCATCCGGGCGGCCGACGTCCTCAATACGTGGGCCGAGGCCGCGCTGACGGAGTTGTTCGCGGAGCAGGCGGACGAGCCGCGCGCCCGCGCGCTGGCGCGCATCGTCATCCGGCGGCGCCAGCACGAGCCGTTCCTCGTCTCCGACGACTTCGTGAACGCCATTCGCGAGGCGCTGGGTGCGCGCTCGGGACCGTCGGAGTTCGCCCGTCTGTTTCAGGCGCTGCGCATCGCCGTGAACGGGGAAGACGAGCAGCTCGATCAGGCGCTGCCGGCCCTGCGCGACGCGCTCATTCCCGGCGGCCGCATCGCGGTGATCACGTATCACTCGGGCGAGGATCGCCGGATCAAGAACGCCTTCCGCGATTGGGCCAAGTCGTGCGTCTGCCCGCCGCGCCAGCCGATCTGTACCTGCCGCGGCCGGCCGCTGGGACGCCTGCTCAGCAAGAAAGGCATTACCGCCACGGTTCCGGAGGTCGCGGCCAATCCCCGCGCCCGCTCGGCCAAACTGCGGGCATTCGAGACGGTCGATGGCGCTTAAGGGCCGTCACTGGGTGGCCGTGTGGCTGCTCGCGTTTCTCGCGGTGGCGTGGGTGGTGGTGGCGCGCCAAACCGCCGCGCTGCGCCTGGCGCGCGACCTGACGGCCGCGCGCGCGCAGCGCGCGGCGCTCGACGGCCGGCGCGCCGACTTGGAGCGGCGGATCCGCTCCGCCACGAGCCGCGCAGTGCTCGCGCCGCGCGCCCAAAGGAGCCTGCGCCTGCGCCAGCCCGCCGATACCGAGATCATCCTGTTGCGCATGCCCGGCGACACCGGGCGGGAACGCTGAGCGTGGCGAAAATCGCCGTGCGCCAGCGCGTGGTGGAGATCGGCGTGCTCGCCGCCCTGCTGGCGCTCGTGGTGCGCGCGGGTCAGGTGCAGCTGTTCCAGGGATCGCGCTGGGCCGCGGAAGCCAAGGCGCAGCGCACCGAGCGCATCGTGCTCGCGGCGCGGCGTGGGGCGCTGTACGACCGTCACGGCACGCCGCTCGCGTTGACGCAGGAGACCTACCACGTGGGCGTCGCGCCGAACGAGCTGCGTGACCCCGCGCGCGACGCCGCGGCCATCGCGCGCGCGCTGCGGCTGTCGTCGCACCAAGTCGAGGCGGAGCTCGCCCAGCGTTACGCTTGGTTCGCGGGACCGTACAGCTCGGTTGAGGTGCAGCCGATCCGCGCGGTACGCGGCGTGCACCTGGAGCCCGTGCTCAACCGCTTCTACCCGGCGCCCGATTTCGCGCGCGCCGTGATCGGCCGCGTGGGCTCGGGCGGCAGCAGCGCGTCGGGTCTCGAGAAGGTGCTGGACAGCCTGCTCGCGGGGACGCCGGGCGCCGCCGTCGTCCTCAAGGACCGCGCGGGGCGGGAGTATGAGTCGCCTGCGCGGCTGATCGCCGCGCCGGTGGCCGGCGCGGACGTGGTGCTGACGCTCGACGCCGAGCTGCAGGAGATCGCCCAGCGCGCGCTCGATGAGGCGCTGCAGAAGATGGATGCCGTAGGCGGCGACGTGGTGATGCTCGATCCCGCGACCGGCGAAGTGCTGGCCGTGGCGTCGCGCCACCACGACGGCACCACGCGGCCCAGCGCCTTCACCGAGACGTTCGAGCCCGGCTCGGTGGCGAAGATCGTGGCCGCGGCGGCGCTGTTGTCGCGGAACCGCGTGCGGGCGGGCGAGCGCGTGTCGGGGGAGGGCGGCACCTATCACATCAAGGGCCGGCCCACACCGCTCACCGATCAGGACCCGCTGCCCTCGCTGACCCTGGCCGACGCCATCCGCGTCTCGAGCAACATCGCGATGGCGAAGTTCAGCACGCGCTTGGCGCCCGCCGAGCAGTACTCCACGCTGCGCGACTTCGGCTTCGGCGCGCCCACGGGCATCGAGTTTCCCGCCGAGTCGCCCGGCCGCCTGCGGCCGCCCAAGGAATGGTCGGGGACGAGTCCGGCGAGTCTCGCCATCGGCTATGAGCTGTCGGTGACGCCGCTGCAGCTCGCCATGGCGTACGCCGCCATCGCCAACAACGGCGTCCTGCTGCAGCCCACGCTGGTGCGCGAGATTCGCGGGCCCGACGGCGACCTGCTGTACCGCCACGCACCGGAGCCCGTGCGCCGCGCCGTGACGCCCGAGGTGGCGCGGCGGCTGCGCGAGCTGCTCCAGGGCGCCGTCGAGGCGGGTGGCACGGGCACCGCGGGCGCGCTCGCCACGTTTCCCATCGCCGCCAAGACGGGTACGGCGCGCCGCGTCGTGGACGGGCACTACGCGCCGGGTGAGTACACGGCCAGCTTCGCGGCGTTATTTCCCGCTGACCGGCCGCAGCTCGTGGTGGTCGTGAAGATCGACAATCCGAGGAAGGGCAGCTACTTCGCGGCGCAGACTGCGGCGCCCGTGACACGCCGGATGCTGGAGCAGGCGCTCGCGGCGCGCGACGTGGCACTCGATCGCGCCCGCCTCTCCACCCCCGAGCCCGCGGCCGGCGACTCCGCGCTCGAAGAAGACGGCGGCGTGGTGCCGTACGTGGTGAGCTGGCCCTACCGGCCCGACACGGCGCGCGTCGAGATCGCGCACGCCGTGCCCGACGTGGCGGGCATGTCGCTCCGTCTGGCGATCCGCGCGCTGCACCGCCGCGGGTTCCGGGTGGTGCTCAAAGGTTGGGGCGCGGCCGATCATACGTGGCCGGTCGCGGGATCGAGTGCCGCGCCGGGCGCCACCGTGACGCTCTGGGCGCGGCAGCCATGACGTCGCTTGCGGGCATCGCGGACGCGCTGCGGCGCGCGGGCCTCTTGGTGCGGGCGCCCGCCACGCTCCCCGCCGTCTCCGGCATCACGGCCGACACGCGCAAGCTGACGCGTGGCATGCTTTACTGCGCGATCAACGGCTCCGTCCTCGACGGGCATCGGTTCGTGGGGCAGGCAGTCGAGCGCGGCGCCGCGGCCGCGTTAGTGGAGGTGGAGCAGCCGGTCGCGCTGCCCCAGCTCGTGGTGAGCGACGGCCGCCGCGCCGCCGCCGTGGCGGCGGAAGCGTGGTTCGGCCGGCCCGCGGAGCGGCTCGTGCTCGTGGGCGTCACCGGCACGAACGGCAAGAGCACTACCGTCACGCTCGCGCGCCACGTGCTCTCGGCGCTGCGGCCCATGGGCTCGATCGGCACGCTGGGCGCGTACGGCCCCGACGGTCGGCCCGTGGAGAGCGAGGCGGGCAACCTCACCACCCCCGGCCCGATCGACCTGCAGGCGACGTTCGCCGCCCTGGTTGCGGCCGGCGCGCGCGGCGCGGCCATGGAAGTCTCCTCGCACTCGCTCGACCAGGGGCGCGTCGACGGGCTCGTGTTTCGCACCGCGATCTATACGAACCTCACGCGCGACCACCTCGACTATCACAAGACGTTCGAGGCGTACTTCCAGGCCAAGGCAAAGCTCTCCACCTACCTCGCCCCGGACGGGACGGAAGTGGTGAACGCCGACGATGCGGCGTGGCGGGCGCTCCGGCCCGGGCACCGGCGCATCACCTTCGGCGAGACCGCGGGCGACGTGCGCGCACGCGACGTGGCGCTCGATGCGGGCGGCGCGCGCTTCGAGCTCGTCACGGCCGCGGGCAGCGCCCGCGTGCGGCTGCCGCTGTTGGGGCGCTTCAATGTCGCCAACGCGCTGGGGGTCGCGGCCGCCGCGGTGAGCGAAGGGATGAAGCCGGCGGAGGTGGCCGAGCGGCTCACCACGGCGCCGCAGGTGCCCGGGCGCATGGAGCGCATCGCCACACGGCCCTGCGCCATCCTGCGCGACTACGCGCATACGCCCGACGCGCTGGAGCGCGCGCTGGAGGCGGTCCGGCCGCTGACGGCGGGGCGGGTGATCGTCGTATTCGGCGCGGGCGGCGACCGCGACCGCGGCAAACGCGCGCCCATGGGCGAGGCGGCCGTGCGTCTCGCGGACATCGCCGTCGCCACGTCGGACAACCCGCGCACCGAAGATCCCGACAAGATTCTGGACGACGTCGAGCAGGGCATGCGCGCCAAGCCGCACCGCCGCGAGGCCGACCGGCGCAAAGCGATCGCGCTGGCGCTCGAGCTCGCGCGGCCCGGCGACACCATGTTGCTTGCGGGCAAAGGACACGAGACCTACCAGGTGGTGGGCACGGTCAAGGAGCCGTTCGACGAGCGGGACATCGTCCGCCAGCTGGGGGCCGAATGAGCGCGCCGGGGTTCTCCTGGAGCGCAGGCCTGATCGCGGAGGCGTTGGGCGTGCCGGCGCCAGGCGCCGTGCAGTGTCGCAGCGTCTCCACCGACACGCGGGACATCCAGCCGGGCGCCCTCTTCGTGGCTCTCAAGGGCGAGCGGTTCGACGCGCACAACTTCCTCGCGCAGGCGCAAGAGCGTGGGGCAGCGGCGGCGGTCGTCCGTGCGGGGACGCCGCCCACCCCGGGCCTGCCGTATTTCACCGTGCCGGACACGCTCGTGGCGCTGGGCCACCTGGCCCGGGCGCGCCGCCGGGCGCTGCCAGCGGGCGCACCGGTGATCGCGGTGACCGGCTCGAGCGGCAAGACGAGCACCAAGGAAATGCTGCGCGCCGCGTTGGGCAGCCGCTGGCGCGTCCACGCGACCAGCGGCAACCTGAACAACCTGGTGGGTGTGCCGCTCACCATCCTCGCCGCGCCCGCCGACACCGAGGCGCTGGTGGTCGAAGCGGGCGCCAGCGTCCCCGGCGAAGTGGCCAAGCTGCGCGACATCATCGAGCCGACCATCGCCGTGGTCACCACGGTGGGCTGGGCTCACGTGGAGGGGTTCGGCTCGTTCGCGGGTGTGCTGCGCGAGAAGCTGTCGCTGATCGAGGGTGTGCCCCTCGCCGTGGTCGGCACCGACCCGCCGTACCTGCCGGGCGAGGCGCGCGTGCGCACGCGCACGATCTCGGCGGGCCGCTCGGCCGAGGCGGACGTGCGCCCGGACGCCGCCGACTTGGATGCATCCGGCCACGTGCACCTGCGCTGGCAGGGCAGCGAGGTCACGATCCCGGCCGTGGGGTTCCACCAGGTCGATAACGCGATGCTCGCCCTGGCGGTGGCGCGGGAGGCGGGTGTCGATCCGCGGCAGGCGATGCCGGCGCTCGCCGGGGTGTCGCTGCCCAAGGGGCGCGGCGCCCTGCTGCAGCTCGGCGGCATCACGGTGATCAACGACAGCTACAATGCCAACCCCGCATCCTTGCGTGCCGCGCTCGAATTCGCGGCCTGGTACGCCGCCCGGGAACAGCGGCCCCTCGCCGTCGTGGTCGGGTCGATGTTGGAGTTGGGAGGGGAGAGTGCCAAATTGCATGCGGCTGCGGCGCGGGAGATCACGGCGTTGCATCCTACGCTGGTGGCGGCGGTCGGGGAGTTCATCCCGGCGTTCGAGGCCGAGCGTGCGCGGTTGGGGAGCCGGCTGTTGGTGGCGACGGACGCGGAGGCGCTGGGTCCCAAGCTCGCGGCCGCGCTGCAGGGGGATGAGGTCGTGCTGCTCAAGGCGTCGCGCGGCGTCGCGCTGGAGCGCGTGCTGCGACACTTGAACTAGGGAGGCGGGGACACCCAACGTGCTCTACCACTTGCTGGCACCGCTCGGCAAGACGTACATCCTCTTCAATCTCTTCAACTACATCACGTTTCGCGCCGCGGGCGCCACCGTCACGGCGCTCATCCTCGCCTTCGCCGCCGGCCCGTGGATCATCGGGAAGCTGCGCGTTCATAAAGTCGGCCAGATCATCCGCGCCGAAGGTCCGGCGAGCCATCAGGGCAAGCGCGGCACGCCGACGATGGGCGGTCTCATCATCATTCTCGCCACCATCGTCCCCACGCTGCTGTGGGCCCGCCTCGACACGCGGTACGTGCTCGTGGCCGTGGTCGCGACCCTGTGGATGGGCACCATCGGCTTTCTCGACGATTACTTGAAGATCGTGCGCGGCAAGTCGCAGGGGCTCGTGGCGCGCTGGAAGCTCGTCGGCCAGATCTCCTTCGGCGTCGCACTGGGCTTGTTCATCGTCCTGCAGCCGTTGACCGCCGGCCTGCCGGCGGCATCGACGCAGCTGCCGCTCTTGAAGTACATCTTGCTGATCCTGCCGTGGCCCCTGTACGTGCTGTTCGTCACGCTCGTCGTGACAGGCAGCTCGAACGCCGTGAACTTGACCGACGGGCTCGACGGCCTCGCCGCGGGGCTCACCGCCATCGCCGCCGGCGCGTTCGCCATCTTCGCCTATCTGTTCGGCCGGTTCGATGCGGCTCGCTACCTCGGTGTCTACCACCTGCTGGGCGCCGGCGAGCTCACGATTTTTTGCGGCGCACTGATGGGCGCCGCTCTCGGGTTCCTGTGGTTCAACGCGCACCCCGCGCAGGTGTTCATGGGCGATACCGGCGCGCTGGCGATCGGCGGCGCGCTGGGCACCGTCGCGATTCTCCTCAAGGCGGAGTTCCTGCTGCTCATCGCGGGCGGGGTGTTCGTGGCGGAGACCGTGTCGGTGATGATCCAGACCAGCGTGTACCGCTGGCACAAGAACCGGCGCGGCCGGGAGTACGCCGACGCGCACCGCGTGTTCCGCATGGCGCCGCTGCACCACCACTTCGAGAAACTGGGCTGGACCGAGCCGCAAGTGGTGATGCGCTTCTACATCCTCGCCGTGCTGTGCGCGATGATCGCCCTGGCGACGCTCAAGGTGCGATGATTCCGGAGCGCTGGCGGAACGGCGTGGTCGCGGTTGTGGGGCTCGGCAAGAGCGGCGTCGCCGCCACGCGGCTGCTCGCGCGCGCCGGCGCGCGCGTGTACGCGAGCGACGCGGCCGCCCAACCCGGCGCGGCGGTCGAGGCGCTGCGCGGGCTGCCCGGCGTCGAGGTGGAGACCGGCCGGCACGACCTGGCGAAGATCGAGGCCGCGGCGGGCCTCGTGGTCTCGCCCGGCGTGCCGCCCGACGCCCCGCCGCTCGCCGCGGCGCGGGCCGCCGGTGTGGAGATCGTTGCGGAGCTGGACCTGGGCTGGCGGGCGCTCGCGGGCGTCCGGGCCATCGCGGTGACCGGCACCAACGGCAAGACGACCACCACCGCGCTCGTGACACACCTGCTGCGCGTGGCGGGGCTCAAGGCCGAAGCGGCCGGCAACATCGGGCGCCCGCTCGCCGACGTCGCCCTGTCCGGCGAGCGCTATGAATGGCTCGCGGTCGAGGTGTCGTCCTTTCAATTGCACGACAGCCCGCATTTCGCGCCCGACATCGGCATTCTCACGAACCTCGCTCCCGACCACCTCGACCGCTATCCCTCGGTCACTGCGTACTATGCGGACAAGCGCCTGCTATTCCGCAATGCGCGGGCGGCGAGCGTCTGGGTCCTGAATGCCGACGACGCTGCGGGCCTCGAGCTGGCGCGCGGCGCAGCCGGACGACAGGTGCACTTCTCGCTGTGCCGCCCGGCGGACGCCTGGTACGACGCGGCGACGCGGCGGCTGCTCCTGGGCGGCGCGGAGCTGCTCGCGCGCGACGAGCTGGCGCTGCTGGGCGACCACAACGTCGCCAACGCCTTGGCAGCCGCGCTGGCCGTGAAGGAAGCAGGGCTCGCGCCCGACGTCATCGCTCGAGGACTGCGGTCGTTTCGGTCCCTGCCGCATCGGCTCGAGCCGGTCGGCGAGGTGGGCGGCGTCCAGTGGATCAACGATTCCAAGGCGACCAATATCGCCTCGACGGTGGTGGCGATTGCGGCCATGGACCGGCCCTTCGTGTTGCTCTTGGGCGGGCGCCACAAGGGCGAGCCGTACACGCGGCTCGGGCCGCTGCTCAAGGAACGGTGCCGGCTCGTGATCGCCTACGGGGAGGCGGGCCCGCTCGTGGAGAAGGATCTGCAAGGCGCCGTGCCGCTCGAGCGCGGCACCACTTTCGCGGACGTGATGGAGCGGGCGCGCCGCGCCGCGCGACCGGGCGACGCGGTGCTGCTGTCGCCCGCTTGCTCGAGCTACGACATGTTCAAGAACTACGAGGAGCGCGGCGCCACCTTCCGCCGCCTGGCGCTGGCGTCGTGATCGACCGTCTGTGGGAGACGCGGCTCCTCACCGTGCTCGCCGCGGTGCTCGTCGTCTTCGGCCTGGCGGCCGTGTATGGCGCCTCCAGTCTCGTCACCACATCGGGCGGCGTAGTCGGGGCGAGCTTCGCGCTGCGGCAGGCGATCGGCGCCGCCGTGGCAGGCCTCGTCGCCACCGTCGTGGCGCGGATGGACTACCACGTGTGGCAGCGGCACGCCTGGTGGGTGTTGGGCATCGTCGTCGTGCTGCTCATCCCGCCGCTGCTGCCGTTCACGCATCGCCTGGCGCCCACGATCAACGGTGCGCGCCGCTGGGTGAATCTCGGCCTCATCACGATCCAGCCATCGGAGCTCGCCAAGTTCGCCGTGGTGGTGTGGACCGCGATGCTCGCCGCCAAGAAGGGCGACCAGATCCGCACCTTCAAGACCGGATTGTTGCCGTTTCTCGTGGTGCTCGGCCCCGTGGTCGGGCTGATCTTCCTCGAGCCCAACCTGTCGATGGCGTTGCTCGTCTCCATCCTCGCGGGCGTGGTGCTGTTCACGGCGGGTGCGCGCATCGGGCACTTCCTCTTGCTCGGCATCGTGGCCGCGCCCATCCTGTACGGCGCGGTCGCGAGCGCGCAATACCGCCTCGCGCGCGTGCTCAGCTTCTTTAACCCAGGGGGGGCGCCCACCGAAGCCCAATGGCAGGTGAAGCAGTCGCTCGTGGGCATCGGCGCCGGTGGTGTGTTCGGCGTTGGGTTCGGCCACGGCCAGCAGAAACTCGGATTCCTCCCCTATGCGTACTCCGATTTCATCTTTTCCACGATCGGCGAAGAGTGGGGCTTCATCGGCGTGCTCGCCATCGCGCTCGGCTTCGCGGCCTTCGTGTGGGTCGGCTGCCGCATCGCGCGCAGCGCCGGCGATGCCTTCGGCCAGCTGCTCGCGACCGGGCTCACGGCATTGATCGGCGTCACCGCCGTGCTCCACATCGGCGTCAGCCTCGCCGTGCTCCCGGCCACGGGCGTCACGCTGCCGTTCATTTCTTATGGCCGGTCCAGCTTGTTCATCTCACTGGTGGCGACCGGGGTACTGATCAGCGTGGGGCAGGGGCGCAAGAGAGGTGGCGTGGCACCGTGATGCGAGGCGAGCGAGGATGAAGATTCTGATCGCGGGGGGAGGCACTGGCGGCCATCTCATGCCCGCGCTCGCGCTCGCGCTCGCGCTGCGGGACGCGCGCGCCGGCGTCGAGCCCGTGATGGTCGGAGCCGAGCGCGGCATCGAAGCGAGCATTCTGCCGCGCTATCCGTTTCGCTTCACGCTCTTGCCCATCGAGCCGATGTACCGCCGGCAGTGGTGGCGCAACGTCCGCTGGCCGTTTCTCGCCTGGGGCGTGTGGCGGCGCGTGGGCGCCCTGCTCGCGCGCGAACAGCCCGCGGTGGTGGTGGGCACGGGCGGCTATGCCGCGGGCCCGGTGGTGTGGCGCGCGCAGCGCGCGGGCTTGGCCACGGCGATCCAGGAGCAAAACGCTTTCCCGGGCGTCACCACCCGCTGGCTTGCCCGTCACGCCCGCCAAATCCACTTGGGCTTCCCCGAGGCGCGCGAGCGTCTGCATCCCGGTCGCGACACGGCGGTGTTCGCGCTCGGCAACCCGATCCGCCCGCCTGATCGTGGCGACCGCGGCGCCGCCTGTCGCGCGCTGGGCGTGGATCCCGCCCGGCCCACCGTGCTCGTGTTCGGCGGCAGTCAGGGCGCGCGTGCGTTGAACTACGCGGTCGCGGCCGCGCTCGAGCACGGACTGCTCCGCGACGTGAACGTGATCTGGGGCACGGGCGCCACCCAGTTGGAGAACTGCGCGGGGCACGCGCAGCCGGGCCGCGTGGTGGTGCAAGGGTTCTTCGATCCCATGACCACGGTGTATCGCGCGGCGGACCTGGTCGTCAGCCGCGCGGGGGCGATGACGACTGCCGAATTGTGCGCCTGGGGGAAGCCGAGTGTGCTGGTGCCGTTGCCGTCGGCGGCCGCCGACCACCAGATGATCAACGCGCGGGCCCTCGAGGCCGCGGGCGCCGCGATGGTGGTGCCGGAAGCGGAGCTGACCCACGTACGGCTCGCGCAGGTGATCGCCGGCCTGATCAAGGACTCCGCGCGACTCACCGCACTCGCCGCGCGCGCCCGTGAGCGCGGCCGCCCGCACGCCGCGCGCGACATCGCGACGCGGATTTTGACGCTGGTTTCGTGACCGCCCGCTCTTTCGCAAGTGTAAGCAGTTTGCTATATTAGCTCCCCACAGATGACCTTATTTGCACCGGGGGATCCCCGGCCCATTCATTTCATGGGTGTCGGCGGAGCGGGGATGAGCGCCTTGGCGCTGCTGGCCAAACACCGCGGTGCAATTGTAACTGGTTGTGACATAGACACTTCCGGGGCAGCCGATCTGGCAGCTTTGGGAGTTCAAGTTTGGCGGGGACACGATCCCCGCCATGTGGATGGGGCACGGGCCGTTGTCGTGACTGCGGCAGTAGCCCGGGATCACCCCGAGCTCGAGCGGGCGCGCGCCGAGGGGATTCCCGTGGTGCGCCGGGCCGATGCTCTCGGCCAGGTTGTGGGGAACGGCACGCTGGTGGCGGTAGCCGGGACCCACGGCAAGACGACCACCACGGTGATGGTCACGGAGGCGCTGGCGGCCGCCGGGCGAAATCCTACGGGACTCGCCGGCGGCCGTGTCGCTAGTTGGGGCGGCAACGCGCGCTTCGGGTCGGATGCGCTGTACGTGGTCGAGGCGGACGAATACGACCGCGCGTTTCTGTCGCTCGCGCCGACGGTGGCTGTGGTGAATAACGTCGAGGCCGACCACCTCGAGTGTTACGGCTCGGTGGCGGCGCTCGAGGATG
The DNA here is from genome assembly GCA_041487875.1 of Gemmatimonadota bacterium. Classification (GTDB taxonomy): domain Bacteria; phylum Gemmatimonadota; class Gemmatimonadetes; order Gemmatimonadales; family GWC2-71-9; genus DATLWA01. The sequence continues at coordinate 59,284 of JBGPOE010000006.1, read as the reverse complement.
CGTTCGTGGAGTTCGCCAGCCGCGCGCGACGCGTGGTCGCGGGCGGCGACGACGCGGGGGCGCTGCGTGTGGCGGCGCGCGTGGGTGTGCCGGTCTGGCGCGTCGGGCTCGGCGCGGACGCCGATGTGCGCATCGGCGATCCCGATCTCGGGACCGCGGGATCGCGGGCGACGATCGCGCTCCCCGGCGGGCGGACAGTCCGGCTCGCGCTGCGCGTGCTGGGCGTGCACAACCTGCGCAATGCGGCCGTCGCGCTGGCGGTGGCGGCGGCATTGGATGCGAACCTCGAAGCTTGTGCGCACGCCCTCGCGGAATTCTCGGGCGTCGGCCGGCGGTTCGAGCAGGTGGGCGAGGCGGCGGGTGTGACGGTGGTGGACGACTACGCTCACCATCCGAGCGAAGTGGCGGCGACGCTGGCGGCTGCGCGGCAGGCGTTTCCCGGGCGGCGGGTGGTGGCGGTCTTTCAACCGCACTTGTTTTCGCGCACCGCCCTGCACGGCGACGCGCTGGGGCGCGCGCTGGCGGCCGCGGACCTGGTGGTGGTGGCGCCGATCTACGGCGCGCGCGAGCAAGCGGTGCCCGGAGTGACGGCGGACTTGGTGGCGCGCGGCGCGGCCCGCGGGGGCGCGCCCATCACGGCGGTGCGCGAGCGCGCGGCGCTCGGTACCGCCGTGGCGGAGGCGGTCCGGCCGGGGGACGTCGTGTTCACGCTGGGGGCGGGGGACGTGACCCGCGTCGGCCCCGAGCTTCTAGGTATCTTGGGGAAGCGGGCGTGATGCGGCGGCCGGGCGCCTGGCCGCGCGCCGCCTGGATCGGCGCAGCACTCGTGGTCCTGGCGCTGCTGTGGCTGGGCGCGCCGTATGCGCTGCGACGCGTGCGGTTTTTCCGCGTGCGCGAGATCGAGCTGGTGGGGCTCCGCAATCTCGCGCCGGACGCCGTGCTCGCGGCGCTGCGGCTCGACTCGACGGCGAGCACGTTCGACGATCTCGGCGCGCCAGCCGAGCGCGTGCGGCGGCTGCACGGTGTGAGCGATGCCCGCGTGCAGCGGCGGTTGCCGGGCGCGCTCCGTGTGGTGGTGCGGGAAGTGGAGCCCGCGGCGCTGGTGCCCGGCCCGCACGGTATGGTGGTGGTCGACGCGGCGGGGCGGCCGTTGCCGTTCGACCCGGCGCGGGCGGGCCTCGACTTGCCGATCGCCGCGACGGCCGACTCGGGTGTCGTCGGCGTGCTGGCGCTGATGCAGGCGGTGGAGCCGGCGTTGTTCGAGGAAGTCACCGCCGCGCGATCGTACGGGCGTGGCGATGTTCTCGTGGAATGGGGGGCCCGTCGCGTGTTGATCCGGCGCGATGCCGGCCCGGAGGTCATTCGGGCGGTGGTGCTTGTGGCGCAGGACTTGGCGGCCCGCGGACGGCCGTATATCGAGCTGGACGCGCGCTACGCCGGGCAGGTGGTGGTGCGCCGGAGGCCCAGCGCGTGAGCCGGGAACGGCAGCTCGTCGCCGGATTGGACGTCGGCAGCACCAAGACGTGCGCCGTGATCGCCGAAGTGACGGGCGACCTGCCGCGCTCGCCGGTGGCGAAGATCCTGGGCGTGGGGCTCGCGAAGAACGCCGGCGTGCGGCGCGGCGTGGTGCGCGACATCGAGGAAACGACGCGCTCGATCGTCGCGGCGCTGCGCGACGCCGAGCGCATGGCGGGTGTGAAGGTCGGCGGCGTGACGTGCGGCATCGCGGGCGACCACGTGCAGGCGCGCGTGTCGTCCGGCGTCGTCGCCGTGAACGGCGACGAGATCGGCGAGGCCGACGTGGCGCGAGCCCAGCAGGTGGCGCGCGCGGTGTCGCTGGGGCGGGATCACGAGCTGCTGCTCCACATCCCGCAGGAGTACAAGGTCGACCAGCAGCGCGGCATCCGCGACCCGATCGGCATGACCGGGATGCGGCTCGAGGTGGAGATGTACCTCGTGAGCGTGCAGGCGACCGCGGCGCAGAACCTGCGCAAGAGTGTGGAGCGCGCGGGGTACAAGGTGACGGACCTCGTGCCCGAGGCGCTGGCGGCGGCCGACGCCGTGTTGACCGAGGACGAGCGGGAGCTGGGTGTCGCGCTGGTGGAAATCGGCGGCTCGGCCACCAACGTCTCGGTATTTCACGAGGGCAAGATCCGCCACCTGGCGACCGTGCAGTTCGCGGGCACGCACGTGACGAGCGACGTGACGCAGGGCTTGAGCGTCACGCAGGCCGACGCCGAGCGGTTGAAAGAGCGGCAGGGCGTGGCGTACGAGCCGCTGGTCGATCCGGCGGAGATGATCGACCTGCCGTCCACGCCGGGGCAGGGCACGCGGCGCGCGGCGCGGCAGCTGTTGGCGCACATCATCCACCAGCGAGTGGACGAAATTCTGCGCCTGGTGGAGCGCGAGTTCGACCGGGCCGGCTACGGCGGCGGCAAGCTGCCCGCCGGCGTGGTGCTGACGGGCGGCACGGCGCAGCTCCCGGGTATCGTGGAGCTGGCGCGCGAGGTGTTCGCGGTGCCGGTGCGCGCGGGCACGCCCGAGCTGGGAATCGCGGGGCTGGTGGACAGCGTGCAGGCGCCGCGCTACGCCGTCCCGGTGGGACTGGCGCTGTACGCGGCACGGCAGGTGGCGCAGGGCGCGCCGAGCAGCGGGACGCTCGCCGGCGGCGCCGGCGTGGACCGGTGGTTCGGACCGTTGAAGCGATGGCTGCAGGACTTCTTTTGATCGGGGGCCGGGGCACACCATGATCTTCGAGCTCGAAGAGACCGTGGCGCAGAACGCGCGGATGAAGGTGGTCGGCGTCGGCGGCGGCGGCGGCAACGCCGTGAATCGGATGATCGACGAGCAACTGCAGGGCGTCGAGTTCATCTCGGTCAACACCGATGCGCAGGCCCTCATGAACAACAAGGCCGACGTGAAGGTACAAATCGGCAAGCGGCTCACGCGCGGGCTGGGAGCGGGGGCGCGGCCGGAGATCGGCCGCCAGGCGATCGAAGAAAACCGCGACGAAGTGCTGCACGCCATCCAGGGGGCGGACCTCGTCTTCGTCACGTGCGGCATGGGCGGCGGCACCGGCACCGGCGCGGCGCCGATCATCGCGCAGACCGCGCGCGACATGGGCGCGCTCACCATCGGCATCGTGACCAAGCCGTTCCTGTTCGAGGGACGCAAGCGGATGCGCCAGGCCGAAATGGGCATCGCCGAGATGCGCAAGAACGTGGACACCATGATCGTCGTCCCCAACGAGCGGCTGCTCGCCGTGGTGGGGAAGGGGATCCCGTTCCAGGACGCCCTCAAGAAGGCGGACGAGGTGTTGCTGCACGCGACGCAGGGCATCGCGGCCCTGGTGGTGAAGACGGGCATCGTGAACGTGGACTTCGCCGACGTGCGCACGATCATGCAGAACGGCGGCTCGGCGCTCATGGGCACCGGCACCGGCCGCGGCGAGAACCGCGCGATGGAAGCGGCGCAGCAGGCGGTTTCGTCGCCGCTGCTCGACAACATTTCGATCGCGGGCGCCACCGGCGTGCTCATCAACATCACGGGCGGCGAAGATGTGACGCTGGGCGAAGTGACGCAGATCAGCGAGGCGATTCACGACGCGGCGGGCGACGACGCCGAGATCATCTGGGGGCACGCGTCCGATCCGGCCATGCACGGCGAACTGCGCGTCACCGTGATCGCCACCGGGTTCGACAAGAGCGGCCAGCAGGCCGACGCCACCGCCGCCCCCGGACGCGCGGCACCGGGCGTCCTGCCGTTCCGCGAGCGGCCCGCCCGGCCGACGCCGGTGCCGCCGCCGGGCTATGCCAAGCCCGCCGAGCCCGCGCGCCGGCCCACGGCCCAACCGCTGGCGCCGTCCGACGTGAGCGAAATGGAGATTCCCACCTTCATCCGGCGGCAGATGGACTGATGGCCTGGCGCGCCTCGCATTACACCGCGGCGACGGTCCTCGTCGCCGGCGCCCTCACGTGGGCCACGCACGCCGCGTGGTCCGGGCGCCGTCCGCTCACGGCCGCGCCCATCCAGGTGGCGAGCGCCTACGAGGAGTTCAGCGAGACGCTTGGCCCGCGCGAGACGCTGTCCGACGTGCTGCGGCGCGGCGGCATCGTGGGACGCGACTACGCGGACTTCCTGGCGGCGGCACGGGGGCTCGACGTCCGCCGGCTGCGGCCCGGGCTCGCGTTCCATTTCCGTCGCGTGCGTGGCGACTCGGCCGCCGATCGCGTGATGCTGCGGCCCGGCGCCGATCGCCGCGTGCGGCTGGTGCGCCGCGGCGCCGATTCGGGATGGGTCGAGCATGACGAGTTGATCGCCTGGACGGTGGACACGCTGCGCGCCGTGGGCGCGATCGCCACGTCGCTGTATGACGCGCTCGACGGCGTCATCGCCGATTCGCTCCTGCCGGCGGCCGAGCGCGTGGCGCTCGCCTGGGACATCGCCGACGTGTACGACTGGGAAGTGGACTTCACCCGCGACGTCCATCCAGGTGACCGCTTCGAGGTCGTGTTCGAGCGGCGCGTGTCGCCCGACGGCGAGCGGCGCGTGCGCGGCGTCCTGGCCGCGCGCATCGATGCGGGGAAGACCCCCAGCCTGGCGTTCCGATTCGCGCTCGATTCGGCCCACGTGGGCTTCTACGACGATCAGGGCCGCTCGCTCAAGCGCGCCTTCCTGCGCGCGCCGCTGCAGTTCCGCCGCATCTCGAGCGGCTTCGGCAACCGCTATCATCCCATTTTGCATCGCTATCGCAATCACGAGGGAATCGACTTTTCCGCGGCCTACGGCACGCCGGTGCGCGCCACGGCGGACGGCATCGTTTCGCGCATCGCGTACGAGGCGGAGGGGTACGGCAACTACCTCGAGCTCCGTCACGCCAACGGCATTCGCACCCGTTACGGCCACCTCTCCAAGTACGCGGCCGGCCTCCATGTGGGGCAGCGCGTGGCGCAGAGCGAGACCATCGGCTATGTGGGCTCGACGGGCCTCTCGACGGGACCGCACCTGCATTACGAATTCCTCGTGAACGGCCACGCCAAGAACCCGCAGCGCAAGGATGCGGGCGCGGGGCAGCCGGTGCCCCCCGCCGAGCGGGCCGACTACGACCATGCGCGCGCCCTCCTGGCGGCGCTGCTCGATCCGCCGCGGGCACTCGCAGCGAACGGTCCGGCCAAGGTCGATTAGTTTCCCCACAATCCCGTGGACCTCTATCCCGCCATCGACGTGCAGGGCGGGCGCCTGGCGCGCGCCCCGGACGGCGCGCGCGCCGAGCCGCTCGCGCGGGCGCGAGACTTCGCGCGCGCCGGCGTCCGCTGGCTGCACGTCGTCGACCTGGACCGGGCCGCGGGCCGCGGCGATAACGCCCAGCTCATGACCGCGCTCCTCGCGACGCCCGGGGTCCGCGTGCAGTTGGGCGGCGGCGTGACGGACGCCGCGGACATCGCCGCCGCGTTCGGGGCGGGCGCGGCGCGCGTGGTGCTTGGGCCGCGGGGTGCGCTCGACCCCGCGCTCGTGGCGGAACTGCTCGCCCGCCATGGCGCCGAGCGGATCGCCGTGGGGATCGACGTGCGCGATGGCCGCGTGGCCGATCGCGCCTCGGGCGCGCGCTGGAACGCGACGCCCCTCGAGCTCGCGGCGCGACTCGCCGCGGCCGGTGTGCGCACCGTCGTCTACGCCGATGCGGCGCGCGACGGTGCGCTGGCAGGGCTCGACGTGGCCGCTGCCCGCGCCGTGGCGGCCGTGGGGCTCGACGTGATCGTGAGCGGCGGCGTCGCGTCGCTCGACGACCTGCGCCGGGCACGCGAGGCCGGTATCGCCGGCGTCGTGGTGGGTCGCGCGTTGCTCGAGAAGCGCTTCACACTCGCCGAGGCGCTCGCATGCGCCGGCTAGCCGTGGGATTCCTGGCGCTGCGGGTGGTAGGTGTCGCGGCGCTGCTGCTCCTCCTCTGGAATCCGGGCATCCGCGCGCCCGCCGCGAGCGTCGCGCGTCCGTTAGTGCTGCTCGATGCCTCGCTCTCGCTCGCGGGACACGGCGGCCGCTGGGCTGCGGCGTTGGACACAGCGCGCGCGCTGGCGCACGGCGGCGTGATCTGGCGCTTCGGAGCCCGCATCGCCCCGTTCGACACCGCGCCGCCCACGGACGGCGCGAGCCGGCTCGGTCCGGCGCTCGCCGCCGCGGCGGCGCGCGGCGGGCCGGTCGCGATCGTCACCGACGGCGAGCTCACCGATGCGTTGGATCTTCCCGCCGACTTGCAACGGGTACCGCACGTGGTCATGCTTGCGCGGCCCGTATTCGCGGATGCGTACGTCGCGGGAGTAGAGGGCACGCGGCACGTGGGGATGAAGGACACGATCGCCTTGCGAGTCACCGTCGGAACGTCGGGGAAGGGGGAAGGGGGAAAGGGGAACGCGGCCCGCGTCGAGATCCGGCTTGCGGGACGTGTACTCATGTCACGCTCGATCACCCTGCCCGATAGCGGGACGATCGCGTTCGACTTGTCGTTGCCGGCCGCGCGGCTGCCCGCCGGGTGGTTTGCGCTCGACGTGGCGCTCGCCGGGTCCGCGGATGCCGAGTCGCGCGACGATGTCCGCTTGTTCCTGGTGGACGTGAGCCCCGAGCCCGCCGCCGTAATTCTCGCCGCGCCGCCCGACTGGGAGTCCCGCTTCCTCGCCCGCACGCTGGGTGACGTGGCGCGGGTCCCGGTGAAGGTGTACGTCCAGCCCGAGCGTGGTGGCGGCTGGCGCGACGGCGCCACGCTCGCGCCGGCGTCGCCGGGCTCGGTGGCGCGCGCCGTCGCCGCGGCGCGGCTGGTGGCACTCGTCGGCGAGCCCGGGCGGTTCACCGCGCTGCAACCCGCGGGCAACGTCCTCGCGTGGCCCGCGGCGCCTGGCGCGCCAGGCGATTGGTACGCCGCGCCCGCCCCGCTGTCGCCACTCGCGGGAGCGCTCGCCGGCGTGGCGTGGGACTCGCTGCCGCCCGTGACCGGCGTGCAGCCGGTGACGCCGGACACGAGTATGATCGTGGCGCTGTCGGCGAGCCTCGGCCGCCGCGGCGTGGCGCGACCGATCGTCCTGCTGCGCGAGCGGGGCGGGCGACGCACGGCCACCGTCACGGCCGACGGCCTATGGCGCTGGGGCTTCCGCGGCGGCGCGAGCGCAGAGGCGTATCGGGCGTTAGTCGCGGGACTGGCGGACTGGCTGATCGGGGAACGGGGAGCGGGGAGCAGGGAGCGGGCCGTGCCGATCACACTCGCCGTCGCGAACGGACTGCCGCTGGGGTGGCGCTGGACCGGAACGGGGGAAGCGCGCGACCTCGCAGTCCAGCTCGAAAGCGGTGCTGTTCTCCGCACGGACACACTGCGATTCGATGCCACCGGACGGGCGGAGCTGCGGTTGCCGCCTGGGGTGTACCGCTACGCGCTCGCGGGCGGGCCGGAGCGCGGTTTGGTGGCGGTCGAGATCTACAGCGACGAATGGCGCCCCGGCGCCGCGACGTTGCGCGCGCAGCCCGGCGCCGCCCCCGCGCGCGCGGAGAGCGTGGGCTTGCGCGATCGCTGGTGGTTGTTCGCGGTGGCGATCCTCGCGTTCACGGCGGAGTGGGCATGGCGCCGGCGCCAGGGGCTGCCCTGATGGGGCTGTGGCAGCGGCTGCGCGGCGTGTTCGCGCGGCGCGACGCCGCCGCCCGCGCCGAGGCGGAGCGCATCCTCCTGGAGGCGGACTTCGGCCCGGCCGCGACCGCTGCGCTGCTCGCGGCGGTGAGCGACACTCCGGGGGACGATCTCGAAGCGGCGTTGGCGCGCGAAGTCGAGCGCCTGCTGGCGGCCGCCGGTGAGCCGGGGGTGCTGCGGCGGGCGGGCACGCCGCCGACCGTGATCCTGGTGTTCGGCGTGAACGGTGTGGGCAAGACGACCACGGTCGCGAAGCTCGCCTACCGCGTGCAACGCGAAGGCCGGACCGTGCTGCTCGCGGCAGCCGATACGTTCCGCGCCGGGGCCATCGAGCAGCTGCAGATCTGGGCGGATCGACTGGGCCTGCCGTTGGTGGGGGCGCGGAGCGGCCAGGGCGATCCCGCCGCCGTGGCGTTCGACGCGCTCGCGGCGGCGCGTGCGCGGGGCGTGGACACGCTGCTCGTCGACACGGCGGGGCGGCTCCACACGGAGACGCGGCTGCTCGAGGAGCTCAAGAAGATCGTGCGGGTGATGGCGCAGCGGCACCCGGGCGGCGACGCGCCACACGAGTCGCTGCTCGTGCTCGACGCCACGGTGGGCCAGAACGCGGTGCGCCAGGCGGAGCAGTTCGCCGCCGCGGTGCCGCTGACGGGCCTCGTGGTCACGAAACTCGACGGCACCGCGAAAGGCGGCGCCGTCGTGGCGTTGCGCCGTGCCGTCGACGTCCCCATCCGCTTCCTCGGCACGGGCGAGACGCTCGACGATCTCGAGCCGTTCGACGCCCGCGCCTACGCGCAGCGGCTCGTGAGCGGCTGATGGCGCTCGAATACACGACCCCGATCCAATTCCTGAAAGGCGTGGGCCCCAAGCGCGCCGAAGCCCTGCAGCGCCTCGGCGTGCGCACGGTGGGCGACCTGTTGTACCACGTACCGCACCGCTATCTCGACGCCACCGCGGTGACGCCCGTGGCGCGCGCGCGCGTGGGCGAGGAAGTCACCTGTGTCGGACGGGTCGAGAGCACGGGCGTGTTGCCGACCCGGCGCGGCCTGCGCGTGTTCCACGCCGTATTGAAGGACGACAGCGGCCGCCTCGAGTGCGCGTGGCCGGGGCAGCCGTTTCTCGAGCGTCAGGTCAAGGCGGGGCAGCTGCTCCTCGTGACGGGCCCGGTGCGCTACTACCACGGGCGCCAGCTCGCGCCGCGCGAGTTCATCGTGCTGGCCGATGTAGGGGAGGACGCGCCCGAGCGGGGTGTGGTCCTGCCCGTCTATCCCGCGACCGACGGCTTCACCCACCGCCAGATCCGGACACTGATCCAGCAGAACCTGCCGGCCTTGCTCGGCGTGGTGGAGGATCCGCACCCGGCCCGGTTGCGCGCGGCGCTCGAGCTGTCGCCGCTACGGGACGCGCTGGCCGCGGTGCACCAGCCGGGCTCGCCCGCCGATGCCGAACGAGGCCGCCGCCGGCTCGCCTTCGATGAGCTGTTCGATCAGCAGCTGGTGCAGGCGCGGGCCCGTCAGCTCGCCAAACGCGCGCGGCGCGGCATTCGCTTCGAGTTGAAGCGTGAGCTCACCACGCGGCTCAAGGAGACCTTGCCGTTCGAGCTCACCGCGGATCAACGCCATGCCGTGCGCGAAATCACCGACGACATGACGGCGCCGCTGCGCATGCACCGGCTGTTGATGGGCGACGTGGGCACAGGGAAGACGGTGGTAGCGCTGTTCGCGATGCTGCTGGCGGTGGAGAACGACTACCAGGCGGCGATCATGGCGCCCACGGAGCTGCTCGCGGAGCAGCACTACGCCACCCTGACGCGGCTGCTCGAGCCGCTCGCGCTGCGCCCGGAGCTGCTGCTCGGGCGCTTCACCACGCTCGAGAAGGCGGCGGCGAAGGAGCGCATCGCATCGGGCGGGGCGCGCCTGGTGGTGGGGACGCACGCCTTGATCCAGGAATCGGTCGTGTTCCGGCGGCTCGGCCTCGCGGTGGTGGACGAACAGCACCGCTTCGGCGTGGAGCAGCGTGCGGCGCTGGTGGAAAAGGGCGACGCGCCCGACGTGCTGCTCCTCACGGCGACGCCCATCCCGCGCTCGCTCGCGCTCACGCTGTACGGCGATCTCGACGTCACCCAGATACGTGAGCGCCCGCCGGGCCGCGGCACCGTGAAGACGGCGCTACGCGGGGAATCGGCGCGCGCCAAGATCTATCAGTTCATTCGGGCGGAATGCGCGGCGGGACGTCAGGCGTACGTCATCTATCCCGTGATCGACGAGTCCGAAAAGGCGGACCTGCGGGCGGCCACGACGATGGCGGGCGAGCTGAAGAAGGTGTTCGCGGATTTCAAGGTGGGATTGGTGCACGGCCGGCTGAAGCCCGAGGAGCGCGACCGGACCATGCGCGCATTCCGCGACAACGCGATCCAAGTCCTCGTGGCCACCAGTGTGATCGAGGTGGGCATCGACGTGGCGAACGCGACCGTGATGCTGATCGAACATGCCGAGCGCTTCGGATTGGCGCAGCTGCATCAGCTGCGCGGGCGGGTGGGGCGGGGGACGGCGGCGAGCCACTGCATTCTGCTGTCGGAGTCGGCCGAGGCCGCGGCACGCCTGCAGGCCTTCTGCGACACGACCGACGGCTTCGTGATCGCCGAGCTGGACTTGAAGCAGCGCGGCATGGGCGAGCTCGCCGGGGCACGCCAGTCGGGCGGCGTGCCGCTGCGTTATGCCAATCTCGAGACCGATCTGCCGCTGCTCGAGGCGGCCCGCAAGGCGGCCGGGCGCATCATCGAGGCCGATCCGGCGCTGGCCCAGCCGGAGCACGCGGCGTACCGCCAGCGAATCGTGGCGAAGTATGAGAGAGGGTTCGAGCTCTTTAGAGTGGGGTGAGGCGTGGTCTGTTGTCCGTTATCCGTTATCCGATGTGAATACGGACGACGGAGAACGGACAACGGAGAACGTTCTCAGAAGGTCACCCGCATCGTCAGCCGTGCACCGTCGCGCGTCGGCACGACGTCCACCGACACCGGGTGGAACGGAATATTCCCCGGCCCGTCGGAATGGTGGCGCAAGTCGGCGATGAACAGCGCCGCCGTGGCGAGTGCCGCGGCCTGCGCGCCCAACAGCCAGCCGCGCGCCCGGCGATCGAATTGCAGCGACGCCTGATACAACAACTCGGCGTTGGCGTTGAGATAGCGTCCGCTGGGACCCACCGTGCAATCGCCGTTGTTGTTCCGGCAAATATCGAGCAGCTGGTTCCACTCGCGATCGGAGTAGCCGTGCTCGCGGGCGCCCATGGCGGTGAGGGCGACGGCGCCGGCGGCCGTGGCCCACTTGCCCCAATGCACCAACGGACGGCTGGCGCCGCCCGCGGGTGGGCGGGGCGCCGCTTGCTGCGCGGCGAGTGGCATCGCAGCGAGCCCGGCGAGCGCGAGCACGACGGCGGGGCGGATCATCGATAGGTATGAATGTCGCCCCGCCCGCCGATCACCACCAGCGTGCGGTCGCGGACGATAGGCGCCTCTTCGATCGGCCCATCGAGCTTGGCGCGCCACAACACCGCGCCGTCGGCGCGGTCCACCAGCAGCACCTCGCCGCTCACGCTCCCGACCAGCACCCCCGAGGCCGTGGGGGTCGGTCCCGCGCGGGCGACGATGCCGAGCGCGTGCGAGACCGCGTCGGCGGGGCGGCTGGCGGGGATGAGCCAGAGCACGCCCGCGCGCGTCAGCGCGAAAACCGTGTCGTGCACCAGGGCCGGCGCGCCGAGCACGCCGTCGCCCGCGGTCCGGTCCCAGGCGACGGTCAATGCCGGAAGGTCGAGCGCGAGGATGTGACCGGCGGTCGTACCGGCGTACACGCGGTGCTGCCCGTACGCCGGTCCCGCGAGAATGGTGCCCGGTGTAGCGAGCTTGGTGGTGATCGCGCCGGTGGCGCGGTCGAGCAGGTAGACCGTGTCGTTGGTCGTGGCCACGACCAGCCCATCCGGCGTCACGACCGGTGCGGCGCGCACGGCGCCCGACAGCTGCCGCCGCCACACGACGGACCCTTGATCCGGATCGAGGCGCAGCACCAGCCCCGTCTCGGTACCGGTGAACAACTCGGCGCCGTCGAAGGCGAGCGGCGCCACCACGCTGCCGCTGTTGCGGGTCCACACCGTGCGGCCATCGCGCAGACGCAGCGCTACCACTCTACCCTCGGGGGACGCCTCGGTGGCGACGTACAGCCGGTCGGCGTCGAGCAGGGGTCCGCCGTGGATCGTGCCCGGCATGTGGGCGCGCCAGAAGATCTGGCCGGTGGCGCGGTCGAGGAGCACGACGTTGCGATCCACGACACCCACCGCGATCACCGACTCGCCGATCGCGGCTTCGCCGCGGACCGCGCGACCGACGACGGTCTTCCACACGGGCCGGGGGTCGGGGTTGAGCGATTCAGCGGCGGACACGTCGTGCCCGGGGGCGCCCAGGAACGTGCTCCAGCTCTGCTCCTGGCGGTCTGGGCCCACGCGCGTCGGGGGCACACAGGCCGTCGCGTTGACAGCGAAAATGGCTGCCACTACAATGCCGCGCTGATGCCTGCGTCTCATCGTATCGACGCGTTGCCCCCCTTGGTGGGGCAGACGGTGACCGTGCGCGGCTGGGTGATGACCACCCGGTCGAGCGGCAAGATCGCGTTCATCGTACTGCGCGACGGCACGGGATACCTGCAAGCGGTCCTCTCCAAGAAGGACGTCCCCGACGCGGCCTGGGACGCGTTCGGGAAACTAACCCAGGAAACGTCGGTCGCGGTGACCGGCACCGTCCGCGCCGATCCGCGCGGTCCGGGTGGCGTCGAGCTCACGGTGTCGGACCTGGGGATCGTGGGCCCGAGTCCCGACTTCCCGATCACGCCCAAGGAGCACGGCACCGCGTTCCTGTTCGAGCATCGCCACCTGTGGCTGCGCAGCCGCCGGCAGGTGGCGATCGCGCGGGTGCGCCACGAAGCGATCCAGGCGATCCGCGACTTCTTCCACGAGCAGGGGTTCACGCTCGTGGATACGCCCATCCTCACCGGGTCCATCGGCGAGTCGGCGGGGAATCTCTTCGCCACCGACTACTTCGACCTCGGCAAGGCGTATCTCGCGCAGACCGGCCAGCTCTACGTCGAGGCCGCGGCGGCCGCGTTGGGCAAGGTCTACTGCTTCGGGCCCACGTTCCGCGCCGAGAAGTCGAAGACGCGGCGCCATCTCACCGAATTCTGGATGGTCGAGCCCGAGGTCGCCTGGAACGACTCCGACGCCAACATGGCGCTGCAAGAGGCGTTCGTCAGCTATATCGTGGCGCGTTGTCTCGAGCGGCGGAAGAGCGAGCTTGCCGAGCTCGAGCGCGACACCGCGCCGCTCGCGCGCGTGCAGCCGCCATTCCCGCGAATTTCATACACCGACGCAGTGGAAAAGCTCAAGGCGCTGGGCTCCGACATGGCCTGGGGGCGTGACATCGGCGGCGAAGACGAAACGCTCCTCGCCAAGCAGTTCGACCGCCCCGTGATGGTGTTCAACTACCCCAAGGGCGTGAAGGCCTTCTATATGAAGGAAAACCCCGCCGACCCGCGCACCGTGCTGAACAACGACATGCTCGCGCCGGAGGGATACGGCGAGATCATCGGCGGCAGCCAGCGCGAAGACGACTACGACAAGCTGCTGCACCGCATCCGCGAGGAGAAGCTGCCGGAAGAGTCCTACGGCTGGTACTTGGATCTCCGCAAGTACGGCACCTTCGTCCATGCGGGGTTCGGCCTGGGTGTGGAGCGGACGGTGGCCTGGATCTGCGGCATCCCGCACATCCGCGAGGCCATCGCGTTCCCGCGGACGCTGTACAAGCTGTGGCCGTGACGTGTATGTGATCGTGTGGGAATTCCAGATCGCCGCGAACCGCATCGTGGAGTTCGAGCGCGCGTACGGGCCGGACGGCGATTGGGCGGCGTTCTTCAAGCGCAGCGATGCGTTCCGCGGCGCGGAGCTGCTGCGCGCGCAGCGCGACGACGACGGACCCGCGGACACGGGCGGCGAGCTCGCCTATTACTGGACCATCGACCGCTGGGACTCGCGCGATGCGTATGAGGAGTTCAATCAGCGCTTCGACGCCGAGTACACGGCACTCGACGCCCGGCTCGCCGAGCTGTGCGATCTCGAAGTGTGTCTGGGGAAGTTCGAGACGGTCTAGCCCCGCGCCTTCACCTCGTCCCACAGCCGGTCCAGCTCCTCCAGCTTCGCTCTCCCCAGCGCGATCCCCCGTTCTTCCGCCAGCCGCTCCACCGCGCCGAAGCGTCGCGTGAACTTGTCGTTGGCCTTCTCGAGCGCCTGGCCGGGCTCGACGCCGAGTTTGCGGGCGAGATTGACGACGGCGAAGAGGAGGTCGCCGAGCTCTTCTGCGATGGCTGTCCGTTGTCCGTTCTCCGTTATCCGTTCCACCTCGCCGGTTTCCTCCTTCACCTTATCGAGCGGCCCCGTGGCATCCGGCCAATCGAAGCCGACGCCCGCCGCGCGCTCCTGAAGACGGTAGGCCATCAGGAGCGCGGGCAGGGTACGCGGCAACCCGTCCAGGGTCCCACGTTTCCCCTTTCCCCCTTCCCGTTTCCCCAGTTCCCAGGACTCCGGTTTCGCACCGCCCTCGAAGAGATGCGGATGCCGCCGCCACATCTTCTCCTCCAGCGTGCGGGTGACCGCTTCAGCGTCGCGCGCGCCGCGCTCCTCGCCGATTACGATGTGAAACGCGAGCTGCAGCAGCAGGTCGCCCAGCTCGTCCGTTACCTCGCGGGGATCGCCCGAACGGATCGCCTGATCGAGCTCGAGGGCCTCCTCCACGAGATAGGGGCGCAGGGTGTCCGGCGTCTGGGCTGCATCCCAGGAGCAACGCGCGCGCAGGTCTCGCACCAACGCGAGCGCGCGGCCGAGCGCCGCGTCGGCGGGTCGTGTGGTCGTAGTCATGGTCGGAAACTAGCATTTAGGGAACGGGCCGCGTAGCTTTCGCGCGCCTGTGAACGTGCCAACGAGCGGGCGCGACGCGCGCGCCTGGGTCGAAGTGGACCTCGCCGCGGTCGTCGAAAACGCCCGCACGATTGCACGCGTGGCAGGTACGCGGCTCCTCCCGGTGGTCAAAGCCGATGCGTACGGGATGGGAGCCGTTGCCGTATCCAGGGCTCTGGAGGCGGTCGATCCCTGGGGCTACTGCGTCGCGACGATCGAGGAAGGCGCCGAGCTGCGCGCCGCGGGCATCGCGCGCCCCGTGCTCGTGCTCACGCCGGCGCGGGCCGAGTTGTTCGACGCGCACCAGGCGCAGCGGCTGACGCCGGCGCTGGGCGACGAGCCGGCCATCGCCGCGTGGATCGCGCGCGGCGCCCGGGGTGGGCCGTTTCACCTCGAAATCGACACCGGCATGGGGCGCAGCGGCGTGCGGTGGGACGACGTGGACCCGCTCGCGGACCTGCTCGACACGCCGTACCTCGAGGGGTGTTTCACCCACTTTCATTCGGCTGAGCGCCGGGATGGCTCCGCCGAAATGCAGCTGGATCGCTTCCGCCAGGCACTGGGGCGGCTGGCGCGGCGGCCCGCGGTGCTGCACGTGGCGAACAGCGCGGCCGCGCTGCGCGACCGGGCCTTCGCGTTCGACGCCGTGCGGCCGGGCGTCTATCTGTACGGCGGCGTGCCGGGCGACGGCCTCCCGGATGCCAAGCCGGTGCTCAGCGTGCGGGCGCGCGTGGTGGCGGTGCGGCGGGTGCGCGCGGGCGACAGCGTGAGCTACAACGCGACGTGGACCGCCCCGCGCGATACAACGGTCGCCACACTCGGCATCGGGTACGCCGACGGCGTGCGCCGCTTGCTGGCGCGGTCGGGCGATGCGCATGTGCTGCTCGGCGGCCGCCGCGCGCCGGTCGTCGGTCGCGTGACGATGGATCTGACCATGGTGGACACAGGCGACGCGCCCCCGCAGGTGGGAGACGTGGCGACGCTCGTGGGGTCGGCGGACGGGGCGGTGATCACATTGCGCCAAATCTCCGCGTGGAGCGATGCGCTGCCGCACGAGTTCCTCGCGGGGCTTGGGGTCCGGTTGCCGCGGATCTATAAATGAAGCGCGCCGCGATCATCGTGCTCGATGGCTTGGGCATCGGCGCGTGCCCCGACCAGGCCGCGTACGGCGACGCGGGATCGGACACGCTCGGCAACGTCGCGCGGGCGGTCGGTGGGCTGAAGCTGCCGCACTTGGAAAGACTGGGGCTGGGTCGTTGTCGCAGCATCGCTGGGCTGGCGGCCGGGGTCAGTGCTACCGCGGCGCATGGTGTGGCGCTGCCCGTGTCCCAGGGCAAGGACTCGACCACCGGCCATTGGGAGATGTGCGGCGTGGTGCTGGAGCGGCCGTTCCGCACCTATCCCAAGGGATTCCCGCGGGAGCTGTTGGACGAATTCGCGCGGCGCAGCGGGCGCGGCTGGCTCGGCAACAAGGCGGCGTCGGGGACGGCGATCATCGCCGAGCTGGGCGCCGAGCACCAGCGCACCGGGAAGTGGATCGTGTACACGTCGGCCGATTCGGTCTTCCAGGTGGCGGCGCACGAGGGCACGGTCCCGCTGGCGGAGCTGTACCGGGGCTGCCAGGCCGCGCGGGAGCTGCTGGTGGGCGAGCACGCGGTGAGCCGCGTGATCGCGCGGCCGTTCGTGGGGGTGGCGGGGTCGTATGAGCGCACGGCCAACCGCCGTGACTTCTCGATCCCGCCCACGGGGACGACGCTGCTCGACCGGCTGGCCGAGCGCGGCATCGCCCGGACGGGGATCGGCAAGGTGGACGATCTCTTCGCGGGGCGCAGCATCGCCAGCGAGCACACGTCCACCAACGCCCGGGCCTACGAGTTGATCGAGCGAGCGTTGGACGCCCGCGAGAGCGGGTTCATCTTCGTGAACGTGATCGAGTTCGACCAGACGTGGGGGCACCGCAACGACGTGCCGGGGTTTCATAAGGGATTGCACGAGCTGGACGCCTGGATTCCGCGGCTCGCGGCGCGGCTCGAGGGAGAGGATCTGATCATCCTGACGGCGGACCACGGCAACGATCCGACCACGCCCTCGACCGATCACTCGCGCGAGGCGGTGCCGGTGCTGGTGCTCGGGCCGCGCGTCAAGCCGGTGGCGCTGGGCGAGCGCCGGACGTTCGCC
This sequence comes from Gemmatimonadota bacterium, assembly GCA_041487875.1. Lineage (GTDB taxonomy): Bacteria > Gemmatimonadota > Gemmatimonadetes > Gemmatimonadales > GWC2-71-9 > DATLWA01. The sequence continues at coordinate 42,450 of JBGPOE010000006.1, read as the reverse complement.
GATCTCGGCGCTACCGTGGCAGAGTACTTCGGCGTCGCCCCGCTCGCCGCCGGGACGTCGTTTCTGGGCGCGGTGACGGCGTGAATGCCGCGCTCGTGACGGTGGCGCGCGAGGCGCAGCGCCACGCGCACTGCCCCTACTCCAACTTTCACGTTGGGGCGGCGGTCGAGGCGACCGACGGCGCGACCTACGCCGGCTGCAACGTGGAAAGCGCGTCGTACGGCTTGACCATCTGCGCCGAGCGGATGGCGCTTGGCGCGATGGTCGCGGCCGGGGGGCGGGGGATCCGGCGCATCGTCGTGACGACCGATGTGGATCCGCCGGCGGCGCCGTGCGGCGCGTGTCGCCAGCTGCTCGCGGAATTTGGACTCGACTTCGAGGTGATCGCGGTGGGCAAGACGACCGAACGCCGCTGGACGCTGCGCCAACTATTGCCGGACGCCTTTACCCGGGAGACGCTCGGCACGTGACGCGCCGCCTCGCAGTTCTCGTCGCCGCAGCCGCGGTCGTGGCCGGCGCGTGCACCGACCGGCTCACGACGCCGGGTCAGTGTCCCGGGTTCTGCCCCGGGGGCGACTCGCTGCAGACCCGCGACACGATGCTCACGACGATCATCTCGCGCGACTCGTCGTACCGGGGCTTCGTGGCGCCGCACGAGGCGGCGGTCCTGCTCGCGGCGAACTTGCCGGGGGTCGACAGCCGGCCGATCTGGGCAGCGCCGGGTTTTCCGCTCACGACCACCTTCGGGTCCGACACGACGCACTGGCCGGTGACGCACGTCGACTCCGCCAAGCTGTTCATTCACATCGCGCGCTATGAGGCCACGGCGTCGAATCTGCGGCTGAAGCTGTACCACATGCCGAAGACGATCGACTCGACGACGACGTTCGCGGACGTGGCGGGCGCGTTCACCGACTCGCTGATCGACAGTCTCAACGTGGACAGCGTGCTCGCGATGCCGAACCACCACGACACGCTTACCGGTGACAGCATCGTGGTGGACACGGTGAATCACGCACTCACCGTGATCTTCAAGCTCGACTCGGCCCAGGTCCCGCTCGCCGTCTCCGACAGCGGGCGCCAGGCGTTCGGCTTGCGGGTGGCCGCCGATTCGCTGGCCAGCATCGCGATCAGCACGGTGGGGTCCGCGAACGTCGGGCCCGGGCTCACCTGGTATCTCGAGGCGGATTCTGCCGCCAAGAAGGTGCCCCTCACGCTGCCCGTTACGAGATTGTCGCCGTCGCCGCACAGCTTCGTGTTGAACCCGCAAGCCGCGGCGCTGGATACGAACCTCGCGGTCGGCGGCATGCCCACCGCGCGCAGCCTGCTGCGCATCGCCCTGCCGCGCTTCATCCGGGATTCGAGCTTCGTCGTCCGGGCGACCTTGCTGCTCGTGCCGTCGCAGGCCGCGCAAGGTGTGGCATCGGATTCGTTCGTCGTCGAGGCGCAGCGGGTCGAGGCGGACTTCGGCGGCAAGTCGCCGCTCGCCATCCCGCGTTTCGTCGGCGATTCCACCGTGGGCGACAGCGCGGGCGTCAGGATCGGCGCGACCGATACCGTGCGCTTCGAGTTGATGCCCATCGTGCGCCTGTGGCAGGCCGATACCACGGCTCCGCAGGCGATCATGCTCCGCCTGCTCTCCCGCGGCGACCTCGCCACCACGTTCGAGGGCGGCACGCTCGAGGAGATACGATTCTACTCGTCGCGTAATCCGGCGCTGCGGCCGGCACTGCGCATCACCTACATCCCCCGCTTCAAGTTCGGCCACCAATGAGCCCGCGCCGCGCCGGTCTGTTGCTCGCCGTCCTGTCACTCGCCGCCGCACCGCCAGGCCGCGCCCAGGACTCGCAGTTCGGCATCGCCGGTCTCGGCATGCCGGGCCGGCGGGAGAGCGTGCGTGCCCGCACCACGGGTGGCGCGATGGCCTTGTTCGATCCGCTTTCGCCTTTCGCCGACGTGGCCCTCGCCGACCTGGGCCAGCTGACGGCGTCGGCCCAGGCGGCGGCGTCCTACACGCGTCCCGAGTTCGCGACCGGCACCCTGTCGCTCCGCACCACGCGGTTCCCGGCGTTCACGGTCGGCGGCCCCGTGGGACATCACCTCGTGATCGGCGGCGGCTTCTCGACCTACTTGAACCGCTCCTGGGACGTCGTCACGCACGACACGCTCACCCTGCGCGGCTTGTCCGAGCCCGTCACCGACGAACAGGCGAGCGACGGCGGCGTGACGGACATGCGCCTAGCCGCAGCCGAACGGCTGTCGCCGCGACTCGCCGTGGGGTTCGGCATCCACGCGCTCACGGGATCTACGCGCGAGCACACGTCGCGCTTCTTCGCCGATTCGAATCTCTACCGCAACACCCGGCAGGTGGGGGAAACGCAGTACGACGGTTGGGGCTTCAGCGCCAGCGCGCTGTTCGACCCGCTGCCCGCGCTGCGCGTGGCGGCGCTGTATCGGACGGACTCCCGGTTGCGCGCCAAGGTTGGCGGCACCGAGACCGCGCGCCACGACCTGCCCACCACGCTCGCCGTCGGAGTACGGTGGGCGCTCCGTCCCACGGCGCGGCTCGCGGCCTCGGCCACGCGGCGCGATTGGTCGGTCGCGGGCGCGAACGCGTACAACACCTTCGAGTGGTCGGTAGGCGCGGAGCTGGGCGGTGAGACGTTCCCGCTGCGTGTGGGCATGCGCGGCGGCCAGCTGCCGTTCGGGCCGGGCGGTCAGGCGCCGACCGAGTTCGGCATGGCGCTCGGGACGGGGAAGAGCTTTGCCGAAGGACGCGGCCGGCTGGACTTCGGTTTGGAGCGCGTCTCGCGCTCGGGCGGCGGTCTGAAGGAGAGCGGCTGGACTCTGCTCATGGGTCTCATCGTCCGGCCGTGAACGTCTTCTTCCACACGTTCGGCTGCAAAGCGAATCAATACGATACCGAAGCGGTGCGTCAGGCGTTCACCGACCAGGGCGCCACGGTGGTGGACGATCCCGCGCAGGCCGACGTCGCCGTGGTCAACTCTTGCACGGTCACCGCCACGAGCGAGCAGAAGCTGCGGAGCCTCGTGCGCCGCCTCGGGCGCCGACCGGCGTTGCGCACCGTCGTGATGGGTTGCGCGGCGGCGTTGGACGACGGGACCATCGCCCGGTTGCCGTCGGTGGGGGCGGTGGTCGGCGGCGCGGACCCCGCGGCGGTGCTGCAGGCCGCGGGGTACGAGCGGCCCCGGGTCGATCCGATCCTGCGGCGCTTTGCCGCGAGCTGCCGAGGTTGGCTCAAGATCCAGGACGGCTGCGACGAGCATTGCACGTTTTGCGCCACCACCCTCGCCCGCGGCGCGAACCGCTCGCGGCCCGTGGCGGAGCTCGTGGCCGCAGCGCAGGCGTTGGGCCAGCACCACGCGGAGATCGTGTTGACCGGTGTCCACATCGGTACGTATGGCCAGGACGCAACCACGCACCGCGCACCACGCACCTTGGGCACGTTGCTCGAGTCTCTCATTGCCGGCGTGCCCCACGTTCGGTTTCGTCTCTCGTCGATCGAAGCCACCGAAGTGGACGACACGATCGCGCGGCTGCTCAGCGAGGCGCCGCGCCACCTCGCCGCGCACCTGCACGCGCCGCTGCAATCGGGATCGAACCGCGTCTTGAAGCGCATGGGGCGGCACTGGTACACGGCCGAGTCTTACCGCGCGCGGCTTGAAGGGCTGGCGGAGCGGTTGCCCGTCTTCGGACTTGGCGCCGACGTGATCGCCGGTTTTCCGGGTGAGACCGACGACGATCACCGCGCGACCCTCGCGCTAATCGACGCGTTGCCTTTCACCTACCTCCACGTCTTCCCGTTCAGCGTGCGGCCCGACGCCCCCGCCGCGCGGTTGGGCGAGGCGATTCCGGCACCCGTGCGCGCCCGCCGCGCGCGCGAGCTGCGCGACCTGGGCGAGCGCAAGGCGGAGGCCCACCGCCAGACTCGCACAGGGAGCCAGGCGGACGGCGTGGTCACGAGCCGGCAGCAGGGCCGCGTGGAGGTGCTGACGGAGGATTACCTCTCGGTCTATCTTCCTGTCGACTCCTGGGACGGCCGCGCCCGCCTGCCCGTGACCGTGTGAGGCCCATGCCGCGCATCTACATCGAGACCTACGGCTGCCAGATGAACGTCTCGGACTCCGAGCTGATGTTCGGGGTGCTGGGGCGCGAGGGCTATGTGCGCACGGACGATCCCGCGCTGGCCGACGTGATGCTCGTGAATACCTGTGCGGTGCGCGACCACGCCGAGCAGCGTGTGCTGGGCCGGATGGGCGAGCTGAAACGCCACAAGCGTCCCGGGGACGTGCTCGGCGTGGTGGGCTGCATGGCCCAGCGGCTCGGGCCGACGCTGCTCGAGCGGGTGCCGCAGGTGGATCTGGTGATCGGGCCGGACGGCTACCGCGGCCTGCCGGCGCTGATCGCTCGGGCGCGCGCGGGCGAGCGGACGGCGGCGGTCGAGTTCAAGAGCTGGGAGCACTATGAGGACGTGCCGCCGGTACGGGGCGATCCCGTCTCGGCGTTCGTGACGGTGCAGCGCGGCTGCGATTACCGATGCACGTTCTGCGTCGTTCCGATGACGCGCGGCGCCGAACGCAGTCGCATGTTGGCCGATGTGGTGCGGGAGGTCGAGGGTCTCGCCGCCCAGGGCACCTCGGAGGTCACGCTCCTTGGCCAGACGGTCAACAGCTACACCGACGGCACGCACGATTTCGCCGACCTGCTGCGGGCGGTGGGCGCCGTGGCGGGCGTCCGCCGCGTGCGGTTCACGTCGCCCTATCCCACCGACTTCACCGCGCGGGTGCTCGCCGCGATGGCCGAGACGCGCGCGGTCTGCGAGCACGTGCACCTGCCGGTGCAGAGTGGCAGCAGCCGCACGCTCAAGCGCATGCTGCGCCGGTACTCGCGCGAGCGCTATCTCGAAGTCGTCGCGGCGCTGCGCGCCGCCGTCGCCGGGATCGCGCTTTCGACCGACATCATCGTCGGCTTCCCGGGCGAGACCGAAGACGATTTCCTGGAGACGTGTTCGCTGGCGGAAGCGGTGGGCTTCGACGACGCCTACACCTTCAAGTTCTCCCCGCGCGACGGCACGCCCGCCACGAAACTCCAGGACACCGTGCCGGACGACGTCGCAGGCGAGCGGCTGGAGCGGCTCATCGCCTTGGTGCGCGGCGTCGCGCGCGGCAAGAACGCCGCGCTCGTCGGCACCACGCACGAGGTGCTGGTCGAAGGCCGGGCCAAGCGCGGCGACCTGCTGCAAGGCCGCACCCGCACCAACAAAGTGTGCCTCGTCCCGGGGCCCGACGAGTGGATCGGTACGTACCGCCAGGTGCGCTTCACCGGCACGACCGGCAGCACGTTCGCGGGCCGGCCGCTGGAGCAGGAGTTGGCCGTCGTGGGGTGACGAACGTGGCGTGGGAAGTGGCGCAGCGCGAGTACCAGACGCTGCGTCCGCAGTTCCCCGGGTTCTGCGGGTGCGATACCTGCAAGGGGGACGTGCTGATTTACGCCCTCAACCGGCTGACGCCGCACTACGTCTCGACCCGCCAGGGCGAGGTGCTCACCGAGCTGTCGCTCGGCTCGGATCAGGAGCGCGCCAAGCTGTCCGTGGTGTTGATCGATGGCTTCCGGCGCGTGGGGCTCTCCCCGCGCTGCGGCGCCACGCCGCTGCGCCTGCCGTAATCCGCTGAGGCGGCCCGATGCGGCCGCCGATTCTCTGGATCACAATCGCTTTCGCGGCCGGGCTCTGGCTGGGGCTCGAGCCGGTGCGCGGCGCGTGGTACGTGGGTCTGCCGCTGCTCGCGGGAGCGGCGGTGCTCGCGCGACGTGCGCCCGTTGGCGCGGCGCTGGGGCTCGCCGCGGCCGCGGGCCTGCTGTGGGGCGAGGCGGCGCTCGCGCGGCGGGCGGCGACGTGCGCGGGAAGATGGGGAAGGGGGAAGGGGGAAGGGGGAACGGGCGCGACCGTCGCGGTGGTGATCCAGCTCGTCGATCCGGTGTCGGATCAGGGCGGGATCACGGGCGGCGCCGTGCTCGCGCCCGCGTGCGGCGGCGCGCTCGACCTGCGCTGGCCGCAAGGGCACGCGGCTCGCGGCGGCACCGGGTGGATCGCCGCGGGCCGCTACGCGGGCGACGCGGCGCGCGGCGTGTTGGTGGCGCGGCGCGTGCGACTGCTCGAGGCCCGCGCGCGCGGGCGGGGCGCGTTGCGCGACCGGCTCGCGGCCCGCTCGGCCGAGCTGTTCGGCACGCGCGCGCCGCTGGTGGATGCGCTCGTGCTGGCGCGACGCGCCGAGCTCGACCCCGCGCTGCGCGAGCGGTTCGCGCGCGCCGGGCTCGCGCACCTGCTCGCCATCTCCGGATTGCACGTCGGCTTTCTCGCCGGATGGCTCGCGCTGTTCTTGAAGCGCGCGGGCGTGCCGCCCCGCTGGCGGCTCTTGGGCGCGGCGTGGCTGGCATTCGCCTACGTCTGGTTGCTGGGATTCCCGGCGCCCGCCACGCGGGCGGCCGTCTTGCTGGGTCTCGCCGGGATCGCGCGGGCGCGCGAGCGGGTCGTGGCACCCCATGCGACGCTCGCGCTTGCGGCGCTCGCCGTGATGCTGGGGGACCCCTGGGCCGCGCGGTCCGTCGGCGCGTGGCTGTCGGTGGCGGCAGTCGCCGCGGTCTCGTGGGCCGGCCGCGCGCTCGCGCGGGCTCCGGTGTGGCTGCGAGCGGTGGGTCCGGCCGCCGCCGCGACCATCGGCACGGCGCCGATCAGCGCGTTCGCGTTCGGGACCGTGGCGCCGATCGGGGTGCTCTCGAATCTCGTGGCGGTGCCGCTCGCGGGAATCGCGGTGCCGGGACTCGTGTTTTCTCTCGGCCTCGCGCCGCTGTGGTCGGGAGCGGCGCGCCTCCTCGCCGCGGGCGCGGGGCTCGGGCTCGAGCTGATCGATCTCGTCGCCCAAGCGGGCGCGGCGGTGCCGGGCGGTCACTGGGTCGGCCCAGCGGGCTGGTCCGCCGCCGCGGCGTGGCTGGGCGTGGCCGCGGCCGCGTGGTGGCTGTGGCACTCGCCGCGCCGGCCCTGGCTCATCGCTGCGCGGTCGCTGTTCGCGGTGACGATCGGGCTCTGGGCATGGGCGTTCAACGCTCGGTCACTCGACGATTGCCGTTGTCTTACCGTACATTTCCTGGACGTGGGGCAAGGCGACGCCATCGTGTTGCGTACGCCCGCGGGACGCTGGATCGAGGTGGACGGCGGGCCGCGCACGCCGCAGGCCGATGCGGGGCGGCGGGTGGTGGTGCCGTTCCTGCGACGCCAGGGCGTCGAAAGTCTGGCGGTGGTGGTGGCGACGCACGGCGACGCCGATCACCTGGGCGGCTTGCCCGCGGTGATCGCTGCCTTTCCGCCGCGCTTGGTGCTCGAGCCGGGCGAGCCGCTGGGACGGCCGCTCTACCTCGAGTGGCTCGCGGCCGTGGAGGCGTCAGGCGCCAGTTGGCACCCCGCGCGCGCGGGCGATCGCATCACGCTCGATTCGGTCACGCTGCAGGTGTTGAGTCCCGACACCGCGTGGATGACGGCGCCGGTGCAAGTGAACGAACACGGCGTCGTCCTCCTGGTGACCTACGGGGCGACGCGCCTCGTGCTCATGGCCGACGCGGGGCTGCCGGTCGAGGCGCGGCTCGCGGGGACAGTGGGTGCGGTGGCCGTGCTCAAGGTCGGCCACCACGGATCGCGCAGCGCGACGGGTGACGCGTGGCTCGACGAGCTCGAGCCGGGGCTCGCCGTGATTTCGGTCGGCGCCCGGAACAACTACGGCCACCCCGCGCCGGAAGTGCTGGAGCGGCTGGCGCGACACGGCATCCCGGTGCTGCGCACCGACCGGGACGGCACCATCACGTATCGAACCGACGGACACCGTGCATTCACCGACATCGGTCATCACGATTGAGCGGTTCATCATGGAGCAGGAGCGGCTCTACCCGGAAGCCACGGGGGAGCTGTCCAACCTGCTCTACGATCTCTGCCTCGCCGCCAAGATCATCTCGCGCCAGGTGCGCCGCGCCGGCCTGAGCGATATCCTCGGCGGACTGGACACGGTCAACGTCTCGGGCGATCTGCAGCAGAAGCTCGACCTGTTCGCCAACGAGACGGTGCGCAACAGCGTGCAGCACACCGGGCGCATTTGCATCATGGCCTCCGAGGAAGACGATCACGCGGTGCCCGTGCCGGCCGACACGCCCGCCGGTAAGTACGTCCTGCTGTACGATCCGCTCGACGGCTCCGCCAACATCGACGTCAACGTGTCGATCGGGACGATCTTTTCGATTCACAAGCGCGTCACGCCGAAGAGCGCGCCGGCGCAGGAGCGCGATTGCCTGCAGCCCGGCCGCAAGCAGGTGGCGGCGGGGTACATCCTGTACGGCTCCAGCACGATGCTCGTCTACACCACGGGCCAGGGCGTGCACGGCTTCACCCTCGACCCGACGATCGGCGAGTTCCTGCTGTCGCACGCCCACATCCGGACGCCCGAGGTGGGGCGGTACTACAGCGTGAACGAGAGCAACTGGAACCGCTGGTCGCCCGCGGCGCAGCGCGTGGCGGCGGCGTTCAAGGACGGCGACGGCGCCATGGCAGCCAAGAACGCGCGCTATATCGGCTCGCTCGTGGCGGACTTCCACCGCAATCTGATCTCGGGCGGGGTGTTCATGTATCCCGCCGACTCCCGCTCGCCCCAGGGGAAACTGCGCCTGCTGTACGAGGCGGCGCCCCTCGCCATGGTGGTGGAGCAGGCGGGTGGTGCCGCCACCGACGGCCGCAAGCCGATCTCCGGGATCGTCCCCCTCGAGCTGCACCAGAAGACCCCGCTCGTGATCGGCAGCAAGGCGGATGTGGCGTTCGCCACCCAGCTGCTCAAGTGAAGGACGCGAAGCCCCTCTACGACCCCTCGGATTGGCACGGCGACCCCGCGACGGACCTCGGCGCGCCCGGCGCGTTCCCGTTCACGCGCGGCGTCCATCCCTCGATGTACCGCGGCAAGCTGTGGACCATGCGCCAGTACGCGGGCTTCGGCACGGCCGAGGAGACCAACGCGCGCTTCCGCCACCTGCTCGCCGCGGGGCAGACCGGTCTGTCCGTCGCCTTCGATCTGCCGACGCAGATGGGATACGACTCCGATCACGCCATGGCCCAGGGAGAAGTGGGCCGCGTGGGCGTGGCGATCGCGACGGTGGAGGACCTGGAGCGGTTGTTTCACGAGATCCCGCTCGACCGGGTGTCGACGTCGATGACGATCAACGCCACCGCCGCGACCCTGCTGGCGATGTACGTGGTGGTGGGTGAAGAGCAGGGTGTGCCCCACGGCAAGCTCGAGGGCACGATCCAGAACGACATCCTCAAGGAATACATCGCGCGGGGCACGTACATCTATCCGCCCGAGCCGTCGCTGCGGCTCATCGCCGACGTGTTCCGCTGGGTCACGGACGAGGGGATGAGCTTCAATCCGATCTCGATCTCCGGCTATCACATGCGCGAGGCGGGGGCGACGGCGGTGCAGGAGGTCGCCTTCACGTTCGCCAACGCGCTCGAGTACGTGCGGCGCGCCATCGGCGCCGGGCTCGACGTGAACGCGTTCGCCCCGCGCCTGTCGTTTTTCTTTGCGGGGTACACGGACCTGTTCGAGGAGGCGGCCAAGTTTCGCGCGGCGCGCCGGCTGTGGGCGCGCCTGATGCGGGAGAAGTTCAATGCCCACGAATCGGCCTGCCGCCTGCGGTTCCACACGCAGACGGGCGGCGCCACGCTCACCGCACAGCAGCCGGTGAACAACGTGGTGCGGGTGGCGTTGCAGGCGCTCGCCGCCGTGTTGGGGGGCACGCAATCGCTCCACACCAATTCCTACGACGAGGCACTGGCCTTGCCGACGGCGCAGAGCGCCACGCTGGCGCTGCGCACGCAACAGATTCTGGCGCACGAGACCGGCGTGCCGGAAGTGGTGGATCCGCTCGCGGGCAGCTGGTACGTTGAGGCGCTCACCGATCGGATCGAGCGCGAGTCGCGCGCGCTGCTCGACGAGATCGAGTCGCGCGGCGGGGCGGCCCGCGCCATCGAGCACGGCTACTTCCAGCAGGCGATCGCGCTGAGCGCGTACGAACAACAGAAAGAGGTGGAGCGCGGGGACCGCGTACTGGTGGGCGTCAATCGCTTCGACGACGGATCGGCGGCAGCGGCCAGCGCGGCGCAACCCGACTACCAGACGCTCGCCGCAGGGCAACGCCGCCGGCTCGCCGAGGCGCGGGAACGGCGCAACGCCAATGACCTGCGGGAGGCGCGGCGCGCACTCGCCGCCGCGGCGCGGGGAACCGAGCCGCTGATGCCGCACGTTCTCGGGGCGGTGCGGGCGCGGGCCACGCTGGGGGAGATCGCGGACACGTTGCGCGAGGTATGGGGTGAGTACCGACCGGGATAAGCGGTTGCAGGTCTACGAGACACCGGACATCACGGTCACGTTCGATCCGAACATCTGCCGGCACACGGGGGTGTGCGTCCGCGGGCTGCCGCTCGTGTTCGACGTCCAGCGCAAGCATTGGGTGCGGCCCGAGCTGGCGGCGCCCGAAGACGTGGCGGCGCAGATCGGGCGCTGCCCGTCGGGCGCTCTCCGCTACCAGCTCCACCGGCGCGCGCCGGAGACCCCGCAGTGACCGACGGGCGCCGCCCCGCCCGCTTTGAGCAGACGATCGACGTACAGCCGCAAGACATCGACGAGCAGGGTCACGTCAACAACGTGGTCTACCTGCGCTGGGTGCAGGACGTGGCGGGCGCGCACTGGACGCGCGCCACCACCGCAGCCGAGCGCGCGACGCTCGCGTGGGTCGTGCTGCGCCACGAGATCGACTACAAGCTCCCGGCCCGCCTGGGCGACCGCGTGATCGCGCGCACCTGGGTGGGGGAGAACACGGCGGCGACCTACGAACGGCACGTGGAGCTGCTGCGCGCCGCGGACGGGCGCGTGCTCGCGCGGGCGCGCTCGCTGTGGTGCCCTGTCGATCCCACGACCGGACGCCCGCGCCGCATGGATCCCGCGCTGAACGAGCGGTTCTTTGAGGATTCTGCTTGACCGTGCTAGAGCGTGCGGCTAAGATGTTGTGCGATGCCGACCTACGAGTTCCGCTGCCCGCAGGGCCACGTGTTCGAAAAGTTCGCCCAGACCATGTCCGGCCCCAAGCGCACCCGCTGCCCCAAGTGCGGCAAGAGCGCCACCCGCATCATCTCGAGCGGGGCGGGGCTCGTGTTCAAAGGCTCGGGGTTCTATATCACCGACTACAAGCGTGCCGGCGAGAAGAAGGAGCCCACCGAGGCCAAAGAGTCCAAGCCCGAGTCTAAGCCCGAGTCAAAGCCAGAAGCGAAGCCCAAGAAAGACTCGCCCGAAAAATGACGGCCCAGGAGACGATCCGCGCGGCGCTCCGCCGGGCCGCGGAGCGGCTCGGCGCGCCCGCGCCCGAGGTCCTGCTGGAACGGCCGCGCGAAGCTCAGCACGGCGACGTGGCGACCAACGTCGCGCTGGTGCTGGCCAAGATCCTGAAAGCCAAGCCGCGCGCCGTGGCCGAGCAGCTGGTGGCGGCCCTCGAGCTGCCGCCGGGCGTCGTCAAGAAGACGGAAATCGCGGGCCCGGGCTTCATCAATTTCTTTCTCGCCGACAGCCACGTGCACGCCGTTCTCCCCGCCGTGATCGCGGCGGGCGCGAGCTACGGCAAGAGCGACGTGGGTCATGCGGCGCCGGTCAACGTGGAGTTCGTGTCGGCGAACCCGACAGGCCCGCTGCACGTGGGACACGGCCGCCAGGCCGCGCTGGGCGACGCCATTGCCTCGCTGCTCGAGTGGACGGGCTGGCGGGTGACCCGCGAGTTCTATTACAACGACACCGGCACGCAGATCATGAATCTCGCGCAGAGCGTGCAGGCGCGGATCCAGGAGCGGCGCGGACGCGCCGTCGAGCTCCCGGAAGGTGGCTACCACGGCGAGTACATCCGCGAGATCGCCGAGGGGTATGTGGCGGCGCACCCTGCGGACCCGGACGGTGCCGATCGCGAGGGGGTGCGGCGCTTCGCGGTCGCGGCTTTGCGCGACGAGCAGGACCGTGACCTCCAGGCGTTCGGTGTGAAGTTCGACGTCCATTTTCTCGAGTCGTCCTTGTACACCACGGGCAAAGTGGACGCCACGGTGCAGCGCCTGGTCGCCGCGGGTCATACCTACGAAGAAGACGGCGCGCAGTGGCTGCGCACCACCGAGTTCGGTGACGACAAAGACCGCGTGATGCGCAAGAGCGAGGCGAAGGGCGGTGAGCGGACGTACTTCGTGGCGGACGTCGCGTATCACGTCACCAAGTGGGAGCGGGGCTTCCGGCGGGCGATCAACGTGCAGGGCGCGGACCACCACAGCACCGTCCGGCGGGTGCGCATCGGCCTGCAGGCGCTGGCAATGGGCATCCCGCGCGACTATCCCGAGTACGTCCTGCACCAGATGGTCACGGTGATGAAGGGCGGCGAGGAAGTGAAGGTGTCCAAGCGCGCCGGCAGCTACATGACCGTGCGAGAGCTCGTAGACGACGTGGGGCGCGACGCCCTGCGCTACTTCTTCCTGATGCGCCGCAGCGAGTCGCACTTCGTGTTCGATGTGGATCTCGCCAAGAGCCAGACGGAGGAGAACCCGGTCTTCTACGTCCAGATGGCGCACGCGCGCATGAGCGGCATCTTTCGTGTCGCCGCACGGCCGCCTGAGAGCGCCGTGCCCGAGAGCGCCAATCTCGGGCTGTTGGAGGAGCCTGAGGAGCTCGAATTGATGAAGGAGCTGGCGGACTTTCCCGCCGTGATTGCGGGCGCCACCGCCGCGCTCGAGCCGCATCGCATTACGGGCTATCTCGAAGGCCTCGCCCGCCTGGCGCACGGTTGGTACCACAAGTACCGCGTGCTGGGAGAGCCGCAGGAGACGGCGCGCCTCGTCCTGGCCCGCGCCGTGCGGCAGGTGCTCGCCAACGGGCTCGCGCTGTTGGGCATCAGCGCGCCGGATCGGATGTAGCGATGGGACTGCTCGTGGTTGGTTCGATCGCCCTCGACTCGGTCTCCACGCCGTTCGGCCAGACCGCTGACACGGTGGGCGGCTCGGCGGTCTACTTCGCGGTGGCGGGCGCCGTGCTCCACCCGGTGCAGGTGGTGGGGGTCGTGGGCGCCGACTATCCGTTCGCCGAGCTGGAGCGCCTCGCCCGGCGCGGCGTGGATCTCGCGGGCGTGGCGCGCGTGCCCGGCGAGTCGTTCCGGTGGAAGGGGAAGTACTCCTACGACCTCCAGAGTCGCGAGACCCTCGAGACGCGGCTCGGCGTGTTCGCGGATTTCCGGCCCAGCATTCCCGCCGCCTTCCGCGCTGCGAAATTCGTCTTCCTGGGCAACATCGACCCCGAGCTGCAGCTCAGCGTGCTCGATCAGGTGACGGCGCCGACGCTCGTCGCCTGCGACACGATGAACTATTGGATTCAGTCCAAGCGCGACGTGCTGCTCGAGCTGTTGCGGCACATCGACGTGTTGATGTTGAACGACTCCGAGGCGCGCGAGCTGTCGGGCGACTGGAACATCTACCGCGCCGCGCGCTGGGTGCTGGGCCGCGGACCGACGCGGGTGGTGATCAAGCAGGGTGAGCACGGCGCACTGCTCGCCGAGAAGGACCGCGTGTTCAAGGTGCCGGGGTACCCGTTGGAAGAGGTGTTCGACCCGACGGGCGCGGGCGACGCGTTCGCGGGCGGGTTCATGGCGCATCTCGCGCGCACCGGTGACCTGTCGGAGCCGAGCCTGCGGCGCGCCATGGTGTACGGCGCGGCGATGGGCTCCTTTGCTGTGGAGGCGTTCGGCGTGCAGCGCTTCGAGCGAGTCACGGCGCCGGACGTCGAAGCGCGCGTACAGGCGTTCCTGCAGCTCACCCAGTTCGAAGTGTGGGAGCCGGGCGCGTGAGCGACCGCTACGCGCAGGCGGGCGTCAACCTCGACACCGCGGAGGAAGCCAAGCGGCGCATCGCCCAGCTCGCGGCGGGCACGCGCACCGCGCTCGCCCTGGGCAAGGTCGGCGCGTTCGGCGGCATGGTGCGCGTGCCCCCCGGTTACAAGCGGCCGGTACTCGTGCTCTCGACCGACGGCGTCGGCACCAAGGTGCTCGTCGCCGCGCGCGCGGGCGTGCACGACACAGTGGGCGAGGATCTCGTCAATCATTCGGTCAACGACATCCTGGTGCACGGCGCCAAGCCGCTGGCGTTTCAGGACTACATCGCCGCGGGGACGCTCGTGCCCGACGTCGCCGCCGCCCTGGTCGCAGGGATCGCGCGCGGCTGCAAGGCGCACGACATGATCCTGGCGGGCGGCGAGACGGCGCAGCTGCCCGATCTGTACCAGGCGGGGCATTACGATCTCGCGGGCACCATCGTGGGGGTGGTAGAGGAGAGCGAGGCGCTGCACGGCGATCGCGTGCGCGCGGGCGATGTGCTGATCGGCTACGCGTCGAACGGACTGCACACCAACGGGTACACGCTGGCGCGCCGCATCGTGTTCGAGCAGATGCAGCTCGACGTGAGCGATCCGTTTCCCGACACGGGACGCAGCGTGGCCCAGGTCTTGCTCGACGTGCACAAGAGCTACGCGGCCGCCGTGACGCCGGTGCTCTCGCGCGTGCACGCGCTGGCGCATATTACGGGCGGCGGCATTGCCGGGAATCTCGTGCGGGTGTTGCCCGAGGGGTGCGAGGCCGTGGTGGACCAGCGCGCCTGGCCCTGGCCGGACGTGTTCCGGGTGCTGATGCGCGCGGGCGGGGTATCACTGGGCGAAATGCGGCGGGTGTTCAACCTGGGCGTCGGCATGATCGCCGTCGCCGCCCTCAACGACGTGGAGGCGATCGTCGCCGCCGCGTCGCGGGCGCAGGTCCCCGCGTGGCTCATCGGCGAGGTGCGTGCGGGCGAAACGCGCGTGCGCTTCCTCGAGCGCTAATCGCTTTCCGGAGGACGTATGCGTCACCTCTCGTTGATCACGTTCCTGCTGGGCGCCGCAGCTGCGCCGCTCGCCGCGCAGGGAGATCCCCAGTGCGCCAGTGCCACCACTACGCCGGCCCAGAACGCCTGTAACACGGCCGTGGACGCGATGAAGGCGTTCAGCCCGCTCGCTGGCATCGTGGTGTCGGGCGGCAACCCCGTGCTCGGCACGGCCGGCACGCTCGGCGGCTTCGGGCACATCTCACTGACGGCGCGCGTCAACGCTACCAAGGTGGCGCTGCCCAACCCCGACAGCGCCTTCACCAGCGGCTCGTCGGTGGCGACGAGTTACAACGGCTACCTGCCGGCCCCCGTCGTGGAAGCGAGCGTCGGCGTGTTTCGCGGGATGGGGGGCGGCCTGCTCGCGATCGACGCGCTCGGTTCCGCGGTGCTGTTGCCCACCAACCAGGTGGCCCACCTGTCGGTCGATCCCAATGCCACCAAGATCGGCTCGATCGCGCTCGGCCTAGGCTATGGCGCCCGCGTCGGCATCATCAAGGGCAGCCTGCTCATCCCCTCGATCTCGGTGAGCTGGATGCACCGTCACCTGCCGCGCCTGCAGTACGGCGACGTGACCGCGGGCGACCCGATGGACTTCGCCACCGAGGTCGACGCGACCAACATCCGCGCCGTCGCGGGGATGCGGCTGCTGCTGTTCGACGTGGCCGCGGGATTGGGCCTCGATCACTACTCGTCGACCGGCCGCATTCGCTATCAGGACATCACCGTGCAGACGGTCAACGTGAATCCCAAGAACACGCGCCAGCTGGTGTTCGCGGATGCGGGGATGAACCTCGTCCTCTTGAAAATCGTGGGTGAGCTCGGCTGGCAGTCCGGCAAGGACCAGGGATTCTCCCGTTCGAGCTTCGGCAGCTTCGACCCCAAGGCGGGGCATGTCTTCGGGAGCATCGGCGCCCGTATCTCCTTCTGAACGCCCCGACGACCGGGCGTGGATGACGCGCGCCCTCGACCTCGCCGTGCGGGGTTGGGGGCGCGTCGCGCCGAATCCCCTCGTCGGCGCGGTGGTTGTGGCGCACGGCCAGGCGGTGGGCGAGGGGTTCCACGCGGAATACGGCGGCCCGCACGCGGAAGTCACAGCACTCGAGCGGGTGGGCGCCGCCGCGCGCGGTGCCACCGTGTACGTCACGCTCGAGCCGTGCGCCCATCACGGCAAGACGCCGCCGTGCACCGACGCCTTGATCCGGGCCCGCGTGGCACGAGTGGTGGCCGCCGTGCGCGACCCCGATCCCGCCGCGCAGGGCGGCCTCGAGCTGCTGCGCCGCGCCGGCATCGCCACCGAGGTGGGAGTCTGCGCCGAGCAGGCCGCCACCCTCAACGCCCCCTTCCTCTTTTTTCATGCGCAGGCCGAGCGTCCGTTCGTGGCGCTCAAGCTCGCGACGTCGATCGACGGTCGCATCGCCGACCGGACGGGCGGCTCGCATTGGATCTCGGGCGAGGCGGCCCGCGAGTGGGTCCATTGGCTGCGCGCCGGGTTCGACGCGATCGGCGTGGGTGGCACCACGGCGCTGCGCGACAACCCGACGCTGACGGCGCGCGGCGCCGTGGTCCCGCGCGTGCCGCCCGTGCGCGTGGTGTTCGACCGGCGGGCCATGTTGAACGATTCGGCGGGCCTCGTGCGGACCGCGCGCGACGTGCCTACCTGGGTCGTGGCGAGCCGCGAAGCACCCGCCAGCAACGTGTCGGTGCTCGAGCAGAACGGCGTGCGCGTGTTCCGCTCCACGTCGCTCGCCGACGGCCTGCGCGAGCTGCGAGCCGCCGGGATCCGCGCGCTGTTATGTGAAGGAGGAGGGGCACTCGGCGCCAAGCTCCTCGCCGAGGCGCTGGTGGACCGGCTGTACTGGGTGCAAGCCCCGGTCTGGCTGGGCGAAGGCGCGATTCCGGCCTTTCCCGGCGTGCCAGACCACCCGCTGCCCGACGCGCCGCGCTGGATCGCGGTGGAGCGTAAGGCGTTGGGCCCCGATACATTACTGGTCTTGGACAGGCGGCTATGTTTACCGGGATCGTGAGCGCGGTGGGGACCGTCAAGGCGACGGGCAACGGCAAGCGAGAGGCGGGATTCTCGCTCACCATCCGTGCGCCGTTCAAAGGCCTGAAGCAGGGTGAGAGCGTCGCGGTGAATGGGGCCTGCCTCACCGTGGAGCGAGTCGGCAAGAGCGGATTCACGGTGCATGTGATCGAGACGACGCGGGACCGCACGCTGCTCGGGGACTACACAGCAGGCCGGCAAGTGAACCTCGAGCGCGCGGTGCGCGCGGCGGATCGTCTCGGCGGTCATCTCGTGCAAGGGCACGTGGATGGTGTAGCGGTGGTGGCGCGGGCGGAGCACCGCGGCGACGCGTGGCTGTACGACCTGCGGGTGCCGACCGAAGTGTGGGAGGTGTCGATCCCGCACGGCTCGATCACGGTGGACGGAGTGAGCTTGACGGTGCACGCGCTGCCGGCGCGGTCGCATGTGCAGGTGTCGCTTATTCCGTTCACGCGGGCGCATACGACGCTGGGGCGGCTGCGGGTGGGTGACAAGGTGCACGTCGAAGGCGACGTGCTGGGCAAGTACGTGAGACAACTATGCCGTTCGGAACGGTAGAGCAGGCGATCGCGGACATCCGCGCGGGGAAGCTCGTCATCGTGGCCGATGACGAGAACCGCGAGAACGAGGGCGACCTGGTCGGCGCGGCCGAGCAGGTCACCGCGGACATGATCAATTTCATGGCCACGCACGGGCGCGGGCTGATCTGCCTCACGCTCACGCCGGAGCGCTGTCAGGCGCTGGGCCTGCCGCAGCAGGTGGAGCACAACACCGAAGACAAAGAGACGGCGTTCACCGTGAGCGTCGACGCGGCGCGTCGCTTCGGCGTGACGACGGGCATCTCGGCGCACGATCGCGCCGCCACGATCCACGTGGCCATCGATCCCGCGACCGTGCCCGCCGATCTGCGGCGGCCGGGGCACGTGTTTCCGCTGCGCGCGCGTCCGGGCGGCGTGCTGCAGCGCGTGGGCCAGACCGAGGCGAGCATGGACCTGGCGCGGCTCGCGGGCCTCTATCCCGCGGGTGTGATCTGCGAGATCCTGAGCGCCGACGGTACCATGGCGCGCCGGCCGGAGCTGGAGCGCTTCGCCGCCGAGCATGGCCTCGCGTTCATCACGGTCGCGCAACTCGTGGAGTACCGGTTGGCGAAAGAGCGGTTGGTGCATCGGGTTGCCGAGGCGCGGCTGCCGACGCCGTTCGGCGAGTTTTGCGTCATCGGCTACCGCAATGACGTGGACCAGGCGGAGCATGTGGCCCTCGTGTTCGGCGAGGTGGCGGGGCGGCGCGATGTGCTCGTGCGCATGCATTCGAAGTGTCTCACGGGCGACGTGTTCGGCTCGGCGCGCTGCGACTGCGGCTGGCAGCTGCACGCCGCGATGCGCACCATCGCCGAGCAACAGGGCGGCGTCATCGTCTACCTGGACCAGGAAGGGCGGGGCATCGGCCTGCTCAACAAGCTCAAGGCGTACGAGCTGCAGGACGCGGGCGCCGACACCGTCACCGCCAACGAGCAGCTCGGTTTCAAGGCGGATCTGCGCAACTATGGCATCGGGGCGCAGATTCTGCTGGACCTCGGTCTGTCGTCCATCCGCGTGCTGACCAACAATCCCATGAAGCTGGTGGGGCTCGAGGGCTACGGCTTGGAGATCGTGGAGCGCGTGCCGATCGTGCCGCCGCCGTCGGACGAGAACCGCTCCTATCTCGACACCAAGCGCGACAAGCTCGGCCACTTCCTGACGCACTGACGTGGCTCGGGTCGCGGTGCGCGTCGCGGTGGTGGTCAGCCGGTACAACGAGCTCGTCACCACGAAACTCTTGGACGGAGCGCAGCACTGCCTCCGTGACAAGGGCGTGTCGGACGATCACGTGGACGTGTTCTGGGTCCCCGGCGCATTCGAGTTGCCCGTGGTCGCCGAGGCCGCGGCCGCGACCGGCCGCTACGGTGTGATCGTGGCGCTCGGCTGCGTGATCCGCGGCGAGACGCCGCACTTCGAGTACGTCGCCGGCGAAGCCGCCCGCGGACTGGGCAACGTCGCGTTGGCGCACCGCATCGCGGTGGGGTTCGGCGTCCTCACCACCGCCGACCAGGCGCAGGCGCTCGCCCGCGCGGGCGGCGCCACCGGCAACAAGGGATACGAGGCCGCCGAGGCGGCACAGCAAACCGCCGACGTCCTCGCCCGGCTCGCCCGTGCAGCGCCCCGAGACTAAGGCGCGGGCGCGCGCGCTCCAGATCCTCTATGCGTGGGAGCTGTCCGGCGAGCCGTCGATCGAGACGGTGGTCGCTCGCGTGTCGCGCATGCACGGCGGGCTGCCCGAGGGGTTCGACCGCGGGGCCGACCTCGCCGCGCGCGCCGTCGCCGGGCGTCCCGAATATGACCGGCAGATCGCCGCGGCGGCTGAGCACTGGCGGTTCGAGCGGGTGGGCGTGGTGGAGCGCAACATCCTGCGGCTGGCGCTGGCGGAGCTCGACGAGGGGACCACGCCCGCGCGCGTCGTGGTGGACGAGGCCGTCAAGCTGGCGCATTGGTTCGCGGGCCCCAAAGCGCCGGCGTTCGTGAACGGCGTGCTCGATCGCGTGGGGCGGGAGCTGGGCCAGCTGTGAAGATCCTGCTCGTCAACTGGAACGACCGTGACAACCCGCACGCGGGCGGCGCCGAGATTCATCTGCACGAGCTGTTCGGCCGCCTGGCGCGCTGGGGGCACACGGTGGACTTGGTGGTGAGCGGCTGGCCCGGCGCGGCGCCCGAGGCCGAGCTCGATGGCATGCACGTGCACCGGGTGGGCGGGCGGCACAGCTTCGCGCTGCGGGCGCGCGGCGTGGTGCGCCGGTTGCTCGCAACGGGCGGCTACGACATCGTGGTCGAGGACATCAACAAGCTGCCGCTGTTTCTGCCGCAGCTCACGCGGTTGCCGTTCTGCGCCATCGTGCCGCATCTGTTCGGCACGACGGCGTTCGCCGAAGCGAGCTGGCCGCTGGCCGCGATCGTGTGGGCAGCCGAGCAGCCGATACCGCGGGCCTACCGTCGCGCCGCGTTCCATGCGATCTCGGAGAGCACGCGCGACGACCTGGTGCGGCGCGGCGTGCCGCGCGAGCGCATCGCCGTCATCTATCCCGGTGTCGATGCCGCCTGGTATTGCCCCGATCCGGCGGTGCCGCGGGCGGCCGTGCCGACGTTCCTGTACCTCGGCCGCCTGAAGCGTTATAAAGGAGTGGAGGTCGCTTTGCGGGCGCTCGCGCTGGCGCGGGCAGCGCGCTCCGACGTCACACTCGAGATTGCGGGGCAGGGTGACGACCGCACACGGCTGGAGCGCGTGGCGACGACGCTCGGTCTGGGCGACGCGGTGCGATTCCTGGGGTTCGTGCCGGAAGAAGCGAAGCGGCAGCTGCTGCGCCGCGCCTGGGCCGTCGTGTTCCCGAGCCCCAAGGAGGGCTGGGGCATCACCAACGTCGAGGCGGCGGCATGCGGCACTCCGGCGCTCGCCTCCGACAGCCCCGGGCTGCGCGAGTCGGTGGTGCAGGGAGAGACCGGGTATCTGGTGCCGCACGGCGACGCCGCCGCGCTCGCCGCCCGGATGCTCGAGCTTGCGGGCGACCCGGCGCGGGTCGCCGCGCTGGGCCGTCGCGGGCGCGCCTTCGCGGAAGGTCTCTCGTGGGAGCGCGCCGCCCGCGCCACCGCGGCGCATCTCCAGCGTACCCTCGCGGAAGGAGTCTGACAGCACATGCGGGTCACCATCACACAGCGGCACTGCGAGATCCCCGACGACCTGCGCGCGCGCGCCCGCGACCTCGTGGCGCGTCTCGTGAAGGTGGCACGCCGTCCGCTCGCGGCGCAGGTGATTTTCAGCGACGACCACGGCACGGCGGCGGTCGAGCTGCGCCTGCACGCCGGGCGCGGCCGCAGGGCTGTCGCCACGGCGGACGGGGCCGACCACAAGAGCGCGCTCGATCGCGCCGGCGGGCGTCTCCGCCGCCAACTCGAGAAGACGCCACGGGGCGCGCCCGCCCGGCGCCGCGCGGCGGCGCGCGACGCCGCGTGAGCGTTCCCAAGGTCCGCGACCTGCTCGCCAAGAAGGGCGAGCCGCTGAAGCTCGAGGTGCTGACGGGCGAGGTCGGGCTGGATCGTGAAATCCCCTCGCCCGAGGCCTCGAGCCCCGGGCTGGTGTTGGCCGGATACACCGACCGCTTCGTGAGCGCGCGCCTGCACGTCCTGGGCGAGACCGAGATCACGTACCTCATGTCCCTCGACTCGGCGGGCCGGCGTCGCGCGCTTGAGACGCTGCTCGGCTTCGACGTGCCCTGCATCTTCATCACCAAGGGCCAGGACGTCCCGTCGGACTTGCTGGACCTGGCGACGCGCAAGGGCGTCCCCGTGATCCGCACCTCGCTCAAGACGGCCGACTTCTACAGCCGCTTGAAGCCCTTCTTGGACGACGCGTTCGCGCCCATCACCACGGTGCACGCCTCGCTCGCCGACGTGTTCGGCGTGGGCCTCTTGTTCACCGGGCGCTCCGGCATCGGCAAGAGCGAGTGCGTGCTGGACCTGGTCGAGCGGGGCCACCGGCTCGTGGCCGACGACGTAGTGCACATCACCCGGCGCGGCAACGACGTGCTGATCGGGCGGGGGATCGAGGTGGCGCGCCACCACATGGAAATCCGCGGCGTCGGCTTGATCGACATCAACGCGCTGTTCGGCGTGCGCTCGGTGCGCCAGCAGAAGCGCATCGAGGTGGTGGTGCAGCTCGAAGACTGGGACAATGCCCGCGAGTACGATCGCACCGGGCTGGACGGGCAGGAGACCGAGATCCTGGGCGTGCCGCTGCCGCTGGTGCTGGTGCCGCTGAACCCGGGCAAGAACCTCACGGTGATTTGCGAAGTGGTGGCGATGAACCACCTGTTGCGCTACAGCGGCGTGGACACGGCGAAGGCGTTCAACGAACGCCTGATCAAGACCCTGCGCGAGAAGCGCAACGTGCGGGAGTATCTCGAGGAGGATTATGAGTGAGCTGCGTGGCGTGATCGTCTCGCACGCCGCCGTGGCGGAGTCGCTGGTGGCGGCGGTGCAGGCGATCACCGGCATCGACGACGCCCTCATGCCCGTCTCCAACGACGGCTGCGATTACGAGGCGCTCGAGAAGCGGCTCGCTGCGGTGCTGGACCGCCCGGCGGTGCTGTTCATCGATTTGCCCGGCGGCTCCTGCCTCACCGGGGCGGTGCGCTACGCCCGGGGCCGGCCTGACGTGGCGGTGGTGACCGGCGTGAACCTGGCCATGTTGCTCGACTTCGTGTTTCACCGCGGGCTCACGCCGGCCGACGCCGCGCGCCGCGCCGCCGAGGCCGGCGGGCGCGCCATCAAGGTGACCGCGGCGTGAGCCTGGTGCTCGCCCGGGTGGACGACCGGCTGATTCACGGCCAGGTGGTCGTGGGCTGGGGGAAGGCCCTCGGCATCCGCTACATCGTGCTGGTGGACGACAAAGTCCGCGCGAGCGAGTGGGAACAGGACCTCTATCGCATGGGCGTGCCGCCCGACGTCGACGTCACCTTCGCATCGGCGGCGGAAGCGGGTGAGCAGCTGGCCCAGTGGCAGGCCGATCGCCGCCCCGGCATCCTGCTCACGGCCAACGTGGAGACGATGGCGGCGCTGTGCGCGAACGGCGGGCCGATCCGCCGCGTAAACGTGGGAGGGGTGCATCACCGGCCGGGCCGTTCCGAACGGCTACGCTACGTCTATTTGACGGATGCCGAGGCGGCGCTGCTGCGCGACCTTGCGGCGCGCGGCGTGGAAGTGACGGCGCAGGACGTGCCGACGGCGCGGCCCGTGCCGGTGGGGGAGTTCACGTGAACCTCGTGGTGCTGCTCGCCCTGCTCGGCTGGGGAACGCTGTGCGGCATCGACCTGGTGAGCGTGCCCCAGATGATGATCGCGCGCCCGCTCGTGGCGGGCGCGTTCGCGGGTGCGATTCTCGGCGACGTGGAGACCGGTCTGCGGCTGGGCGTGCTGTTCGAGCTGTTCCAGTTCGACATTCTGCCCGTCGGGGCGGTGCGTTACCCGGAATACGGACCGGCGACCGTGGCGGCGGTCTACGCCGCGTACGGTGCGCGCGGCGGCTTCGGGCTCGGCGTGATCGTGGGGCTCGTGATTGCGCTGCTCGGTGGCGGCTCGCTGCAGCTGCTGCGGCGCCTCAATGCGCGCGCCGCCAACCGGGCCTTGGCGTTGATTGACGCGGGTGACGCCGCCGCGCTCGTGCGGGTCCACGTCGCGGCGATCGGCCGCGACGGCGTGCGCGCGCTGGTGGTGACGGCGGCGGGCCTCGCGTGTGCCACGCTGTCGCGCGCCGTCCTCGCCCCGGCGCTGGGCGCGCGGGCCCTGACGCTGGTGGGCGTGGCGGGTGCCGCCGCGGCGCTCGCGGCCGCGGCGGCGGGCACGTTGCGGCTCGTGGGATGGGGTCGGCCGCTCACGTGGCTCGCGCTGGGCCTCGGTGGCGGCGCGGCGCTCGTGTGGTTGCGATGAAACCCCGCTTCGCCGCCGCGCTGCTGCGGCTGTTCGCGGTCCAGGGATCGTGGAGCTACGAACGGATGATCGGGCTCGGGGCCGGCGTGGCCGAGGAGCCGCTGCTGCGCGATCTGCAGGCGGAAGGGAACGGTGCGGCGTATCGCGGCGCGGTGGCCCGCGGGGCGCACTTCTTCAACGCGCACCCGTACCTGGTGGGCCTCGCCGTTGGCGCCACCGCCCGGGCGGAGATCGAGCACGCGCCGGCCGAGCAGATCGAGCGGTTGCGCGCCGCGCTCACCGGGCCCCTCGGCTCGCTCGGCGATCGCCTCGTGTGGGCTGGATGGCTGCCGCTCATGGTGGGGCTGGCGCTCGTGGGGGTTGGGCTCGGCGCTGGACTGTGGGCGGTGGCGGCTTTCCTGGTGGCCTACAACATCGGGCACGTCGTCTTGCGCTGGTGGGCGCTGCGCGCGGGCTGGGAGCACGGCGTACACGTGGTGACTGCGCTGCGCTCGCCGTTCTTGCAGCGCAGCCTGGCGATCACGGGGGTCGGGATGGCGCTGGCGATGGGACTGGCGTTGCCCGTGTCCGCCGACTACCTGGCGGCGGCGTTTCCGGCCTGGGCGCGGATCGCGCTCGGCGCCGCCGGGGCCGGCGGTTTCGCGTTGCTGTATTGGCGGGTGGGGAAGGGCACGCTCACGGGTTTGCGCTATGGCCTCGTACTCGTGGCCCTGGCGCTGATCGTGGGGACGGCATGGCGGTAGTCGCGCGGGACGCGCGGATCGTGAACCCGCTCGGCTTGCACGCCCGGCCCGCGGCGGAGTTCGTGAAAGTGGCGGGGCGGTTCGCGTGCGCCATCCTCGTCAGCAAGGACGGCGTCACCGTGAACGGCAAGAGCATCCTGGGCATGATGGCGCTGGCCGCGGAATGCGGCTCCAGCCTGTCGCTCCGCACCGACGGCGTCGATGCGGAGGCCGCGATGGACGCGCTGTGCGCGTTGGTGTCGGACGGGTTCCGCGAAATGCACCTCACCGGGAACGAGGAAGAGGAAGTGAGCGAGGAGGACGAGCGCGCGTGACGGATCGCCTGTTACGTGGCATCGGCGTCTCGCCGGGCATCGCGATCGGCCCGGCGGTGGTGCTGCAGTGGGCGCTGCCCGAGGTGCCGCACCGGACGGTGGCGCGCACCCAGGTGGAGAAGGAGGTCCGCCGCCTGCGGGCGGCCGTGCGCGACGTGAAAGGGCACATCGCCGAGATCAAGGCGCGTGCCGAGAGCCGCGCCGGCGTGGACGCGGCGCGGATCTTCGAGGCGCAGATGATGATGCTCGAGGACCGCACGTTCACCGGCGCGGTGGAGGAGCTGATCCGCGAGAACCACCTCACGGCCGAGAAGGCGTTCGAGTTCAAGGCGCTGGAGCTGCGGGACGAGTGGGCCGCGCATCCGAGCTCGCGGTTGCGCGAGCGCCTGCCCGATCTGAACAACGTCGTGCTCCGCGTCATCGGTCACCTCCTCCATAAGGGCGTCGAGGAAGGTCTCGAGGCCATCGAGCAGCCTTCGGTGGTCGTGGCGCGCGAGCTGGCCCCGGGTCTCACGGTGCAGATCGACCGCGAGCGGGTGATCGGCCTGGTGAGTGAGGAAGGCACGCGCACGTCGCACGCGGCGATCCTGGCGCACTCGATGGGCATCCCGGCGGTGATGGGGCTCAGCGGCGCGCTGCAGCGCATCCGGCCCGGCACGATGCTCGTGCTCGACGGCGCCCGCGGCACGGTGCTGCTCGACCCGACGCCCGCCGAGATCGCCGAGGCGGACACCGAGCGCGATCGCCGCCGCACGCTGCAGACTCAGCTGGGCAAGGCGGTGCACGAGCCCGCGATCACGCGGGATCAGCTGCGCGTGGCGTTGCGCGGCAACGTCGACGTCCCCGAGGAGATCGCCACCGCGCGCGCCAACGGCGCCGAGGGCGTGGGGCTGCTCCGTACCGAGTTTCTGGTGACGGGTCATGCCCAGCTGCCGAGCGAAAACGAGCAGGCGGCCTACTTCCGCAGAGTGGGCGAGGCCTTCAAGGGACACCCGGTGGTGATCCGCACGTTCGACCTGGGAGGCGACAAGTTCCCGGCGCCGTTCCGCTCTGCGGCGGAGGCAAACCCATTCCTCGGCTGGCGCGCGATCCGCGTGTGCCTGGATCAGCCCGAGATGTTCCGCGCGCAGATCCGCGCCATCCTGCGGGCGGCGGCGCACGCGGACATTCACATGATGATCCCGCTCGTGACGCGGCTCGACGAAGTGGACCGCACGCGCGAGCTGGTGGCGGAGGAAGCCGAACGGCTGAAGCACGTGGGTGTCGAAGCCGCCGCCACCGTGCCGATCGGCGTAATGGTGGAAACGCCCGCCGCGGCCGTGATGGCCGATCGCCTGGTTGAGGTGAGCGACTTCCTGAGCGTGGGCAGCAACGACCTCACGCAGTACACGCTCGTGGTCGACCGCGGCAACGCGCGCCTCGCCGATCGCTTCACGCCGCACGACCCCGCCGTGCTGCGCTTGCTGAAGCTCGTCGCCAACGCGGCCCACGCGAAGCAGAAGCCCGCCAGCGTGTGCGGCGAGATGGCGTCCGACCCGCTCTCGGCGTTCCTGCTGGTGGGGCTCGGGTACGAAACGCTCTCGGTGTCGCCGCCCGCGCTGCCGTTGATCCGGTGGATGATCCGCCAAATCACCCGCGAGCACGCGCAGGCCGCGGCGGACGCCGCGCTCGCCGCGCGCACCGCGGAGCTCGCGCTCGACGTACTGCGGTACGCGCTCGCGGAAGCCGTCGATCTGAAGTTGCTCGACGCCGACACCCGGTTGCCCGGCGACCGGCGCGCGGCTAGCTTGAGCCACTAACGGTCAGGAACCGCCTGCTCATGCGCGCTGCGCGTCACGTATTCACGTCCGAATCGGTCACCGAAGGCCACCCGGACAAGATCGCCGATCAGATTTCCGACGCCGTGCTCGACGCGATCCTCGACAAGGATCCCGCCGCGCGCGTCGCCTGCGAAACGCTCGTCACCACCGGCATGGCCGTGGTCGCGGGCGAGATCACCACGTCCACCTACGTTCACATCCCCGACATCGTACGCGGCACCATCACCGCGATCGGCTACACCGACGCCAACTTCGGCTTCGACGCCGATACTTGCGCCGTCCTGACCACCATCGACAAGCAGTCGGGCGACATTGCGCTGGGCGTGGACCGCGGCGGGGCGGGCGATCAGGGGATGATGTTCGGCTATGCCAGCGACGAAACGCCGTCGCTCATGCCCCTGCCCATCGTCCTGGCGCACCGCCTGGCCGAGCGGCTGGCGCAGGTGCGCAAGCGCGGCGAGCTGGCGTGGCTGCGGCCCGACGGTAAGACGCAGGTGAGCGTGACGTACGAAGGCATCAAGCCGGTGGGGATCAGCAAGGTGCTGGTCTCGACGCAGCACTCCGACAAGGTCGATCCGGCTGAGCTGCGCGCGGGCGTGATCGAGTACGTGGTCCGCCCCGTGCTGGCGGAGGCCGGGTTCAGCGTGCCGGACCTGGATATCCTGGTGAATCCGACGGGCCGGTTCGTGATCGGCGGCCCGCAGGGCGACGCCGGGCTGACCGGACGCAAGATCATCGTCGACACCTACGGCGGCATGGCCCGCCACGGCGGCGGTGCGTTCAGCGGCAAGGACCCGTCCAAGGTCGACCGCTCCGCGGCCTACGCGATGCGGTGGGTGGCGAAAAACGTCGTCGCGGCGGGACTCGCGGCGCGGTGCGAAACGCAGGTGGCCTACGCCATCGGAGTGGCCGAGCCCGTCTCCATCATGATCGACACGTTCGGCACGTCGGCGCTGTCGCCGGAGGCGATCGAGGACGCGGTCAGCCAGGTGTTCGACCTCCGCCCCAATGCCATCATCGAGGCGCTCAATTTGCGGGCGCCGATCTACCGTCCCACGGCGGCGTACGGCCATTTCGGCCGGGCTCCGGAGAAACGTCGCGTGGGCGACCGCGAAGTCGAATTGTTCACGTGGGAGCACGCCGACCGCGCGGCCGAGCTGCGGCGCGCCGCCGAGCGCTCCCGCCACGCCAAAGCGACCACGTCCCGCGCATGACCTCGACTGCCCCCACCGCCGACCACGACATCAAAGACGTCCGCCTCGCCGACGAGGGGCGGCGCCGCACCGAGTGGGCCGAGCGGTCGATGCCCGTGCTGCGCCAGCTGCGCGAGCGCTTTGCCAAAGAGCGGCCGCTCGCGGGGAAGCGGCTCTCCGCCTGCCTCCACGTCACGACCGAAACGGCCAACCTGGCGGCGACGCTGCAGGCGGGCGGCGCTGACGTCGCGCTGTGCGCCTCCAACCCGCTGTCCACGCAGGACGACGTCGCCGCGCACCTGGTGCGCGACTACGGCATCAAAGTCTTCGCGATCAAGGGCGAGGACCATCACACCTACTACGAGCACATCCGCGCGGCACTCGCGCACCGGCCGGACATCACCATGGACGACGGCGCGGACCTGGTGGGGGCGCTGCACATGATCGCCCTGAACCGGCTCGACGATCTGGAGCCGCCGGTGCGCAAGTGGGTGGAGGGTCTGTCCGCGGCCGAGCGCAAGGCGCTCGTGGGCGGCGTGGTGGGATCAACCGAGGAAACCACCACCGGGGTGATCCGCCTCAAGGCGATGGCGAAGGATGGGGTCCTGCAGTTCCCCGTCATCGCGGTGAACGACTCCGAGACCAAGCATCTGTTCGACAATCGTTACGGCACGGGCCAATCGACGCTGGACGGAATTCTGCGCGCCACCAATCTGCTGATTGCCGGGAGCACGGTGGTGGTGGCAGGGTATGGGTGGTGCGGTCGCGGCTTCGCGCTGCGGGTCCGCGGTGCGGGCGCCAACGTGCTCGTCACGGAGATCGACCCGCTCAAGGCGCTCGAAGCCCAGATGGAAGGGTATCGGGTCGTGCCGATGGCCGAAGCCGCCCGCGTGGGGGACATCTTCGTCACGTTGACGGGGAACATCCACGTCATCCGGCTGGAGCACATGCGGGCGATGAAGGACGGCGCGGTGATCGCGAATTCGGGTCACTTCAACGTGGAGATCGACCTCGACGCTCTGAAGCAGGCGGCGCAGGGGCCGCTGCGTGTACGCGAGTTCGTGGACGAATGGCGCCTGGACGGCAAGCGCATCTTTATCCTCGCCGATGGCCGCCTGATCAACCTCGCCGCGGCGGAGGGCCACCCGGCCAGCGTGATGGACATGTCGTTCGCCAACCAGGCGCTCGCCGCGGAATACGTGTTGGCCAACGCGCGCCAGCTGGGCAAGGACGTGCACCGCATTCCGCGCGAGCTGGATCGCGACATCGCGCGGCTCAAGCTGCAGGCGATGGGCACGGGCATCGATGTGCTGACTCCCGAGCAGCAGAAATACCTCTCGTCCTGGGACGTCGGCACGTGACGGACCTCGTCCAGGTCCGGGTCGCCCACCTCGGGCTGGATCGCACGACCAACACGCCGGTCGTGATCCTGCAGGAGATGGAAGGCGAGCGGGTGCTCCCCATCTGGATCGGTCCGGCGGAAGCGAGCGCCATCGCCATGGAGCTGGCCGGCGTGAAGTTCAGCCGCCCGCTCACGCACGATCTCCTGAAGCTGGTCATCGTGGGACTCGGCGCGGAGCTCCGCAAGGTGATCATCACGCAGGTGAAGGACAACACCTACTACGCCGAGCTGCACATTTATCGCGGCGATCAGGTCATCCAGATCGACGCGCGCCCGTCCGACTCCATCGCCTTGGGCCTGCGGCTCAAGGCGCCGATCCTCACGAGCGACAGCCTGTTGGAGCACACCTCGGTCGATACGAGCGACACCGTGTCGGAACCGGGCGCCGGGCCGCTCGATCCCGATACGCTCAAGACCTACCTCCAGAACCTCGATCCTGAAGATTTCGGCAAGTTCACGCCGTAGGGCGCTCGCGTTTCTGCTGGCGTGTGCGGCGGCGGGGCCGGCGGCGCTCGGGGCCCAGGGGCGCCGCATCGTGCGCGGCCACGTGCTCGTGGGCGGCGCGCGGGGGCGGCCCATCGCGGGGGAGTGGGTGGTGCTGCATCGCGTCACCACCGGCGGGGGCGCACCGGTGGACTCGCTACGCACCGATGCAGCGGGCGCGTTCGCGTTCCACGTCTCGACGGGCGACACCACGGCGCTCTACCTCGCGAGCGCCCGCTACGACGACATCGCCTATTTTTCCGAGCCGGTGCGCCTCACCAGCGGCGACGTCCTGCTCCAACCGATTCTCGTCTACCGCACGAGCCCCACGGGCCCGCCCATCGGCGTGCCGCAGCGCTTGATCACCGTGGCGCGGCCCAAGCCGGACGGCTCCCGCGATGTGCTCGAGATGATCCAGCTCCTGAACCCGGGACCCGCCACGCGCGTCTCCGCCGACACCACCCAGCCGACCTGGCGCGGCGTGCTGCCCGCGGGCGCGCTGCAGTTCCAGACGGGGGAGGGCGACGTGTCGCCACAGGCGGTGGCGCGCCGAGGCGACACCGTGCTCGTGTTCGCGCCCTTGCCGCCCGACCAGGCGCGCCAGCTGTCGTTCGGCTACACGCTGCCGGCCTCCATGACGACGTTGGTCGTGCCGGTGCCGCAACCGGCGGACGAGCTGGATCTCCTGCTCGAGGACACGACCGCGTCCGTCACCGCGCTGGGCGCGCGGCGACTCGACGTGCAGGAAGTCGAGGGGCGATTCTTCGCGCGCTATTCGCTCCACGCGGTGCCCACGGGCGCCGCGATCAGCATCCAGTTCCGGTCTCGCCGCTTCGACCCGGCCCGGCTGCTGCCGCTGATCGTCGCGTTGCTCGTCGTGATGCTGGTCGGCGGATTGTATGTCGCCTTTCGAAGCCATCAGTCGTCAGCCATCAGCCATCCGTGAGACGGTTCGGCTGACGGCTGACGGCTGATGGCTGATGGCTCTCTTGCGTCTCCGCACCCGCCATCCTAGACTAGCTCTCAGTTGCGAATGGGGATCTACGGAAGCCGGTGTGAATCCGGCGCGGCCCCGCCACTGTAACGGGCAGTAGCAGCGCGGCTCATCGCCACTGGGTGTCAATCACCTGGGAAGGCGAGCCGCGGCGCCCGCAGCCAGGAGACGTCTCCATTCGCGCCACCTTGCAGATCCCTCGCGGGAGGGATGGTGGCGCTCTGCGCGCGTGCGCAGACGCTTTCCCATCTCCGCTCCGTCGGGGGTGGGATTTTTGCTTTGCGCCCTGCGGCCCATAGCACCCACCTCGCCGGTCTCCTGCTCGCCCTCGCGGCGTGCGGCACCGGCGCGCGCCCCCCGGCGAGCCACGGGCCCATCACCCTCGAGGACGACGCCGGGCGCACTGTAGCGCTCGCGGCGCCCGCGCGCCGCATCGTGTCGCTCGCACCCTCCTTCACCGAGATCCTGTTCGCGCTGGGTGCGGGCGATCGCGTCGTGGGACGCACCACGTGGTGCGACTATCCCGCCGCGGCGCTCACCGTGCCCAGTGTGGGGGACGGGCTCAACCCCAACGTCGAGGCGGTGGCGGCGCGGCATCCGGATCTGGTGGTGCTGTATCGTTCCGCGCTCGATGAGACCGCCGCCGCGCAGCTGGCCCGGCTCGGCATTCCGTCGCTGGTGCTGCGCCAAGATCACCTGGCGGACGTGGCCCGCGCCGCGCGAGTGTTGGGCCGCGCGCTGGGAGACAGCATCCGCGGGGACTCACTGGCGGCGGCCATCGACACGTTCCTCGCCGCGCCGCCGCCGCGTGCCACGGTGCGGCTCGCCTTTGTGGTGTGGGACAATCCGCCGATTGTGATCGGGGCGGGGAGCTACCTCGACGAGCTGGCGCGCCTCGCGGGCGGCAGCAACGTATTCCACGATCTCGCCAGCGCGTCGGCCGAAGTGTCGCTCGAGACGCTAGCGGCGCGCGACCCGGACGCGATCGTGGTGCTGACCGACAGCACGGCGGCGCCCGGCTTCGCCGCGCGGCGCGAATGGCTGACGGTCGGCGCGGTGCGCGAGCGGCGGTTCGTCTACCTCGTGGGATCGTTGTTCGGCCGCCCCAATCCCCGCATGCGCACGGCCGCGGCCGAGTTTCGGCGGCGACTCGAGGCGGCCCGATGAAATGGCTCGCCTTGGCGGGCCTGGCCCTGGCGGCACTCGCCCTCGCCGTGGTGCTGGGTCCGGCCCATGTGCCGCTCACCGAGCTGTTCACGTCCCCCATCGTCCGCGACCTGCGCGTGCCCCGCGCCCTGCTCGCATTTCTCGTGGGGGGCGCGCTCGCCACGGCCGGGGCCAGCCTCCAGGCGCTGGTGCGCAATCCGCTCGCGGATCCCTACTTGCTCGGCCTGTCGGGCGGGGCGGGCCTGGGCGCGGTGGCGGCCATCGCCTTGCACGCTGTGGGCCCCTGGGCGCTGCCGCTCGCGGCGTTCGCGGGCGCCCTCGGCGCCATGGGGCTCGTGTACCGGCTGGGACTTGTAGGTGGGGCCGAGCTCGACCCGCGCGTCCTGATCCTCGCCGGTGTCGCCGTGGGCGCGTTCGCGGCGGCCGTCACCACGGCGCTCGTCTCGCTCTCGGATGCGTCCGAGCTCCGCAATGCGTTCCTGTGGCTGTGGGGCGGGTTGAGCGGCGCGTCCTGGGACACCGTCCGCGTGATGGCGATCTACGCGCCGCTGCCTCTCGCCGTGCTGTACGGCGCGGCACGGTCACTCGACCTGCTGGCGCTGGGCGACGAGCCGGCCCGGCACCTGGGCGCGGACGTGGCCCGCGTCAAGCGCCGTGTGTACGTCGCCGCCTCGCTGCTGACGGCCGCGGCGGTCGCCGTGTCGGGCGTCATCGGGTTCGTGGGCCTGATCGTGCCGCACGTGATGCGCACGCTGTGGGGCCATCGCCATCGCACGCTGTTGCCCGCGTCGTTCCTGGGGGGCGGGGCGCTGCTGGCGCTGGCCGACACGCTCGCCCGCACGGCCGTCGCCCCGCGCGAGCTCCCGGTCGGCATCGTGACCGCACTGGTGGGCGTGCCCGTCTTCACGCTGCTGTTGCGTCGATGGACGACGGCCTGATTCTCTCACTCGCCGCGGCGACGTTCCGCTACCCGGGCGCCGCCCGAGATGCGGTGACGGACGTCTCCCTCGACGTGCGCGACGGCGAGTGCGTGGCGCTGCTCGGCCCGAACGGCAGCGGCAAGACCACACTGCTGCGCCTGGCGCTGGGATTGGTGCGGCCCGGCCACGGCGCGGCCACGATTCTCGGCCGTGCCGCCGTCGAGTGGAGCCGCCGTGAGCTGGCTCGCCTGGTGGGCGTGGTGCCGCAGCGCGAAGAGACGTCGTTCCCGATGCGGGTCCGGGATGCGGTGCTGTTGGGGCGGTACGCGCGGCTATCGCCCTGGAGCGGCGAACGGCCGGCGGACCGCGCCGCGGTGGATCGGGCGCTGGCGCAGTGCGATGCGACCGACCTGGCGGATCGCTGGCTCACCACGCTCTCGGGCGGTGAGTTCCAGCGGGTGCGGCTGGCCCGCGCGCTGGCGCAGGAGCCGCGCGCGCTGGTGCTGGACGAGCCGACCGCGTCGCTCGATTTGCGCCACGAGATGGCGCTGTTCGAGCGGGTGCGCGCACTGGTGGACCGCGAGCGGCTCGCGGCGGTGGTCATCACGCATCAGGTGAACCTCGCCGCACGCTTCGCCGATCGTGTGCTGCTGTTGGCCGACGGCCACGCGGTGGGTCAGGGCACGCCCACCCAGGTGCTCACCCGCGAGACCATCGAGCGGGTGTTCCGCTGGCCGGTGGCCATCGAGCCATTCGACGGCCGGCCGCAGATGATTCCACTACGTCAACCTCTGTCTTAGGCAGGAGTGCCATGATGCGTTGCTTGACGCTCTTGGTTTTGGCGACTCCCCTCGCCGCCCAGCAGCCCGACACGGCGTTCCGGCTCCAACCCGTGGTGGTCACGGCGACGCTCGTGCCCGCGCCGCCCGGCGCGGTCCCCGCAGCCGTCACGGTGTTGTCGGGCGACGCACTGCGCGCTCGCGGCGTCCGCACGGTGGCGGATGCCCTGCGCTTCGTGCCCGGCGCGAGCGTGGTGGAGAGCGGCTCGTTCGGCAGCCAGACGTCCCTGTTCCTGCGCGGCGGCGAAAGCGATTACGTGAAGGTGTTGATCGACGGCGTGCCGCAGAATCTGCCGGGCGGTTCGTTCGACTTCGCGAACCTCACCACTGCGGACGTGGACCGGATCGAGATCGTACGGGGGCCCACCAGCGTGCTGTACGGCTCCGACGCGGTCACCGGCGTGATCCAGGTCTTCACCCGCGCGGGGCACGGCGCGCCGCGGGGGCAGGTCGGCTTCGGCGGCGGGACCTACGGCACCCAGTGGGCGAGCGGGGATGTGGGCGGTTACACGGGGGCGCTCTCGTATGGCGTATCGCTGTCGCGCTTCACGAGCGACGGGATCTATGCCTTTAATAATGAATACCGCGACGGCGCGGCGAGCGCGCGGCTGCGCTACGCGCCCGACGCGCGCACCGACGCCAGTTTGTCGGCGCGCTACACGGACGGCGTCTTTCATTTTCCCACCGACGGCGGGGGCCAGCCTGTGGACTCGAATCAATTCACGACCGAGCGCGGCCCCTCGTTCGGGCTGGACGCGGGCCGCGCGCTGTCCCGGCGCGTGACGCTGCGCGCCAACGTTGGGTGGAGCGAGGCGCAGAACCGCTACGACGACGCGACCTACGCCTATGCCAGTAAAGACGTCACCCGCCGGCTCGTGGCGGGCACGCGGGCTGACCTGCACCCCTCGCCCGCTGCGGTGGTGACCGTCGGTGCCGAGTACCTGCACGAGAGCCAAACAGGCACCAACCTCGACACCACCCGGCGCAACGGTGCGCTGTTCGCGCAGGTCCTCACGGGAGCGACGGGGCCTGTGTCGGCTGTGCTGGGCGCCCGTGTGGACGACAACCAGCAGTTCGGCACGCACGCCACCGGCCGCGCCGGGATGGTGTGGCGGTTGGACGAGCGCACGCGGGCCCGCGCCGCCGCCGGGACCGGGTTCAAGGAGCCGACCTTGCTCGAGAACTTCGGAACGGCCTTCGCGAGGGGCAACCCTGATCTCAAGCCCGAGCAGTCGGCCAGCTGGGAGGTGGGGCTCGAGCACACGCCGCCGGGCGATCGCGTGACGGTCGCGGTGACCTACTTCCACGAGCGCTTCCGCGAGCTGGTGCAGTACAGCGCCGCGCCGTTGGGGCCCGACTCCGTCAACTTCTACAACGTCCCGGGCGCTCGGGTGCAGGGCATCGAGCTGGGCATCCAGGGCGCCCTCGGGGCGGGTGTGACGCTCGAGGCGAGCTACACCTACCTCGAGTCGCGCGACACGGCGGGACAGCGGCTGCAGCGCCGGCCCACCAACGCCGGCAGCCTGCGCCTGGGCTACGCCCTGGCCGACCGGGGCAGCGTCTCGCTCGCGACGGTGTTCACGGGCGATCGCGACGACTACGACTACTCGGGTCTCTCGGCGTCGCGCGTGACCTTGCCGCCTCACACGCGGGTCGATCTGGCGGGAGTCTACGCGCTCGCTCGCGGGCGGGGTGCCTGGCCCGGCTTCACGCTGAATGCCCGGGTCGAAAACCTCTTCGACGCTCGCTATCAGGACGTCAAGAACTTCCCCGCGCGCGGCCGTGCTCTATTATTCGGGGGGGCGGTGGACGTCGGACACTGAGGGACCAGAGACGGGAGACCGGGAACGTGAGACGAGACGTCGTGGTGGTGGCGGTGGCGGGACTGGTGGTGGGCGCGTGCAGCGACGCCCTGGAGAAGAACACCACGGCTGGTCAGATCGTGGCCGTCGCGAACACCGGCTCCAACGCGGTGACGCTGGTCAGTGCGACGCGCTTCACCGGCACGAATCTGTCCCTCGGCCAGCCCTTGGCGACGCCCGCGAGCATCGGCGCTCGCGATTCCTTCCTACTCACGCCAGTGGGCGGCGGCGACTCGGTGGCGGTGACGCGCCTCTTTTCCGCGGGCGGCGGCGTCATCCAATTTGTGACCCTGAAAGGCGGCGCGCAGGCATCCGCCATCGCAATTCAGGACGACTCGCTCGCCTGGGTGGCGGAGCCCGCCCTGGACCGCGTCCAGCAGATCAACTACCTGACCTTCGACACGACCGGCCGGGCGGCCGCGGGCGACCGGGCGAGTGGCGCGGTCGTGGCGGACGGGCGGGTCTGGGTGATCAACGCCAACGCGGTGAACGACGTCCCGGCGGGCGCGAGCTCCATCACCGTGCGCGTCACGGGTGGCAGCGCCAACGTCGTCGACACGGTGTCCCTCACCGGCAGCAACGCCCAGTTCGGGGCACTCGGCGCCGACGGCCTGATCTACGTGGTGGACCGCGGCGCCAAAGGACAGGCCGACGGCCGGTTGTCCATCGTCGACACGGCGACGCGCAGCGAGGTGGCCGTGATCAATGGCTTGGGGGAGCTACCGGGGCCGGCGGTGTATCACCCATCCGGTCGCCTCCTCATCGCGGGCGGTGCGGCCGGCATCCTCGAGGTGAATACGCTCACGCGCACGCTCACGCGGGGACCGGCGGCTGGGGTCAAGCCGGGCGGCGACAGCGTCGTCGCGCTCGCCGTGGACCAGCGGGGCCGCGTGTATGCGGTGGCGCCGCGCGGCTGCAGCGGGCCGGGCGTCGTGCACGTGCTGTCCGCGCCGCCCGACTACACTGAGTTGAAGACGGTGACGGTCGGCACGTGCCCGCGGGCCGCGGCGGTAGCGTTCTCGCCGGCCATCCCGTAACGTCACAGACATCATGCGTCCGGAGCGTTGTATGCGCACCTTCCCGTTGGCCGTGCTGCCGCTCGTCGCCGTGGCCGCGCTCGGTCAGGCGCCGAACATCACGCCGGCGGGCGATCCATCCGTCAAGAGCGATACGATTTATCGCTTGGCGGTCGATCCGCGGACCCATCCCGACGATCCCTACATTTATCTATTGGACGACGGGGTGGTGAAGGTCGAACCCGACGGCCGCACGGTGCGCACCTACCGCCAGGTGATTCAGATCCTCAATCAGGACGGCGTGGAGGATTGGGCGGAACAGTCGTTCGGCTACGACGCCAGTCGCGAAAAGCTGCGTATCAACTGGATTCGCGTGGTGAAGCCGGACGGGACGGTGATCAGCGACGGGCCGAGTCACGAGCAGGAGTCGCTGTCGCCGGTGGCGCTCTCAGCCCCGGTGTATTCCGACGGCAAGGTCCGGCGCGTCTCGCTGGCTGGTGTCGCTCCCGGGACGATCGTCGACTACAGCTATACCACCGAGCGGTTCGGGGCGCCGCTGCCCGGCGATTTCTACTCGGCCTGGTCCATTCACACGGCTCGGCTGACGCGCCGCTCGCGGCTGATCGTCGACATGCCCGAGAGCTATCACCCGCGCATCAAAGAAGAGAACCTGCGCTTCAAGCCGCGGGTGACGGTTGCCAAGGGCCGCCGGACCTATATGTGGGCGGCGCAGGACGTCCCGCGCATCGAGCGCGAGCCGTTCGCCGGCGCGCCCGACACGGTCTACTCCCACATTGAGCTGGCGGGGACCACCACGTGGGAGGACATCGCGCGCTGGTACGCGGGGCTCGCCAAGGACCGCTTCGAGATCACGCCCGCGCTCGATGCCAAGCTCACCGAGCTCGTGGCCGGGTCCAAGACGTTGGAGGATTCGCTGCGCGCGGTGCATCGCTGGGTGGCGCAAGACATCCGCTACGTCTCGCTGTCGCTCGGCATCGGCGGATACCAGCCGCGTCCGCCGGCGGCGGTACTCGAGACGAAGTACGGCGACTGCAAGGACAAGGCGACGTTGTTCATCGCGCTGGCGCGCCGCATGGGCGTCACGGCCTATCCGCTGCTCCTGAGCTCGGGCGGTGCGGCCGACAGCACGATGCCGTCGATCAATCAGTTCGACCACATGATCGCCGCCGTGGTGTGGCCGGGCCGCCCGGGCTACCAGTTCCTCGATCTCACGGCGGAGCTGGTGCCGTTCGGCTTGCTGCCGCCGGCGGAGCAGGGCGGGTTCGCGCTGGTCGTGCGTCCCGACGGCAGCGACGAGCACGTGGTGCTCCCCCAAGCGCCGATCGCGGACAACCGTGAAATCGCCCGCATTACAGGCGTGCTCTCGGCCGACGGCATGGTCAATGGGCGATTGGACGAGGTGGCGACGGGGAACCGGCAGTACGGCCTGCGCGACAACTTCACCCAGCGGTTCGATGCCACGGAGCAAGACCGGCTGGCGCGCAACATCGCCAACGCCCTGTTTGCCGGCGCGGCCGGCGACAGCCTGCTCTTGTTCGACGGGCGGGACCTGACCGTCCAGCCGCACGTCTCGCTCGCGATCCACGACGGCCGCGCCACGTCGTCGGCGGGAGGGACGGACATCTTCACCCTGCCGATGCGCACGTATCAGTTGAAGGGCGTGGCGGCGGACCTGCGGGCCCGCGGCGCGCGCAAGTTTCCCATCAGCGCACCGGCCGTGAGCGGCGAAGGCGTCGACGAAGACAACCTCGAGATCACCTTGCCCGAGGGATGGCATGCCCGGCTACCCAAAGACGTCGATCTGCCGAGCGATTGGGGTCACTACGAGGCGTATTACAGCCAGACCGGCCGGGTCCTGAAGGTCACGCGCCGCATGACCGGCGCGCGCGGCGTCTATCCGCCGAGCCGGGTGGGCGAACTGATCACGTGGCTTGAGGCCGTGTCCGCAGACGACGCCAAGTACATCGTGTTGGAGCACGGCAACTAGTGAGCCTCGTGACGACCCCGGCGGTCGTCCTCCAGACCTATCGCTACAGCGAAACGTCCAAGATCGTGCGGCTGGCGACGCGCGAGCTGGGGATTCAGAGCGCCATTGCCAAAGGCGCGCTCCGGCCCAAGAGCCGCTTCGGCGCCGGACTCGAGCTGCTGAGCGAAGGGGAAGCCCAGCTCTACCACCGCGACACGCGCGAGCTGCAGACCCTCGCGGCGTTCGACATCGTGACGCTGCGCCGGGGCCTCGCGGCGGACGTGGGCCGCTTCGCGGGCGCCACCGCCCTCGCTGAGGTGATGCTGCGGGCCGCCCCAGAGGCACCGCTGCCCACGGCCTACGACGCCCTCACGGCGGGGCTCGACGCGCTCGCCGCCGCCGCTCCCGCCGCCGCCGATGCCGTCGCACTGCGGGCCGTGTGGGGATTGCTCGGTGTCCTCGGTTTCGAACCCGCGCTCGACGCCTGCGTGCGCGACGGCGTCGTGATCGAGCCCAATGGGTCGGTCGCGTTCAGCGCCGCCGAGGGCGGCGTGCTGTGCCCCCAATGCGCCGCTGCCAATCCTCCCACTCGGCTGCCGGCGGCCGACTACCGCGACTTGCTCGCCTTCAACAACGCCGCAGCGCCGCTCCCCGCGCTCGATTCACCGCACGCCGCCGCCCACCGCCGTCTGGTGGTGCGCTTCGCGCGCCATCACATGGGCGGTGCGGATCGCCTGCCGGCCCTGGAGTTCTGGGAGCGCCACGCGTGGGCAGCGCCCGCCGCTTCGTAATCGGCACCGCCGGCCACATCGACCACGGCAAGACCGCCCTGGTCAAGGCCCTCACCGGTGTCGATACCGATCGCTGGGAAGAAGAAAAGCGCCGCGGCATCACCATCGACTTGGGCTTCGCGCCGCTGCCGCTGGGCGACGGGGTGCAGGCGAGCGTCGTGGACGTGCCGGGGCACGAAGGGTTCGTGCGGAACATGCTGGCGGGTGCCACGGGCATCGACCTCGCCTTGCTCGTGATCGCGGCGGACGAGGGGTTCATGCCGCAAACCGAGGAACACCTCGCCATCGTGGAGCTATTGGGGGTGCGCCGCGGCATCCCCGTCGTCACCAAGCGTGACCTGGTGGACGCCGAATGGCTGGACTTGGTCTGTGGCGAAGTGGGCAAGCGGCTCAGCGGCAGCCGCGTCCGCTGGGACGCACCTCTGGCGGTCTCGAGCGTGAGCGGAGAAGGGCTCGACGCGCTGCGCCACGCGCTGGCCGCCGCGGCAACTGACCTCGTGGAGCGGCCCGCCGACGATCTGTTCCGACTGCCGATCGACCGCGTGTTCGCCGTAGCGGGCGCGGGCACGGTGGTGACGGGCTCGACGTGGAGCGGCAGCGTCGCCGTGGGCGAAGCGGTGCACTTGCTCCCGCTCGATCGTTCGGTGCGGGTGCGCTCGATCGAGGTGCACGGCCAGGCGGCCGACCGTGCCGTGCCGGGACGGCGGACCGCGCTCGCGCTGGTGGGCGTGGAGCGCGACGAGCTGGCGCGCGGCCACGTGGCGGTCCGGGGCGACGGCTGGCGCGCCACGACGCTGCTCGATGCGGCCATCGAGCTGTTACCCTCGGCCCGCAAACCGCTGGCGTCACGCACGCGCGTGCGCGTGCACCTCGGCACGGCCGAAGTGTTGGCTCGAGTGGTCCAGGTCCCGGGTATCGGGCCGGGGACGTCCGGCTTGGCGCGCTTCGTGCTCGAGAACCCGCTCGTGGCGCGCGGCGGCGACCGCTTCGTGCTCCGCAGTTTCTCCCCCGTCACGACCATCGGCGGCGGCGTGGTGCTCGATCCCTTTCCGCCCCAGCCCGGCCCGCGCCTGCGCCATCGCGGGCTCGCCCTTACGCAGACGCCCGGCGAGCGCCTGCTCGGCTGGGTGGCCGAAGCGGGGCTCGCGGGCATCCATATCCGAGATCTCCCGGTACGCCTGGGCGTCCCGCCGGGCGACGTGACCGGGGTCATCGCGGCGGCGGGCAAGCCCGTACTAGCCTGTGGCGAATTGCTGGTGGGACGCGCCCGCGTGGCCGCCGAAGGCGAGCGCCTGTCGGAGCTCGTCGCGGCGCACCATGCCGCCCACCCGCTTGACCGCGGCATGTCGTTGCAGGCCCTCCGCGCCGCCGTGGGTGACGCGCCCCTGGCCGTGTTGGACCAGGTGCTGGATCTTGGTGTACGCAAGAAGCTGATCGAGGTGGATGGCGGTGAAGTACGCCGGCCGGGGTGGAAAGCGGCCGTGGACCCTGCCGCGAGGGCCAAGATCGCGGCCCGGGTAGCCGCTGCGGGATGGCAGGTGCCGACTGTGGCGGAGCTGCAGCGGGAGTTCGCGGCGGAGCCGGTGGGGCCACTCTTGGCTCACCTCGCGCGCGATGGCGCCGTGGAGCAGATGGATCAGGAGCGCTACGCCCATCCCCAGGCGCTGGTGGAGTTCCGGGCGGCGCTGGAGGCGGCCCTGCGAGAGCTGGGGCAGGCGACGCCCGCCGAGCTGAAGGATCGTTTCGGTTTGACGCGCAAGCACCTCATCCCGCTGCTCGAGTGGTCCGACCGGCGGGGTATCACCCGGCGCAGCGGCGATGCGCGCGTGCTGGCGCGCTTGACAGCGGGAAGCGGCGGCTCGTAGGTTGGAATCGTTATCTCGTCCAAACAGGAGCGCGGTCTAAAGCAACCTTTTCTGTTCGCTAGAGGAGCGGTGATGAAGCGGTACGCCTGGGCAGTGCTTGGGCTCGGGCTGGGGGTGGCCGCGCCAAGCGGCGTGTGGGCGCAGGGGACACAACCCCCCCCCGCGGTGGAGCTCAAGCAGAATTACCCGAACCCGTTTAATCCGGCGACCACGATCCCGTTCACACTGGACGGATCGGTGTTTGCGAACGGTCACCGGCCGAAGGTGACGCTGAAGATTTACAACGTCCTGGCGCAGCTCGTCGCCATCCCGATTCTGCAGGGATCAGGCGAGTCGCTCGACGGGTTGGAGCTCACGTGCTCCGACCTCCAGGGCTGCACCTTCAGCGCCTATTGGGACGGCACGGTCCGCAACACGGGCCAGCCGGCCGCGTCCGGCGTGTACATTTACCAGCTGGAAGTGGACGGCCGCCGGTTCACGAAAAAGATGATCGTGATGAAGTAAGGCACGGTAAGAGACAGCAGGGGACGGTGGGGGACGGCCGGGGTCAACCCTGGCCGTCCCCTTTTCCTTTACCATCCTCCTTTGCAGTGCCTCTGCCACTTCGGCATCTTTAGTCCGGCACGAACGTTGCCTTTGCCGGGAGCGCCATGATCCGACCCGACCGACTGACCATCAAGGCCGCCGAAGCGCTGCAGCAGGCCGCCGCGCTCGCGCGCTCGCGCGGCAATCCTGTGGTAAACGACGCGCACCTGTTTCACGCCCTGCTCACCCAGGACGAGGGCATCGTCGTGCCCCTGCTGCAGAAGACCGGGGTGAACGTTGCCCAGGTGCGGTCCGACACCGAGCGGGAGCTGGACCGCTTCCCCAAGCAAACGGGCACGGCGGTGGAGCCCACGATGTCGCGCGAGTTGTCCAATGTGCTGGACCGCGCCGATCGTGAGGCCCAGCAGCTGGGCGATGCGTACGTCTCGACCGAGCACTTGCTCGTGGCGCTGGCCGAGGAGAAGGGCACCACGGCGCGCCAACTGTTGTCGGCTGCGGGCGTGGACAAGAAGG
This sequence comes from Gemmatimonadota bacterium, assembly GCA_041487875.1. Taxonomy (GTDB): domain Bacteria; phylum Gemmatimonadota; class Gemmatimonadetes; order Gemmatimonadales; family GWC2-71-9; genus DATLWA01. The sequence goes on along the minus strand of JBGPOE010000006.1, from coordinate 409 downwards.
AGCTGGTGCAAGCGCTCGAGGCGGTGCGCGGCGGGCAGAAGGTCACCGATCAGGAGCCCGAGACGAAGTACCAGGCGCTGCAGCGCTTCACGCGCGACCTCACCGAGCAGGCCCGCAAGGGCAAGCTCGATCCGGTCATCGGCCGGGACGAGGAGATTCGCCGCGTGATGCAGGTGCTGTCGCGCCGCACCAAGAACAACCCGGTGCTGATCGGCGAGCCGGGCGTGGGCAAGACGGCGATCGTCGAAGGGCTCGCCCAGCGCATCGTCAACGGCGATGTGCCGGAGTCGCTCAAGCACAAGCATCTCGTGGTGCTCGACCTGGGCCAGCTGATCGCGGGCACCAAGTACCGCGGCGAGTTCGAGGAGCGTCTCAAGGCGGTGATCAAGGAGATCACGGCGGCCGAGGG
>JBGPOE010000005.1:0-88979 GCA_041487875.1 Gemmatimonadota bacterium | reverse complement strand
TCCACGTCGCCGTAGGTCCCCGCCGCCGTGCAGAACGACGCGGTGACCGGCGTGACGGCGACACCGGCGAACGTGCCCGCCGCCGTGAGCTGCGGACTGCCGATCACCAGCGGGGAGGAACCGGAGGCGACCAGCATCTCGAACGTCAGGTTGGCGAGCGTAACCACGCCGCCCGCGCCGGCGGGGTTGGCCCCGGCCAGCGTCAGCGTGCCCGCGCCGGCAAGACTTGCGTTCACGGTGGGGGAACCGAACGCGCCGGGCGCCATGCCGATGTACTTCACCACGGCCGGATCGAACGTGAGTTGCAGCTGATAGGCGCCGAGCAGCGCGCCGCCCGCGTTCGTCATGTTGGCGACGAGCGGGACGGTGGCACGACTCCCCTGGGACAGCAGGATGCCGGCGGGGGCGATGCCCACCACCGCCTGCCCCGCGAGGGGTGCGGCCAGAAGCGCGAGGCCGAGAGCGGCCCAGGCGCGGCGCATCACGGTGCGATCGTCCGCCCTCGTTACGGCTTGACCGTCACGGGCGCCAGATACACTTGCGGCGCCAGCCGCAGCTGCGACGTCAGGTTCTGCAGCGACCGCGCCGCCGACAGCTCCTGCATCTGCAGCGTCAGCTTCGCCGCGTAGTCCACGCTCTTCACCACGAACTCGGCGCTGTAGAGCGTCGTCGTGGTGAAGCCCGTCGCGTTCGCGCCGGCGAAGCGGATGTCGCCTACGCCTGCGTTGTTCGTGTTGGCCACGCGCAAGCCGTCGGACAGCACGATCTCGCGCTTGAAGGTGAGGCCCGCCGGGTCGAACTTCAGCCGCCCCGTGTAGCTCCCCACCTTGAGGCTCGCCGTACTTGAGCGCACCTCCACGCTGACGCGCACCGTCTGCCCCGGCAGCGCGTGCAGGTTGTCCACGGTCACGTACGCCGTGATCCCCGGTCCCGGCGGTGGCAGCACCGGGCCCTGAACGGGCTTGTCGGCGCACGCGGCGCCGGCCAGCACGGTGGCGAAAGCCATGAGTCGAACGCTGAGCATAGTTCCCTTCCTCCCTCGGGAGTCCCGAGCTATGGGCTAATCGCGGCGTTCCCCGACACCGCGAGATACTGCACCAGCTGATAGAAGTTGACGTAAGTGGGCGCCGAGCCCGACAGCTCTTGGATCTGCAGGCTGTGAGCGTCGGAGCCCGGCGCGAGCGCCGTGAAGAACACGTGCAACAACACGGGCGTCCCGCCAGCGCCATTGACGTTGATGTCGGCGAAGATCAACACGCCGTTCGCGGTGCTGTCGGTGTTCAAGCCTGCCGGCAGCGCGCCCGTGAACGTGCCGGCCCGGACGCTATCGAATCGCAGCACCGTCTGGTTCCAGGCGTAGCGAATCGTGTAGCTCGCGAGCGAGTCGGCCGGCACGGCCGCATGACTCGCGATGAAGTCCACCTGCGCCGTCTGGCCGACCGTGCGCTGGCCGAAGGCACGGCTGTTGGTGAGTGCGAACAGCAGCATGTCGCCGTGGTTGGCGGTGTCACCCACCGCCACCATGATCGAGTCGGCGCCCGTGCCGGCGCTCGCCACGATCACCGCCGTGCCGCGCGCCACCGCCGTCATGAGGCCGCCGGTCGAGACCGTCGCCACGCCCGGTGAGCGGCTGGTCCACGTCGCGAGCGACGGCGACAGCACGTTGCCGCTGCCATCCTTGACGGTATCGGCAAGCTGCGCGGTGTTGCCCGGGGCCGCGATCCGCAGCGCCGCGTAGCCCGGCGTCACAATCACCACGGCCGGCGCGCCGGCGCTCACCGTGAACGTCACGCCCACCGTATCGGAGGCGACCCCGGAGAGCGACGAGCTCACCGTCACGCGGGCGTGATAGCTGCCCGGCGTGAGCACGCCGAGTGTGGGCGTCAGCGTCAGTACGGACGGCGCGACAGTGGTCGACAGGCTCACGCCCAGCCAGCCCGAGCCCGACGTGTACGTGGTCGAAGTCAACAGGCCCGACAGCGTGCCGCCGCCCGCGTTGGTCACGTTCACCGTCTGCGGGGCGGGATCGGCGCCGCCCGCCGTGGCGCTGAAGGTGGCACTCTTCGGCGCCAGGCCGATCGCGGGACCGGGGTTGACCGTGAACGTCACGCTCACCGTCTGGGGCGCGACGCCCGAGAGCGACGAGCTGACGGTAACCGTGGCCGTGTACGTGCCGGCGGCGAGCGTGCCCAGCGTGGGCGTCAGGGTGAGGGTCGAGGGCGCCGTGGTGGTCGACAAGCCCGCCACCAGCCAGCCGGGCGTGCCCGTGACGTAGGTGATCGACGCCGACAGTCCCGACAGTGTGCCGATCCCGGCGTTGGTGACACTCACGGTCTGAGCGCCGGGACTCGACCCGCCCGCGGTCGCCGTGAAGGTAATGCTCGTCGGGTTGAGCCCGATCGCGGGCGAGCCCGATGGCGGAATGGTGACCCGTAGCGTGTCCGCCGCGCCGTGAATCGCGGCTGCCACCCGCGCCAAACCGCCCGGCGATCCGGTCAGCGCGCGCACGTGCCGCAGCGCGGACACCGCCACGAGACCCGCCGACAAGTTCGTGACGCTCACCGGCACGCCGGGGACGGACGCACCCAACGAATCGACCACCGCGACGCGCATCGTCACGGAATCGCCCTGTGACAGGATCGAGTCCTGCGGCGCCACCGTCACGGTGCACTTGGCGCTCTGCGGGCACGGCCCGACGTAATTCACCGCGATCGTGTCGCCCGGCGGCGTGATCTCACCGGCCTTCACCACCACGGTGTCGAAGCCGGAATAGAGGACGGTGTTGTCGCTCGAGCGGATGCCCTCGAGCAGGACGTCGAACGAATCGGTCTGTGCTGAGAGCGTCACCGAGAGATCGATATCCACGTTGCCGGCGGTGTCGACCGCGACCGTCGTATCGAGCACCACCGCGCCGCCCGGGATGTGCGAGACGCGGATGTGCAGCTCGTCCAGGTCGCCGGTGAGCAGCTCGTAGACGTTTTCGGAGAACGTGGGGACCAGATTGAGCGCCGCACGCGAGTGGCCGGGCGCGAAGGCATCGCCACACGCACACGCCACCCCCACGGCGAACACGACCCACAGCCGGCGGATCACCGACGCCACTCCAACAGGGCGCTCAGCTTGGGTCCCAGGAGCGAGATGCTTTGGTTGTTGTCGTGCAACGATCCGAACGCGAGCTGGCCCTGGAACACGACGGCCGCCTGGCTGCTCAGGCGCCAGCGCAGATCGGCGCCAGGACGCACCATGTAGCCGAGCAGAGTAAGCGTCGTGCCGCCGCTAAGCTCGTGGCGGAAATCCACGTGCGGCGACAGCGTGAGCACGGGCGACAGCGGCCGGTCGAGCCGCGCGCCCAGCGACAGCACGTTGCCCTTGGGGATCGCGACCGCACTGCTCGACGTCGTGGGAATACCGCGCGCCCGCAGCCGCAGCATGTCGAATCCGAAGAAGGACAGGCTGCCGCGCCCCAGCGGCATCGACACCGTCGTGTAGAGCAGCACGCGGTCGCCCGCGAACGCGGATGACTGGCCCGCCACCGTGTCGTGCCCGCTCGCCGTGAACACGAATGCGCCGCGGAAATATTTGCCGCCGCCCAGCGGGCCCTCGCTGCCCACGCGCACCCGAATGTCGGCGCCCGGCGACAGCGTGCCGCCGCCCGTGACGGGGATGTAATTCGCCGCATAGTGATAACTCGCGGCCGCCCCGAGCGCCCAGTTCTGGCCGAGCTTGAAGGCCGTCGCGGCGCCGCCGGTGAGCCCGCCCCCGCCGCCGAAGCTCGGCGTCGTGAAGTCGAGCAGGTCGGTCGCCAGTGCGCCGAACAGCGGCAGCACCCCAGTAGGCACAGTCGCCTTGCCCGTGGGCACAGTGCCCACCAGCGTCAGCGTGAGCCGGCCGGGGATGGCGGTGTACGCAGCACGGATGTCCGTATCCACGAGTCCCGACAGGGTCAGCGTGCCGCTGGTGGTCGTCTTGACCGACGCGCTCGCGAACGCCGTGCTGACGTCGAGCGCGAGCCGGTCGCCGAACCGCTGGTACACGGATACCGGCACCGTGAGCTCGGTGATGCGCGTGAACGCGAGCCCCGAACCGAGCGAGTAGCTCTCGAGCACCACGCCGCTGCGGGCCGTCGTGCCGATGCCCGCCCCGCCCGGTGCCTGAGCCGCCGCTGGCGCGGTCCCTATAAGAAGAAGGAGGAGAGCGCGTCTCACGGGGGCCGCCGGAAAATGATGCGGATAATCCCCGACGCCTGCGTGACCGACCCGATGCCGCGATCGTCCACGGTGGGCTGGCGATCCGTGGTGCCGCCGCCCGTGTTTTGGCTGAGTTGATCCGACAGCGTGGGCGCCACATCCTGCCCGGCGCTCGAGATTGCGCCGCCGATGGGATCAGTCGCGGGCTCCGTGTTCTGCTCCGTCGTCTGCACGACGGTGGTCACCTCGGTGATGCCCGAGCCCTCCACCGTGGGCGCCGCCTGCGCGATCTGCAAGCCCTGCTGCGCCGCGCCGAAGCTCGGATCCGCGCGTACCGACGCGCTGAAGGCACGGGCGGCCGCGGCGTAGTCGCCGCGGTCGAGCGCCGTGATTCCGTCGCTGTACGCCAGGAAGGCCGTCAGGTTCTTGGGACCCTGCGCGAGAATCCGCTGGCGCTCCGCGTCCGTGAGTTGAATGCCCAGGCCCGCCGCCACGTCGAACACCAGACGCTTCTCCAGGTCGAGCAGCGACTTGAACGGGCCGCTCACCTGACTCCCCGCGCGCACGCTGCCGTCACCCGCCACCAGCGACGCCGACAACTGCACCGGCGCGTTCTTGGAAATGGACGCGACGCCCTGCACCATCCGCTCGGCCCGCAGCATGTGTCCGACGCGCGCCGCCGTCGCGGGATCCACTTTGCCGCTCTGCCCCAACTTCAGCTCGTCCAGCAGGGCGCCCACCTGCACGCGCTCCACCAGTCGCAGCGAGCGCACCAGCGCGAGGTCGGTCGTCACCAGCTCCGCCAGCCCGCGCGACAGCGGCTGATAGGTCGAGTCGCCCGACACGGTCATCGGCAGCACGGCGAGCGTCGCCGGCTCGGGGGGTTGGCTCGTGAGCTCGGCCTCGTGCGTCAATGCGGCGCGCGCGTTCTGTACCGCCCCGGCTCGCAAGGCCAGCTGCTGCTTGGCCCGCAGCACCGCGACGCCCCGCGTCTGGGGGTGCGCGTCGGCAAAGTTGCCATAGGTCTGGAACGCGAGATCGTAGCGGCCGTCCGCCTCCTGGCAGTGACCCGTCACGAGCGGCCCGGTCACATCCTCGGGGGCGAGCAGCTGTGCCGCCTGCACCACCACCACCGCCGTGTCGCAACGGTTCGCGGCCGCCAAGGCCGCGGCGAGGCGGAACCGCACCGTCGCGTTGCCCGGCTGGGCCCGTGCCTGCTGCTCGAGCGCCGGGATCTCGGCGGGCGACACAGCCGTGGGACGAGCCCGACCGGCGCACGCCCCGAGGGCGAGCGCCGCGAACGGCCCGAGGCAGGTCGCGAACGTGGTAAGACGCTGGAGGCCCAGGTGATGCAACTCCGCAACAGGGAGGTGGGTAATGTGCCCCTGCACGGAGGTTCCGCAAGGGCGCGAACGGCTTAGAGTTGTGCGAAAGGCGAGTCCGCCGCTAGGACTTGCGTCACATCCCGGTCAGCGGGGGAAGCGGCAGCGGCGTGCGGGGGGCCAATGCCACCAGGCGCAGCGTCGCGCCATCTGGCGGGTCGCGCGCCACCAGCGCGCGGGGGGGCAGTAGCGGGGACGGTGCCGGCGGCTCACGCGCCTGGCGGCCGTAGCAGCTGGCGCATCTTGCGCGCCAGATCCTCGATTTGCTTGAGACTCGCGATGGTTTCCTCGTCGTACTTCTCGGGCGAGAGCAGCAGCAGCTGCGTCTCGGCGAGAACCGCCGCGAGAGGATTGGCCAAATCGTGACGCAGTTGGGCCAAAGGGTCGCGCGTTTGACCCATCAACGCAGGGAGCGGTACAAGTCCCGCAGATGGTGGTCGCGCAGATCCCGCACCGATTGCCACAGGTCCTGCTCACTCTTGGCGCAGAAGATCTCGGCGGTCGCGCGCTCGTGCTCGGTGTCGGGAGCCCCGAAGAAAATCCGCCCACGCCAGCTGGCGTCATCGGCCCGGCGCACGGCCAGGCGGACAGGGATGTCTTCTCCTTCGAACTTGATGGAGGGGAGGTCGTGAACGACTGCTTCGCCTGCTTCGAGAACGCGATGTCTCGCGGGCTGTGCGCTCATGCCAAGCCGTCGGGCTGGTTTGTGCAAAGATATAGGCAACCGTCACTTACGCAATAGCGAACCGCTCGTCAGAAACTGAACGGCAGCGGCATGAACGTGAGAAGGAACAGGGCGAGCGCTGCCCAAGCGAGCCGGCGCCGGGACGCGGGCAAGGGGCGCTGATTGTCCAGCACCGCCGGGTGCGCCAGGCGCCCTCGCGACAGCGCCAGGATCACCACCGCCCACACCGCCCACCCAACCCATGTCCACGGGCTCAGCGCCAGGAGGGAAACCCAGACGGCGAGCGCGATCCGCCGGTGCGCACGCGGCAGCGCCGCGTAGAGAATGTGCCCGCCGTCGAGCTGGGAGATGGGGAGCAGGTTGAGCATCGTCACGAACATCCCGACCCAGCCCGCCACGGCGGTGGGATGCAGCAGCAACCCGCCAGCACCCGGCGGTCCCGCCCGGCGCAGGAGCCAGCTGATGGCCGATCCCCCCAGTCGAATCACCGACCCGTCCACCCACAATGCGAGCCCCGTGCCGTCATGTGGCGAGAGCGGGTGACTCAAGAGTAGACCCAGCCACAACACCGGCAGTGCCACGACGAAACCGGCGATGGGACCCGCAATCCCCACGTCGAGGAGTTGCCGCCGGTCCGACAGCACCGTCCGCAGCCTGATGAACGCGCCCATCGTGCCGATGAACGGCAGATACGGCGCCTGCGGCACGGGAATGAAGAACGGCGGCGATGCGTCGAGTTGGTAGCGACGCGCCGTGACGTAGTGACCCAGCTCGTGCGCCAGCAGAATCGCGACGAGCGGCAGCGAGAAGGCGAGGCCCGCCTCCCAGACGCGCCATCCTCCTGTGAAGAATGCGAGCGAGTGTTCCGTGTCGATCACGCCGCGCAGCGCGGCGCCCGCCCATGTCGTAGTAATGAGGGTCGCGAGAAACAGCGCGGCGTGGAGCGTCCAGCGCTCGGGGCGGCGCCCCGGCATCGTCCGCGTGAGAATCACGTGGCGGCCGTCCGGCTCGTCGGACCAGTAGTGCGTGCCGGGCCATTGTGCGAGCGCCTCAGCGAACGCGGGAGAGGGGCCGGTGTGGGCGGGATGTACAAGTGCATCAACGACTTGGCGGTCCCGCAGGGCGGCGGTGCGCCAAGCGAGCAAGAACGGCGTCAGGTCCACGGACGGCCTTGACGCTCGCAGGGGCGGGGCCTACTATAGAACTCTCGCACGCCTTCAGACTCCCAAGCTTCCCTAAAACGCAACGCGCTCACGCCCCCTCGGCGGGGTCCGCCTTCCGTAGCTCACCGGAGCAGACGCACACGTGGATATCGCTGAATTGAAGAAGAAATCCGTCGCCGAACTGCACGCGATGGCCGAGAGCCTCAACATCACCAACTACTCGGGGCTGCGCAAGCAGGACCTGATCTTCCGCATCGAGCAGTCGCTGCTCGATTCCGACACGGTCCTGCGCGGTGAGGGTGTGCTCGAGATTCTCCCCGAGGGCTACGGCTTCCTGCGCAGCCCCGACTGGAACTACCTGTACGGTCCCGACGACATCTACGTCTCGCCCAGCCAGATCAAGCGGTTCGATCTGCGCACCGGCGACACGATCATGGGCCAGGTGCGACCGCCGAAGGAAGGGGAACGCTACCTCGCCCTGCTGAAGGTCGAAGTCGTGAACGGGGAGGAGCCGGAGAAAGCCAAGCACCGCGTCGCCTTCGACAATCTGCGCCCGCGCTACCCCGAGGTGCAGCTCAAGCTGGAGCGCAAGGACGGCGACCTGTCGATGCGGGTGTTGGACATCCTCTCTCCCATCGGCAAGGGCCAGCGCGGCCTGATCGTGTCGCCTCCCAAAGCCGGCAAGACGATCCTCATGCAGAAGCTCGCCAACTCCATCATCGAGAATCACCCCGAGGTCTACCTGATCGTGCTGCTCATCGACGAGCGGCCCGAAGAGGTGACCGACATGGAGGAGAACGTGAAGGGGCCGAACGTGGAGGTCGTTTCGTCGACGTTCGACGAGCCGGCGGACCGCCACGTCCAGGTCGCCGACATGGTGATCGAAAAGGCCAAACGGCTGGTCGAGCACGGCAAGGACGTGGTCATTCTGCTCGACTCGATCACCCGTCTGGGCCGCGCCCACAACGTGGTCGTGCCGCACTCGGGCAAGATCCTCTCGGGCGGCGTGGACGCCAACGCGCTGCAGAAGCCCAAGCGGTTCTTCGGTGCCGCGCGCAACATCGAGGGCGGCGGCTCGCTCACCATCCTGGCGACCGCGCTGATCGACACCGGCTCACGCATGGACGAAGTGATCTTCGAGGAGTTCAAGGGCACGGGCAACTCCGAGGTCATCCTCGACCGCCGGATCGCTGAGCGCCGCACCTTCCCCGCCATTGACGTGCAGCGCACCAGTACGCGCAAGGAAGAGCTGCTGCTCAGCAAGGAAGAGCTCAACAAGGTCTACCTGCTGCGCAACTTCCTGGCGGACATGCCGCCCGTCGAGGCGATTGAGTTCCTGCTCGAGCGGCTCAAGCGGACGAAGACCAACGCGGAATTCTTCCAGACGATGTCGCAGGGATGACGGGCGGTGCGCCCCAGGGCCGGCTGTTAGGCGTCGACTGGGGCGAGCGACGCATCGGCCTGGCGCTGAGCGACGAATCGCGAAGCATCGCCCAACCCCTCACCACCCTCAGCCGCCGCACCGGTAAACGCTTCCCGATGCGCGAGCTCCTCTCCCTGGTCGATCAACACACCATCGCGGGGGTGGTCGTCGGGCTGCCACTCGAAGCCGACGGCACCGAAGGCGACGCGGCCCGAGCCGCCCGTTCCCTCGCGGCCGACATCGCGCGCCTGGCGGCCCGGCCCGTGGCGCTGTGGGACGAGCGCATGTCGACGGCGCGCGCGCTCAAGACCGTGCAGGAGCTGGGCGGCAGCACGCGCGGCCGCAAGGCGGACGTCGACGCCATGGCGGCGGCGATTCTGCTGCAGCACTACATGGACGCGAACAGATGAGGTGGCGGATCGCGGTCGTCGGCGCGCTGATTGCCTGCTCCGGCACACCGCCTGCCGGGGACCAGCCGACGGTCACCGTCACCATTCCCCGCGGCGCCACGCTCGGGACCGCGATCGATTCGCTCGCCGCCACAGGCGTGATCACCCACCCGAGCGGGTTCTCCCTCTACGCCCGGCTGCGCGGACTGCGCGGCGGCTTGAAGAGCGGCACGTACGCGTTCCGTCGCCACGACGATTGGAGCGACGTCGTGGATGCACTCAAGCGCGGCCGCGGCAAGCTGGTGCGCTGGCCGGTGCCCGAGGGGCTGATGCTGTGGGAGATCGCCGAGCGTGCGCAGGCCGACCTCGGCGTGCCGCGCGATTCGTTCCTCGCGGCGGCGCGCGACCCCGCGCTGCTCGACGAGCTCGACATCGGCGACCGAGCGGAAACGCTCGAAGGCTTCCTCTACCCCACCACCTACCTGGTGCGCTCGCACATCGATGCCCGCGACCTGGTGCGCACGATGGTGCGGGAGTTCACCGCGCACTGGCGTCCGGAGTGGGGCCCCCGGCTCGATTCGCTGCACTTCACCCGCGTCCAGATCGTCGCCCTCGCGTCCATCATTCAGGCCGAGGTGCGCTATCCGCCGGACCGCGCATTCGTCTCGGCCGTCTATCACAACCGCCTCAAGCGCGGCATGAGACTGGAGGCCGACCCGACTGTCGTCTACGCCTACGGCCGCCGGCTGCACCGCGTGTGGGAGAAGAACCTGCGGGTCGCGTCCGCCTACAACACGTACCTGCACACGGGATTGCCCCCGGGACCAATCTGCTCGCCCGACAGCGCCAGCATCGCAGCCGCCCTGTACCCGGCGCCCTACCCGTTCCTGTTTTTCGTGGCGCAACCCGACGGGAAGCACGTGTTCTCGGCGACGTACCAGGACCACCTGGCCGCGATCCGGCGGATCAAGCAAACACCGCGGCGAGCTGCCGCGCGGCCAGCTCCGGGTCATTAGCCGCGAGCACGGCGGCGATCACGGCGATCCCCGCCGCGCCGGCGCGCGACAGCGGGCCCGCGTTCGCCGCAGTGATCCCGCCGATCGCCACGACCGGGACGCCCGGCGCGAGGCGGGCGAGCCTGGAGAATCCCGCGACGCCCAGCGCCGCGCCGGCGTCGGGTTTGGTGCCGGTGGCAAAGCAGGGACCCACGCTCCAGTAGTCGGCGGGCCAGTCGCGCACGCGCTCCGCCTCCGCCGCGCTGCCGACCGAGATGCCGAGCAGGAAGCGAGGCGGCACCACCGGCCGCAGGAGGTGGAGCGGGGGATCGTCCTGGCCCAGGTGGGCGCCGGCGGCGCCGGCGGCGAGCGCCACGTCTACCCGGTCGTTCACCAGCACGGGCACGGGCAGCGCCGCGACGAGCGCCCGGGTGAGATCGGCCACCTCGCCGGGCGAGCGGGCCTTGGACCGAACCTGGATCAGGGTCGCGCCCCCGGTCACGGCGCGGCGGCACACGTCCACGGCATCGCGCCCCTTGAGAAGCGCGTCGTCCGTGAGCACCATCAAGCGAACCCAAGGCTCGAGCGTCATGACCAAGATCCTGCGCGGCCTCCGTGGCGCCACTACCGCGACCGCGAACACGAGCGAAGCCATTCTCGCGGCTACGGCCGAGCTGCTGCGGGCCCTGCAGCAGGCCAACGGGTTTGCACCCGACGACATTGAGAGCGCGATCTTCACGTCGTCGCCCGATCTCACCGCGGACTATCCGGCGCGCGCGGCGCGGCTGCTGGGCTGGGCCGGCGTGCCGCTGCTCGGCGCGAGCGAGGTGGCCGTTCCGGGTGGCTTGCCCCGTTGCGTGCGCGTGTTGCTGCACTTCTACACCGACCGCCCGGCCGGCGCGCTGAAACATACGTACCTACGCGAGGCCGCGGCGCTGCGGCCGGATCGCCGCGGATGAGCGTCGTCGTCAGCGCCAACGGCGCCGACCGCTGGCGCTACGGCCACCCCTGGATCTATCGCAGCGACGTCGCGAAAGAGCCGGGGGACGCGCCGGGCATCGTCGCGGTGAGCGATCGCCGTGGCCGCTTCCTGGGGCAGGCGTTGTACTCGCCCGCGTCGGAGATCCGGCTGCGCCTCCTGACGCGCGATCCGGCCCCGATCACCGCGGCGTGGTGGCGCGAGCGCGTCGCAGAGGCGCTCGCCGCCCGTCGCGGCATTGCGGCCACAGCCTACCGTGTCGTCCACGCCGAAGGCGACGGCCTGCCATCGCTGGTGGTAGACCGCTACGGTCCCTACGTCGTCGCCCAGCTCCTCTCGGCGGGCCTCGAACGGGTGCGCGCCGATGTGCTCGCGGGAATCCAGGCGGCGCTGGAGCCGACGGGTATCGTGCTGCGCAACGACGCGGCGGTGCGCCGCCACGAGGGCCTGCCGCTCGAGGTCGTGACCGTCGCGGGCACCGTGCCCGAGACCGTGGAAGTGGAAGAGGACGGCGTGCGCTACCTGGCCGCGCCGCTCACCGGTCAAAAGACCGGCGCCTTCCTCGACCAGCGCGAGAACCGTGCGATGATCGGCGCCGCGGGCCGCCCGGCCGGCCGCGCCCTCGACCTCTTCACCTACCACGGCTCGTTCGCCCTGCACTTGGCGCGCCGGGCGGCCGAAGTGATCGCGGTGGATGCGAGCGCGGAGGCGCTGGCGCGCGGCGCCGAGAACGCGGCGCTGAACGGTCTCACGAACATCGTCTGGCGCGAGGCCAATGCCTTCGACTTGGTGCGCGACTGGGAGCGGCGCGGCGAGCGTTTCGATACCGTGGTGCTCGACCCTCCCGCCTTCGCGAAGACGAAGACCAGCGTGCCCAAGGCGCTCGCCGGCTATAAGGAGATCAATCTCCGGGCGATGCGGCTGCTCGCGCCCGGCGGCCTCCTGTTCACCTGCTCCTGCTCCTTCCACGTGCACCGCGAGCAGTTCGTGAAGATGCTGGCCGACGCCGCGGGCGACAGCGGCCGCCGTCTGCAGCTGCTGGCGCTCGCGGGCGCCGGGCGCGACCACCCCGAGGTCGTGACCATCCCCGAAACCGGCTACCTGAAGGGGGCCCTCCTCCGCGCCGGCGGCGGCGCGGCCGTTGACTAAATCGGCCGCAGTCACAAGCTTGCAGCCATGGCGATGCCCCGGCCCGATCCGGCCGATCGGGTCACTCAGGTCCGCCGCGTCCTGCTCGGCTTGCTCCTCGCCAACCTGGCCGTGGTGGGGGCGAAGTTCGCCGTCGGCATCTCCGCCCACTCCCTTGCCGTCCTCGGTGACACGCTCCACTCCGCCGTCGACGCCCTCAACAACGTCATGGCCTTGGTGGTCGTGCGGGTCGCCGCCAAAGCGCCCGACGAAGACCATCCATATGGACACGGCAAGTTCGAGACGCTCGGCGCCGTGACGATCGTCGGCTTCCTCTCGATCACCTGCTTCGAGCTGGTGCGCGGCGCGGTCGCGCGGCTCTCCGCAAGCCACCCCGCGCCCACGCCCTCCGAGATCCAGCTCGCGATCCTGGTCGCGACGCTGGGCGTCAACACAATGGTGGCGTGGTACGAGAATCGCCGCGGCCATGAGCTGTCGAGCCATCTGCTCATCGCCGACGCCTCGCACACCAAGAGCGACGTGCTGATCACCGTCGGCGTGTTGATCGGCCTGCTGCTGGCGCGGCGCGGATGGTGGTGGGCCGATCCAGCGATCGCAATCGTGATCGCCGCGCTGATCGTGCGCGTTGCCTACCGCATCCTCCAGGACGCGATCCCCGAGCTCGTGGACCAGCGCGCGGTGGAGACGATCGCCATCCGCGACGCAGCTCAGGACGTGCGCGGCGTGAAGAGCGCCTACGGCATCCGCTCGCGCGGCGGCGCCCACGTGCGCTACGCCGAAGTCACCATCGCCGTCGACGGCGACGCGAACGTCCAAGCCGCCCACGCAATCGCCGATCAGGTCGAGGAGCGTCTCAAGCGCGACCTCGCCCTCAACGAAGTCACGGTGCACGTCGAGCCATGCTGAGCACGTCCGCCCGCGACGCCACGCGACTGCCGCGCCGCGCCCCGCGCTCGCTGCGCCAGGAGTATCAGGAGTTCATCCTCCAGCGCATCGAGGAATTCAAGGACCGCCTGCCGCGCGACCGGCTGCTCGAAATCGGCGACGAGGCGGCGAAGGAGCTCACGGCCAGCGCCCAGGCGCAGTACCTGCTCACCGAGGTGCTGCTGCTCGAGCACGTCGACGAGATCATCTTCCGGCGCCTCAAGCTGCCGTCGTTCCGCCGCTGGACCCAGAAGCACCGCGCCCTGCGGACGGCGCAGCGCGAGCCGACCCATTGGGGGCTCGAGCCCCGCACGCCGCTCGCGGCACTGGCCCGCCGGCTCGAGCCGGGCGACGTCACGCTCGTCGTCGGCGCCGGCGCCTTGTCCGCGGCGCTGTTCCTCGCGGCCCACGACGCCGAGGTGTTCCTGCTCGACCCGGAGCTGCACGCCGTCGAGGCCGCCGAGGGCCGCGCGGTGAGCGAACAACTGGGCGCGCGGTTCCAGGCTCTGGTCGTCCAATTCGGCGCCTGGCTCCCCGACGTCACGATCGACCTCGCCGTGCTCGACGCCGCGGCTTTGGCGGCTGCCACGGGGCGCGACCGGCGCGCGCTGGTAGGCGACCTCCAAGCCCGCACCCGCTCCGCCGGCGTGCACGTCATGCTGCCGGCAGCCGCGACGCCCGACGTCATTCCGCTCGAGCCGGAGTCGCTGGAGTCGCTCTACCGCGGCTGGGACATCGAGCGCGCCAAGAAGACCGGCGGGGGCGGGTTCGTCGCCACGCGCACGGAGCGTCGACTCGACACAGCCGTGAACGTGTCGGACTAGCGACTGGGTCCGCCCCGCACCGAAGGTCAACCCCGTAACCAGTTGCCAGACGCCAAGTTGCCAGGCGAGCCGCATGGCAGGCTTCCTGCATTAGCAGCATCGTATGACAAGCCTACCACTGGTCCTGGACGACGAGCCGCTCGGGATCATTCTGCGCGCTGGGCAGCGGGTGCTGCGCCCGGCCAAGATCTGGGCCTACTGCTGGTTCTCCGATGAAGCCGAGGGCGAAGATCACACCCATCGGCACCTGCCGGTCGACCACACGGCCTGAGCGGACAACCCCGTCGAATGCGAAGGGCCGGCGCCATTGCCGGCCCTTTGTGCTTTCAAGCTCAATCATCGTAGCGACATAAAACGGTTGCCGCCGGCCGGGGCGGGCTCTATCATCCTCATTCTCATGCCCACCATCACCATCGACGGGCGCGCCATCACGGCCGGCGCCGACGCCACGATCCTCGATGCGGCGCGTTCGGCCGGCATCGACATCCCCACCCTGTGCTGGTATCCCAAGCTGCCGATCGTGGGCAACTGCCGCATTTGTCTCGTCTCGGTCGAGGGGCAGCCCAAGCTGCTGCCCGCCTGCGCGACCAAGGTGGCCGACGGCATGACGGTGACGACCGAGTCGCATGCCGCGGTCGAGAACCGCAAGGGCGTGCTGCGCATGCTGCTCGAGCGCTATCCCGGCGAGCACCTCGCGAACGGCGGCCGCGCGAACCCGCGCAACGAGTTCGAGCGCTATGTGGTGCGGTACGACGTCGCGCCCACGCCGCTCTTGGGCCGCGACCTGGCCCTCCGCTGCGGCGACGAGCGCCCGGGCGATTCGATGATCCGCCACGACATGACTACCTGCATTCTGTGCACCCGCTGCGTGCGGGCGTGCGAGGACATCCAGGTGGTGGGCGTGCTGGACGTCGCCTATCGCGGCGAGCATGCCGAAATCATCGTGGGCGCGGATGGCGACCCCGACAAGGCCGGGTGCACCTGGTGCGGCGAATGCGTCCGCGTTTGTCCCACCGGCGCGATCTTCGAGGTGATGCCCCGGCAACGCTTCACGGCGGACCAGATCCGCCGGCCTGAGCGCGTCGTCCGCTCGGTCTGTCCGTACTGCGGTGTCGGCTGCCAGTTGGATCTCCAGGTTGCGGGCGGCCAGGTGGCGCGCGTCACGTCTCCCGACATCGAAGCCAACACGCCGAATTACGGCTCGACCTGCGTGAAGGGCCGATTCGGTTATGACTTCCCGCAGCACCGTGACCGCCTTATGAAGCCGCTGATCCGTCGGGGCTGGGTGAAGGAAGGCGCTCGCTGGGTGTGGCGGGGAGCGGAAGGCGCTGAGCGACGCGGCGGTCCGTGGCGCAGCATCGAGAGCGAGGGCGATCAGTCCAAACCAGGGACGCCGCCACGCGCCACCGGTAAGTCGGTGCGTCAACTGCCCATGCTCGAGCGGATGGACATGGACATCCGCGACCGCGTGGCGACCCCGGACGCGTGGTACCAGCCGTTCCGCGAGGCGACGTGGGACGAGGCGCTCGAGTTGACCACGCAGCAGCTGGCGCGCATCAAGCGGGAGCACGGCGGCGACGCGCTGTCCTGCTTCTCCTCCGCCAAGTGCTCCAACGAGGAGAACTACCTGCTGATGCGGCTGTTCCGCGCCGCCCTCGGCACCAACAACGTGGACCACTGCACGCGGCTGTGCCACTCGACGTCCGTCGCCGCGATGCAGCGGGCGCTCAGCACGTCGGCCGCGTCGGGCTCGATGCGCGAGGTGGAAACCGCGTGCGACGTGATCTTCATCGCCGGCGCGAACACCACCGAGACGCACCCCGTGTTCGGCGCGGCGCTGAAGCGCGCGCACGAGCGCGGCGCCAAGCTCATCGTGGCCGATCCCCGGCGCACCGAGCTCGCCGAACGCGCGGACGTGCACCTGCAGATGCTCCCCGGCACCGACGTCGCCCTGTTCAGCGCGATGCTGAGCCACATCTTGGCGCGCGGCCTCGAAGACAAACAGTTCATCACGACGCGCACCACGAACTTCGAAGCGGTGCGGCGGGCGGTGGCACCCTACGACCCCGAGCGTGCGGCCAAGATCACGGGCGTTCCGGCGGAGCTGATCCGCCGCGCGGCGGAGATCTACGCCAGGGGCCCCAACACCAGCACGCTATGGGCGATGGGCCTCACGCAGCACGCCAACGGCACCGATCTGGTGGCGTCGCTCTTGAACCTGATGCTCGGCTGCGGGATGATCGGCCGCTGGGGCGCCGCGATGATGCCGGTCCGCGGCCAGAACAACGTGCAGGGCGCGTCCGACATGGGCGCGATCCCGTTCGTCTATACCGACTACCGCAGCGTGAAGGATCCCGCGATTCGCGCCGACTACGCGAAGGTCTGGGGCGTGCCGGCGGAGTCCCTCTCCTTGCAGGAGGGGCTCATGGTGACCGAGGTGGTGAAAGCAGAGAGCGGCATTCGCGGGATGTTCATCATGGGCGAGAATCCCATCATCTCCGACCCCGACATCGCGCACGCGGAGCATTGGTTCCGCACGCTCGAGTTCCTCGCCGTGCAGGACCTCTTCCTCACCGAGACCGCCCGCTACGGCGACGTGGTCTTGCCGGCCTCGAGCTTCGCCGAGAAGACCGGGACGTTCGTGAACACGGAGCGGCGCATCCAGATCTCGCACCAAGCGGTGCCGCCCCCGGGCGACGCCCGCGGCGACCTCGAGATCCTCATCGAGCTGTCCCAGCGGCTGGGGCTGCCCACGCCGTTCCGCACGGCGGAAGACGTGATGAACGAGATCGTGCAGGTGACCCCATCGTGGGCGGGCGCCACGTACCCGCGCCTCCAAGGCGCGGGCCTGCAGTATCCGGTGCCCGACCGCGACCATCCGGGTACGGACTTTCTGTTCGCCGACCGCTTCCCCACGCCGGACGGCAAGGCGATCATGGTGCCGGTCGAGTATGCGCCCCCGGTCGAGCTCCCCGACGAGGAATATCCCTTCGTGATGAACACCGGGCGCCAACTGTACCACTGGCACACCGGCACGATGACGCGCCGCGCCACGGGCCTCGACTCCCGCGAGCCCACGCCCATCGTCGAGATCCATCCCGACGACGCCGCCCGGATGGGCGTCGTCGAAGGCGACCTGATCCGGCTGACGTCCCGCCGCAACACGCTGGTGAGCGCGGCGCGCGTGTCCGAGCGCGTCGCTCCCGGACAGGTGTTCGTGCCCTTCCACTTCCGCGAAGCGGCCGCGAACCTGCTGACGAACCCGGTGCTGGATCCGTACGCGAAGATGGCGGAGCTGAAGTGCTGCGCCGTGCGGGTGGAGCCGGCCCGGTCCCCGGCGCTCTACCCCGACTGACCCATCGTGCGGGGCGGAGATAGATTCTCCCGACCCCGACTCCACGCCATGCAAGCGATCGTCAAGGCGCGCCGCGCCCCCGGCCTCACCGTGTCCACCGTCCCGCAGCCGGTCGCCGGCGCCGGCGAGGTGCTGATCCGCGTCCGCCACGCCGGCGTCTGCGGTACCGATTTGCACATCGCCGACTGGGATGCCTGGGCGCAGGGCCGCATCAAGCCGCCCCTGGTGGTGGGTCACGAGTTCGCCGGGGAGATCGCGGCGTTGGGCGCGGGGGTGACCGAGTTCCGGGTGGGCGATCTGGTGACCGCCGAAGGGCACATCATCTGCGGGCACTGCCAGCAATGTCGCACGGGCAACGGCCACATCTGCAAGAACACCCGCATCATCGGCGTGGATCGCGACGGCGCGTTCGCCGAGTTCATCACGATGCCCGCCACCAACGTGCTCACGCTCGACGGCATCCCCACGGAGATCGGGGCGATCATGGACCCGATGGGGAACGCCTTCCACACGGTGCTGACCGCGGAGATTCCCGGCAGCACCGTCTTCATTGTGGGGTGCGGGCCCATCGGCTGCTTCGCCGTGGGCATCGCCAAGGCGGCGGGGGCGGCGAAGGTGATCGCCTCGGACGTGAACCCCAACCGGCTCGCGCTGGCCAAGAAGATGGGCGCGCACGTCGTCATCAACGCCGCCACGGACGACGTGGTGCGCACCGTGCTCGCCGAAACGGGTGGCGAGGGCGTCGACGTGGTGTGCGAGATGTCGGGTGTGCCCGCCGCCCTACATCAAGCGCTCGCGGCCGTGCGGATGGGTGGCCGCGTCCAGCTGCTCGGCATCCCCAAGGGGGAAGTACCCGTGGACTTCGCCACCGAGATCATCTTCAAGGGGATCACGCTGTACGGCGTCATCGGCCGCGAGATGTATAAGACGTGGCACCAGATGCGCCGCTTCCTCTCGACCGGGCTGCTCGATCCCCGGCCGGTCATCACGCACCGCTTCCCCCTCGCCAAGATCGACGACGCCCTCGCCGCCATCCGCTCGGGTGATGCCGGCAAGGTCATCCTGGAGATCGCATGAGCTTCACCGCCCGGCTGCAAGGCGAGCTCGACCAGTTCCAACGGGACGGCGTCTACAAGCGCCTCAATTATCTCGCCTCGCCGCAGGCCGCGCGCGTGCAGATGGAAGGCCGGGGCGAGGTGTTGATCCTCTCCTCCAACAACTATCTCGGATTGTGCAACGCGCCCGACGTGGTGGCCGCGGGCAAGCGCGCGCTAGACCAATTCGGCGCGGGTACAGGGTCCGTGCGATTCATCTGCGGCACCTTCACGATCCATCGCGACCTGGAGCAGGCGCTCGCCCGGTTCGTGGGTTGCGAGTCGTCGCTCACCTACGTCAGCTGCTGGAACGCCAACGAGGGGCTCTGCCCCACACTCCTGGGCGAGCAGGACATCGTCATCTCCGATCAGCTGAACCACGCGTCGATTATCGACGCGGTCCGCCTCGCCAAGACCATCACCAAGTGCCAGACCGCCGTGTATCGGCACTCGGACATGGCGGACCTCGAGGAGAAGCTCCAGGCGGCGCGCGGGGCCAGGCTGCGGCTCATTTTCACCGACGGTGTCTTCTCGATGGAAGGAGACGTCGCCAAGCTGGCCGACATCCTGCAGCTCGCCAAGACATACGACGCAGTGGTCGCGATGGACGACTCCCACGCGACGGGCGCCCTGGGCAAGACGGGCCGGGGCACGGCCGAGCATTGCGGTGTGCTCGGCAAAGTGGACATCATCACGTCGACGCTCGGCAAAGCGCTGGGCGGCGCCGCCGGCGGCTTCACCGCCGGGGCGGCGGCCCTGACCGACTACCTGACGCAGCGGTCGCGGCCACAGCTGTTCTCCAATGCCCTGCCGCCCACCGTCGCGGCGTCGGCGCTCGCGGCCGTGCGCCACGTCGAGGCACATCCGGAGCTCGTGACGCGGCTCCACGCCAACGCCACGTACTTCCGCGAGCAGCTGCAAGCGCTGGGCTTCCGCCCGCTCCCCGGCGAGACCGCCATCGTGCCGGTGATCCTGGGTGAGACCGCCAAGGCGATCCAGATGAGCGAGCTGCTGCTCACCGAGGGGGTGTTCGTCACGGGCTTCGGCTACCCCGTCGTGCCGCAGGGACACGCGCGCGTGCGGTGCCAGCTCTCCGCCGCCCACAGCCGCGACGACATGGATTTTGCGCTCGCCGCATTCAAGAAGGTTGGCACGCGGTTGGGGCTGATCTGACGGCACACCGGTCCAGGATCTTGGCAAACTGTCGCCACTATCGCGACACTAGCTCCCTCCAAGGGCCCGACTTCAAGTAGTTTCGCAATTCGGCGCCTTAACCTGCTTGTGTACAATAGCCTAGCACCTTATCTTCGGAGCCTCAAATCGACGGCCCCTTGGGGTCGCGGGAGGTAGTCCGATGAAGCCGGTCTTGCGTGTGTTTGCTACCGTGCTGCCGCTCGCTGTCGCGGCCAGCCCGCTTCTGGCCCAGCGTTCCGACCAGCTCGAGCTGGGCGGCTACGCCTCGTTCACCCGGTACGACCGGGCGTTCCTGCTGGGGAACCAGTTCGGCGGCGGGGCGCGCCTGGGATACTTCGTGAACAACCGCGTCAGCCTCGAGCTCGAGGGGAACTACTCGAGCACGACCAACAGCATCACGGCCCAGCCCGCCACCATGCAGGTCGCGAGCGCCAGCCTGGTGCTGAATTACCCGTCCGGCCGACGCAACATGTTTTACGTGTTGGGCGGCTATTCGCGGCTGGTGTTCGGCAAGGACCCGCCCTACAAGTTCATCGACAACGGGCTGCACGGCGCCGTCGGCGACCGCATCTTCCTGAGCGACAAGCTGGCGCTGCGGCTCGAGGGCCGGGCGATCTGGTCGCCCAAGACGAATTTCCCTACGGGCACGTGGGGTGGGCAGATCATTGGGAGCGCCGGCATCTCCTACTTCCTGAGCCAGCCGCAGCAACGCACCGGGCGGCCGGCCACCCAGTACCAGTGGTACTGGGGCGCCCAAGGGGGCGCCTTCGTCTCCAAGACCAACACCATGGGCTACACCTACGACCCCATCTTCGGCGGCCACTGGCTGATCACGGCCAAGCGGACGGCGTTGTACGTGGCGTACGAGCAGGCGGTTTTCCTGGGCGACGATCAAGCAGTGATCGAAGACCCAGGCTCCAGCACGGGGTTGCGCGACGTCACCTTCCACGACATGCGGCGGGTGATGGCGGGCTTGATGGCATTTCCGCTGCAGCGCGTGGTCGAGCCCTACGCGGGTGGTGGCTTCGCCCTGATGGAAGTGTTGAATCCGGTCGTGGACTGCAGTGGCACGACGCCTAACAGCGACTGCACGTCGCTCGCCACCGAGACCGCGGCCAACGATCTCGCCCATACGGCCGCGAGCAAGGCCTTCTTCTGGTTTGCGGGCGGCCTACAGATGAACTACGGCAAGATGACGCTGTATGGTCAGTGGACCGTGACGTCGTCGGCTGCGGGATTCCTGCTTAACGGCGTGACGCACACGCTCCAGGGCGGCATCCGCTATTCGTTCGGTACGTCCAAGGAGGGCATTACCGAGCGGCAGTAGCGACTAGGCTCCAGCAGGTCGCGCCCAGCATGTACCGGACGTCGCTGTCGCTCTAGGAGCGGCAGCGACGTCGCGGCTTTATGGGCACGAACGCGACACCCATGGCGAATCGGCGAGGACAAAGCGCAGCGGCCAGTCGACCGCTCGGGTGATCCCGATGCGCGGCGTCACGCGGATCGACCGGCGCCGCCGGCCGGCGTCCAGAATGCGCAGCACGCCGCGCTGCAGCGGCGCGCCGTCCAGGCGGCCCGTGACGCCAAGGGCCTCACACAGGCGCGCGGGACCGGCGCACAGCGCGCGATCGCCCACGCCACCCCGCCGGCGCCGCATCAACGCCAGCCCGTCGAGCGGCTCCAGCGCGCGGATCAGCACGGCGGCGGGGTAACCCACCGGCTCCGTGACCGCGTTGAGACACCAATGCATGCCGTATGTGAAGTAGATGTAGGCGGTCCCAGGCGGGCCATACAGCGGCTCGACGCGCGGGGTGCGGCGGCCGCCCCAGGCATGGCAGGCGGGATCGTGCGGGCCCACGTACGCTTCGGTTTCGACGATGCGGCCGGCGGTGCGCCGGCCGCCCACGTCGCTCACGAGGATGTGCCCCACCAGGGCGCGCGCCACGACCTTCGTATCGCGCGCGAAAAAGCGCGCGGCGAGCGGCCTCACGCCCCGCCGGTGAGTCCCCGCTTCACCCGCGACCAAAAGCCCTCGCCCTCGGGTTCGGACGCCGCGGGCGGCTTGGGCGGAACGGGCGCCGTCTTGGGCTCGGGCGCGGGACGCGGCTCGCCCCGCGGGGCGTCATCGCTGGGACCGCGCTGGCCGCCGCGGCCCCGGCCGCCACGCGGGCTGCGACCGCGCTCACCCTCCGGGCGCTCTTCGCGGGGGCCGCGGTCGCCGCGCGGCGGCCGATCGGCGCGCTCGCGCTCGCCGCCGCCCTCAGGGCGCCGGCCACGTCCGCCGCGCCCGCCGCGCCGCCGGCCCCGGCTGTCGCGGCCCTCGCCACGTTCTCCCTCCGCGGGAACCACCGGCGCGCTCGGCGCCGGCCGGGCGATCGGCTCCGCGACGGGCCGCGCCGGGACGTACTCCTGGCGGGGGGGCGGCGTGTAGTTCGGATCCACTTCCACGACACCGATCTTGGGGACCTCGGGCGCGCCGGCGCGGGGCGGGCCACCGCGCGAGCCGCGGCGGAACCGCGCGCTGCGCGCCGGCACGTGCGGCGTCGCGGCGGCGGCAGGCTGCGCCTCCGGGGCCGCGGGCGGCGCCGACTCGGCGTCCGCCGCGGACTCGGGCGCTACGTCGGGCTGGCGCTCAGGCGCGCGCGCGGCGCGGCGAGCCGCGTCTTCGCGGAGCTTCACCGCATACGCGCCGTCGTCTTCCTTGGACAAATCGATGATTTCGGCGTCGTGCGCCTTGCGCAGCAGGCCCGGGAAGCGTTCCGGCTCGAGTTGGGCTGACTCGCCGCCCTTCAATTCGACCATCGTGTCGCGCAGCTCGTCGGCCGAAACGGGCTTGTCGCCGCCGAAGCGGCCGAGCGCCTGCTTGAGGAGACCGAACGCTTCGCCCAGGCCGCGCCGGGGCTCGCGTGGCGATCGCGGCTCGCGGGAGCGCTCGCGTTCGCGTTCGCGGGGCTCGCGGCGCTCGCCGTCGCGGTCGGCGGCGGGTTCGGCCACGCCCGGGCCCAGCGCCACTTCGAACTGGCCGCTGTCGAGCTTGGTGAGATGGATCAAGCCTTTCGCGGCCGCCTCGGACACGAACTTGGAGAAGCGCGAGAAGCCGTAGTTTTTCTCGTCGAACGTGGGGTCGATCTCCTGCATCACCTGCTTCAGGCGGTCGGAGCGCATCACGTCGTTGTGCGCCGTCATCTGCTTGACCGCCTCGATCACCAGCTCCCAGGGGTCGTGACTCTTGAGCTCCACGTCGCCTTCCTTGGTCAGGCCCGCGAGCTCGTTGTAGGAGTAATACTCGTCGCAGTTTTGGATGAGGAGGTCGGACGATGACTCGCGAATTCCCACGCCGATCACGTACTTGCCGTACTCCTTCAGCTTCAGCACCAGCGACGAGAAGTCGCTGTCGCCCGAGAGGAGAATGAACGTGCCGATCTCGGGCCGGGTGAACACCAGCTCGAGCGCGTCGACGGCGAGGCGGATGTCGGTGGCGTTCTTCTTGTTGGATCCGTAGGCCGGCGCCCAGATCATATCGATCGACGACTCGGCCAAGGGGACGACGTACTGCGGATAGCGGCGCCAATCGGCGTAGGCGCGCTGTACCGCCACTTTGCCCTTGATGATGTCGGACTGCAGGAGCCGCCGCAGCTCGGATTGCAGATCCGAGCGGATGCCCATGGTGACGTTGTCGAAGTCGATCATCAGCGCCGCATTGGGCGCGTGGGCGGGTGGTTCCTTGTGTAGGGTACGGGGCAAATGAGCATGCGATTGTGGTGACGTCATGTGGTTGCGCTCAGCTCCAGGCTCGCGACGGCGACGGCCTCGCGGCAAAATCCCGTCAATTCGTCGCCCGTGATGATGGCCCCGCCCGGCGGCACGACGCAGGCCCAGCTGAGCTCCCCGAGCGTCTCGGTGGGGATGCCCACGACGCCTGCGTCGTCCGCGGCGGGTGCGTGCGGAGGAAATCCTCCAGCTCGCGCGGATACGGCTCGTAGCCCGGAGGTGGGGAGAATGGCGGGCGGCTGGTCGGCGTCGGTCGCCACCGCGGAGGCAGGGCCTGCGCCCGGCGGGCCGACGAACTCGGACCTGCTGGTCGAGCCAGCGGTCCTCAGCGCTTCCTGCTGGACCTGCCCGGACGTCATCCGGCGGGTACCGAGAAGACCAGGAGCTCCCCCTCACCACCTGCGGGAACCTTTGAAACTAAACGACTTGCAACGGCAAAGCTACTGGGGCGCTACCCCCCCAGCACCTTGATGATCACGCGCTTCTTGCGCTGGCCATCCCACTCCCCATAGAACACCCGTTGCCAAGGGCCGAAATCGAGCTGGCCCTTGGTCACCGGCACGATGACTTCGTGCCCCACCGTGAGACTGCGGAGGTGGGCGGCGGCGTTGTCCTCACCGGTCTCGTTGTGGCGGTAGCGCGGTGGGTCCCACGGCGCGACCGTGTGCTCGAGCCAGTCGAGAATGTCCTGCCATAGTCCCGACTCGTGATCGTTCACGAACACCGACGCCGAGATGTGCATCGCGCTTACCAGGACCAACCCCTCCCGCACGCCGCTCTTCTCCACCTCGGCGGCCACTTGATCGGTGATATCGATGATCTCCTGGCGTTGTCTGGTCGTGAACCAGAGGTAGTGCGTGTGGCTCTTCATGCTTGCGGCCCCTGTGTCGAATTGTCGCACCAGAGCTAAGTCCCTAGATTGCTTGCATCAATATGGCGCTTGCGTTCCGGCAGCGAATCTTCGTGATCCTGGTGGCGCTGACGGCCGTGCCCACCACCCTGGCCGTGATCGGCTGGGCGATCTCGGTGCGCGCCGTCGCCCCGGCGGCGGGATCGAGCGCCTCGCTCGAGCAAGTGGTGGCGTCGACGCGGACCATGCTCGAGCACATGGATACGCTGCACCTCTCCGCCAGCGCCCGCGCCGCCCTGCGGCGGCATCTCCAGCAAGTCTCCAATTCCGTCTCCCTCGCCCGGCGAGCCGAAACCTATCTGCGGTTCTACACGCTCGGCTTTGCGATCGTCGTGCTGGTGCTCGGCGGGCTCGTGATATTCGCGTCGGTGCGACTGGCAGGGCACCTCTCCCGCCAGCTGTCGCGGCCGATCGACGAGCTGGTGGGCTGGACCCGGCTGATCCGCCAACGGGAGCCGCTGCCGTCGGGGGCGCCGGAGCGGGGCGCACCGGAGTTCGAATCGCTGCGCCAGGCGCTGCGTGAGCTGGCGGGGGCGCTGGCGATAGCGCGCGACCGTGAACTCGAGGCCGAGCGGTTGCGCGCGTTCCGCGAAGTGGCGCGGCGCGTGGCGCACGAGATCAAGAACCCGCTCACCTCGATGCGCATCGCGGTGGACCAGCTGCAGCGGACCGGGGCATCGACCATGGCGATTGAGGTGATGTCGGCCGAGACGGACCGGCTGGATCGGCTGGCGCGGGAGTTCGCGGATTTCGGCCGACTGCCCGAGGGTCCGCAGAGCGAGGTGGACCTGAAGGAGCTGCTCGACGATCTGGCGCGCACGGGCGTGCCCGACGGCGTGCGAGTCACCGTATCCGCGAACGGCGCGCCTACCACCCTGCTCGGCCACTACGATCCCCTGCGACGGGCGTTCGCGAACCTGCTGCGTAACGCGGCCGAGGCGATGCAGGGCCGAGGTGCGATCGACGTGACACTGCGGGGAGACGCGCGTGGCGTGGTGGTGCAGATCGCCGATCACGGGCCCGGCATTCCCGCGGACCTGCAGCCGCGGGTGTTCGAGCCGTACTTCACGACCAAGGACGACGGCACGGGCCTCGGTCTCGCTCTGGTGCGCCAGACCGTGGAAGCGCACCGCGGCACGATCAGCCTCGCCGACACGCCCGGCGGCGGCGCCACCTTCAACCTCGTGTTCGCCGCCGCATGAGCCCGCGCGTGCTGCTGGTCGATGACGAAGCCAACATCCGCAAGATGGTGGGCGCCCTGCTCCAAGCCGAGGGATTCGAGACGGCCGAGGCGCCCAACGGCCACGCCGCGCTCACGGCGCTCGAGGACGGCGCACCCGATGTGATCCTGCTCGACCTGATGATGCCGGGCGGGCCCGACGGCCTGGAGACGCTGGAGCAGCTGAAGCGCCGTGTCCCCGACGTGCCGGTCGTGATGATGAGCGGCAAGGCCAGCCTGACGGACGCGGTGCGCGCCACCAAGCTCGGCGCCTTCCAGTTCCTCGAAAAGCCGCTCACGCCCGAGGGAGTCTTGGTGGCGATCCGCGGGGCTCTGGAGCTGGGCCGCACGCTGGCGGAGAACCGCCGCCTGCACGAGCAGCTGGGCCACAGCGATCCGCTGGTCGGTACCAGCGCCGCGATGGACGAGCTGCGCGCCCTGATCGCGCGCATCGCGCCTACCGATGCGCGCGTGTTGATCACGGGTGAGTCGGGCACGGGCAAAGAACTGGTCGCCGCCGCGATTCACCGCCAGAGCCCGCGCGCCGCCAAGCCGTTCGTCACCGTGAACAGCGCGGCGATTCCCAAGGACCTGGTCGAGTCCGAGATGTTCGGCCACGAGCGCGGCGCCTTCACGGGCGCATCGGAGCGCCGGCTGGGCCGCTTCGAGCTGGCGGACGGCGGTACGCTGTTTCTCGACGAGGTGGGCGACCTGGGCGCCGAGGCGCAGGCGAAGCTGCTGCGCGTGCTCGAGACCGGCGTGATCGAGCGGGTGGGTGGCGAGCGGCCGCAGACCGTCAACGTCCGCGTCCTCGCAGC
The DNA here is from genome assembly GCA_041487875.1 of Gemmatimonadota bacterium. Lineage (GTDB taxonomy): Bacteria > Gemmatimonadota > Gemmatimonadetes > Gemmatimonadales > GWC2-71-9 > DATLWA01. Next base: position 62,518 of record JBGPOE010000005.1, on the reverse strand, counting down.
GACCAACAAGGAGCTGGGCCGGGCGGTGCAGCAGGGCCACTTCCGCGAGGACTTGCTGTTCCGGCTGAACGTCATCCCGATCCACATCCCGCCGCTGCGCGATCGGCCGGAGGACATCCCACCTCTGGTGCGGCATTTCGCCCAGCGCCAAACGGTGCGGCTCGGCCGCGCGGTGCAGCTCGATGTCGGCGCGCTGCAGCTGCTCACCGCGTATCACTGGCCCGGCAACGTGCGCGAGCTCGGGAACTTGCTGGAGCGGCTGGCGATACTCTCGAGCGGCGGGACACTCACCGCCGACGACGTGTTGCGGGTGCTGCCACAGGACGGCATGCGTGCCGCCCCGCCGGCGGGGGGCGCGTGGACCGACGTGGCGCTCGCCGAGGCGCTGGACGGCTACGAGCGCGAGCTGATCGTCCGGGCGCTGTCGGCGGCTAAGGGCAATGTGGCCGACGCCGCGCGCAAGCTCGCCACCGACCGCGCCAATCTCTACCGCCGCATGCGACGGCTCGGCATCGAGCCGCCGCGCAACGTGACGCCATAACTGCGCAGGCACCCCATGCGACACTCCCTGCTCGCCCTCTGCCTCCTGGCCGGCGCCGCGTCCGCGGCGGCGCAGGACACCACCATCGTCATTCACCCGGAGAGCTCCGGAGTGAACATCGTGCCCGGCCAGCTGCCGCGGCTCGTGGCCGAGGAGGTGGTGCAGTTCTACAACGCCGCCACGACCGCCCGCCTGGTGGGCCGTACGCTCCTCCCCAAGGGGAGTGAGTGGCGAGGCGACGTGGCGGTGCGCAACGGTCCGGTGATGGTGGCCGGGCGGATCCAGGGCTCGCTGCTCGTGATCAACGGCGACCTGTTGCTCGATCCGGGTGCGGAAATCACGGGAACCGTGCTGGTGGTGGGCGGCACGGCGGACGGTGTATCGGCCACGACGGTGCACGGGCAGGCGCGCGAATACCGCGAGCCGCTCAATTACCGCATCGACGGCGATGTCATCGAATACGTCCGCAACCCCCGGCGCCTGCTGCCGTTTTTCGGCGCGCAGAAGACATGGGCCACAGCCGAGTCGCGCTCGACGTTGACCATCGCCACGGGCGGCACATTCAACCGCGTGGAAGGACTGCCGATCGTATTCGGCCCGCTGTTCGACTGGCGGCTGCGGCCCGCGACGCGGCTGCGGCTCGACGCGCTGGGCGTGTTCCGCACGGCGGGCGATCTGACCGACAAGCGGGGCGACCTGGGCTACATGTTCCGAGCCGAGCTGCGCAAGGGCGAGACGCGGACCGTGACGGTCGGTTTCCGCGCGTTCGACGTGGTGGCCCCGGTGGAAGCCTGGACGCTGCGCAACGCCGAAGTTGGCTGGGCCGCGTTCGTGTTCCAGCGTGACTACCGCGACTACTACTTCGACAAGGGCATCGCCGGACGCGTGGCCGTCCAGGTGGAGCGCCCGCTGGGCGTTGCCGTCGAGCTGCGGCGCGAGCTGCAGACGAGCGCGCCGGCGCGCGATCCGTTCACGCTGTTCCGCAACAATCAGCCGTGGCGGCCCAACCCGCCCGTGGACGACGGCCACTACACCACGCTCGACGTCACCGTCACACTCGACACGCGTAACGACGTGTACGACCCCACGTCCGGCTGGTTTGCGCGGGGTACGTTCGCGCGCGCGGCCAGCAATGACGTGAGCCCGCAGACGGGCGTGCCCGCGGCGGTGCGCGGACCGATCCCGACCGACGGCTCGTACGCGTTCGGCACTGCGTTCTTCGATCTGCGGGGCTACACCCGGGTCAGCCCCGCTGGGCGCGTGAACCTGCGGTTCCTCACGGGCGGCTGGATCGGCGGCAACCCGCTGCCGCTGCAGCAGCGGCTGTCGCTCGGCGGACCCGATCCGCTGGTGGGCTACGGGTTCCGCCACAGCGCGTGCAACCGCGACATCACCGATCCCGCGTTCGCGGGCAGCGCCGTGGCGGCGTGCGACCGGGTCTTGCTGGTGCAAGGCGAGTATCGCGGTCACATCGCGCTGCACTGGACCTACAACCCCGGCCAGCCCGAGGAGCCACGCGAGACCAGCCCCCGGTCGATCTTCAGCCTGCAGGGCCCCGACCTCGTGGTGTTCGGCAACGCGGGCCAGGGCTGGCTCGTGGGCAGCGGTCCGGGACACATACCGCCGGACCGGCTGCCCACCGTCGGCAGCTGGCTCGCGGATCTGGGGTTGGGGGTGGACTGGGGCGGCTTCGGCGTGTACGTCGGGAAAGCGGTGACGAGCGGCGAGCCCGTGCGGTTCTCGCTGCGGCTCGACCATCGCTTCTAGCTTGCGGCGCGGGCTCCTCCTCCCCGCCTTGGTGGTCGGCGCGGTCGCGGCGGCGGCGGCGCAAAGCCCGGCGTTGTCGGTGATGCGGCCCGATTCAACCCCGCGCGTCCAGCTCACCGCCCTCCTCGCCGACGGCCGCTTCACCGAGCTGATGCGTTCGGGCTTCCCGTTGCGTCTCCACTACCGCCTCGAATTGTGGCGCGACCGGTCCAACTGGTTCGACCAATTCGCGCGCGAGGCGACGTGGGACGCGGTGGCCCGACACGATCCCCTCGCCGACGACTTCGTCTTGATCCGCTCGGGCGGCGGCGTCACACGCTACGCCACCGCGGAGGCGCTCGAGCGCGCGCTCGACGTGCCCTACCGCGTGCAGCTGTTCCCACGCGCGAATGGGCGGTTCTACTACCTCTGCCGGTTGGAAGTGACCACGCTGAACGACACCGACTTGCAGGAGCTGACGCGCTGGCTCAAGGGAGAGGTGTCGCCGGCGGTGGCGGGCGACGGCAACGTGGGCGACGCGCTGGCGCGCGGCGTGCAGCGCGTCTTGGTGCGCATCGCCGGTCTGCCGCGCCTCACTCTGGAGACGCGATCCGCGCAGTTCCGCTATCCGTTGTGACGGTCAGCGCCCGAAGCGGGCGTCGATCGTCTTGCGGATCTGTTGGAGGGAGTTGCCCTGGGCCGCGAGCTGTTGGGCGAGGACGGCTTCGCCCATGCAGATGTCGCACTGCGAGCCGTGGTCCGTTTCGAAGCACGTGAGCAAGGAGCGGTGACCGAAGTGCTTGGCGCATTCGCAGTAGCAGTAGATGCCATCCAGCGTTCCCGGCATGGCGCGGGCGGCGGCGTACGCCTCCCGCACCCCCGGCCCTCCCATGAGCATGCCGTCGGGCATCACCTGATCGGCGCCGATGCCGGGGCGCGGATCGGGGTGCACCACGGCCTCGCCGCGCCGCGTGACCGTGACCACCGCGAGCAGCGCGAGCACGGCCGCGCCCGCGATGATCCACGGGGTGCGACCACTCACAGCGATTCGAGCGTCGCCAGGACGTCGGCGCCGTAGAACAGCCGGATGTACTTCGACTGGATGGTGGTGAGACGGCGCACCGCCCACGACAAATGCACGAAGTGGGGCTCGAAGGGCGGACGCAGCGGATACATGCCCACTTCTTCGGGCAGCAGGTTGCCCTTGCGCGTGTTGCAGGTGCTGCAGGCCGTGAGGACGTTGTTCCACGCGTTGCTGCCGCCGCGCGAGAGCGGGACGAGGTGGTCGCGGGTGAGGCACTCGCGATGGCGCAGCTCGAGCTGGTGCCGGCCGCAGAACTGGCAGCGGTAGTTGTCGCGGGCGAACAGGAACGTGTTCGTCACCTGGCGGCGGAAGCGCCGGGGCACGTGGACAAACTTGACCAGCCGGATGACCGCCGGGCGGGGGATCTGCAGGCGTTCCGAGTGCACCACGGCGCCGCCGTCGGCCTCGACGATCTCCGCCTTGCCGTCGATGACCAGCCGCAACGCCCGCCGCACCGGTACCATGGTGAGGGGCTCAAACGATGCATTGAGTGCGAGGCAACGCATGGCCCCGAAATGGTACACGGCCCGGGGAAACCGGGCAAGACCGCTAATCAGAAAGCCTTACGGAGCTCGTCGATCTGGTCCGCTACGGACTTACGCGACGATCCGCCGGGCGTGGCCCGGCCCTCGACGCTCGTCTCCCACGTCCCGAGCTGCGACAGTGCCGCGCCGAGCGCGGGATGAATCGCGGCGGCGACGGCGGGCGGCACACGGTCGAGCGGCGCGCCCCCCTGCTCGGCGGCGCGCACCAGTTTGCCGACCAGCCCGTGGCTCTCGCGGAACGGCACGCCGGCCTCGACCAGCAAGTCGGCGAGATCGGTGGCGCGCAGCGACGCATCGAGCGCCGCCGCCATGCGCGCGCCGTCGGGCGTGAGCGAGGCCATCGCGCCGCTCACGGCCGGCAGCACCAACGCCAGCGTGTCGAAGGCGTCGAATAGCAGGGCCTTGTCTTCCTGCAGGTCCTTCTGGTAGCCCGCGGGCAGGCCCTTGAGCGTGGCGAGCAACGCCACGAGATCTCCCAGCAGGCGGCCCGACTTGGCGCGCGCCAGCTCGAACACATCGGGGTTGCGTTTCTGCGGCATCAGGCTCGAGCCTGTGCTGAAGCCATCCGACAGCTTCACGAACCCGAACTCGGCGCTGGCGTAGGTGATCAGCTCGGCCGAGAGGCGCGAGAGATGCGTGCCGATCAACGCCATGGCGAACAGCACTTCCGCCACGAAGTCGCGGTCGCCCGTGACGTCGAGGGCGTTCGCGGAGACCGAGCGCAGACCGAGTGCTTCCTTGAGGAGCACCCGGTCGACGGCGAAGCCCGATCCCGCGAGCGCCCCCGACCCCAGGGGCAGCTCGGCCACGCGCCGGCGCGCGTCCGCCAGACGCTGGCGGTCGCGCACCAGCGGCCACGCGTGCGCGAGCAAGACGTAGGCCCAACGCACCGGTTGGGCGCGCTGGCCGTGGGTGTAACCGGGGAGAATGAGATCGACGCCATCCTGGGCGCAGCCCACAAGGGTGCGACCCAGGGTCGCGAGGTCGGCGTCAAGTTGATCGAGCGCGTCGAGCGTCCACAGGCGTAGGTCGGTAGCGACCTGGTCGTTGCGCGAGCGGCCGGTGTGGAGCTTGCCGGCCGTGCCACCGATCTCTTCGTACAGCAGGCGTTCGACCAGCGTGTGGATGTCTTCGTCGGGCGCACCGACGGCGGCACCGTCGGCGAGCCGCTCGGCCACGCGGTCGAGCCCATCGAGCAGCTGCGCTTCCTCGGGCGCGGTGAGCACGCCGGCGCGGCCGAGCGCGTGGACCCAGGCTTTGCTCGCGGCCACGTCCTGCGGCCACAGGCGGTGGTCCACGGGGAGGCTGCGATTGAGCGCGTCGAGCGCTTCGGCGGGGCCGAGCGCGAAGCGCCCGCCCCACATCTGGTGCGGCGGCGTCTCGGTGGGTGGCCGCGAGTCGGGCATCAGTCGGCGGCGGCGGCGATGCGCCGCTCGCGTTCCGCGTCGAGCCCGGCCGCGATCTTGGTCGCGAGACCGTACAAGTGGATGAAGCCCTCGGCGTCCTTCTGGTTGTAGACGTTGTCCTTGCCGAAGGTCGCGTACGACGGCTGGTACAGCGCGTACGGGCTCTCGCGCCCGGCGACCGTCGCGTTCCCCTTGAACAGCTTGAGGCGCACGGTGCCCGTCACGTGGCGCTGCGTGCTCGTGATGGCGGCGTCGAGCGCCTCGCGCTCGGGGCTCCACCAGCGGCCGTCGTACACGAGGTCGGCGTAGCGCAGCGCCAGCTCGTCCTTGAGCCGCAGGGTGCGGCGATCGAGCACCAGCTGTTCCAGCTCACGGTGCGCGGCGTACAGCAGCGTGCCGCCCGGGGTCTCATAGACGCCCCGCGACTTCATGCCGACCAGCCGGTCCTCCACCACGTCGGCGCGGCCGACGCCATGCGCGCCGGCGATGTCGTTCAACGTTTCGAGCAAGGCGACGGGCCCGAGCGGCTGGTTGTCGACCGACACCGGCGTCCCCGCGTCGAAGCCGATCTGCACCACGGCGGGCGTATCGGGTGCCTGCGCCGGGTCGCCCGTCATCACGAAGATGTGCTCCGGTGCTTCGAGCGAAGGATCTTCCAGGATGCCGCCCTCGTGCGAGCAATGCCACAGGTTGCGGTCGGTGGAGTACGGCTTCTCGAGCGTCGCCTGCACGGGAACGCCCTTGGCCTTGACGTAGGCGATCAAGTCTTCGCGGCCGTGGAAGTCCCACTCGCGCCACGGCGCGATCACCTGGAGGTCGGGGGCGAGCGCGGCGTAGGTGAGCTCGAAGCGGACTTGATCGTTGCCCTTGCCGGTGCAGCCGTGGGCCAGGGCCTGCGCGCCGGCGCGCCGCGCGGCCGCGACCTGACGCGCGGCGGTGAGCGGCCGGGCCATCGAGGTGCCAAGCAGGTAGGTGCGGGCGTAGACGGCGCCGGCCCGCAGCGTGGGGAAGACGAAGTCCCGCACGAATTCCTCGCGCAGGTCTTCGATCACGCAGTCGACCGCACCCGAGCGCTTGGCTTTGTCCACCAAACCGTCGAGCTCGTCGCCCTGCCCCACATCGGCGGCGAAACACAGAACCCTGGCGCCGTACTGCTCGCGGAGCCAGGGAACGATCGCCGACGTATCCAGTCCGCCCGAGTAGGCGAGCACCACCAGAGGTCCCATCAACCGCTCCCTGTAGGTTTATGCATTGACATGCATATAAATACAGGCCGCGGGGAAACTCGTCAATGGGCTACCCGGGGAGCCCCGACAGCTCCTTCACCCGCACTTGCACCGCCCGCCGCGCCCGCTCGCTGCGCGTGATCACGAGGACCGCATCGTCGCCCGCGATGGTGCCGATCACCTCGTGCCAGCCCGCGCCGTCGATCGCGCTGCCCAGTGCCTGCGCCGCGCCGGCCGGCGTCTTGAGGACGAGCAGCGGGCCCACCCCCTCGAGCGACATCAGCATGGTGGGCAGCAACTGCTCCAGGTGCGGGCGCACGCCGCCTCCTTCGGGAGGGGAAGCGTAGTGCGAGCCGCCGTCGGGGGACGCGACCTTGGCAAGGCCCAGCTCGCCGATGTCCCGGGACAACGTCGCCTGCGTGACGTCGTACCCCTCGGCCTTGAGCAGCTCGCGCAGCCGTTCCTGGCTCGCGATAGTCTCGCGCTGGACGATCCTCAGAATGGCCGCGTGGCGCTGCGGTTTCATGCAGGTAATCTACTATTTATGCAGACGTTGGTCTTGCCTCACCCTGGGGCACTATCCCGCGGGGTGGATCACTCCGCCCGGTGCACCGTTCTCCCGGCGACGCATGTGAGGAGAGCGGTCGAGCGGGCGCGGCCCGCGAGGACTGCCAAGTCTCCGGCTTTACCCACCTCCAGCGACCCGATCTCGCCATCCCAGCGCAGGGCCCGCGCCCCTTCGAGCGTGAGCATCCGGAGGGCGTCCTCCCCCTCGAGGCCTGCCGCCGCCGCTTCGGCCCAGAGGTCCAACTCCCCCACGCTCACGACCGAATCCGTCCCGATCCCGGTCGGCACGCCCGCGTCACGCAACCGCGCGAGCGGGGCGGCGCCGTGGTGGTGGGCCCGGTTGGACAGGGGGCAATGGGCGACGGACGCGTTGTCCGTTTTCAGTAGTCCGATGTCCGTCGCATCGACCTGGACACAGTGGATACAGAGCGTGCCCGGCAACAAGACGCCGAGGGCGTGCAGGTACGCCACGGGTGAGATGTGCTGGGCGTCGAACCTGATGCCGCGACGCGCCAGTGCGTCGGCGAATGGCCCTGCCCCATCGCGCACCAAGTCGGTCTCGGCACGCGACTCCGCGAGATGCACCGCCAGGGGCAGTCGCTCGGCGCGGGCGTAGTCGGCCACGGCGCGATAGAGCGGTGCGCTCACCGTATATGGGGCGTGCGGAGAAACGCCGAGACGAAGGCGCGAAGTGGCCAAGGGGCGAAGGGCGTCAACCGCAGACTGCAGGCCCGCCAGGCTCTCCGCCAACTGTGTCGGGTCGGGGCCGAAGACTTCCTGATAGTAGATGCCGCGGCCGCCCAGCGCGTGCAGGGCGCGGAGCGGCGCGCCCGAATCGCCCGTGTCGGCAACACAGGTGACGCCATGCGCCCAACCGTCGCGCAGTCCGCGCGCAGCCGCCACAAGAAATTGCTCAGCCTTGGTTTCCTGCTTCAGCTCGCGCACCCGCCGAATCCAGCGCGCGAAGTCCGGCTCGCCGTGCTGGCCCGCGAGGTGGGTCAGCTCGAGATGCGTGTGGCAGTTGACCAGACCGGGGACGAGAACCGCATCGCGGAACTGCAACGACTCCGTCCCTGGGGGACAAGGGACACGGGAATGCGGGCCCACGGCCGCGATCCGGCCGTCGTCACCGACGAGAACGGCGCCGTCCTCGAGTGGCGGCGCCGTGACCGGGTACACCCGCCCCGCGCGGACGCGCAGCACGCGCCGCTAGCTCACGGCGTCACGCCGGCGCCGAACGGCGAATGGACGGGGCACGACTGAGTCGGCTGGGTGCCCGGGTAGAACCAGTCCCAGTGGCGCACGTTGAGCGGGCAAAACGGCGTCGCGAGGTAGCCGTTGGACCAGTCCACTTCGCGCGTCACCAGCGAGTCGGGCCGCACCCAATCGGCGGGCGGCGGGCGGCGGTCGTATACGTCGCGCATGAACGCCGTCCACGCGGGCGCCGCGATGCGCCCGCCGCCGGCGTTGTGCTGCATGATGGGCGTGGGCAGATCGTAGCCCACCCACACGCCCGCCACGAGATCGGTCGTATAACCGATAAACCACGCGTCGGTGTAGGTGTCGGTGGTGCCGGTCTTGCCGGCTGCGGGATAGGTGAACCCCGCCTTCCACACCGCGGTGAACGCGGTCCCCTGGCGGATCACGTCTTTCATCATGTCCACGATCAACCAGGTGTGCTCCGGATCCATTACCGGGTCTTTGCGCGTGTCGTTGCGGTACAGGATGTTGCCTTGACGGTCTTCGACCCGCAGGATGGCGATCGGCTCAGTGCGCGTGCCCAGGTTCGCGAACGCCGTGTAGGCCGACACCATCTCGATGGGATAGACGGCGTTGGCGCCGATGTGGAGCGAGGGGTACGGCCGGATCGGCGTGGTGATGCCGTAGCTCCGCGCCTCGCCGATCACCGTCTGCTCGCCCAGCTGCATGCCGAGCTTGATGGTGGCGAGGTTGCGCGACATGAACAGCGCCCTGCGCATCGGGATGGGGCCGAGCGTGGTGTCGTCGTCGTCCTTGGGCTGCCACAAGGTCGAATCGAGCTGCATCACCGGCGGATTGAGCGGCGAGTCGTCCAGGATCTCGGTGACCGGGTGGCCGGCGCGCACCGCCGCCGAATACACGAACGGCTTGAAGGTCGAGCCCGAGGCGCGCTGTCCTTGTGTCGCACGATTGAACTTGGAGTCGTCGAAGTCGCGGCCGCCGATCATCGCGCGGATGTAACCGGTCTTGGCGTCGATCGCGATGAACGCGCCCTGCAGGTACGGCGTGAAGCCGCCGTGGTCTTCCTCGGCGCGCGCCGACTCGATGTACTCGCGGTAGGTCGTGTGCCCGGTGAATTTGCCGTTGGAGTACGCGCCCGACTCGATGGCGTCGAGCTGGGCCAAGAGCGCCCGCTCTGCCGACTGCTGCATGTCGAGGTCGAGCGTCGTGTAAACGCGCAGACCTCCCTCATACAGCTCCCGCCCGAAGCGCTTCTCCAGGTCCTGGCGTAACCACTCGATGAAGTAGGGCGCCACGTCGCCGTAGTTGGTGCGCTGGCTCGTGAGTACGAGCGGATACGCCTTCCACAGCTCGCAGTCTTCCGGCGTGATGTAGCCCTGATCGCGCATCAGGTTGAGCACCACGTTGCGGCGCCGCACCGAACGGTCGGGGTGCAGCCGCGGATTGTAGGTGCCGGGGGCCTTGGGGATCGCGGCCAGCGTCGCCGCCTCGGCGAGATTCAGATCGCGCGCCGACTTGCCGAAATAGATCTGCGCCGCCGCCTCCACGCCGTGCGCGCCCGCCCCCAGGTCGATCTGGTTCAGATACATCTGCAGGATCGTGTCCTTGGGGAAGTTGTGCTCGATCTCGATCGCGATGCGCGCCTCTTTGAGCTTGCGGATCGGCGTCTTTTCGCGTGTGAGCTTCTCGGGGAAGACGTTGCGGGCAAGCTGCATCGTGATGGTGGAGAATCCCTGCACATACGACAGCGCCAGCACGTCCGCCTTGAGGGCGCCAACGATGCGGAGGTAGTCGATGCCGTGATGCCGGTAGAAACGCTTGTCCTCCGTGGCGATGAACGCCTGCCGCACCGGCACGGGGATCTCGCTGAGGGTCAGCACGGTGCGCCGCTCGAGGCCCAACTCAGTGATGAGCCGGCCATCCGCGGCGTACACTTTGGAGGTTTGCTGCGGCGTACCCGACGGGCCGACCAGGCGCGAGATGGACGGGCAGCGCTCGGCCGCGCACACGCGCGTCCAGGAGCCGTAAGACAGGCCGACTCCGAACGCCGCCGCGAGCACCGCCACGGCAATCGCCCGGCCGCGCCGGATCGGGTCGCGCCACCACGCCAGCCACCAGGCGCGGGTAAAGACCGGCATGCGGGCGGGCCGCGGAGCGAGGACGGGAGACGTCAGGGACGCCATAAGACCTCAACCTAGTGAAGGGCCAACCTGCTTGCCAGCATCCGGCCGCTCGCTGTACGATTCCGCGCCATGACCGACCTCCTCAAAGAACTCGAGTGGCGAGGCTTCGTGCAGGACGCGACGCCCCGGATCGATGCGCACCTCGCCAAGGGCCCGGTGACGCTCTATTGCGGCTTCGATCTCACCGCTCCGTCGCTGCAGCTCGGCAACCTGATGCCGCTGATGTTGCTGCGGCAGTTTCAGCGGCACGGGCATCGCCCCATCGTGCTGATGGGCGGCGGCACGTCGCTGATCGGCGATCCCTCGGGCAAGCGCAGCGAGCGGCCGCTGCTCTCCAAGGAGCAGATCCGCGAGCACTTGCAGCGCCAGCGCGACCAGATGGCCCGATTCTTGGACTTCGGCCCCGGCCCCGCCGCGGCGCTCTTGCTCGACAACGCCAAGTGGCTGGTGGAGCAGCGGCTGGTCGACTTCCTGCGCGACGTCGGCAAGCACTTCACGGTCAACGTGATGCTGCAGAAGGAGTCGGTGCAGGGGCGACTCGAGGCCGGCATTTCCTACACCGAGTTCAGCTACATGTTGCTGCAGGCGTTCGACTTCCTGCAGCTGTTCCGCACGCACCAGTGCACGCTGCAGGTGGGCGGCAGCGATCAGTGGGGCAACATCACGGCGGGCGCCGACCTGATCCGCAAAGTCGAAGGCGGCGAGGCGCACGCGCTGGTGGCGCCGCTCGTGACGACCGCCACCGGGGCCAAGTTCGGCAAGACCGAGGCCGGCGCGATCTGGCTCGATGCGGCGCTCACGTCGCCGTACAAATTCCAGCAGTTCTGGCTCAACACCGACGATCACGACGTGGAGCGTTACGTCAAGCTGTTCACCGTGAAGTCGCCGGACGAAGTGAAGGACTTGCTCGCCCGGATGAAGAAGAATCCCGGCGCGCGGGAGGCGCAGCGCGCGCTCGCGGACGAGGTGACGACGCTGGTGCACGGCACGGACCTCGCGCGTAACGCCACCGTGGCCGCGGACATCCTGTTCGGCGAGTTCGATCCCCGGGCGGCGAACGCGAGCGTGTTCGACATCCTGGCGCTGGAGATTCCCACGGTCCAAACGGACGGCGCGAGCAGCGCGACGCTGGTGGATGCGCTGACGCTGGCGGGGCTCGTGAAATCGAAGAGCGAGGCGCGGCGCGCCATCGAGCAGGGTGGGGTGTACCTGAACCAGCAGCGGGAGAAGAGCGTCGACCGCAAGATCGAGTCCGCCGACTGGCTGGCCGGCGGCAATCTACTACTGAGGAAGGGCAAGAAAGACTACGCGCTGGTGCGGCGGCGCGGCTGACTAGGTCGCCCCCTCCAGCACGTCGATCACCTTCTCCATTTCCTCGACCGTATTGTAGAAGTGCGGCGAGAGGCGAATGGCGCCCTCGCGCAAGGAGCACACGATGTGCGCGCGCTTGACGGCGTGGAACGCCTCGACCGCTCGTTCCGGCGCCACACAGAGAATCGCCGAGCGGTGCACGTCGTCGCGCGGTGACACGACGCGCACGCCGTGCGCGTCGGCCCATTTGAGCACCGGCTCGTGCGACGCGCGTGTGATCTCCGCGATATCTGTGACGCCGATCTCCAGCAGCAACCGCAGCGACTCCACCATTCCGTAGATGTCCTGGTACGGCAGCGTCACCAGCTCGAAGCGGCGCGCGTCGGCGCGGAAGTTGGGGTTGTACTCAGTGAGGCGCGAGAAATCGTCCGTGCCCTCGAACGCCATCCAGCCGGTGACCGCGGGCTCGAGCTGGGGAATCAGCTCTTTCCGCACATAGACGAACCCCGAGCCCCAGGGCGAGAGCAGCCACTTCTGCCCGCCGCACGCCAGGATGTCCACCGGCGTCTGGCGTACGTCGAGCACCGAGTTGCCGATCCCCTGAATGCCGTCCACCACCAGGAAGGTGTCGTGTTTTTTGCACGCCGCCGAGAGCCGCGCCAGATCGGCGCGGAAGCCGTTGGCGAATTGCACGTACGACACGGCCAGCACGCGCACCCGCGGATCGGCCACGCGCTCGACCAGGTAATCCTCGTCGGGCCAGCCTTCCGGCGTACAGCGCGCCAGCTCGACCTGCACGCCACGTTTCTTCAAGAGCAGCCAGGGGTACACGTTCGCCGGAAATTCGCGGTCGGAGACGAGCACCGTCTCGCCCGCCTCGATCGGCAGCGCGGTGGCGGCCAAGTTCAACCCGAAGCTCGTGTTGGTGGCGAGCGCCACCTCGCCCGACTCGGCGTTGATCAGCTGGCCCACCAGGTCGCGCGCGACCTGCAGCAGCCCGAGGATGTCGCGGTCGGGGAGCAGGTGCGGCGCGGTGCGCTTCGCATTGAACTGATCCAAGGCGGCGCGGGTGCGTTCCGGGATGGGCCCGATCGCCGCGTTGTTCAAGTAGACGGTATCGGCGGTCCAGGGAAACTCGGCTTGGCGGATCGCCTTGCAGGTATCGCGGATGGCGCGCAGGCGCGTGGGGTGCGACATGACGTGCGTCATGCGGCGCGCGCGGTCAGGGCGTCGCGCAGACCGTCGCCCAGCAGGTTGATGCCGACCACCGTCAGGCCGATGGCGAGGCCCGGGAACAGCGACACCCACGGCGCCACGCGCAGCAGGTCGCGCCCCTCGGCCACCATGGCGCCCCAGGACGGCGTGGGCGGCGCGGCACCCAGTCCCACGAACGACAGCGCCGCCTCCGCCATGATGGCGCCGCCCACGCCCAACGTCGCCGCGACCACGACGGGCGCGAGCACGTTGGGGAGCACGTGTCGGCCGACGATGCGCGCATCGGAGGCACCCAGCGCGCGCGCCGCCTGCACGTAGTCGAGCGCCCGAGTGACGAGCACCTGCCCGCGCACCAAGCGCGCCATGCCGGCCCAACCGACCACGCCAATCACGACGAAGATCACGGGAAGCGAGGGCCGGACGGCGGCGGCGATGGCGATCAAGAGGAGCAGCGGCGGAAAGGCGAGCGTGACGTCGGCCAAGCGCATGATCAGGGCGTCGGTCCAGCGGCCGTAGTAGCCCGCGGCGAGACCCAGGGCGAGGCCCAGCAGCAGCGCGATCACCTGGCTCACGATGCCCACCGTGAGCGACAGCCGCGCGCCGAACAGAATGCGCGACAGCACGTCGCGGCCTTGCTGATCCGTGCCGAGCAGAAACGCGGGGCCCGGCGCGTGCAGGCTCGCCGCCAAGTCGCCGCGCACGGGGTCACCGGGGGCGAGCCACGGTGCCGCCATGGCGACGGCGGCGAGAAGGAGGATGATCGCGAGGCCCGCGAGCGCCCAACGGTCACGCGCGAGCCGCCGCCAAACGAGTGGCGCCGTCATAGGGTTCTTGACTACGTTACCCGGGCACTTACCCTCGGGGCAAGCGGGCGCGCGGTGGACCCCAACTCACGCTTCACACTCGTCCTGGGCGGCGGTGGCATGAAGGGCCTCGCGCACGTCGGGGTTCTGCAGGCGCTCGTGGAGCATGGGCTCAGGCCGGCGCACATCGTCGGCTCGAGCGTCGGCGCGCTGATCGGCGCCGCCTGGGCGGCCGGCCGCAGCATTCCCGAGCTGCGTGAGATCGCCTTCGCGCTCAAGCGCAAAGACGTGTTTCAGGTGGCGCACGCCGACATGGCGTTCAAGCGGATGCGCTCCCCCGCCCTGTTCAAGCGCGAGCCCCTCATCGAGCTGGTCGGCCGCCTCGTGGGCGAGGCGACGTTCCAAGAGCTCGACCCGCCGATCGTCGTCAACTCCGTCGACATCAACTCCGGCATGCAGATATTCTGGGGCCTGCAGGGGCTCGACGACGTCCGCGTCGCGGACGCCGTGCTCGCCTCGTGCGCGCTGCCCGGGTATTTCCCGCCGCACGAGATCCACGGCCGCTTCTACGTGGACGGGGCGGTGCTCGACAACCTGCCCGTCGGCGCGGCCAAGGCGCTGGACGGCGAGATCGTGATCGGGGTCGACGTGTCGGCGTCGAGCGCGTTCCGCGCCGACACGCAGGACGAGGGCTTCGCGGCCGTGTTCGCGCGCGCCACCGAGCTGGCGATGCAGTCGGAGTTCGAGCTGCGGATGCGCCTCTGGACCACGCCGCCCCTCTATCTGTTGCACCCGCGGGTGGAGCACATCTCGCTGTTTTCGTTCAGTCACATCCGCGAGATGGTGGAGGAGGGCTACCGCGTGATGAAGGCGGCGCTGGCGCGGCCGGCCGAGTGGCCGCAGCGCGGCGCGGCGGGCCTGTACCCGCGGCGGCGCGTGCTGGTGCGGGTGGAGCGGGAACGCTGCATCGGGTGTGGGGCGTGCCTGGTGCAGGCGCCGCAGGGGATGTTCGTGCTGGATGCGCAGGGCAAGGCCGTGGTGACGCAACCGCAGCAGGAGTGGAGCCCCACCGACGGGTGGTTCATCCGGCACTGCCCGACGTACGCGATCAGCGCGCGGGCGGCTCCGGTCGCCGAAACGCAGCGTCAATCCGGATGAAATCGCGGCCGACGCGCTCCCAGTTGTAGAACGTCTCCGCCGCGCGCCGCCCGTTGGCGCCGAGGCGGCGCCGCAGGTCGTCGTCCCCGAGCAGCTGCACCACTCCCGCCGCCACGGCTTCGGGGTGATCGGGGTCCACAAGGATCCCCGTCTCGCCTTCGCGCACCGCGTCGGGAATCCCGCCCGAGCGGCCGCCCACCACCGCGAGGCCGCAGGCCGACGCCTCCACGATCGCGATGCCAAACCCTTCGACCATCAGGTCGTAGCGGCGCGACGCACCGACGTAGAGGTCGGCCGCGTTGTACACGGCGGGCAGGTCGTCGTCGGACACCGCGCCGAGAAACTTGACCGCGTCGCCCAAGCCGAGCTCCTGGACCGTGCGTTCGAAGAACGGCAGCCGCGGACCCGACCCCGCGATCATGTAGCGCGCGGTGGGGAAGCGGGCGCGGATGGCGGGCAGCGCGCGGATGGTTGTGTCGATGCCCTTGTGCCACTCGAGCCGCGCGACCGTGAGGAGCCACGGCCCGCCGTCCAGGCCGAAGCGCTGCCGAATGGCACGCGCATCGATGCCGGGATGAAAGTGACGCGGGTTGGTGCCGAGCGGCACGGCACGCACGCGGCCGCCGTCCGCCGGCAGGTCGAGGGAGTCGAGGACGGTGCGGCACAGCTCGGCGGTCCAGGCGCTGTTGGCCACGATCACCGCCGCGCCGCCCAGCAGCAGGCGCGCCGTCGCGCGCTTCAGCGCGGAGCGGCGGATCTTGGCGTCGAGCAGCAGCAGCTCGGTGCCGTGCACGGCGATGCCGTACGGAATCCCGTACCGCGCCCACAGCCAGCGCGCGGGGTACCCCGCGGGCTTCAAGTTGCCGCACCAGGTGAAGCCGGGCGCGTAGCGGCGCGCCAGCGCGCCCGCGCGCCACATCCACAGCGCCAGGCCGTTGATGGTGCGTAGCCGAAGGGCGTGGATCGGCGCGCGGTCGATCGGCTGCGGGAAGCGGGTATCGCTCTCGGCGCTGCCGGGGTAACGGCCGGTGGAGACGACCAAGGTGTCGCGCGGGTACTGCAGCGCCAACTCGCCCATCATGCGGGCGATGCCGCCGCCGTGCGGCGGGAAGTCAAAACTCAGCAGGAGCGTGGTGCCCACGCTCAGACGACCTGGGCTTCGATCTCTCGCAGGTCGCGGACCACGCGATCCCAGTTGTAGCTCGTCTCGACCGCCTTGCGCCCGGCCTGGCCCAGGCGCCGAGCGAGCAGTTGATCGGTGAGCAGACGCTCGAGCGCTTCGGTGACGGCGTCCAGGTTATCGGGCTCCACGATCAGGCCGGTCTCGCCGTCCCGCACGGCTTCGGGCAGGCCCCCCGAATTGCCGGCGATCACCGGTACGCCGCAGGCCGATGCTTCAGCCAGCGCCACGCCGAAGCCTTCGACGCGGCTGCCGTCGGCGCGGCGCGACAGGCCCAAGTAGAGCGCGGCGCAATTGTAGAGCGCCGCGAGGTCGCCGTCCGGCACGGTGCCCACGAAGCGCACGGCATCGGCGATCTTCAACTCCTGCGCCAGCTTCTTGTAGGCGTCCCGCTTCTTCCCGACGCCCACCACGAGGTAGCCGACTTCCATCCCTTTGGCCCGCACGCGCGCCACGGCGCGCAGCGCCGTGTCCACGCCCTTGTAGGGCTCGAGCCGTGCCACCGTGATCGCCCAGGGCTCGCCGTTGAGCCGGTAGCGCGCGCGCACCTCGCGCGTGTCGACGCCGGGGTGGAAGTGCTCCGGGTCGGTGCCGAGCGGCACGACGCGGACGCGCTCGGCGTGGGAGTCGAGGCCCAGCTCGCGCAGGACTTTCTGCGCCTGCTCGCGGGTCCATTGGCTGTTGGCGACCACGGCCGACGCGGAATTGAGCAGGGCCTTCGCCGTCTGACGCGCCAGCGGCCGATGGTGGATGTGGTGCAGCTCTTTGAGGAGGTCGCCGCCGTGGAGGATGACGCCGTACTGCGTGCCGATGCGCTCGTGCGCCCATTTCGCGGGATAGGTGCAGGGCCGCAAGCTGTCGCACCAGAGGAATCGTGGTCGGTGTTGCCGCGCCAGCGACGCCACGCGGCGCGACCAGAACAGGAGGCCCACGGCGCCGCGCAGGTTGCGAGTCGGAATCGGCAGGCGATCGATCACCGCGGTCGGGAAGCGGCCGTCAGTCTCGAGCGAATCGCGGTGCTGGCCGGTGGAGACGAGCAGTTCGCCTTTGGGATAGCGGTGTGCGATCTCTCCCATCATCCGGGCGATGCCGGTTTGAATCGGCGGGAACTCGTCGGTCAGGAGAAACGTCCGGGGCGCCATCGTGCCGAATCCTAACGGGATGCGTCCCCGCGGAGCAATCGGCGCCGCGCGAGCGCCTCGTGGTAGACCGCCTCGGTCCGCTCGGCGGTACGCGCCAACGTGAAGTCGGCGCGCACCAGGCTGCGGCCCGCCGCGGCCAGGTCTCGCGCCAATTCCGGCTGGCCCAACAGGCGGTCCAGGGCCCGGGCCCAGGCGTCGGGGTCGCGCGCCGGGACCAGAAGGCCCGTGCGTCCGTCGGTCACGAGGTCGGGGTTGCCGCCGGCGTTCGAGGCGAGTACCGGGAGGCCCAGGGCCATCGCCTCGAGCAGTGCCTGCGACAACCCCTCGATGCGCGACGGTAATGCCGCGACGTGCGCGTGGTGGTAGAACGCGAGTGGCCGCTCGGTGAAGGGCACGAACACCACGGTGTGGCGGGGGGGGACGGCCGCCGCGAGCGGCGCGAGCCGCGCGTCGACGGTGATGCCCACCAGCGCGAGAAGGATCGGCCGCTCGAGCCGCCGCAGGGCGACGAGCAGCACGTCCTGGTCCTTACGCCGCGCCACCACCACGACCACCGGCCGACCGTCGGGCTTGCCGTCCAAAGGCCACAGCGCGCGGCGCGCGGCGCGCACGTCGTTCTCGTCCGGCACGGCATCGACGCGGGCGAGGTCGATGCCGTTCGGCACCACGCGCATGCGCCCGCGCGGATAGCCGCGGCGCGCTAGCGCGCGGGCGACGGCCGCGCTCACGGCGATGGTGCGGTCGGCCGTATGCCCCACGGCGATGAGCTCGAGCGGCGTCGTGAGCGGCATCGTGCGCCGGGTCACCACGAGGGCCTGCGGCAGGCGCCGGCGCCAGCGCAGCCACGTGCAGGCGCGGCGATCGCGCGTATCGTGCGCGTTCACGACGTCCACGCTCTCGCGACGCACCAGGTCGGCGACCGCCGCGGCGAGCGAACCGAGCCGCGTGAAGTCGAGCGGCCGCACGTCGAGGCCCGATGCCTCCGCCTGGCGCGCGAGCAGCGTGCCCGCGCGGCATCCCACGAGCACGCGGTGGCCGCGGCGCGCGAGGTGCTGACTGAGGCTGAGTATGGACTGGGTGGATCCTGTCCCGTCGCCTTGATGGGTCAGCTGCAGGAGGGTGAGCGGGCCGTCCGGCATGACGGGAAAGTAATTATACTATGGCGCCCATGCACGTCGCCGTCGCGAGCCATCACCGGCTGCCGGTCGCGGGATACGGCGGCACTCAGCGCGTCGTGGTGGCACTCGTGCGCGGGCTCGCGGCGCTGGGCCACCGCGTCACGCTGCTGGCGCAGCCCGGCACCACCGTCGCCGAAGCGAGCGCACTGGTGGAGCTGCCCCCCAAGCGGCTGCGCGACCCCGCGCTCGACCTCACGCCGTTCGTGCCGAAGGACGCGGACATCCTCCACGTTCACTTCCCCGTCGCCAAGCCACCCCAGCGGCCGTTCGTGCAGACGCTGCACGGTAACCATCGCAAAGGCGACCCGGTCCTGCCGCACACGATCTTTCTCTCCCAAGATCACGCGCGGCGTCACGGCAGCACGACGTGGGTCTACAACGGGCTCGACCCCGCGGATTACTTCTTCCGGCGGCGCAAAGAGAACTGGGACTTGTTCCTCGGCCGGCTGCACAGCGCCAAAGGATATCACTGGGCGATCGAGGCGGCGAAGAAGTCGGGCCGCAAACTGATCATCGCGGGCGGCTGGCGTCCCAGCTTCACCGGCGCGATCAAGTACGTCGGCGAGGTGGACGGCAAGCGCAAGGCCGCGCTGTTGGCGCGGGCGCGCTGCCTGTGGAACGCGGCGCAGTGGGACGAGCCGTTCGGCCTGGTGACGATCGAGGCGTTGTTCTCAGGGACGCCGGTGCTCGCGACCCGGCGCGGCGCCCTGCCCGAGATCATCACGCCTGCCACGGGTGCGCTGTGCGACACGCTGGCCGAGATGCTCGACGCCTCGGAGCACATCGGCACGCGCGATCCCGCCGCGTGCCGGGCGCACGCCGAGCGCCATTTCACGCATCGCGTGATGGCGGCGGAGTACGTACGGATGTACCGGGGTCTGCTGGATACCGGCGAGCTGCCGGCCGGTCAGACGACTTCGTAGTTCCGGAACTCGAACACCCGCGCTCCCGTCAGCCGCTCGATCCAGTCCGATGCGTAGAAGCGCAGATGGTCCGGCTTGAAATGCCGCGGGCCGATCACGCGCTCGGGATCGTGCGCGCGCGCCGCGACCCACTCGCGCGCCGCCCGCGGATGCTCGCCCGTGAAGTGCCGCAGTAGGGGGATCCACTCCAGGTAGCCGCGCGCCTGCTCTTCCGCGAGGCGCTCTTTGCCCCAGGGATAGATCGTCTTCGAAATCTCGAGCTTCTCCTTGATCGCCCGCGCGGGGCGGGCCCAGCCGTAGTGATACATGACGGCGTCGGTCTCGCGCGCGCGGATCTTGCGCAGCTCCGGCCCGACCCGAAACCCTTGCGCGCCCTGATACGGCCGGATGTCTTGCCCTAAGCGGACGCAGCGCACCTCGCGGCGATACCAGCGGCGGCTGGTGGCGATGGTATCGAACCCGCCGTAGAAGTGCCGGTACTGCACCAGCAGCCCCTCCACGCGCTCGTCGCCGTCGCACTCGGCCACTTTCTCTTTCAGGATGCGCGCGCCGTCTTCGTGCAGGCACTCGTCGGCCTGGATGTAGATGCCCCAGGAGCCGCGGCACGCCCGCATCGCTTTGAGCGTCTCCTGCCCCAGCATGGCGTTCCTCTGGGTGAAGTCCCACCGCGAATCGAGGATGCGCACGCGCGGGTCCTTGATGGAGGCGACCACGTCGCGCGTTTCGTCTTCGGACACACCCACATTGACCACCACTTCGTCGCACACCTCGAGTAGGGAGCGCACGGCGGGGACGATGCAGAAATCGAGTTTGACGGCGTTACGGACGATGGTGAATCCGGACAGCATGCTCACGTCTGGAATTGAAGGTCGTACAGCCGGCGGTACAGCCCGCCGGCCGCGAACAAGGCGTCGTGAGGCCCGCACTCCACCACGCGGCCCTCCGACAGCACCACGATGAAATCGGCGTGACGCACGGTGGCGAGCCGGTGCGCGATCACCAGCGTGGTGCGTTGGCGCATCAGGCGGTCGATCGCCTCCTGCACCAGCCGCTCCGACTCCGTGTCGAGGGCGCTCGTCGCCTCGTCGAGAATGAGAATGGGCGGGTCGCGCAGCAGCGCCCGCGCGATCGCGATGCGCTGGCGCTGGCCGCCCGAGAGCAGGGTGCCACGCTCACCCAGCACCGTCTGGTAACCGTCGGGCAGGCGCTCGAGGAACTCGGCGGCATTGGCGGCCTGCGCGGCGGCGCGCACCTGCTCGAGCGACACGCCGGTGCGCCCATAGGCGATGTTCGCGAACGCCGTGTCGTTCAAGACGATCGTGTCCTGCGACACGATGCCCATCAGGCCGCGCACGCTGCGGCGCGTGAAGCGCGACAGCGGCGTGCCGTCCATCAGGATCTCGCCGTGCCTGGGCTCGTAGAAGCGGGGCAGCAGGTCCACCAGCGTGGTCTTCCCCGCCCCCGACGGCCCCACGATCGCCACGACCTGCCCGCGCCGCACGTCGATGCTCACGTCGTGCAGCACTTCGGCGGCGCCGGGATAGGCGAACGACACGTGGCGGTATTCGATCGTCTCCTTGAACCGCGCGGCGACCTCTCCGGGCCGGTCGCCCTCGTCGGCCGGCAGGTCGAGCACCTGGAACACCCGCTCGGAGGACGCCATGGCCTGCGCCATCATCGCGGGGTAGTTCGCCACCGACTTGACGGGCGACATCATCCGCAGCGCCACGACCAAGAACGTCATCAGGACCTCGGGCCGCAGCATCGCGTTGCCGCCCATCGCCAGCCGCACGCCCACCGATAAGAGCAGCACGATCACGACCCCTGCGAACACTTCGCTCACCGGGCTCGTGAGACTCGAGAACCGCTGCGCCCGCAGCACGCGCTTGCGGTAGCGGTCGGCCAGCTCGCGGAAGCGCGCGGCCTCGAAGTCCTCGGCCACGTACGCGCGCACCAGCTTGGCCGAGCCGATCATCTCGGCCACATGACTCGTCAGCTCGCCGCGTTCCTGCACCAGCTGGCGCGAGCGATGGCGCAAGCGCTCGATCATCGGGCGCACGATGATCACGAGCAGCGGCGCGAATACCAGCGCCAGCAGCGTGAGCCGCGGCGACAGCCCGAACAGAATCGCGATCGACACGGCGATCAGCGCCGCGTTCTGCAGCAGCGACGCCAGCGCGGCGCTCACCGCCGTCTTCACCTGGTCGGTATCGTTGATGATCCGCGCGAGGATCTGGCCGCCCTTGGTGCGGTGGAAGTAGCCGAGCGGCAAGGTCTGGAGATGCTCGAACAGGCGTGTGCGCAGGTCGCGTACCACGCCTTCCTGGATCACCACGCTCCAGTAGGCCGAGGCGTAGCCCGTGGCGTTCTTCAGGACCAGCGCGACGAGCACCACGAGCACCACGTTGCGCATGGCGGCATCGGGCGACCCGGCAGCGAGAAACGGTCCCGCGACCTTGTGTAGCAGCGATTCCACCGCCGAGCCACCCTCGGCGGGCAACACCTGCTCGCCGAACAGCGCGCGCAGGAACGGGATCAAGAGGACGAACGTGAACCCTTCCAGCACCGACGACAGCACCGTCACCACGATGCCGGCGATGAACAGGAGTCTGTACGGACGGAGCAGCTTGAGCAGCCGGGCGAGATCGCCCATTCAGCGGCCCCCGTGGCCCTTAGGAGTGAGCAGCGCCACCGGCAGGATCATCTCCTCCGGCGTCACGCCGCCGTGCAGGAACGAGCCGCGGTAGCGCGCCTGGTACTCGCGCAGCTTGGTGGGATAGACGAAGAACCGGTCGCCCGTGGCGACGAGCATCCGCACACCCAACCCCATGGCGGGCAAGCCCCAACTCTTCAGGTCCTGCACCAGGATGCCCGCTTCGGGATCCTCCGCGCGCAGGTCCTCGCCGAACTTGTAGCGCAGGTTGGCGGTGGCGTCGCGCTTGGCGTAGACGGTGGCGGGCGTCTCGCAGTGGATCGAGCCGTGGTCGGTGGTGATCAGCACCGGCACGCCGCGGCGCTCCGCTTCCTCCAGCGCGGCCCGCACCGGCGAGCGCTCGAACCAGGTGCGCGTGAGCCCGCGCAGCGCGTCGGCGTCGCGCGCCACCTCGTACAGGATCGCGCTTTCGGAGCGGCCGTGCGTGAGCTGGTCGATGAAGTTGAACACCAGGGCGGTCACGCCGTCTTGCGCCAGATGCGCCGGCAGCTTGCGCATCAGGTCACCTGCATCCGACGCGCTGAACAGCTTCTCGTAGCGCACCGGCACAGGCTTCCCCATCAGATCCGACAACTGCTCGGCCAGGAGCTCCGCCTCGTGCGCGTTGAGACTCTCTTCGTTGGCGGGGTCGCCCCACCACGCGGGGTGGCGCGCCGCGATCTCCATGGGGAACAGCCCCGAGAAGATCGCGTTACGTGAGAACGGCGTCGCCGTCGGCACGATGCTGAAGTAGTGCGACTCCTCGATGTCGAACAGCGGCGTGATCAGGTCGCGAATCGCCTCCCATTGATCGAGGCGCAGGCAGTCGATGAGGATGAACAGTACCCGTCCCGACGACTTCAACACCGGCATCAGGAACTCGGCGCCGACGTCGACCGACAAGGGCGGCCGGTCGGCCTCGGGATTCGCCAGCCACCGGGGATAGTGCTTTTGCACGAAACCCGCGAAGTCCTTGCGCAGGCCCTGCTGCACCGAGCGCAGCGCCTCGAGCAACCCGGGCTCGTTGCCCGCGGACAGCCGCATTTCCCAGCGCGCCAGCTCGGCCACCAGCTCCACCCATTCGCGCCACGCCAGCGCCGCGCCGCGTTTGGCCTCGAGCTCGCGGAAGCGCGCCACGAAATCGCGCGACAGGCGCTGTTGGCGGATGCGGTCGCCCTCGAGCAGCCGCGTGACTACCGAGAGGACCTGCCGCGGATGCACCGGCTTCACGAGGTAGTCGTCCACCTCGATGCCGATGGCCTCGCGCATCGTGCCTTCGTCCTCGCTCTGCGTGACCATCACGACCGGCATGGCGGGATCGATCGAACGGATTTCCGGCAGCAGGTCGAGCCCGCGGCGGCCCGGCATCTGCTCGTCCAGCAGGACGATGCTGTAGGGCTGGCGACGCAGCAGCGCGAGCGCGTCGTCGCCGTGCGCCGCCTGCTCCACGGTGAAGCCCTGTTGCTCGAGGTACAGGCGATGCGCGGCGAGCCCTTCCACCTCGTCATCCACCCAGAGAATGCGCTTGGGGCGCGGCATCGGAGAGAAACTAGTCCGACTGGCGGACCCGGGCAACGCGCGCCTACATTGCCCGCGTGCTGAGCATCCTGCTCGTGCGCTTCAGCTCCATCGGCGACATCCTCCTCACCACGCCGCTCGTGCGCGCCCTGCGACGGCGGCACCCGGAGGCGCGCCTGGTGTTCGTCACCAAACAGGCCATGGCCCCGCTCGTGGCGGAGAACCCGCACCTCTCCGCGGTGGTGACGCTCGCCCCCGACGAGCCGGTGCGCGACCTGGCGCGGCGGCTGCGGGCACTCGCGCCGACCCACGGCCTCGACCTGCACGCGAGCCTCCGCACCACGGCGCTGCGCTGGCTGGTGCCGTGTCGCTGGCGCGGGTACGGCAAGCGCAAGGTCGCGCGGACGCTTCTCATCGCCACGAAGCTCGATGTGTACGGCCGCGCGCTGCCCGTAGCGGAGCGCTACTTCGCCGCGGCGCGGGATCTCGACGTGCGGCCTGATGGGGAGGGGCCGGAGTTTTTCCTGGCGGCGAGCGCCCGTGAGCGCTTGGCCGCGTGGCTCGCGGCGCGCGGGCTCGGGAGCGCACCGTTCGCGGCGCTCGCACCCGGCGCGGCGCACGCCACCAAGCGCTGGCCGCCGGCTCACTGGCTCGCCCTGGCGGAGCGGTTGCGCGCCACGGGCCTCGTGCCGGTGATCGTGGGCGGCCCGGACGACCGCGGCCTGGCGCAGCAGCTCGCGGCGAGCGGCCACGGCGTGAGTGCCGCGGGCGAATTGTCGCTGCAGGAGACGGGCGCGCTGCTCGAACGCGCCCGCTTCGCCGTGTCGGGTGACACGGGCGTGATGCACATGGCGACGGGCGTCCACACGCCGGTGGTGGCGCTGTTCGGCCCCACCGTCCGCCAGTTCGGGTTCTTTCCTTATCAGGGGCGCGCCGTGGTGCTCGAGCGGCCGCTCGACTGCCGCCCCTGCTCCGCCATGGGCTCGCGCCGCTGCCCGCTCGGCCACCATCGCTGCCTGGTCGACATCGCCCCGGGAGACGTCCTGGCCGCCGCGCTCGGGCTCGTCGCATGAACACGCCCGCCACAACGCCGGTCGAGGAGCGGCTGGTGGGCCTGCTGGCGGCCGCCGCGCGCGGCCCCAAGCGCGACGGCTTGTATGCCCTGTGGCTCACCGTGCGCACCGCCGAAGCGCTGCTGCCGCCCGCACCGGTGAGCGCCAAGAACCACCGCCGCCGCCTGCAGACGCTCGAGCATCGGCTCGGCAGCCTCGCGTTGGCCGCGCCGCTCAAGCGCGCGCTCGTGGCCGCCCGCCAGCATCTCGAGCCCGCCACAGCCGGCGCCGCGGCCCTCGTCCTGAGCCAGCTCGTGGCCCCGGCCGGAGAGGTGCTGGGGCCTGAGGCGGGCGAGGCGGTGGCGGCCGCCGCCCGCGCCGCGCGCATACATTCATAGAATGACCACCCGGCGCTTCGCCAAGCGGCCCTCGATCGAGTCTCTGGTCCAACGCGTGGACGAGCAGCGTCCCGGCGAGATCACGGGCGATACCGTGCCGTCGGGGTTCCCGTCGCTCGACAAGGCGCTGGGCGGCGGGTTTCGCCGCCGCGACCTGATCGTGCTGGGCGGCGATATCGGCGCGGGCAAATCGGCGCTGGCGCTGGGCATCGCGCTGCGCGTGGCGCAGCAGGGACTGCCGGTCGCCTTCCTCTCCGGCGAGATGGACGAAGAGCGCCTGATGGAGCGCGCGCTGGCGATCGAGGGGCGCGTGGCGGTGGACGAGCTGCGCAGCGCCAAGATGAGCGACACCGAGCGGGCGGGCATCGGCGGAGCGGCGGTGCGGCTGCGCGGCTTGCCGCTCACGTCGCTCACGCTGACGGCGCCCGACTTCGAGACGATGGAGGAGAATCTCGATCCGCTGCGCGCGCTCGCCCTCGTGATCGTCGATTACCTGCAGCTCGTGCCGACCCCCGCCGGCGTCGCCCGCGTGACGCAGGACGAAGACACGGCCCTGGTGCTGCGGCGCCTCAAGTCGCTGGCGCTCGACCGTCAAGTGGCCGTCCTCGTGACGGCGCAGCTGCCGCGCTTCGAGCCCAGGCGCGCGGACCCGCGGCCCACGCTCGACGATTATGGCGTGTTGGGCTCCGTCAAGCAGCACGCGGACATCGTGCTGTCGGTCTTCCGCGAAGAGATGTACCGCCCGGGCGGCGGCGTGGAGGGGGCGACGGAGTTATTGCTCGCGAAGAATCGCAACGGGCCGACGGGGTTCATCGATCTGTACTTCTACCGGCGCTGGATGCGGTTCGAGGACATGCTCGATCCGGACCGGTGAAGCCCTACTTCACCGTATCCCCCACCACCTGGGCCCCGATCAGGTTGTAGCTGGTCCCGGGTCCCCCGCCGTTCGCATGCAGCGTGATCCACAGGGGACGCCGCCCCTGCTCCGCATAGATCGTGATGCCGCCGTCAGGCAGCTTGCCGTCGCTCCTCAGTTCCCAGCCGTTCAACCGCAGGGTCTGGCGGTACCACGTGGCCACCGCGTCGGGCGACGCGGCGCTGGAAAACTGGACCTGTGCCGCGTCGGTCCCGGCAGCGAAGTTCGTCAGGATCGAGCCGGGGTACACCAGCACCCCTTTGAGCACGCGCACGGCCATCGCGCGCGACTCGGCTTCGTGGCGTCGCTCGCAAGCGGTGAGGGACGCGGCAGCCAGTGAACACAGAATGAAGACACGCAGCATGGGCGAACATCCTACCGGTGGCGGCCAGGTGCCGTCAAGTTGTAAGTTGGCACTATGGCCGGCCACAGCAAATGGAAGCAGATCAAGCACAAGAAGGCCGTCACGGACGCCAAACGTGGCGCCGCCTTCACCAAGGTCATCCGCGAGATCACGATCGCCGCCAAGCAGGGCGGCGGTGACCCCAACGGCAACCCGCGGCTCCGCACCGCCATCGACGCGGCCAAGGCCGAGAACATGCCGCTGGAGAACATCGAGCGCGCCATCAAGAAGGGCACGGGCGAGCTCGAGGGCGTGCAGTACGAGGAAGTGCTGTACGAAGGCTACGGCCCGGGCGGCGCGGCGATCCTGATCGAAACGACCACCGACAACGTCAACCGCACGGTGGCCGAGATCCGGCACGGCTTCCAGCGCCACGGCGGCAATTTGGGCTCCGCCAATTCGGTGTCGTGGATGTTCGATCGCAAGGGCCAGATCACCATCGATGCGACCAAGGCCACCGAGGACGCGACGCTCGAAGCCGCGCTCGACGCCGGCGCCGACGACATGACCCGCGACGGCGACCAGTTCATCGTCACGGCGCCCGTCAACCGGCTGCACGCCGTCGCCGACCAGCTGCGCGCCAGGAAGCTCCCGGTGCAGGGCACCGAGATCGCCTACATCCCCAAGAGCACGGTGAAGGTCGAGGGCGGCGATGCCAAACGGCTGCTCACCCTCCTCGAGGCCCTGGAGGAGATGGACGATGTGGCCAAGGTCCACTCCAACTTCGATATCGACGCCGAGGCGCTGGCGGCGGTGGCCCAGTGACGTGCCCACCGTAAGGATCCTGGGCGTCGACCCGGGGACCTCCGTCACGGGGTACGGCGTGATCGAAGCCGGGAACGGCGCGGGCTTCGGCCGACTCATCGAATGTGGCGTGATTCGCTTCGCCCGCTCGAGCTCCCTCCCCCACCGTCTCAAAGAACTGCACGAGGGCATCGTCGAGCTGATCAAGCGACACGAGCCCACCGCACTGGCACTGGAAAACGCTTTCTATCATAAGAACGTGCGCACCACGCTCGTGCTGGGACACGCCCGTGGCGTGGTGCTGCTCGCCGCGGAGCAGGCGGAGCTCTTGATCGCCGAGTATTCGCCGGCCACGGTCAAGAAGACGGTCACCGGCGCGGGCGGCGCACCCAAGGCGCAGGTCGGGGCGATGGTCGCGCGGCTGTTGCACCTGCGGCAGGCACCGCGGCCGGCCGATGCCGCGGACGGCGTGGCCGTCGCCCTCACCTACATCATGCGCGCGTGATCGCATCCGTGAGCGGGCGGCTCGCCGCCAAGGCCGCGGCCGGCGTGGTGATCGAAACGTCGGGCGGAGTCGGGTACAGCCTGATCGTGCCGCTGGGGGTGCTGGAGCGGTTGCCGGCGGTGGGCGAAGCGGTCACGCTCGCAACCGAGCTGGTGGTGCGCGAGGACGGCTGGGCGTTGTACGGCTTCTCCGAAGACCTGGAGCGCCGCTTCTTCCAGCGGCTCACGAGCGTGTCGGGCGTGGGGCCGAAGCTCGCGGTGGCGCTGATGTCGGCGCTGGGCGTGGACCGCGGGGCCAAGGCGATCGTCGAACGGAACGTGGCGCTGCTCGCCTCGGTCTCCGGAATCGGCAAGAAGACGGCAGAGCGGCTGGCGCTTGAACTCGGCGACAAGCTCGGCGACTTTGTGGGCGGACCGGCGGCCGCGCTGACCGGCGCCGCCGAGGCGGCGCTCAAAGCGCTGGAGCGGCTGGGGTATGCCACCGCCGAAGCCGATCGTGCCCTGCGCCACGCGCTGGCGGGCGACGGCGGTGGCGACAGCGAAGCGCTGGTGCGCCGGGCGCTGCACCTCCTGACCAACGGATGATCATGTCACAGACTGCCGAGTGGATCTGCACGCGCTGCGGGTCGACCAACCGCAAGCTGGTGCCCGACGGCGCCCAGCGCGCGAGCGATGAGTGCCTCACCTGCCACGCCAAGCACGAGCTGGAGCCCGACGCGCGCCCGGTGCGCTGGCGCGCCGTGCCGCGCACCCGGTGACCCGCACCGAGATCACCACCCCCGAAGCGCTCCCCGAAGAGCGGCTCACCGACGCGGCGCTGCGTCCCTCCCGTCTGGCGGAATTCGTGGGTCAGGCGAAGGTCAAGGAGTCGTTGCAGATCGCGATCGACGCGGCCAAGCAGCGCCGCGAGCCGCTGGACCACACGCTGTTTTTCGGACCGCCGGGCCTCGGCAAGACGACGTTGGCGCTGTTGATGGCGCACGAGCTGGGCGTGAACATCCGCACCACCTCGGGTCCGGTGCTGGAGCGCCCCGGTGATCTGGTCGGCCTGCTTACCGCGCTCAAGCCGGGCGACATCCTGTTCATCGACGAGATCCACCGCCTGCGCCCGGCGCTGGAAGAGTTCCCCTATCCCGCCATGGAAGAGTTTCGCGTCGACGTGCGCATCGCCGACGGGCCGCACGCGCAGACGATCCCGATGGCGCTGGAGCGCTTCACGCTGATCGGCGCCACTACGCGCTTCGGCCTGCTCACGCCGCCGATGCGCGCGCGCTTCGGGCTGGTCGAGCGGCTGCACTACTATCCCCCCGACGATCTCGTGCAGATCGTGTCCCGCTCGGCGGGCATCCTGGGTGTACCGGCCGATGCGGCGGGGATCGCGGAGATCGCGCGGCGCAGCCGCGGGACGCCGCGCGTCGCCAACCGCTTGCTCAAGCGCGTGCGCGACTACGCGCAGGTGCGCGCGGCGGGGAAGATCACGGGCCCGGTGGCGACCGACGCGCTCGCCCGGCTCGACGTGGACAAGTTCGGTTTGGACGATATGGACGCGCGCATCCTGCGCGCCATCATCGAGCAATTCGCGGGCGGCCCCGTCGGCTTGCAGACTATTGGGGCGGCGGTGGGGGAAGATCCTGGCACCTTGGAGGAAGTGTACGAGCCGTTCCTGATGCAGCAGGGCTTTCTCTCCCGCACGCCGCGCGGCCGCGTCGCCACCCCGGCGGCGTACCGGCATTTCGGGTATCCGGCGCCGGCGACGCCGGACCAGCCGTCGATGCTCTGAAAACCTCCGACTTCGACTACCCGCTCCCGCTCGACCGCATCGCCCAGGAGCCACTCGCCGATCGCGCGGCGAGCCGCCTGCTGGTGCTCGAGCGCGCGAGCGGCCGCGTCACGCACCGCCATTTCCCCGATCTGCTCGCTCTGCTGGCGCCGGAAGACGCGCTGGTGCTCAATGTTTCGCGCGTGATCCCGGCGCGGCTGCTCGGCACGCGCGACTCGGGGCAACCCGCCGAGCTGCTCCTGGTGAAGGAGCTGGCCGACGGC
The DNA here is from genome assembly GCA_041487875.1 of Gemmatimonadota bacterium. Lineage (GTDB taxonomy): Bacteria > Gemmatimonadota > Gemmatimonadetes > Gemmatimonadales > GWC2-71-9 > DATLWA01. The sequence continues at coordinate 32,819 of JBGPOE010000005.1, read as the reverse complement.
ACGTGGGAGGCCCTGGGGCGACCCGGCGGCAAACTCAAGCGCGGCCGCCGCGTGCGTCTTGGACCGGATGCGAGCGTCGAGATCGTGGACGTGTTGGGCGGCGGGTTGCGCCGCGTGCGCTTTACCGGCGCGCTCGACGCCCGCGCGACCCTCGCCCGCTACGGCGCGGTGCCGCTGCCGCCCTACATCCGCCGCGCGCCGACCCCCGCCGACCGCGAGCGCTACCAGACCGTCTATGCCAAGGACGAGGGCAGCGTGGCGGCGCCCACCGCGGGCCTGCACTTCACGCCGGCACTTCTGGACGCTATAAGAAGGAAGGGGACGGCCGTGGCGGAGCTGGACCTGCACGTGGGGCCCGGCACCTTCAAGCCCGTGGAAGCGGACGATCTCACCCTGCATCAGATCCACGCCGAGGCGTATGCGGTGAGCGCAGCCGCGGCCGACGCCATCAATCGGCGCCGCGCGGCGGACGGGCGCGTGTGGGCGGTCGGCACCACCACGGTGCGCGCGCTCGAAACGGCGGCGGACGACGCCGGCCGCGTGCAACCGGGCGGTGGCGAGACCCAGCTCTTTATTTATCCGCCCTATCGCTTCAAGGCGGTCGACCGGCTCGTGACGAACTTCCATTTGCCGCGCTCGTCGCTCTTGATGCTCGTGTGCGCGTTCGGCGGATACGAGGCGGTGATGGCGGCGTACGCCGAGGCAATTCGGGAGAACTACCGCTTCTACAGTTACGGTGATGCGATGGCGCTGGTGTAGTGTTCGACTTCGCGCTCCATGCCACCTCCGGCGCCGCGCGCGCGGGCGCCCTCACGTTGCCGCACGGCACCGTCGACACACCGTGCTTCATGCCGGTCGGCACGCAGGGCACCGTGCGCGCGCTCTCGCCCGGCGACCTGAAGGCGGTCGGCGCGCAAATCGTACTCGCCAACACCTACCACCTGCACGTGCGCCCGGGGGAAGACGTGGTGGCGAAGTTGGGGCGGCTGCATCGCTTCATGGGCTGGGACCGGCCGCTGCTCACCGACTCGGGCGGCTTCCAGGTGTTCTCGCTCGCCTCGTTCCGCCGCGTGGACGAGGACGGCGTCGAGTTCACGAGCCACGTGGACGGCGCCAAGCGCTACCTCACCCCCGAGCGGGCCACCGACATCCAGTGGACCCTGGGCGCCGACGTGGCGATGGCGTTCGACCACGTCGTGCCGGGCGGGGCGGACGAAGCCACGTCGCGCGACGCCCTGGAGCGAACGCTGCGCTGGCTGGAGCGTTGCGCCAACCGTCATCGGCAACTTGGCGTCTTGGCGTCTGGGAACTTGGCATCTGGCAACCAGACTCTTTGGCCGATCTTACAAGGCGGCACGCACGTCGCCCTGCGCCAGGAGGGCCTGAAGCGCATCCTCGACCTCGGCGCCTGGACGGGCCTCGCGATCGGCGGCCTGTCGGTGGGCGAGCCCAAGCCCGCGATGTATGAGATGCTGGAGACGCTCGAGCCCGCGCTGCCCCGGGCGTTGCCCCGTTATCTTATGGGCGTGGGGTTCCCCGACGACCTCGTGGCGGCGGTGGAGCGGGGCGTCGATCTGTTCGACTGCGTGGCGCCCACGCGCAACGGACGCAACGGCTCAGCGTTCACGCCCGACGGCCCGATCAACATCCGGAACGCCGGGTTCCGGGAAGATGCCCGGCCGCTCGACCCTGCGTGCGACTGCGAGACGTGCCGGGAGTTCAGCCGCGGCTACCTGCGGCACCTGTTCACGGCCGACGAGCTGCTGGGCTTGCGGCTGCTGTCGCTGCACAACGTGCGGTTCCTGATCCGGTTGGCCGACGCCATGCGCGCGGCGATCCGGACGAACGATTTCCCGCGGTGGGCCGCCGACTGGCGCCGCCGCTACACCAGAACGGACGCGACTTGACCATGCCTGGCTCGCTGTGGCTCGCGCTGCAACAGTCCCCCGCCCCCAAGGGCGGCGCCCCCGTGTGGTGGTGGCCCGTCGAGATCGGGCTCATCATCGCCATTTTCTATTTCGTCATGATCCGGCCGCAGCGCCGCCAGCAGGAGACGCAGCGTCAGCTGCTCGCCTCCGTGCAGAAGGGCGACCAGGTGGTCACCGCGAGCGGCATCGTGGGCGAAGTCGTCTACCTGAAGGACGATCAGGTGACGATCCGCTCGGGTGAGACGAAGCTCGTGGTGTTGAAGAGCGCCATCGCCCAGATCACGAACCGCGCGGCCACGGAGGCGAAGGCGTCGTGACCGTCCGCCCGCTCCACTTGCTCGGCTCCCCGGTGCTCCGTCAGAAGGCGGAGGCCGTGGCGCGGGTGGATGACGAGATCCGCCGCCTCGTGGATGACTTGTTCGAGACGATGCGCGCGGCCAAGGGCGTGGGGCTCGCGGCCAACCAAGTGGGCGTCGCCCGGCGCGTTGCGGTCGTGGATGTGGGCGAGCCGGACCCGCCGCCGCTGGTCTTGATCAACCCGCGCCTCCTCGAGCGGTCCGACGAACTGGAGACCGCCGAGGAGGGCTGTCTCTCGATCCCCGAGATCTTCGGCGACGTGGAGCGGCCCTTGCGCGTGGTGGTCGAAGCGCTGGACGCCGACGGCAAGTCGTACCGTGCGACGCTCGAGGGCTACAAGGCGCGCGCCGTGCAGCACGAGATCGATCACCTCGACGGCATTCTCTTCCTCGATCACGTGAGCGCCGTGAAGCGCGCCCTGCTGATTGCCAAGTGGAAGAAGGCTCGCAAGGGCAAGATCGGCCACACCAAGGAGGTCACGCCGGAGCCGGCGGGCGAGCTGTAATGCGCGTCGTCTTCTTCGGCACTCCCGACTTCGCCGTCCCCTCGCTGCTCGCGCTCATCGGCGAAGGGTTCGACGTCGTGGCCGTCGTCACCCAACCCGACAAGCCGCAGGGCCGTTCACGCTCCACCGTGGTGCCGCCGCCCGTGAAGGTGGCCGCCCAGGCCGAAGACATCCCCGTGCTGCAACCGCTGCGCCCCACCGGCGCGGATTTTTACCGCGCTATCCGCGATCTCACGCCCGACATCGGAGTCGTCGTGGCCTACGGGCACATTCTGAAGCCCGAGCTGCTCGCCATCCCGCCGCGCGGCATGGTCAACGTGCACCCGTCGCTGTTGCCCGAGCTGCGGGGCGCGGCGCCCGTCGAATGGGCCATCCTCAACGGCCTGGAGAAGACGGGCGTCACGATCATGCAGTTGACCGAGGGGCTCGATGCGGGCCCCATCCTGCACCAGCTCCCCCACCGCATTGGGTCGGACGTGACGGGCGGCGAGCTATCGGAGCATCTGGCCGAGATGGGCGCGCAGGGGCTGGTCGAGGCGCTGGAGCTGCTCGAGCAGGATCTGCTCAAACCCGTGCCGCAGAAAGACGCCGACGCAACGTACGCGCCCAAGCTCACGCGTGACGTCGCGCGCATTCATTGGAGCGAGCCCGCGAGCGCCGTGGTGCGCAAGATGCTCGCGCTCGATCCCCGCCCCGGCGCGTGGGCGGAGCTCGACGGACGCGAGATCAAACTGTTCCGCGCGCAGACGACTGCGGGAGGCGGCAAGCCCGGCACCGTACTGACAACGGACAACGGACTACGCATCGCGACGGCGGACGGTGCGGTCCAGGTAGCGGAAGTCCAGCCCACCGGCAAGCCGCGGATGGCCGCCGCCGACTGGGTGCGCGGCCGCGGCGTGGCAGTGGGCCAGCGGTTCACGTGAGGCCGCCGCTGCCGCGCGTGCACGCCGTCACCGACGAGCGCGTCGCGCGGCGAGCCGATCTCGACCGCGCCGCGGCCGACCTCGCGGCGGGCGGCGGCGCGGCGCTCGCCTTCCACGCGCGGGGCCGAGCGCTGAGCGGCGCCGCCCATTACGACCTCGCCGCCCGTCTCGCCGCCTGCCCGCCGGCCCGTCTCTTTGTGAACGACCGCCTGGATGTGGCGCTGGCAACACACGCGGCGGGCGTGCAGCTGGGCCGCGGCGGCCTGACGCCCGCGGACGCGCGGCGCCTGGACCGCGAGTGGTGGATCGGCGTGTCGGTCCATGACCTGTCCGAGGCGGAGGCCGCGCGCACCGCCGGAGCCGACTATCTTCTGGCAGGGACCGTGTTCCCCACCGCGAGCCATCCCGAGCGCGCGCCCCTCGGCGTGTCGGGACTCGCCGCGATCGCCGCGCTCGGCCTGCCGGTGGTCGCGATCGGTGGCATCACCCCCGCCCGCGTCGCGGCGGTGCGCGCCGCCGGAGCGTATGGCGTCGCGGCGATTCGCGCCCTGTGGGACGCCCCGGAGCCCGACGTGGCGGCCCGGCAGATGCTCGAAGGGTTGACCGGATGAGCGAGACGATCGAGATCGTGGTGAACGGCGAGCCCCGCGCGGTGACGAGCGGGGCGTCGTTGCTGGAGCTGCTGGCCGCGCTCGAGCTGGACCCGCGCGCCGTGGTGGTGGAGCACAACCGCCGCATCGTGCGCCGCCCGGCGCTGGGCGACGTGCGCGTCGCCCCGGGCGACGCGGTCGAGCTGGTGCATTTCGTGGGAGGCGGATGAACCGATGACGACCGCCATGGACGTGGTGAAAGACATTCCGCTCTCGATCGGCGGGCGCGTCTTCCACTCGCGCCTGCTCGTGGGAACCGGCAAGTACCGCTCCCACGACGAGATGATCCGGGCGCTCGAAGCGTCGGGCGCCGAGGTCGTGACCGTCGCCGTACGACGCGTGGACTTGGATCGGTCCAAAGATGAGAGCATCCTCCATCACCTCGACCCCAAGCGCTGGTTCCTGCTCGCCAACACCGCCGGCTGCTACACGGCGGAAGACGCCGTGCGCTACGCGCGCCTGGCGCGCGAGGCCGGGTTCAACGACTTCGTGAAGCTCGAGGTGATCGGCGACCAGGAAACGCTGCTGCCCGACGTCGCGGGCACGCTCGAGGCGACGCGGATCCTGGTGCAAGAAGGCTTCAAGGTCCTCGCCTACACCAACGAGGATCTGATCACCGCGCTGCGGCTCGAGGACGCCGGCGCCGCGGCGGTGATGCCGCTGGCATCGCCCATCGGCTCGGGTCTCGGCCTGCTCAATCCTTTCCACGTGCGCACCATCAAGCGGCGGCTCCACGTCCCCGTGATCGTAGACGCGGGCGTCGGCACCGCGTCCGACGCCTGCGTCACCATGGAGCAGGGCGTGGACGGAATTCTGATGAACACGGCGCTCGCGGCCGCCCGCGACCCGGTCGCGATGGCGCACGCCATGCGTCTCGCCGTGGAAGCGGGCCGCGCGGCGTTCCTCGCCGGTCGCATGCCCAAGCGCGAGGTGGCGGTGCCCTCGTCGCCCGTCGAAGGGATGCTGGATTAGAGACGCCACCGCGGCCCGGCGCGCGGCTCTGCAGCTGCTCGCCGCCGTGCGCACCGGCGCCACGTTCGGCGTCGCCCGCGACCGCGTCCTCGTGGGTCTCGCCGACCGCGACGGACGACTGGCCTACGAGCTCGCCGCGGGGGTGTTGCGACGGCAGGCCGCGCTCGATCGCGCCCTGGACCTCTCCCGCGCCGATCCCCGCCTGCACGACATCCTGCGTCTCGGCACCTATCAGCTCACGGCGCTGGCGCGCGTGCCGGCGTACGCGGCGGTGTCGACGAGCGTCGCGTTGGCGCGGGAAACGGCGGGCGACGCCGCCGCGCGCTACGTCAATCGGACGTTGCGCCACCTCACGCACGATCAGGAAGCCCAGAAGGGCGAGACGCACAGTCATCCCGCGTGGCTCGTCGCTCGCTGGCGCGCGCGCTTCGGCGCGGCGGAGGCCGCGCGGCTCGTCGCCTGGAACGACACGCGGCCGCCCCTGACCCTGCAGGCCGCGCGGTGGGATCAGGCGACGCTCGCCACGGCACTCCGCGCGGCGGGGTGCGGGGTAGAAGACGCGCCATTCGGCGCGGGCTTGCGCGTGTATAAGGAAGGCACCGCGCCCCGCTCCCTGCGCGCCCCCGAGCTGCCGGGGTTCGCCGCGGGCGCCTTTATCGTGCAGGACGCGGCGCACGCGCTGGTCTGCCGGTTCGCGAGCCCCGGCCCGGGCGCGCTCCTGTACGACGCCTGCGCCGCGCCGGGCGGCAAGGCCGTCTTGCTCGCCGCGGCGGGCGCGCGGGTCGTGGCGGGCGACGGCCGGCGCGAGCGGTTGGCACGCCTCACCGAGACGCTCGCCCGCACGGGAGTAGCGGCGCGCGTCGCGGCGGCCGATCTTGGTGCGGCCCCGTTCGCGGCGACGACGTTCGACGCCGTGCTGGTGGACGCGCCGTGCACAGCCACCGGAACGATGGCGCGCCACCCCGACGCGCGGTGGCGCATCACGCCGGACACGATCACGCGCGCCGCGGCCCGGCAGCGGCGCTTGCTCGATGCGGCCGCGGTACTGGTGCGGCCCGGCGGCACGCTGACCTATGCGACCTGCTCGCTCGAGCCCGAGGAGAACGGCGATCAAGTGAATGCGTTCCTGGAGCGCCACACCGAGTTCCGGCGCGCCCCGGTGCCGGGGGCGGTGCCGCCCATTCTCGTGACGGCAGCGGGCGACTTCGAGTCGCTGCCGCAACGCGACGGCGTGGACGGCGCCTTCGCCGCGCGCCTCGCGCGGCAACGCTGATGCGCGTCCGGCGCCACATGCCGCCGCTCGGCGAATGGCGCGTGCCGGCCTGGCTCGACCGCAGCCGCGTGCTGCGTTGGACGCTGTACATCGGCAGCGCGGCGCTCGCCGGCTACCTGGTGGCCTTCTTCATCCTGTTCCCCGCTCCGATCCTGCGCGGGCAGCAGGTGGTGCCGCGCGTGCTGGGGCTGTCGTTGGCGGAGGCGCAGCACCAGCTCACCGCCTTGCACTTGCAGGTGCAGGACGGCGGCAGCGAGACGCACGCCACGGCGTCCGCGGGCACCGTGATCTGGCAGGATCCGCCGCCCGGCGTGATCGCACCCGAGGGACTGAAAGTGACCCTGGTGTCGAGCTCCGGCCCGCCCAAAATTCCGGTGCCGGACGTGAGCGGACTGGACGCGACAATCGCGCAACGGCTCGTGGCGGCGGCGGGGCTCACGGTGGCGCAGGTGGAATCGGTGCAAGTGCCGCGCACGCCGCCGGGTGTCGCGGCAATGACGCGGCCACCCGCCGGTGCGCTGCTGTCACCCGGTGCGGGGTTGGTGCTCGTGGTGAGCCGTGGTGAGGCGACGATTCCCGTGCCCGATCTGCTCAACATGTCGGTGGCGGACGCGCGCACCCGGTTGGAAGACACCGGGCTGGTGCTCGGCTCGGTGACGCGGCGCCGCACCACGGACGCGAATCCCGGCCAGGTGGTGGGCCAGAAGCCCGCGGCCGGCACGCTCGCCCCCCCCGGCGCGGTGGTGGACATCGTGGTCGCCCGGAGCCCGCAATGACCGATGGCATCCGCATCGCTCCCAGTGTCCTCGCAGCCGACCTGACGCGCTTGAGTGATCAGGTGAAACAGGCCTTGGCGGGCGGCGGCGACTGGCTGCACGTGGACGTGATGGACGGCTGCTATGTCCCGAACATCACCTTCGGCGCGAACATGGTGACGGCGCTGCGCAAGCTGACCGATAAGCCGCTCGATGTGCACTTGATGGTGGTGGAGCCCGAGAAGTACATCACGCCCTTCGCCGACGCGGGCGCGAGCGTGTTCACATTCCACCCCGACGCGACGCGCCATGTGCAGCGCCAGCTCGCGGCCGTCAAGGAGCGCGGCATGCTGGTGGGCCTCGCGCTGAACCCCGCGGCGCCGCTCGCCTTGGTGGAAGACGTGGCGGCCGAGCTGGACCTGCTCCTCATCATGACCGTGAACCCGGGCTTCGGCGGACAGACGTACCTGCCGGGCTCCGACGACAAGATCCGCCGGGCGCGCGAGCTGCTCGCGGCGCGCGGCTCGCACGCGTTCCTCGAGGTGGACGGCGGCATTACCGCGCAGACCATCGCGCGGGCGCACGCCGCCGGGGCCGACACATTCGTGGCGGGCCAGGCGGTCTTCGGCAGCGCCGACCCGGCCCGCGAAGTGCGCGAGCTGCGCCGCCGCTGCATGGTGACCGTATGACCAACCGCCAGCAGTGGGCCGGCGTCGCGAGCGGGGCGATGGCCGTGGTCTTCGCCGTGGCGCTGCTGATCAAGGTCCGGCCCCAGATGAATCTGCTCGAGGTCGGCTCCCGCGCCCCCGATTTCCACGCGGTCGACCTCGCCACGGGACGGGCGACGACGCTCGCCGATTACAAAGGCAAGGTCATCCTGTTGAACATCTGGGCCACCTGGTGCCAGCCCTGCCGTGTCGAAATGCCGGCGATCGAGCGCCTGCACAAGAAGCTCGGCGGGCCGGACTTTCAGGTGGTCGCGGTGAGCATCGACGTCGACGGCGATTCCGTCGTCTCGGCCTTCGGGCATCAGCTGGGGCTCACCTTCCAGATCCTGCACAACCAGTCGGGCGACATCCAGCAGATCTACCAGACCACGGGGGTGCCGGAAAGCTTCGTGATCGACCGGGACGGCATCATCGTGAAGAAGGTGATTGGGGCCGCCGAATGGGACGGCCCGGTGAACGAAACGCTCATCCAACGGCTCACCCATGGCCAATAGGTTCACGCAGCTGATCACCCGCAATTGGCCCATTAAGCTGGCGGCGTTGTTCCTGTCGCTGATGCTGTACGTCGCCGTCGCGCTGCAGCAGCCGATCACGCAGTCGTTCGCCGCCCGCCTGGCGCTGCAGCTGCCGCCGGGCCGCACGCTGCAGGAGGCGTTGCCGCCGGTGGCCGTGGTGGTGTCCGGGCGCGGCAGCGAGCTGCTCAAACTGCGGACGCTGCAGCGGGTGGTGACCAAAGCGGTTCCCGACACGCTGACCGGCACGCAGTGGACGCTGCGGCTCGCCACCAGCGACGTCCCGGTCCCCAAGGGCGCGGACGTCGTCGTCATCGACATCACGCCGCGGGAGATCACCGTGCGGCTCGACAGCGTGAGCCGCAAGACGGTGCGTGTCGTGCCGGTGGTGAGCATGCAAGCCGAGTCCGGCTACACGCTGCACGGCGGCCTGTCGGTGACCCCCAGCCAAGCGGTCGTGATCGGTCCCGAGCAGAACCTCGCGACGATCGAGTCACTCACCACCGTGCCGACCACGATCTCGAGTGTGGACGGCCCGTTCACGCGCACCGTCGCGATCGACACCAGCGTGCTCGGCATCGTGCGGATCTCGCCCAAGACGGTCGACATCTCGGGTGAGCTGGGAGCCGTGGTCGAGCGCTCGTTCGCCGGGATCCCAGTGGTGACCGGCGCCGGCGGCATTGCGGGCTTCGTCCTCATTCCGGCGCGCGTGGCGGTGGTGGTGCGGGGACCGCCTGACGTGGTGCAGGGGTTGTCGCGCGACAGCGTGAAGGTCATCGCGCATGCGACCGGGCCCGTGAAGGACGGCGCGTACGTCAGGCTCACCGTCGTCGGGCCCCGCGGCGTGCTGGCGCGCGCCGTGCCCGACTCGGTCGTGCTGCGCCGGCGGACGCCCGGGCGTGACTGACGTCGTCCTGGGCATCGAGACGTCGTGCGACGAAACGTCCGCCGCCGTGCTGGTGGCGGGCGGCGGCCGCAAGCCGGAGCTCGCGAGCCTGGTCATTCTGTCCCAGGACATCCATCAGGTTTTCGGCGGCGTGGTGCCCGAGCTGGCGAGCCGCGCTCACCTCGCGGCCCTGCCGGCGGTGGTGGACCGCGCACTGGCGCAGGCGGGGCTGCGGCTCGACGCCGTGGACGCCGTCGCCGTCACCGCGGGGCCGGGGCTGGTGGGCGCGTTGCTCGTCGGTGTGGTCTACGCCAAGACCCTCGCCTACGCGCGGGACCGCGCGCTCATCGGCGTGAACCACCTCGAGGGCCACTTATTCGCGCCCGCCGTGGAAGACCCCGAGCTCGAGCCGCCGTTCGTCGCCCTGCTGGTCTCGGGCGGGCACACGCTGCTGCTCGACGTGCCGGCGTGGGGCCGCTACCGCCTGCTGGGCCAGACGCGCGACGACGCCGCCGGGGAAGCATTCGACAAGGTGGCCACGCTGTTGGGGCTCGGGTACCCGGGCGGGCCGGAGGTCGAGCGGCTGGCGCGCCAAGGCGACCCCGCTCGCTTCACCTTCCCCCGGCCGATGAAAGACCAAGGATTCGAGTTCTCGTTTTCGGGACTGAAGACCGCGGTGCTCCACGCCGTGCGGCAGAGCAAGGACCTGGACGCCGACCGAGCCCACCTGGCGCGCGCATTCCAGGACGCCGTGCTCGACGTGCTCGTGACCAAGTTGCAGCGCGCCGTGGCGGCGACCGGTTATGGCACGGCGGTGCTCGGCGGGGGTGTAGCCTGCAGTCGCGCCCTCGCGGCACTCGCCGTCGAGCGGCTCGCGGGCCAGGCGCGCGTCGCCGTCGCGAGTCCGCGACTCAACGCCGACAACGCCGCCATGATCGCCCGCGCGGGCTGGCACCGCCTCACCCAGGGCGAGCGCAGCGACTGGACCCTCGACGCGCGGGCTGACTTGCCCTTGCCAGGACTCGAGACCGCCGATCCCGTTCCGCATTCCACATTCCGCACGCCGCGTTCCTCATGACCGTCTACCCTTTCATCCTGCACCTCGGCCGCTGGCCCGTGCTCGGCAACTTCGATCTCACGGGCTACGGCCTGATGATGATGGCGGCGTTCCTGATGGCGGGCTGGGCCATCCAGCTGCAGCTGCAGCGCCGCGGGCTGAACCAGGAGTACGCGGCCGACATCGTAATGGCGGCCGTGGTCGGCGGCCTGATCGGCGCGAAGCTCTGGTACGTCGGGCTCACCGGGGAGTCACCGTTTCATCGCGGCGGCTTCGTCTGGTACGGCGGGTTTCTCGGCGGCACGACGGGCATTCTGCTGCTGGGCTGGCTCAAGCGCGTCCCCACACGCTTCACGATGGAGCTGTGCGCCGCGCCGCTCGCGTTGGGCTACGCGCTGGGGCGCGTCGGCTGCTTCCTCGTGAACGACGACTACGGCATCCCCAGCTCGCTGCCGTGGGCGATGAAGTTCCCCCAGGGTCTGCCGCCCACGACGGCAGCCGAGCTCACCGCCCTGCACGTGCCGCTGCCGGCGGGCACGCCCCCCGACCAGCTGTTCGCCGTGCACCCCACCCAGATCTATGAGACCATCGCGATGTTGCTGGTGTTCTGGTGGCTGTGGCGCCAGCGCGATCACGCGCACGGCACGGGCTGGCTGGCTGGTTGCTACCTGGTGCTGGGCGGGCTGGAGCGGTTCCTCGTGGAATTCGTGCGCGCCAAGGACGATCGCGTGCTCGGACCGTTCACCCTCGCGCAAGCGACGAGCGTGGGACTGGTGCTGGTGGGGCTCTACCTCGTGAATCGCTGGCGTAACGCCGACACGCTGGGCGTCGCGGCGGCGAAGGCGTTGGCACCGCGGCCCCCGGTGACCTCAGCGGGCGGTTGAGGCTCCGCGGCGCACACGCAACCACGCGAAAGCGACCAGCGCCAACACCACGAGCAATCCTTGCACCGCGAGCGACTGGGCCGTGGGGTAGATGCCCAGCGCCGGCACGCGCGGCCACCCTTCCAGCACCGTGAGGCCGACCATTCCGGCCTCCTGCAGATCCTTGATCCCCTCCCCCGCGAAAACGAACGCCATGTAGTACAACAGCATGCCGGTGACGGCGAAGAACGGCCGCATCGGGATGCGCATGCCCCAGCGGTTGATGGCGAGATAGAGCAGCACGAGCGCCACCGCGCCCAGCGCGATCCCCAGCGCCACCGCACCCGCTTCGCCCGTTCCCGCGGACGAGAGCAGCGCCTTGTAGAAGAGGATGGTTTCGAACCCCTCGCGGTACACAGCGAGGAACGCCACCGAGCCGAGTGCCAATCCCGAGCCCGACGTGAGGGCGTCGGTGATCTTCCCCTTGAGGAAGGCGCTCCACTTGTCCGCCTCGATCTTGGAGAGCAGCCAATAGCTGACGTAGAACAGCACGAGCACGGCGAGCAGCATGGTGAAACCCTCCAGCGCTTCGCGCTGGCCCGCCGAGACGTGGAACAACAACTCCACCACCACGGCCGTGACGCCGCTTGCGAGGACGGCGAGCCACGCACCCCACGCCACTTCGTGGCGGCGCTCGCTCGCGCCCGCCTTGCCGAGAAACGTCACCAACGCTCCCACGATCAGGATCGCTTCGAAGCCTTCGCGCAGCAGTAGCAGGAACGACGTGACCACGAGATTGGGAGCGGACGGGCGGTCCGACACCACGCGCTCGGCCCGCTCCAGGTCAGCGAGCAGCACGCCGTGCAACGCCGCCAGCTCCGCGGTGCTGCCGCCGCCCTCGATACGGGCCCGCAGCTTCGCGAATTCGTCTTCCAGCCGCGACGTGAGCCCGGCGTCGCGGGCGCGCAAATCGGTCTCGACCTGCTCGAAGGTGAGATAGGCGTCGAACACCGTCTTGTCGGAGCGTTGCGCCAGGGCGGAGTCGAGCTGGCGCCGCACCGCCGCGAACGTCGCCGCGGTGGCCGAGCCGCCGTACTGCAGCGTCGCGACGTAGGCCGTGACCGCCCAGCGGTCGCCCTCCGACAGCGTTTCCTCGAATTGCGGCATGGCCGTGCCCGCCACGCCGATCGTGACCTTGCGGTAGATGTCGAGCGGCGCGAGCGCGCCCATGATTGCGGGGTCGGCGAGATCGGCGGGGTGCGGGCCCACGAGGCGCGCGGCTTTGGGACCGTCGCCGTGGCCGGCGGCGCCGTGGCAGGCGGCGCACTGCTCTTGGAATACCGCGTGGCCGCGTGCCAGCGACGGCGGCTGAGTCGGCATGCGCTCGAGCTTGCCGCCCACGGCAACCGCGATGCTCGCACCCAGCGCGTCGGCCCAGCGCGCGATGGAATCGGGATCCGCCGCCCGGCCGATCGCCGCGGCGAGCACCGTGAGCGCCGAGTCGCTGGCCGCGCGGACCGCGCGCGGCAGATACGGCACGTCGAGCCTCGCCTGGTCGATGAATTGCTGGGCTTCGTCCACTTCGGCCGCGGCGGTGATCCGTCCGCCGTGTGGCGCCACGCCGCCGCGGTACTCTTTGGCGGCCAGTGCCGCGGCCGCCACGACGCGCCGCGCGGCGGACAGAGAATCAGTCGCCTGCCCCCCGAGTGTCGTGGTGAGGCAGGCGACCAACCCCAATCCGATGAGCCAGTTACGATGGATGAGAATGATTTTCAATAGGTGTGCGTCGAAGTCTAGCCCCGCCCGAACCAGAATTCAAGACGCGCCGGGCGCGAGTAGTTTCTTCGCCATGAACGCACCGCGCTCCATCATCGCTTGCGTCGCGACGCTCGGCGTCGTTGCGGTCGCCCCGCTCACCGCGCAACGCGCCCCGCTCGACGTCCACCGCATCTGGGGCACGCGCGACTTCGCGCCCGACCTCGTCCCCGTCCAATGGGCCGATCAGGGTCCCTACTTCACCACGACCGAGGCGGACGACTCGGGCCGCACCAGCCTGTACCGTGTGAACGCGGCGAGCGGCGTGCGCACGCTCGTGATCGCGGGCACCGACCTGGTCCCGCCCGGCGGCAGCACGCCCGTGGCGATCGAGGACTATCGCTTCTCGGCCGACGGCGCCAAGGTCCTCATCTTCACGAACTCGGTCCGCGTGTGGCGGCGCAATACCAAGGGCACGTTCTACGTGTGGGACTTGCGCGCCAAGAAGCTCCAGCCGGTGAGCGTGAGCGCGGGCTATCAGCAATTCGCCAAGCTCTCACCCGATGGCCGGCTGGTGGGCTTCGTGCGCGACAACAATCTGTTCGTCTCCGATCTCGCGACCGGCGCCGAGCGCCAGCTCACGAGCGACGGCAGCGCGGACGTCATCAACGGCACGTCGGATTGGGTGTATGAAGAAGAGCTCGACCTGCGCGATGCCTGGCGCTGGAGCCCCGATTCGCGGCGCATCGCGTTCTGGCGGCTCGATCAGTCGCCGATCCAGCCGTTCTACCTGCTCGATATGGACTCGCTCCACCCGGCGCTCGAGCCCGTGCGCTATCCCAAGGCGGGCGAGCGCAACTCACAGGTGCAGATCGGCGTGGTGGACGTGACCAACGGGGCGACGACCTGGATGGACTTGGGACCCGACAAGGACATCTACGTGGCCGACGCCGGCTTTGCCGGCGCGCCGGCCGAGTTGTGGCTCACGCGCCTCAATCGCCATCAGAACCAGCTCGACCTCCTGCTCGCGAGCGTCACGACGGGTGCGTCTCGCGTCGTCATGACCGACCGCGACTCCGCCTGGGTCGACGCGCACACGCCGACCTGGATCGGCGGCGGCAAGCAGTTCCTGTTCGAGAGCGAGCGCGACGGCACGGACCAGCTCTACCTCTTCAACCGCGATGGGTCGCTGGTGCGGCGCGTGACGCCGGGCGGCTGGGATGTCAGCGGCGTCTACGGCGTGGACGAGCGGCAACGCGTCGTGTTCTTCTCCGGTGCGATCGACAACCCGATGACCCGGCCCATCCTGCGCGTCGCCCTCGACGGCACGCATCTCACGCGCATCGCCACCGGTCCCGGCGTGCACAGCCCCGAGTTCAGCGCCGACCATTCGCTCTATGTCGACACCTACTCCCGCGCGGGTGTGCCGCCCGTGGAGACGTTGCGGCGTGCCGACGGCGCGCTGGTCCGGACCATCGCGGACGACCACGTGCTGATCGCGCGCGTGGATTCACTCGGTACGCGCGCTCCTGAATTCATCCAAGTCACGGGCGCGGACGGCACGCCGCTCAACGCCTGGATCATCAAGCCGCCGAACTTCGACCCGGCCAAGCGTTACCCGCTGCTCCTGAGCGTGTACGGCGGCCCCGGCTCGCAAACGGTGATCGACGCCTGGGGCGGCCAGACCTACGTCTGGCACCAGCAGCTGGCGCAGGCCGGCTATCTCGTGGCGAGCGTGGACAACCGCGGCACCGGCGCCCGTGGAGCGAAGTTCAAGAAGGCCACCTATCTCCACCTCGGGACGCTCGAATCCGACGACCAGATCGCCGCCGCGCGCTGGTTCGGCCGCCAGACGTACGTCGATCCGGCGCGCATCGGCATTTGGGGATGGAGTTACGGCGGGTACATGTCGTCGCTGTCGATGTTCCGGGGTGACGGCGTGTTCGCAGCGGCCCTGGCCGTGGCACCGGTGACCGACTGGCGCTTCTACGACACGATCTACACCGAGCGCTACATGCGCACACCGCAGGAAAACCCGCGGGGCTACACCGACGGGGCACCGCTCACATACGCCGATCGCCTGAAGGGCAAGTTCCTGCTGGTGCACGGCACGGGAGACGATAACGTGCATTTCCAAAACTCGGTGCGGCTGGTGCAGGCGCTGGAAGCCGCCAACAAGCAGTTCGAGTTCCGGATCTATCCCAACAAGACGCACTCGATCACGGGGGGTGCCACGCGTGAGAACCTGTTCGGCCTGTTCACGCAGTGGCTGGAGGCGAACCTGTAACCAGCACGGCGACCGCCACCGCCGCCTGGTGCGTGTGACTGAGTGAGAGCAGCACGGCGCTGACGCCCAGCTCGCGCGCCCGCTCGGCCGCGAGCCCGCTCAGCGCCACGTCGGGGCGGCCATCCGGGGCGCGAATCACCTCGATGTCGCGCCAGCCGATGCCGCGCGCGGCCTCGGATCCCTGCAGGGCCTTGTAGACCGCTTCCTTGGCGGCGAGCCGCACCGCCACGTGCGTCGCCGGATCGGGCCGGCTCTCGCAGTACGCCCGCTCGGCGGGCGTGAGTAGCCGCTCGTAGACGTGCGCGCCCTTGTCGGCCAGCATGTCCTGGATGCGCTGCACTTCCACGAGGTCCACGCCCACGCCCCCGGCCGTCACGGTCCGGGCCTCGTGACGAACAGCCGCCGGCGGTAGGTCTTGCCGTCCACTTCCACCACGATGAGATACGCGCCGTTCGGTACGTGCCGGCTCCCGATGGTGAGATCCCAATCGTACTCGCTCAGACCCGCCGCCACGCTGGCGCGCAGCACCGGCGCGCCGGCGAACGTGTAGATCCCCACGCGCACGGGGCCCGTGCCCGCGGGCCATGTGATCACCACGAGATCGCTCTTGACGGGATTCTCCGAAACGTCGGCGGCGCCCGCCGCCGCGACGGCCTGAAACGGCATCGTCGAGTCGGTCGCGACACCCACCGCGTCGAGCCACCACGGGAACCCGAGCGCCACGAACCGCAGGCGCGCTCCGCGCACCCCCGCCGCTTGCGGCAGGTCCACGCGCACGGGGTACCACACCTCGCCGTCTCCCACCACCACCGCGACGTCCGTCCAGCTTGCGCCGGAGTCCGCGGAGAACTGCACCACGCCGTGCTGCGCCGGCGTGAACGTCGAGCCCGCGTGCTTGGTCCAGAACTGCAGCCACACGCGCGAGCGGCCGCTCAAGTCCACCACGGGCGACGTCAGCGTGTCGTTGCCGGCCGTGGCCCAGGCCCATGCTCCCGCCAGGGCGTCGTTGGTCCGGGGCCACCCCGTCCAGCCTAGATCGGCGTTCTCCGCCCCCGCCAGCGTGACGAGCTCGGCGCCGAACCCCGGGCCGTCCGCGCGCACGGCGCGGATAGTGCCAAGCGAGAGGTCGCTCTTCCAGGTGATGCGCGTGCGGCCGCGCGCCAGGGAATCGGCCGACAGACTGCGGCTGACGATCGCGCCCGTGCCGGTCCGCACCGTCAGCGAGAACGGCGCGGGCGCCCCGGCCGCGAGCGAGAGCCACGCCTCGGGCCACAGCGATTCGAAGCGCGGCGACGACGGTGTGAGGTCGGACGGACCACGCGCGGCCGCGACGTCGTCCGCCGCCGCGATCACGGCCCGCGCGAACGGCAAGTTGTCGCGGAACACGCGCGCCACGAGGCCTGAGTCGTCGGGAAATACGAAGCCGTAGTACAGCCCCGAGTCGGGCGTGCAGCAGCCGCCCGTCAGCTCGGGCGTGAACGCAATGGTGCCGTGGGCGCGGTAGGCCCACTCGGTGTACTCGCCGTTGGTGGGGTAGAGATTCCAGCTCGGCCCCGGGTGGTAATAGGCGAGCATCGAGTTGGGCAGGCTGTCGATCACGCCGGGGAGCAGGTCGGTGCCCGCGAGCGCCTGGAACACGGACGCGTCGGGCGCCAGCGCGCCGTCGCGGAAGCCGTAGGGATAGAGCACCAAACCGCTGTAGGTGTGATACGACACCGCCAAGACGGGCGGGTGCGCCGCGTGAAAGCTCACGATCGCCTGCGTCTCGGGCTCCGAGGCGGGGCCCGTGCCGCGATAGATGTCCGTGTTCCTCACGGGAGACGAGCCGAGATTGTCGTGGCCCCAAAAGGCGGGATAGTTGCGGTTCGGATCCACGCCGGTGCTGCCGTCGCCGTTCGAGCGGCGGTTCTTTCGCCAGAGACGATCTACGTCGAAGGTGTACTGATAGCCGTCGGGGTTCTCGACCGGAATCACCCACACATCGCGCGCCGCGAGCAGCGGCCGGGACAGCGAGTCCGCGATCCAGCGGATCAGCCGCATCGCCATTTCGGTGGACACCCATTCGCGCGCGTGGTGCGTCGCCATGAAGAGGACGTTGGGTCGCGACGGCGCGTCCGCCGCCGCGCCGATCTTCACGGCCAGGATGGGGCGGCCCTCGATGGACGCGCCGATGGAATCGACATGGATCAGCGTGTCGGCCGCGGCCCAGGCCGCGAGGGTGGCGCGGATGCCCGTGACCGGCTTGTCGAAGGAGCGATACACTTTGAACGTGTCGCCCGCGGCGGGGGCCGGCGTGCCCGGCACCGCGAGCGGCGCCAGGCCGCGGGCTCGGAGCCGTGCTGCGCCGGCGTCGTCCACCACGATCACGGCGTAGAGGACGCCGCCCGCCCGGCGCACGTCCGCCACTTCGAAGCCGAGCCGCGCGAGCGAGTCGAGCCCACTGCGGTCCCGTATCGCCACCTGCGCGAGACGCAGCTGTTGCGCGGTCGCGGGCAGGACGACCGCGGCGAAGGCGGCTAGAAACCCAAGCGTGCGGCGAGCCATTGGGGTGCGGGAAGATAGCCGCCGAGCACGAGGCCCAACCAGACGAGCACTGCCGCCACAGGCAACCACCAGAGCACGACCGGCACGAGCGACGGCCGCCACGAGCCGATCGCGGCCAGCTCGGGTTCCCACCGGCCGCGCTCCGCGACCACCTGCTGCTCGAGCGCCAGCCACGCCGCCTCGAGCCGCCGTGCCGCGGTGCGCAGGGCCTCCTGCCACGCCTCGTGCGCCGCGTGGTCGAGCACGCTTGCGTCGCGCGCGCCCCGGGTGGCGACGTCGAGCGCGTCCAGCGCCACGACGAACGGCGCGCCGCCCGTGCCGAGCCGGGCCGCGACCGCGCGTCGCTCCGCGCCCGACAGGGCGAGCCGCCGGCGGCGGCGCGTGGGCATGCGCACGCGCGCCGCCGCGCGCTCGATCGTGTCGTCCAGCGCCGCCGTGACCCGCTCGGCGGCGCTCCGCACGGCGCGCTCCCAGGCCCCCAGCCACGTGGCGCGCGACAGCGCGGCCAGCGCCGCGTCGCGATCCTCAGCGGCCGCCGCGCGGCGCGCCTCGCCGCCCAGCTCCAGCACCACCGTGGCCAGCTCCTCACGCACGTCATCCAGCGGTACCCACAGCGGCTCGAGGTGGCGCGGCACGATCAACCGCCCCAGCGACGGCGCGAGTTCCGGCACGCGCACCGGCATCGGGATCTTCATCGCGGCGCTCACGCCGGCACGTCACCCGCGAGCGCCGCGCGCGCGCCGGTTCGGGCTTCGTATTGCGCGACGAAGTACGGCAGCGACTCAGGAAAGAAGCGCTCCCGCGGCAAACCGGAGGCGGCCACGGCTCGTTCGATCGCCTGCGGTTCGCCTTCGACCTCGAGCAGCACGTCCATCGCCGGATACCACTCGAGCCGGCACACCGCGCCGCCCAACCGCCACGACTCGATGCGCCGGTCGATCGCCAGGATCACGTCGTAGCCCAGGCGCTCGAGAATCGCCAGCGCCGCGTCGGCGTCGTCCACGCGCGTCTCGGTCTCAGGGCGGTGCCGGTAGGCGCCGCGCGCGCTCACCGGTCCCTTCCATCCCAAGACGCCCCACCCGGGAGCGCCGTCCGCCGGCTGGTACACACGCAAGCGCAAGACCTCGTCGCGGGCCGCGAGCGCGCCGCCGCGATCGAACCGCCGGTCGCGCATGATACCGCGGAACTCGAGCTCGGCCCCGGCGCGGCGCAGAGCGGCGGCGACGAGGGCGGGGTCGTCGACTCGCGCCTTGATCTCGAGCTCGTCATGCGGCGTCATCCGAGGATCGCCTCGAGCACGGCGGCCGTGTCGGCGAGCGAGGCGAACACGTGCGCGGCGCCCGCCGCCGCGAGCGCCGTCGTGTCGTAATGACCGGTCGCCACGGCGACGACCGTTGCACCGATGGGGCGGCCGCAGGCGACGTCGTCCGGCGTATCACCGATGATCACCACGTCCCGCCCGCTCACGGCGCGACCGGTGCGCTCCTGCGCGCGCCGCGCCGCGACGGCGGGCAAGTCAGGCCGGCGGTGCGAGTCGGACCCATAGGCGCCCACCGCGAACCGCTCCGGTGCGAGACCCGCCGACGCGAGCTTCAGCGCCGCGCCGTCCCGCACGTTCCCGGTGAGGAGCCCCACCAGGGCGCGCGCCGCGCGCTCGTGCGGCTCCAACGCGGTGAGCAGCTCGCGCACGCCCGGGAACAACCGCGTGCGCTGCTCGGTCTTGCCCAGCTCCGCACGCAGCAAGTCCACGTAGCGGCGGCACACGGCGGCCACATGCTTCTCGTTCTCGGCGTCGGCGTGCCCCGCGAGCACCAGCAGCTCGCGCACGATCTGCGGGTCGGTCTTGCCATCGAAGCGGTAAGACGCGATCGGCCCCGCCGTGCCGGTCACCTCGAGCAGGGCGCGGTGGATCGCCCGGCGGCCGGCGCCGTCGGTCCAGAGCAGAGTGCCGTCGATATCGAAGAGAACGAGCTTCATTGCGAGGAAAGATATGCGCGTCGCACCGTCACGATCTCCTGGCGCAGCCGCCGGCCCATGGGGGTATCGCCGAAGAAGTCGTCGCTCACCACCCCGCCCCGCGACAGCGCGGCATGCACCACGCGCCCCGCTCCCGCCCAGATCGCGACGTGGTCCACCCGCATGGCCGTCGCAAAGAACAGCAGATCGCCCGTCTCGTACCCCACCGCGTCGCCGGAGAGCGGCACCTCGCGCCCGGCCAAGGCCTGGAGATCCGAGTCGCGTGACAGGGCCACGCCCCGCGCGGCGTAGACGCTTTGCGCCAGACCTGAGCAGTCGATGCCCCACTGCGTCCGCCCGCCCCAGAGGTACGGCACGCCGGCGTAGCAGCGCAGGGCCCAGTCCGGCGCGGGTGTCCGCAACGCTTCGGTCCGGATATCCGCTTCCGGCCGTACCACTCCCGCGATCACGCGTGCCGACCGGCCGTCGGCGAGTTCGACCGTGCCGTCGCGCCGCGGGGCCACGCGCGCGCCCACCGCGAGCCGCAGCGGCCGTGCGTCTTCCCCCTGCACGTCGGCCCCGAGCGCGCGCGCCGTGGCGCGCCCGCGCCAGTCGTCGCCCCACTCCGCCGTGCCGGTGGCCACGTAGCCCGAGTGCACCCACGCATGATACCCGTCGTCCGTGCGCACCCGCAGCCACGCGCCGCGGCCTTCGAGCACCGCGAGCACTTCGCCGTGCAGCCCTTCGCTCACACGCTCGCCCGCGGCGCGCGGGGCACCGAGCAGCGGCGCCAGCGCCGCCGTCACGACGCCCGCGGGCGCGGCGCGGGCCGCGGGATCGTCATCGGGCAGGAGCCGGATGGCGGCGGGGAGACCCGCGTCGGCCGCGGCCCGGCGCAACAGGTCGCGCGCGTCGCGGCTCGTGGTGACACCGGAAAGCCCCGTTCCGTCGCGCGCGACTTCCAGCACGCCCAGGCGCGGATCCGGCATCCAGCGGCGCGCCGCGGTCTCGATCGCGTGATCCAGCGGGTCGGTCATCGGTCGCCGAGCCCGGGGAGCGCCGCGGTGCCGCGCGCCAAGCGCACGGCGCGCTCCACCGCCTCAGGCACCACGGCCGCCGCGAGCGCCTCGGCCTGGAGAGGCGAGGCGGGCGCCACGCGCGCGGTGCTGACCGCGAACACCACGTCGCCGTCGAACAGCGTGCCGTACGGCGTGATGCGGCGCGCCAGCGCGTCGCCCGCGGCCTGGGCCAGGCCCTGCAGCTCCACGCGATCGAGGTCGGCGTCGGTCGCGACGACCGCGAGTGTGGTGTTGGCGCGGGGCGGCTCGACCCCGAAGGGCGCACGACCGGTGGCGAGGTAGGCGAGCGCATCCACGAAGCCGCCGCGCTCGTCGCGCGCGCCCGCGAGGATCGCGCCCGTGCCGTCGCGGACGTCGCCCACGGCGTTCACGACGACCAGCGCCGCCACCGTGACGCCGCCCGCGGTCTGCGCCCACGCACCGACGCCCGCCTTCATGGCGCGCGCAATGCCCGCGGCCTTGCCCACCGTCGCGCCCGCGCCCGCGCCCACCGATCCTTCGGCGCACGTCGCTCCCGCCGCGTCGCAGGCGCGCGCGGCATCGTCGGGACTCGGCCAGCGGCTGTCGCCGTCGAGCGTGCCGAGATCGAAGATCACCGCGGCCGGCACGATCGGGACGACTTCGCCGGGCCGCACGGGAAAGCCGCGGCCCCGCGCGCGCAGCCAGCCCATGACGCCGTCGGCCGCGCCCAGGCCGTACGCCGAGCCGCCGGTGAGCAAGATCGCGTCGATGCGGGGCACGAGGTGGCCGGGATGGAGCGCGTCGAGCTCGCGCGTACCGGTGGCGCGACCGCGCACGATCGCCGCCGCGCGCATGCCGCCCGGCGGTGCCAGCACCACGGTGCAGCCGGTGGCGCCGCTCGGGTGTGTCCAGTGACCGGCGGTGATGCCGGCAACGGCCGCGAGGTTGGGCACGGCGCCAAGTTACGTCGGCTTGCTGGGGTTGTGGAGGGCAACTAGCTTCGCATCATGGTCGATCCCGCCGCGAAGCCCGAGCCGACGACCGTGCTCGTCGTGGACGACGAAGAGGGCATCCGCCAGGCGCTCGACCGTTTTCTGACGCGCTTGGGCTACCGCGTGATCCAAGCCGAGAGCGGCCCCGCCGCTCTCGAGCGTCTCACGGCCGGCCCGGCGCAGGCGATGCTATGCGACATCCGCATGCCCCAGATGAGCGGCACCGATCTGGTGCCCAAGGCGCTCGCCGCCGATCCGCATCTCGCCATCATCATGCTCACCGCGATCGACGAGCCGCGCACGGCGATCCAATGCCTCAAGCTCGGCGCCTACGATTATCTCATCAAGCCGGTGGACCTGGACGAGCTGGAAGTGTCGCTGCAAACCGCCCTGCGCCGCCGCCAGCTGGAGCTCGACCGCCGCAACCTGGAGCAGTGGCTGGCGCGCGAAGTGGCGGTGCGCACCCGCGACCTGGAGGAGCGCACCACGGCGATCGCGGGGATCGCGCTCGACGCGCTCGCCGCGGCGCGCGGCTGGAGCGGCGCGAGCGACGCCATGCAACGCCTCGCGAAGGAGCTGGGGGAATCGGTGGTGGATCTGGAGCGGGAAGTCAGCCGGCGGCGCGGCTAGGCCTTCTTGGCGGCGTCCGCTTTCTCCTGGCAGGCCTTGCACAACGTTACGCCGCGGAACGTGCAGATGATGCAGATGAACGTGCCGCAGTCGGCGCAGGGATAGCCCTCCGAAGCGCGCTCCTCGTTCCCGCACGCGCGGCACACCATGCCGTCGTGCTCCTTCAGGACCGGCTTTTCCGGCTTGTCCATGCGCCCCTCAGAGGTCGAGCCCGTAGACCGTAATCTTATCAGCCGAGCGGCCAGCCACCAAACGGGCAACTCGATCCCCTGAGATCAGCCCGCTCTCGCTGCGGGGACCGAAGGGTGGTTAGTTGTCCGCATGACCCGACTCTGTGTATCCCGGGTCACCCTTTTGGTGGGGGGGCCCTGTTACACTCAATTGGTGAAGTTGTGTCCCGTCGCAAGGACTAAGGACTGGTGATGGCGCAAAGAATCCTGGTGTTGGTGATCGAGGACAATCGGCTGGTGCGCGAGGGCCTCACCGCCCTGCTCGATGCGCAACCCGACTTCAAGGTCGTCGCCGCCGCCGAAGGGGCGAGCGCGGGCCTGCTTCATGTCCGGGCGACCAAACCCCACGTCGTGCTGGTGGACGCGACCCTGGGGAGTCACGACAGCCACCGCCTAGTGGAGACGGTCAAGAAGGAAGCTCCCCAAAGCAAAGTCATCGTGATGGATCTGCTACCGGCGCAGGAAGACGTCATTGCGTTCATCAAAGCCGGGGCGAGCGGATTCATCGTGAAGGATGCGACCATCGATGATTTCGTGAGAACCATTCGATCGGTGGCCGAGGGGACGGATGTGGTTCCCGCCGCCTTAACCAGGACGTTGCTGTCCCACATTGTGGATGAAGCGGTCGCGCGCAGCACCACCGCCGTGCTGGAAGCCGTGCAGATGACGAAGCGCGAGCGGGAGATCACGGCCTTGATTGCCGAGGGTCTGAGCAACAAGGAGATCGCCCAGCGGCTCAACATCGCCACCTACACCGTGAAGAGCCACGTGCACAACATTCTGGAGAAGCTCGCCTTGCACAGCCGCCTCCAGATTTCCGCTCACGCGCACAAGGCCACTGGGCCGCAGAGCGCCCCGCCTACCCCTTCACGCTGACCGGTTCGCCTGCCCCTGAATAGCTAGCTCGTTCGGGCACGTCAGTCCGCGCGCCAAGCCATCTATGGTAAGCCCCTTTTCATCCCGTCGGAGGATGTTGGCCTGCCGCACACGCGGGCAGGTTGTGTATCCGGGGTGAGGAGTTTGCTGTGAGTAGTCTTTGGGCTTACGCGTACGAGATCGTCCCGCCGCAGCCGTCACGTCGGCTGGGCGGGATCCGTACGCTCCTGAAGGACGCGACGGCGGCGGCGCGGGGCGCCACCCGCCACTGGTCGGGGAGGCTCGTGCTCGAGCGGGGCGCCAGCCACATCCTGATCGTGAGCGACGCCGAGGGGTTGGACCACTCGATCAATCGCCAGCTGGAGGCCGAGCTGGAACGACTCGGCGCGGCGTTCTTCGTGACCGAGCCGCTGGCCGTGGCGGGCGACGCCGCGGGTACTGAGGGGCTGCCCACCTATGCCGGGAACGGGCGATAGCCTCAGAGTCTCAGAGATCCAGCCCGTAGACCTTAATCTTGTTGATCAGCGTCGCACGCGAGATGCCGAGTTCCTTGGCGGCACGCGTGCGGTTGCCGCCGTGGTAGCGCAGCGCCCGCTCGATGTAGGTCCGCTCCACCTCGGCGAGTGACTGCGCGTGGTGGCGGCGCTCGCCCCCCACGCGCGCCCGCAAATCGGGCGGCAGGTGCTCGAGACCGATCACCGGCTGGCCGCGGGCCAGGATCATCGCCCGCTCCAGGACGTTGCGCATTTCGCGGATGTTGCCGGGCCATGGCGCCGCCAGCAGCCGCTCCAGCGCCTCGTCGTCGCACTCCGCCGGTGAGCCCGGCAGCTGCGGGTGGATCTCGCCGATGATTCGCACGATCAGCGCGTGCCGGTCCTCGCGCGAGCGCTCGCGCACGGCCGGCAGATGCAGCGGCATCACGCTGAGGCGGTAGTAGAGATCCTCGCGGAAATGGCCGGCTTCGACGTCCTGGATCAGGTCGCGGTTCGTGGCGGCGACGAGCCGCACGTCCACCTTCAACTCCCGGGTGCCGCCCAAGCGCCGGAACGTCTTGTTCTCGAGGACTTTGAGCAGCTTGGGCTGCAACTCGAGGGCGAGGTCGCCGATCTCGTCGAGGAAGATCGTGCCCCCGTCCGCCAACTCGAACAGGCCCTGCTTCCGTTCCTTGGCGTCGGTGAACGCGCCCTTCTCGTGGCCGAACAGCTCCGACTCGAGGAACGTGGCCGACAGCCCGGCGCAGTTGACGTCGACGAACGCACCGGCGTTGCGCGGGCTGAGATTGTGCACCAGGTGCGCCACCCACCCCTTGCCCGTGCCGCTTTCGCCCGTGAGCAAGACGGTGGTCCGCTCGCTCGAGGCGAGCATCTCGATCTGCCGCCCCAGGTCTGCCATCTGGGACGAGACGCCCAGCCCGGCGACGCTCTCGCCGGCGTGGTCGCGCGAGCGCAGCATCTGGTTCTGGCGCCGCAACCGCACCTTCTCGGCGACCCGCGTGGTCGCCGCCGCGAGGTGCGGCATGTCGATCGGTTTGGTGAGGAAGTTCTCGGCGCCGAGCTGCATCGCGCGTACCGCCGTCTCGATGTCGCCCTGGCCGGTCAACATGATCACGGCGACGCCCTGACCACGCAGGTGCTCCAGCAGTTCCAGGCCGTTGGCGTCGGGCAGTCCGAGATCGAGGATCACGACGTCGGGCCGCGCGCGCTCGTACGCCTCCAGCGCCCCGGCGGCCGAGCTGGCCCGGTACACCTCGGTGCCGATACTCTCGAAGTAGTTGCCCACGGCGCGCAACACCGCCGGATCGTCGTCGACCAGCAGCAGGCTATTTGCCACGGACGCCCCTCCCGTTCGACGCCATCGCCGGCGCCACCAGCATGGTGAGGGCGTGCGGCAGGAGACGGGCCTCGAGCGGCGTCGTGCCCACGGGCTCGCCGTCGAGTTGCACCGCGCGACCGGGGCCCTCCACCACCTCCACCCGCACCGTCCGGCCGCGGCCGAACCAGACGCGCGGCGAGCCCTCTTTCGACCCCAGCACCAGCTCGAGAAACGACGCAATACCGTCCAGCGCGCCGTCGGCGCGCAGGGCCACGACGTCGAACCAGCCGTCGTCGGGGCGCACCTCGTGGTGGATGCGCACAAACGGCGGGAACAGCTCGCCGCAATTGGCGATCAGCACCATGGCGGCGCGCACGTCGTGCACCACGCCGTCCACAATCACGCGGTGCCGCACGCTGGAGACGTGCGGCAGCGCCCGAAACGCTTTGCCGACGTAGGCGGCCATCTTCCAGCGGCGCTTGGCCGCGCCGTCGGTCGCCACCATCAGCTCCGCGTCGAACCCGGCGCCGCAGCACACCGCGAAGTAGTGCGTGCCGTCGGCCCGTTCCACGACGCCCAAATCGATCGGCATCTCCCGCGCGGTGAGCAACAGGCGCGCCGCCGCGGCGGGGTCGCTGGGCAGGCGCAGGTTGCGCGCCAGGATGTTTCCGGTGCCGCCCGGAATCAGGCCGACCGGGGTTCCCGTGCCCACGACGCCCGCCGCCACCTGCATGGCGGTGCCGTCACCACCGTAGCAGATCAGCGCGTCGTACTCCGATTCCTTCGCCTCCTCGGCGAAGCGACGGGCATCGCCCGCGCCCGCCGTGGCGAGGACGTCCACGTCCCAGCCGCCGCGGCGCAGCGTCTCGCGCACGGCCGTCACGGCGCGCGCGTCGGTGCGCGCCGCGGCGGGGTTGGTGATGAGCAGGACCCGCGTCACGTCAGTACCGGCGTTCCCAAAAGAGGTCGAGTCCCACCTGCCGCCCGAAGGACTGCGGCAACAGGAGATCGGTACAGGTGCGGACCGGCTCGAAGCTCGCTTCGGTGCGCCATTCGGGGCTCAAGCGCACTTGGAAGCTCGCCCCCAGCGTATTGCTGATCGCCACGGGGCGGTTCGGGCAGAAGCCCGCGTTCACGATGAGGAATGTCTTGCGGCCGATCTGCCAGCCGGCCTCCACCTGAGCGCCGGACAAGGGATCGGCGGGATCGCCCGGGCTGATCTCCACGTAGTCGAGCGGCACGCCCAGGTCGGACACCAGCGTGCGCTCGAGCTCGCCGGAGACGATGTTGGCCACGGCGCTCTTGAGCGCCGCCGTCTGCCCGCCGAGCGGGCCCCCGCCCGACAGCTCGAAGCTCGGCTTGCCGAACAGCAGATACGAGATGATCTCGGTCTGCGACAAGTCCCGCTGCTCAGCCTCGAGCGTGAGCCGGGGCACGAGCAGCGTGCCCGTGATCCGGGCGATGATCGTGATGTCCCCCTGGTCGCTCTGGCTCGCAATCGGATGCACCACGTGGCGCGCCTCGATGTCCAGCGCCGCGTCCAGGTCCGGCGTGCCGAAGTAGCGCACCGTGCCCCGGGTGACCAGGAACTCGCGCGACAAGGGCGGCACCACGAGCCGGTAGGTGCCGCGCGGCGCTTGCAGCGTCCCCGTCACCTCGTAAACGGCGCGGCGCTTGCTGACCGTGACCCCGCCGGTCAGCTGGATGTTCGCTTCGGTCGAGCGCAACCACGCGTCGCTGCCCATCTGCAGCTGCAGGTTGTCGATGTGCAGGCTGTCGACGAACACGCTCTCAAACGCCGGCCCGAGCTGCTGGCTGCTGATGACGCGGGCGAGCGACGTATCGATCAACGACGCCGCCCATGGCTCGTCGAAGTTCACGATGCGCTTGTTGACGAGATCGGCGAAGTGCAGCACACCGCTCGTCACTGTGGCGTTGCCCCGCAGCGTCGCCCCGATGACGGGCCCGGTGAGGGTGAGATTGCCGGTCGCCGTGAGTGTCAGGTAATAAGGAACGTCCAGGGCCTTGAAGTCCTGCGCGCGAATCGTGAGACCGAGAATGGGGCTCGTCAGCCGCTCCAGCCGCACGAACCCCGCCACGGCGGCCCGGCCCTTGTCGCTGCGCACGTCCAGGGTGTCGATGCGGATCGTGTCGCCCAGCAATGTGAAGCGCCCGTCCACCCCCGAATAGCGCACGCCCAGCGTGGGCAGGGTGGCGGCGCCGTTTGCCACCGCCACACGCCCCTGCATGCGCGGTGCATCCCATTTGCCGCCGATCCCCACGTCCAATGTGGCCGTCCCGCTGACCGCGCGCAGCACCGGCGTGATGGCCTCGAGCACGGACAGATCCACGCTGTCACCGGTGGCCCGCACGGTCAGGGTGTCGTCGAGCCGTCGGTGCGCCACGGACACCAGCGCCAGATCGAGAGGCAGGTGCGTATCCACGCTCAATATCTGCCGCCCCTCACGCCACAGGTGCGCGGCCGCATCGAGGCGACGGTCGCGGTAGTTCACCGAGCCGTCGAGGAACGGAATCCGGAAGGCCCCGATGGCGCCGTTGGAGAGGGAAAAGGACCCCGTGTACAGGGGTGCCGCCCGCGTGCCGGTGATACCGAGCGTCGCGGTGACCGTCCCGGCCACTCCCAACGTGTCGTACTCGAGCAGGGCGTAGACGCCCGCGAGCGGGAATCCCTCGAGCTGGATGTTCGCCGCGCCCGCGCCGTGCGCCGGCAGGTTGGCGCGCGCCGTAAGGGTGCCGGTGCCGGCCGCGCTATGCAGCGCCAACCCGGGGAGTCGCGCCGCCGAATCGTCCACCACCAGGGTGGTCGGCGCGTCCAGCAGCCACACGCCCTCCGGCAGCAGCACGGCCAGCGAATCGATGCCGACTGCGGTGGTGTCGCCGCGGCGGGCGTAGCGGCCGCCCGCGAGGAACGCCCCGATGTCGCCCAGGCGCGAGCGCGCGAACCAGGTCAGGGAGTCGGTCACGCCCCGCGCCGCGAAACTCGCGGCGCCGAAGCCGAGCCGGCCGTGGCTGAGCGAGTCGAGCGCGCCCTCCACGGCAAACGGCGTGTGCACGCGCGGCGTCCATGCCACATGCAGCCGGCCCGCGCTCACCTCCCAGCCGCGCCATTGGAGGTCATCGCCGTTCACGCGTGCCTCGAAGCCGAGCGAGTCGAGCGATCCCTCGAGCGTGAGCAGGCCGCGCGCGGAACCGCGCAGCCCCTGATGCTCGCCGCCCGGCGCGGCGGCGCTGTGCGTGAGCCAACTCGCGAGGGAATCGAGCGAGCTGAGGCTGTCGGCGTCGAAGTCCACGTTGAGCACGCCGCGCGCCGGCGCCGCGAGCCCGAGCGTGCCCCGCGCCGTCGTGGAGAGCCCCGGCTGCCTGAGTCGCAGGGAGTCGAGGAGCAGTTGGCCGCCGGTGAACCGCAGCGCCGCGGCGCCGCTGTCAATCACCGTCCCGGCGAACAGCGACGGCGCCAGGCGCGCGTGCACGGCGCCCTCCGCCCCGCCCATCGTGTCGGCCACGACGTCGCCGGACGCGGTGAAGTTGACCCGCGAGTGGGGTCCGTTCGCGAGCCAGCGCGCGAGGTTCACGTCGGCCAGCTCGAGCGCCGCCTCGCGCGCGCCGCGTTTGTCCGGCAGCAGCACCAAGCGGCCGTCGAATCGCAGGTGGCCGCCGTCGCCCGCGGCGATCCAATCGATGTGCGTGTCGAGGTCGGCCACGCTGCCCGCGAGCCGCACCGGTCCGGCCACGGCGCCCACGAGCGGCAGCCCCGGGAAACTCGACCGCAGCCCGAGGAAGCTGAGCGTGTCGGCGGTGACATCGGCGAAGACCCCCAGGGTGTCGCCGCGGTTATCCAGCCGCAGCGAGCCCCGCACCACGCTTCCCGGCCCCGCGCCGTCGTGATGACGCAGCGTCCCGGCGAACTGCGCGTCGAGCAGCGGTCCCGTGAGCGTGCCCACGGCATCGAGCTCGCCCACGAGTATCATGGCGGGGACGAGCCGCCGCACCGTGGCCAGCGCCACCGCCGCGTCGGTCACGTCGAACGGCTGGAAGCGCAGGCCCGCCCCCGCCAATGCGTCGACGTGGCCGCTGCCGCTCACCCGGGAGGCGGGCCACCCCGCGACCAACGAGTCGCGAAACGTCCAATCGATCTGCAGCTGGAGGTCGGCGAGCGGACCGTCGGCCACCGCGCGCCCCGACAGACGGCCGAAGAACGGCAGCGTGTCGAGGAACGGCCGCGCGAACTCGAGACTGAACTCGTTAGCCGTGAGGTCCGTCTGGCGCAGCCCCACCAATCCCGAGTCCGGAACACTCAGCGCCGTGGCCCGGCCGGTGAGCGTGCCCGAGCCGTCGCGCAAATTCAGCGGATCGATTTGCACTTCGAGCAGGCGCGCGCCGTGTGAGCGCACAGCCACCCGCCCGCGCAGCACCGCCGTCGCGGCAAAACGGGGGTCGAGGAATCGCACGTCGCCCAGCGTGGCCGAGTCGGCGCGCACGTCGAGGGAGTACAACAGCGTGTCGTGCGGCCAGCGCACGTGGCCGCGCACGCTCACCGCCGAGCCGGGGAGCCGCAGCCGGCCGACATCGGCATCGAGCGAGTCTCCCACGACCGTGATGCGGCCGGTCAGGTCGGTGATGCGCACGCGCGGATCGGTGATCCCGACGGCGAGCGACTGCACATCCGCCCGGATGCCGCGCGCGGCGGGGCTCGAGAGGCGGAAACTCGCGAGCCGCGCTTCGATGTGCTCGAAGCGACGGATCCGGCGGCGGCCGTCGGCGCCCGCGAGCTCGATTTCCAGCGCCGAATCCGCCGGCGCCGGCGCCGACTGCAACCGCAACACCACGGTGCCGTCGTCGATACTGACGTTGCGCAGCAGCACCAGCGGCGGCGGGGTCTGGGGGCCCGTGCTGGGGCGCCCCAGCCGCAGCAGGTCCTCCAGGTTGAGTCGGTGGTTCTTGTGTTGCACCAGGTTGATGGACGGCCGTACCAGATGCACTTCCTGCAGCACGACGCGGCCCGCGGCAAAGTCGAACGGATTGTAGGCGAGCTCGACGAGCGGCAGCGCGCCCACCAGCGTCGAGTCCGGGGCGTACACGTTCACGTCCGTGAGCGTCATGCCGGTGAGCAGCGAGCCGCTGACGTTGCCCACCGTAATGCGGCCGTCGATCGCGCCGGCCACCACGCGCGAGGCGAGCCGCGCGAGCAGTCCGCGGCCCGCCCCCGTCCCCACCAGCGCCGACAGCCCGCCCAGGAAACAGGCGAACAGCCCTACGACAGACCATAGCGCGGCACCCAGCGAGCGGCGCACCATCTAGAACGCCTGCCCCACGGCGAACTGCACCACGACGCGCCGGAAGAAGCCCCGCGGCAGGGAGGATGGGATGTTGACTCCCTGGACGCGGGTGAGGCTCTTGTCCGCGTTGTTCAGGAGGTACAGCGGGCCCGCCTCGCCAGGATAGCCGTTATATGCCGCGTCGAGTCGCACAGGCCCGAGCGGTGTCACAAAGCGCACGCCCACTCCCGGCGTGATCCGTACGCCGCTGATCCCCGCGAGCTGGTTGCCGCGCTCCCACACTTGGCCCACGTCCGTGAACAGGGCTGCCCGCATGCGCTCGGGGAAGAGCGGCGTCGGAAACCGCAGCTCCACGTTCGCGACGAACATGGAGTTCCCGCCGGTCGGTGAGGCGTGCAGGTTGCGGTAGGTGGTGTCGGTGCCCTGCACTTCGATGCTGTCGGTCCAGTACACGCGCGGCCCCAGCTCATTGCGCGGATAGCCGCGCACCGAGTTGGGCCCACCCGCATAGAAGCGCTGGTCCGGCGGCACGAACCGGGCGGCTTGGCCCGACAGCGTGATCCGCTGGGGCAGGATCGTCCCGGCCTGCACTCGCCAGGCGAGCACCGCGCGGCGCGCCACCGCATAATAGCGCTGCACCTGGAACTCACCGCGGTTGAATTCGTAGAACGGGTCCGAGCCGACGAAGCGCGACGCGTGCTCGAGCGTTACCTGCACCACGCTGCCCGTCGACGGATCCAGCACGGAGTTCACCTTGCTGCGTACGCCGGTCAGCGTCACCGCCGCGAAGCGGCGCCGGTCCCGTAGAAACGCTTGGTCGGGGCCGTCGCACAGGCGAAAGAAGATGCAGTAGCTCGCTGGATCGGCCGTGGTGCGGCCCACCGAGAACGTATAGCTCAGGCCGATAGGGACGCGGCGGCGCGCGTTGAATGTGAGGGCGGCCGTGGCGCCCACGGCCTGGCGCGTGTACGCCTGGATCTCCGAGCGACGCTCCCCATAGACGCCCAGGCTCGCCGTGTGCCGGGGCGAAAAGAAGTACGGCTGCAGCAAGGTGACGCCGAGCCTGTAGTTCAGCAGCGTGTCGCGCAGCCCGGTGAGCGTATCGCTGGGGCAGATATTGTGCCGGAATCCGGCGTCGACAGGGTAGGCCGCGCCGAGTCGCGAGACTTGCCCCGTGATATCGAACGTCCGGCCGCCGCCGTAAAAGTCATGCACGGTCCACCCCGATTGCACCCGGAAGCAGTCCACCGTGCCGTACCCCGCCCCGATGCGCACACCATGGCGTGAACCTTCGCGCACCTGCACCCGCACATCGACGGTCGAATCCCCGACGATCGCGCGCGGCGTCGAGTCCGCGAGCTCCACGCTGGCGGACCGGAACACCCCCAGGCCGTAGAGGTCCCGTTGGCTCTGAAACAGGTCGTCTTGCCGGTAGAGCGCGTGCGGGTGGACCGACAACGTGCGCCGCACCGTGTTCGTATCCACGTGCGTGAGGCCCACGATCTCGACGGCACCGATGCGCATGCGCGGCCCGGGCACGGCCTCGAGCGTCACTTGCGCCCCGAGCGTTGCCGCATCGGTATCGAAGTTGCGCAGCACGTCGGCGAAGGCGTAGCCGAGGTTGCGCAGCCGCAGCGTGATGGTGTCGGCCGCGGCCTGGAACAGGAAGCGGTTGAACGGATCGCCCACCTCCAGCGGCAGATCGCGCCGCAGGGCGCGCACGTCGAGCAGCGAGTCGAGACCCGGCAGATCGATCCGCGTCACCCGCACCGGCTCGCCCTCGGTGATCCGGAACGTCACGTACGCGTCGCTCCCGGTCGAATCGCGTCGCACCAGCGTGTCCACCGCCGCATTCATGTAGCCGCTCTGGCGATAGAGCAGCAGCAACCGCACCACGTCACGCCGGAACTCCAGCTCGTCGAACGGCCGCTTCTCACCCAGTCCCAGCAGGCGGAACGGCCAGACGCGCGCCAGAAAACTGGAGTTGGAGG
>JBGPOE010000004.1:0-96605 GCA_041487875.1 Gemmatimonadota bacterium | reverse complement strand
GTTCGCGCGCCCGGGGGGGGGCGGTCGCCCCCCGCGGGGCGGGGCGGTCCGCGCGTGGGCTCGGCCCCGCGGCGCCGTCCGTGCGGGGGCTTCCAACTCCGGCGGTTGGTTCCCGTGTGTCGGGCAGGGGATCGCAGGGTTATGAGGGGGCATTCCCGATCTTTAAAGGCCTGGATCAATTCGTTGACAAAATGGTACACGTTTATTAGAATTACTTCGTTCCTGACAGGCTTGGCG
This sequence comes from Gemmatimonadota bacterium, assembly GCA_041487875.1. Taxonomy (GTDB): domain Bacteria; phylum Gemmatimonadota; class Gemmatimonadetes; order Gemmatimonadales; family GWC2-71-9; genus DATLWA01. Next base: position 96,368 of record JBGPOE010000004.1, on the reverse strand, counting down.
TTGAATAAGAAGGTTAGGGGGAGTACGGAAATGAAAGTGTCCGCCCAGGAGGAATATGGTCTCCGTTGCCTGCTCCAGCTGGCGAGGCGCCAGAAATCCGGGAATGGCCACCCTCTGACTCTCGCGGAGATCGCCCGCGAGGAGGGGCTGTCGGTGCCGAACGTGGCCAAGCTGATCCGGCGGCTCCGGAAGGCGGGTCTGGTCAGGAGCGTCCTCGGGCGGACCGGTGGATATATGCTGGTTCACGCCGCCGAAGGGGTCAGCGTCTCCAAGGCGCTGAAGGCGCTCGGCGGCAAGCTGTACGACACCGACTACTGCTCGAAGTTCGCCGGCGATCTGAAGATCTGCACCCACATGGGCGACTGCTCGATCCGTTCGCTCTGGGGTGTCCTGGAAGGGTTGATCGAGCAGGTGCTCGGCAAGACGATGCTGTCGGAGCTGATCGGCAGCGAGCAGGGGATGGCCGCGGTGCTCGACCATCGGGCGCCGGCGGCGATGCAGGCGATCCGGAGTTGCCGATGACCAGCACCAAGGCGATCCAGGAGTTGACCGACAAGGAATACCGCTACGGCTTCGTCTCGGACATCGAGGCCGACGCGCTGCCGCCCGGCCTCAGCGAGCAGGTCGTCGGGCTGATCTCCGGAAAGAAGAGCGAGCCGGAATTCATGCTGCAGTGGCGCCTTAAAGCTTATCGGAACTGGCTCACGATGGTGGAGCCGACGTGGGCCAACGTCCACTATCCGCCGATCGACTACCAGTCGGTCATCTACTACTCGGCTCCCAAGACCCAGGCCGACGGCCCCAAGAGCCTCGAAGAGGTCGACCCGGAGCTGCTGAAGACGTACGCCAAGCTCGGCATCCCGCTCGAGGAGCAGAAGGCGCTGGCCGGAGTCGCGGTGGACGCCGTCTTCGACAGCGTCTCGGTTGCCACCACCTTCAAGGCGAAGCTGGGCGAGCTCGGGATCATTTTCTGCTCTTTCTCGGAGGCGGTGCGCGAGCATCCGGAGCTGGTGAAGAAGTACCTCGGCTCCGTGGTGCCGCACTCGGACAACTACTTCGCCGCCCTCAACTCGGCGGTCTTCAGCGACGGATCATTCGTCTATGTCCCGAAGGGCGTGCGCTGCCCGATGGAGCTGTCGACCTACTTCCGGATCAATGCCGCCGACACCGGCCAGTTCGAGCGCACCCTGATCATCGCGGACGAAGGGGCGTACGTCAGCTATCTCGAGGGATGCACCGCCCCGAAGCGCGACAAGAACCAGCTGCATGCGGCGGTGGTCGAGCTGGTGGCGCTGGATGACGCGACCATCAAGTACTCGACGGTCCAGAACTGGTATCCCGGGGACGAGAACGGCAAGGGTGGCATTTACAATTTTGTCACCAAACGGGGCCACTGCCGCGGCCAGAACTCCAAGATCTCCTGGACGCAGGTGGAGACCGGGTCGGCGATCACCTGGAAGTATCCCGGCTGCATTCTCCAGGGCGACAACTCGATCGGTGAGTTCTACTCGGTGGCCGTGACCAACAACCGCCAGCAGGCGGACACCGGCACCAAGATGATCCACATCGGGAAGAACACGCGGAGCACCATCGTCTCCAAGGGCATCTCCGCGGGCCACGGCCAGAACACCTATCGCGGCCTGGTGAAGATCATGAAGGGTGCCGAGGGCGCGCGCAATTACTCGCAATGCGACTCGATGCTCATCGGCGATCAGTGCGGCGCGCATACCTTCCCGTACATCGACGTGCGCAACAGCAGCGCCGTCATGGAGCACGAAGCGTCCACATCCAAGATCGGCGAAGACCAGATCTTCTACTGCAAGCAGCGGGGCCTGTCCGCGGAGGACGCGGTCTCGATGATCGTCAACGGCTTCTGCAAGGAAGTCTTCAAGGAGCTGCCGATGGAGTTCGCCGTGGAGGCCCAGAACCTCCTCGGGATCTCACTCGAAGGCAGCGTGGGCTGAAATGGCAACCGTGATGCTCGAGATCAAAGACCTGCACGCATCCGTAGAAGGCAAGGCGGTGCTCAAAGGCGTGAACCTGACGGTGAACGCTGGCGAAGTGCACGCCATCATGGGGCCCAACGGCTCGGGCAAGAGCACGCTGGCGCAGGTGCTGGCGGGCCACCCCGCCTACACGGTCACGGCGGGCACGGTCCGCTATCGGGACCACGATCTGCTCGACATGGACCCCGAAGAGCGGGCGCGTGAGGGCGTGTTTCTCGCGTTTCAGTATCCCGTCTCGATTCGGGGCATCACCAACGCCTACTTCCTGCGCTCGGCGCTGAACGCGATTCGCAAACACAAGAATCTCGAGCCGCTCGATCCGCTGGATTTCATCCAACTGCTGGACGACAAGCTCAAGGCCATCGGTTGGGACGACAGTTTCCTCAATCGCGCGGTGAACGAAGGCTTCTCGGGCGGGGAGAAGAAGCGCAACGAGATCCTCCAGATGGCGGTGCTCGAGCCCACGTTGGCGGTCTTGGACGAGACCGACTCGGGTCTCGACATCGACGCCTTGAAGACGGTGGCGGAGGCTGTGAACGCGCTGCGCCGCCCCGACAACGCCACGGTGGTGGTGACGCACTATCAGCGGTTGCTCAACTACATCGTCCCCGATGTCGTGCACGTGCTTGCCGACGGCCGGATCGTCAAGTCGGGCGGCAAGGAGCTCGCCTTGGAGCTCGAGGCGCGGGGCTACGACTGGGTGCGGGCGGCGTGACGGCGACGGCGCTCACGCCGGCGACGGAGGCCCGCGAGCGATACGTCGCTGCGTCTCGGGCGTTCGCAGCGGACGGGGACCCGTACGGCGACTCCCACGTGCCCGCCTGGTGGCGCGAATTGCGCGAGCAGGCGCTCGCCCGGTTCGCAGCCACCGGCTTCCCCACCACGCGCCAAGAAGCGTGGCGATTCACGAGCGTCGTGCCCATCGTCGAGACACCGTTCACGATTGGCGGGAATTCCATTCGCGCGCAGTCGGTCCCGGCCGGTGTGAGCGTCGAGACGCTGCAGGCGGCAGTCCGGCAGCGATCGGCACTGGTACGCGCCCATCTCGGGCGATATGCGAAGATCGAGACGAATCCGTTTACCGCGCTCGCGACCGCATTCCTGGGTGACGGGGTGCTGGTACACGTCCCCGCCGGGCAGCGGGTGGACGAGCCGATCGTCGTCACGCACGCGCCACGCGCGCCGGAGACGATGAGCGCACCGCGCGTGCTCGTGATCGCGGAGCCCGGGGCGCGGGCGACGCTGGTCGAGCGGTTCGACAGCAAGCCGGGGTCACGCCACTTCACCAACGCGGTCACGGAGATCGTGTTGGGTGAAGGCGCGCACCTTGAGTACGTGCGCGTGCAACTCGAGAGCGAGCGGGCCTATCACGTCGCGACGGTCCAATCCCACCAGGCGCGTGACAGCGTGCTCTCGTCCACCACGATCACGCTCGGCGCGGCGCTCACGCGCTGCGACATCGGGGCGGTGCTCGACGGGCCGGGCGCGCTGCTGCAGCTGAACGGGCTGGTCGTCTTGCACGGCGAGCAACATGGCGATTACCACACGGTGATCGACCACGCCCAGCCGCACGGCGAGAGTCACGAGTACGTGAACGGGGTCTTCGACGGGCGCTCGCGCGGGGTATTCAGCGGACGGATCATCGTGCGGCCGGGCGCGCAGCGCACCGACTCGAAGCAGACGAACAACAACCTCGTCCTCTCGGACGACGCGCGCGCCGACAGCCAGCCGCAGCTCGAGATCTACGCCGACGACGTGAAGTGCACGCACGGCTCCACCACCGGCCCGATCGATCCGGCCGCGCTGTTCTACCTGCGCAGCCGCGGCCTCGACGCTAGCGCCGCCCGGGCTCTCCTGACCTACGGCTTCGGCACGGATATCCTGGGCCGCATCGGCACCGTGGCCGTGCGCGAGGAGCTGGACGCGCTGGTGCGCGCCCGGCTGCTCACGGGCGCCCGCGAGGCCGCCGCATGACGACCCGCGCCGCGCCGGCGCCCGCCCGCCCCGCGCCGGTGGCGTTCGACGTGGAGCGCGTGCGCGCCGCCTTTCCCATCCTGGCGCGCCGGGTGAATGGCAAGCCGCTCGTCTACCTCGACAACGCCGCCACGAGCCAAAAGCCGCGCAGTGTGATCGACGCGATCGGCCGCTACTATGAGAACGAGAACGCCAACATTCACCGTGGCGTCTATTACCTCAGCTCGCGGGCGACCGAGGCGTACGAGGGCGCGCGCGAAAAGGCCCGGGCGTTCTTGAACGCGCGGGAAGCGCGCGAAATGATCTTCGTGCGCGGCACGACCGAGGCCGTGAACCTCGTGGCCTCGAGCTTCGGCCACGCGCGGCTGCAGCGGGGGGACGAAGTGCTCGTCTCCGCGATGGAGCACCACTCCAACATCGTTCCCTGGCAGATGATTTGCGCCGAGCGCGGTGCCACGCTGCGGGTGATTCCGATGACCCGCTCGGGCGAGCTGCTGCTCGATGAGTACGAGCGGCTGCTGTCACCGCGTACCAAGCTCGTCGCGGTCGTGCACTTGTCCAACTCGCTCGGCACGATCAACCCGATCGCCGAGATTGCGGCGCGGGCGCACGCGCGCGGTGTGCCGGTCCTGGTGGACGGCGCGCAGGCGGCGCAGCACATGCCGGTCGACGTGCAGGCGCTGGGCTGTGACTTCTACACGGTCTCCGGCCACAAGATGTTCGGACCGACGGGTATCGGGTTGTTGTACGGGCGGGCCGACCTCCTCGAAGCGCTGCCGCCGTACCAGGGTGGCGGCGACATGATCCGCTCGGTCACGTTCGCGAAGACGACCTATGCTTCCATTCCGGCGAAGTTCGAGGCCGGCACGCCGCATATCGCTGGGGCGATCGGCCTGGGCGCCGCGATCGACTACCTGGCAGGGCTCGATCGCACGGCAGCCGTCGCCCACGAAGCCGACCTGCTGGCGTACGCGGAGCAACGGCTGGCGGCGGTCCCCGGCGTGCGGTTTGTGGGCACCGCGGCGCGCCGCGCCGGCGTCCTGTCCTTTGTGCTCGAGGGCGTGCACGCGCACGACGTCGGCACGATCGTTGACCAGGAAGGTGTGGCGATCCGGACCGGGCACCACTGCACGCAACCCGTGATGGAGTTCTTCGGCGTCCCGGCCACGGCGCGGGCCTCGTTCGCGTTCTACAACACCCGCGCCGAGGTGGACGCCCTCGCCGCTGCCGTGGCCAAGGTCCGCGAACTGTTCGGCTGATGGCCGACCTGCGCGAGCTGTACCAGCAGACGATTCTCGAGCACAACCGCAGTCCGCGGAACTTCAAGAAGCTCGCCACCGCCAACCGCACCGCTGAAGGAGACAATCCCTTGTGCGGGGATCACATCACGCTCTACGTGCGCCTCGACGGCGACGTGATCGGCGAGATCGGGTTCCAGGGCGCGGGGTGCGCCATCTCGCAGGCGTCGGCGTCCCTGATGACGCAGGCGGTTCAGGGTAAGACCAGCGCCGCGGCGGAGGCGCTGTTCCACCAGTTCCATGACATGGTGGCGGGCGGCCCCGACGCGCCCGCCGACCCCAAGACATTGGGCAAGCTCGCGGCGTTCGCGGGTGTGCGGGAGTTTCCGGCGCGCGTCAAGTGCGCCAATCTCTCCTGGCACACGCTGCACGCCGCGTTGCAGAGTCAGGCGAGCGTCACCACCGAGTAGCAAGGGCGTCGCGCCCGCCGTAGCTTTCCTCGATGACCCAGCCGATTCTCGCCCTGGACCGCGTGACGAAGCGGTTCGCGGGCCACGTCGCCGTGGACGCCCTCTCCCTTGTCGTTCCTCCAGGCGTGATCTACGGACTGCTCGGCCCCAACGGCGCGGGCAAAAGCACCACCATCCGCATGATCATGAACATCTACGCGCCGGATGAAGGGACCGTCCAGGTGTTCGGCGAGCCGGGCGGTCGCGACCACTCGGCCCGCGTGGGCTACCTGCCTGAAGAACGCGGCCTGTACCCGAAGATGCGGGTCCAGGATGTCCTCCTCTTCCTGGCTGAAATGAAGGGCATGGATCGTCGCATTGCGCGGGCCAAGGCCGCGGAGTGGCTCGAGCGGCTGGGGTTGGGAGACTGGGCGATGCGGAAGGTGAACGAGCTCTCGAAAGGCATGCAGCAAAAGGTCCAGTTCATCTCGACGGTGCTCCACGATCCGGACCTGCTGGTAATGGACGAGGCGTTTTCGGGGCTCGATCCCGTGAATTCACAGGTGCTCAAGGACACCGTGCTCGAGCTGCGGAGCCGCGGCAAGACGATTCTGCTCTCCACCCACATCATGGAACAGGCCGAAAAGCTGTGCGACCACGTCTGCATCATCGCGCGCGGGCGCAAGGTGGTGGATGGTACCCTGGCCGACGTGAAACGCACGCACGGCGGGCGACACGTGCTCGTCAACTTCGATGGTGCCCGCGGTGACGGTGACCGGGTTTTTGCCGACCGGCGCCTCGTGACGAAAGCGGACGTGTCGGGCCAGTACGCCGAGCTCGAGCTGGCGGCGGGCGCGGACGCGCAGCAGATCCTCCAGGCCCTGGTGTCCTCGGGCGCGCGCCTGTCGCGCTTCGAGCTCGCCGAACCCTCTTTGAACAAGATCTTCATCGACTTGGTGGGCCCCGACGCGGCCACCCCGGCAGCGCGGCCGGAGGGAGTCGCCCATGCATAAGATCCTGGCGGTTGTGCGGCGCGAGTTCATCGAGCGCGTGCGTCAGAAGTGGTTCTGGGTGATGGCGTTGGTCGGGCCGCTGTTCTTCGGCGCGATCATCTTGCTCCCTTCGTTGATGATGCGGGGCGGCGGCGTGAAGAACATCGCCGTCGTGGACGGCACCACGCAGGGCCTCGGCGAGCGCGTGACCGCGGCGCTCGACCGGGCCACGACGCCGCCAGATACACACCGAGTCTTTCACGCGGTGCGCGTGCCGGCGGGCCCGGGCGTCGTCGACTCGCTCAGGGCCCAGGTCGACGCGAAGCATCTGGAGGGGTTTCTCATCTTGACCGATGCGCTCGTGGATTCTGGGCGAGCGGAATATCGTGCGTCCAACGTGTCGTCGTTCACGGCCATCGAAACCATCCAGCGCAACCTGACCCAGGTCGTGTTCTCCATGCGGCTGGAGCGGGAGGGCGTGAACCCGACCGTCGTCACGAAGGCTCGGCTCCCCATCGCGCTCGCGACCCAGAAGATCTCCGGGGGTAAGTCCACCCAGGAAAGCGCGGCGCAAGGGTTCTCACTCGCCTACTTCATGGCGATCATTCTCTACACGTCGATTCTCATCTACGGGATCAACGTGATGAGCTCGGTGCTCGAGGAGAAGACCAACCGGGTCGTGGAGGTCCTGGTCTCGTCGCTGCGGCCCTTCGAGCTGATGTTGGGCAAACTGATCGGCGTCGGAGCCGTCTCGATATTTCAGTTCGCGATCTGGGCCGTCTCCGTCCGGTTTCTCATTTCGAAGCGCAGCGGCGGCGGAGGAGCACCTCAAGCAGGACAGGTTTTCGAGATTCCCCACGTCAACTCAGCGACGGCGCTTGTCTTTGCGGCGTACTTCCTCGGTGGGTTCTTCCTGTACTCGGCCATGTTCGCGGCCGTTGGCGCCGTATCCTCGACGGAGCAAGAGGCCAGGCAAGCCCAACAGCCGGTCAGCGTCCTGCTCATGGTGTCGTTCTTCGCGATGTTCGCGATGATCAATGACCCCAATTCGACACTCGCCGTAACGCTGTCGCTGATCCCGTTCTGCTCGCCGATTGCGATGCCGGTGCGCTGGGCCACGGGGAATCTCCCCGTGAGCGAGGTGGCACTGTCCCTGGGAATCCTCCTCGTGTCGATTGTGCTTGTAACATGGGTGGCGTCGCGGATCTATCGCGTCGGCATCCTGATGACTGGCAAGCGGCCCAACATCGCCGAGCTGGTGCGTTGGGTGCGTACTTCCTGACGGATCCCGCCGGCTTGCAGCGCTAGGTGCGAGGGCCGCCCTGACGGGCGGCCCTTTTCATTCACGTTACATTGTCACCCGTGGGCTACGACTATGATGTGATCGTCGTCGGCGCGGGGCATGCCGGCACCGAGGCGGGTGCGATGGCGGCGCGCCTCGGCGCCCGCACGCTGCTCCTCACTTCGAACCTCGAGACCATCGGCCAGATGTCGTGCAACCCGGCGATCGGCGGGATCGCGAAGGGCACGGTCGTGCGCGAGGTCGACGCGCTGGGTGGGATCATGGGGCGCGCGGCCGACCGCGCCACCATCCAGTTCCGCATGCTGAACCGGTCCAAGGGACCCGCCGTGTGGGCACCCCGCGCGCAGTGCGACCGCGCGCTGTATCGGCGTGCGGTCCGCTCGTTGCTCGAGCGGCTGCCGTCGCTCGACATCACCCAAGGCTCGGTGACCGCGCTGATCGTGACGGCGCACCAAGCCGCAGGCGTTGAGACCGCGGACGGCCGGCGTTTCACGGCGCGGGCGGTCATCATCACCGCTGGGACCTTCCTGCGGGGCCAGATCCACGTCGGCACCGATACGCAGATTCCCGCGGGCCGCGCGGGCGATCCTCCCTCCGTTGCTATCGCGCAAGTCATTGAGCAGCTTGGATTTACGGTATCGCGCTTCAAGACCGGTACCCCGCCCCGCGTGGATGGCCGGACCGTGACCTGGTCGCGGCTCGAGCGACAGGACGGCGACGCGGCAGACTACGGCTTCTCGTTCTATGAGCGGGCCGAGCGACCCCGCCAGGTGCCCTGCTGGATGACGTGGGCGGGCGAGGAAGTGAAGGGGATCATCCAGCGCCATCTCAAGGAGTCAGCGCTTTACGGCGGCGCGATCAGCGGTCGCGGCCCGCGGTATTGTCCATCGGTCGAGGACAAGATCGTCAAGTTCCCCGACGCGAAGCGTCACCAGGTTTTCCTCGAGCCTGAAGGGCTCGATACCGCCGAACTCTACGTCAACGGACTGTCTACCTCCCTGCCCGTCCCCGTGCAGCTCGAGTTCTTGCACGCCGTGCCCGGACTTGAGCATGCGCGGATGACCCGGTCTGGGTACGCGATCGAGTACGACTATTACCCGCCAACACAACTCACGCCCTGGCTCGAGACGAAGCCGGTGGAGCGGTTGTTCTTCGCTGGCCAGATCAATGGGACGACAGGGTATGAAGAGGCGGCCGGTCAGGGTGTGGTTGCCGGCATCAACGCGGTGCGGCGCATCCGCGAGCAGGAGCCGGTGATACTCGGACGGAGCGATGCGTATATCGGCGTGCTGGTCGACGACTTGGTCACGCGCGGCGTGGACGAGCCCTACCGCCTGTTCACCTCCCGCTCGGAGTTCCGTCTCTTGCTGCGCCAGGACAATGCGCTCCGCCGGCTGCTGCCCCTGGCTACGCGCCTCGGCCTCCTGAATTCCTCGGAATTGCACCAAGCAGAGGGGCGGCTGGCCGAGGAGGAGCGGGCGCTCGCGCTGTCAGAGAGCACGACGATCAAGCCCGCTGCGGCCAACCCCGTGCTCGCGCTGAGCGGCACGACGCTGGACCAGCCGGAGCGAGTTGCCGCACTCGCGCGGCGCCCTGGCGTGGGCCTCCGCGAACTGTTCATCGCCGCGGGCGTTGCGGATCTGCCACCGGAGGACGCGATCGGCGCTGCGGAGATCGAGCTCAAGTACGATGGTTATATCGCGCGCGAGCGGGCAGCCGCTGAGCGTCTGGCCGAGCTAGCGACATTCGCGCTTGCTGCCGACATCCCCTATCAGGAACTGCACAGTCTCTCCACTGAGGCTCGGCAAAAACTGGGGCAGATCAAGCCGACGTCGCTCGCCCAAGCAGCACGGATTCCCGGGGTCTCACCGAGCGACCTCCACAACCTGGTCTTCGAGGTGTGCAAGCGGCGTCGGATGGTCGCGTAACCGCCAGCAAGACAACAGGGTTCCGCATCAGGGTGCCTGTTTCACGTGAAACAGGCACCCTTTCAGTTTCAGTCGTGTATCTGTATATTGGGGAGCACGAGAGCGGTATTGTTATATAACTCCTTATTGCGTACTAACTTATATAATGTCTCGCGTGATTGCTGTAGCAAATCAGAAGGGCGGCGTTGGGAAAACGACGACCGCCGTGAACCTCGCTGCTTCGCTGGCGGCAGCGGAGCGCAAGACGCTTCTGATCGATGCCGATCCGCAGGCCAACTCGACGAGCGGCGTGGGTATTGAGCGAGACCGCATCGAATTGTCCCTGTACGACGTGCTGCTCGAGGGACGCCGCCTCGAGGACACCATCTTCCCGCACGTACACTTTCCCTACCTGGACGTCGCTCCGGCTTCGCAGGACTTGGTAGGGGCGGAGCTCGAGCTGGTGAATCGCCAAGGGCGCGAGACGGTGATGCGCCGCGCGCTGCGCGAGATTCGCGAGCGCTACCAGTACGTGGTGATCGACTGCCCGCCGTCCCTGGGGCTGATCACGCTGAACATGCTGACGGCGGCCGACAGCGTCTTGATCCCGATCCAGTGCGAGTATTACGCGCTCGAGGGACTGTCGCAGCTGTTGAACACGATCAAGCTGGTGCAGCGGAATTTCAATCCGACCCTCGCGATCGACGGCGTCCTGCTGACGATGTACGACGCGCGCTTGAACCTATCCAAGCAAGTGGCCGATGAAGCGAAGGAGTACTTTGGGTCGCGGATGTTCGCCGTCACGATCCCGCGCAACGTGCGCCTCGCGGAGGCGCCGAGCTTCGGCAAGCCGATCCTGTTGTACGACGTGCAGTCGGTGGGGGCCAAGAGTTACCTCGCCGTGGCGCAAGACCTGATCCACCGCGTCGAGCACGCTGCCGCCTCCCCTGCCCTCTCCGACCTGCCGCTCCCGGAGGTGCCCGCATGACCGAAGCCGCCGCAGGACGTCGCCGTCTTGGCCGTGGTCTCGAGGCGCTGCTTGGCCCGAGTCGCGAAGAGGCCGAACGCGACGGCAGCCTCGTGGAACTACCGGTGATCGCGATCCGTCCCAATCCGTTTCAGCCGCGCCGCGACATCGATCCCGCGGCGCTCGAAGACTTGAAGTCTTCGATCCGTCAAGCCGGATTGTTGCAGCCCGTGGTAGTGCGGCCCGCACCGAACGGCGATGCGGGCTACGAGCTGATCGCAGGCGAGCGCCGCCTGCGCGCCTGTCAGGCGCTGGGGTGGGAGAAGATCCCCGCGGTGCAGCGGGTGGTGGACGACCGCACGTTGCTGACGCTCGCGCTGATCGAGAATCTGCAACGCGACGATCTGTCGCCGGTGGACGAGGCGCGCGGCTACGACCGCCTGATCGCCGAGTTTCACCTGACCCAGCAGGACGTGGCGGATGCCGTCGGCCGAGACCGCTCAACGGTGGCGAACGCGCTGCGTTTGTTGCGCCTGCCCGAGAGCGTACTGGCATTGCTGCACGACGGCCGTCTCACGGTGGGCCACGCGCGCGCCTTGCTGGCGCTGGATGATGCGGGCGCCGTCGCCAGTCTGGCGCGCGAGGCCGTGGCGCAAGGCTGGTCGGTGCGGGAAGTCGAGGATCGCGTGCGTGGGGGCCGGGCACCGGAGCGGCGACCGCGGTTGCGCCGGGGCGTCGGTGCCGCACCCGAGGTGCGGCGGGTCGAGGACGTGCTGCGACGGCGCCTGGGCACGGATGTGCGTGTCACACTGCGCGCCAAGGGCAAGGGCCAAATTCACGTGGCGTTCTACTCGAATGACGATTTGGCCCGCGTGCTCGAGCTGATTCTGGGCGCACCGTTCGACGGATGAAGTCGCGCAGCGTCACGATCGTCGTGCACCGCGACGGCGATCTCCGGTCACGCCAGTATCGCATCTCGCTCTTGGCGTTCGAGGTCGCGAAATGGGCGGCGGGGTTGATCGCCGTGCTGGTGGTCCTGTTCTTCGCGTTCGCGGGGCCGATCACACGGGCGGCCGTTCAAAAGCCCGGTCTCGAGCGCGAAATCGGGCGGCTCCGCCGGGAGAATAGTCGCGTGCAGCAGCTCGCCGCGGCCCTCAATCGCGCAGAAGCGAACTACCAGGAATTGCGGCAGATGCTCGGCGCGCGGGCTGGGACGGAGCAGGGCGGGGCGGGGGCGGCCGACGACTTGATGCGCGCCGTCCCCGTCACCGCGCTGGCCCCGACGGACAGCTTTCATTATGAGGACGGCGCATCCCCGCCACGACACTGGCCCCTGCAGGGAGAAGGCTTCATCACCCGCGGCCAGGTGCGCCCGGGCGACCCGGCAGAGACGCACCCGGGCGTGGACATCGCCGCCCCGCTCGGCACGCCGGTGCGGGCCGCCGGCGGCGGCACGGTAGCGGCCACGGGCACCGACCCCGATTACGGGCTGTTCGTACTCTTGCGGCATCCCGACGGGTATGAGAGCATGTATGGACACGCCTCACGGCTGCTGGTGACTGAAGGAGAGGTCGTGGCGGCCGGAGAAGTGATCGCGCTGTCCGGCAATTCGGGACGCTCGACTGCGCCTCATCTCCATTTCGAGATCCGGCGGGACGGCAAATCGCTCGACCCGCTCACGATGGTGAAGGAGGGCAACTGAGATGGCGGCTTTCACGGAGAGGCGCCACGGCCAGGGCGCCGTGGAGGCTGGCCTGTCCATCATCGGGACCGGGATGCGCGTCGTGGGCGACATCACCGCCGACGGTGTCGTGAAGGTGGAGGGCACCGTCGTCGGGACGGTCCACGCGGGTCGCCAAGTCTTGGTCGCCAAGGGTGGTGTGGTGGAGGGCGATGTGATGGCGCGCGAAGCGATCATCGGCGGGGAAGTTCGGGGCAGCATCAACGCCGAGGAGCGGGTGGAGATCCAGAATGCGAGCGTCGTGCATGGGGACATCGCGACCCGGCGCCTGCTTGTCCAAGAGGGTGGAGAGATTAACGGCGTGATTCGGATGGGTGACGCGGCAGCGGGCGCCCAGCGCGAGTCACGGCCTGCAGCTCACGGTACTGCAAGCACTTCCGCCCCATTCTGAGACCGGTGATTTCCACATGCCAAATGGCATGTGGATTACTTAAGTCGCTGAAATTGCGTGACTTAAGAAATCCATTTTGTGGAATTCTTCCTAACCAGACCCGAAGTGTCGCTATTGTATCTCGTTGATGTCGAGATACTGTCACAGTAGTCACCTTCACAGCTTCTCATGCGCCTAGACGCCCTCGTCCGGTACCTCGACGACTATCTCCGGTTGTCGGACACTCATGACTCGCGCGATGCCCTGAACGGCCTGCAGGTGAGCAACCGCGGCGAAGTCACGCACGTCGCGGCTGCAGTCGATTTGTGCCAAGCCACCGTACGGCTCGCGGCCGAGCATGGCGCCAACCTCTTGCTCGTGCACCACGGGTTGTTTTGGGGCGGGCTGCGGCCGCTGACCGGCGCGCTCTACGGGCGAGTGGCCGGGTTGGTGGAGCACGACATCGCGGTCTACGCCTCGCACCTGCCGTTGGATCGCCACCCCGACGTGGGAAACAACGCGATCTTGGCGCGCCACTTGGGCATCGCGGTGCGGGGGCCGTTCGGCGAGGCCGATGGCCAGGCGATCGGCGTCTGGGGCGAACTCGCCCTCGGACGCGATGCGTTTGCGGCCCGGCTGGCGGCGGTGCTCGGGACCCCAGCGCGCGCCTTGGCGTTCGGACCCGAGCAGGTGCGTCGCGTCGGGATCGTCACAGGCGCGGGCGGATCGCTGATTCCACAGGCTGCCTTGGCCGGTCTCGACACGTTCGTGACCGGCGAAGGTGCGCATTGGACCTACTTCGACGCCGAGGAGCTGCACCTCAACGTCTACTACGGCGGGCACTACCTCACTGAAACGTTCGGCGTGCGCGCGTTGGCTGAGCATCTTGCCGAGCGGTTCTCGCTCCCCTGGACCTTTCTCGACCATCCGACCGGGCTGTGACATCGCGCCGGGTGCTGGCGCTCCTCGCCGCGGCCGAACTGCTCGCCATGGGCCCCTGGTTCAGCGCTTCCGCGGTGGCGCCGGCGCTGGCGCGTGGGTGGCAGCTCGGCCCCTCGGGCACCGCGTGGCTCACGGTTTCGGTGCAACTGGGATTCGTGGCTGGTGCGCTGACGAGCGCACTGCTCACGTTGGCGGATCGCTGGTCCGCGCGGCGGCTGATAGCCGGCGCGGCGGCCGTCGCGGGTCTCGCCACGGCCGGCGTGACGCTCGCTTCCGGCCCGGCGACAGCGCTCGCGCTGCGCTTTCTCACCGGCGCGGCGCTGGCGGGTGTGTACCCGCCGGGCATGAAGCTCGTGGCCGGCTGGTACCGAGAGCGTCGTGGCCTAGCGATCGGGATCCTGGTTGGTGCGCTGACCCTCGGGTCCGCGGGCCCGCATCTCGTGCGGTGGCTGGTGCCCGCGGACGCCTGGCGCTCGGTCCTGCTCGTCGCCGCAGCCGCGGCGGTGGTCGGCGGCCAGCTGGTGTTGCTGATACCAGGCGAAGGTCCATATGCGGCGGCGTCGCCGCCGTTTCGCTGGTCCGCGGCGCCCAGCGTGCTAGCCAACCGGGCCGTAGCGCTCGCCAACGGCGGTTACCTCGGACACATGTGGGAGCTCTACGCGGTGTGGACGTGGCTGCCGGCGTTTGTCGCGGCGAGCGAACGAGCACGAGGCGTCGGCCCAGAGCGTGTCGGGGGAGTGGCGGGGCTGGTGACGTTCGTTGCGGTTGGGGTGGGAGCCTTTGGGTGCTGGGCCGGTGGGGCGCTGGCTGATCGATACGGCAGGACGCTCGTCACAGGCGGCGCGATGGCGCTCTCGGGCACGTGCGCCCTCGCGACGGGATTGGTATTCGGGCGGCCCCTGCCGGTGCTGGTGACGCTGTTGGTGGTGTGGGGTATCGCGGTCGTAGCAGACTCCGCCCAGTTTTCCGCCGCTGTAAGCGAGTTGGCCCCGCGCGATCTCGTGGGCACGGCCCTGACGCTGCAGACGAGTCTCGGATTCTTGCTCACGGCGTTGACCATCTACCTGCTGCCGAGCGTGGCGGCGCGGATCGGCTGGCGCTGGAGCATGAGCGTGCTCGCGATCGGGCCGGCGCTGGGCGTGTGGGCGATGACCGCGTTACGCCGGCTTCCGGAAGCGTTGCGTCTCGCGGGCGGCCGCCGCTGACGATCTCACCGTACCACGAATAGCCCGACACTCCCGCCGAACTCGTCGGCGGTAGGCGTGAGCCCGTTTGGCACGAGCCACGCACCTCCATCCAGCCGCATGTTGAGCCGGTGCAGGCCGGGAGCGGCGGGCAGGGTCACGCTCCACGTGTCGCTGCCAGCCGGCGCGAGAGCGACCGGCTGCCAGCCGCTCAAGTCACTCACAATCTCGACGCTCACCGCCGCGGCGTGGACCACGAACGTGCAACGTCCCGCTGCGCTCGTGAACTCGAGGAGCGCAGCCGGGGCGGCGGGTGGGTCGGCCGCCGCGGCGCCGCTCCGGAGCGATGACGCCAGCAGGACGGCGGGATCGAACCGCTCGGGGCGGGCGGGGCGCAGTCCCACGATCCGGACTCCCACACTGGCATAGCGCCCCGCGATGCTGCCGCGGGTGGGGTCGGTCGCGTAGCGGCCGCCGGCGAGCACCAGCGCGAACGCCGGCCGGAGTGCGATCACGGCGATGGCTTCGCCGTAGACGCCGCGCCCCGCGCCGCGGCTCCACACCCGGGCACCGAGCGCGCCGTCGATCGTGACAGTGCCGCGCGTCCATTCGCCGAGCCCGCTCAGGTCGGTGTACGTCGTATCGCCCACACGGGTGGTGGTGACGCTGGCGGTGACGGTACCGGTATGGCGCAGGCTCCACAGCGCGAGCGTGGCCGCGCGTACCGGCCGTGCCGTACTGCCGAACGCGGCGCGCCCCAGCGTCGCGCCGATCCACGCGCCGCCGCCGCGTGCGAGAAAGTGTACCCGCACTCCCCCCAGCGCGTCGCGGTAGCGTGCGAAGTGTGCGTAGGCGCTGGCCCCCGCGGTACCGGCGATCTCGCCACGCCACCGGCCCACCGCCGGCGTGAACGCCGAGGCGGCGAGTAGTCCCTGCGAGCTCGTATGGCCGCTCTCAAAGCGGAGGAACGTGGCCCGGGTGTCGACGCTAAGCAGGCCGCGTTGAACGCGCGCGCTGGGTGTGAGCGAAGCGGCGAACGAGGGAAGAAAACCGTCGTAATGGACCTCGGCCGCGGACAGATCGACGGCTCCGGTAAGCTGGGCCGCGCCGAGCGCAGGCGCCGCTGGGAGCCCCAGGGCGAGGGGGATCCAAGCCCGCCACCAGCGCGTCACCGGCCGGGGAGCGCTACGGGCGGCGGGGCGGCATGCCGGACGCCGGCGTGCCGGGCGACGTCGGGAGGCCGCCGGCGTTGAGGCGCACCGAGGCGGCGGCAGCAGCGGCGGGAGGCGCGCCCAGCTCGATGTCGCGTTCGACGTTGCGGCGGAACGCGAGGAACTCGTCGTCACGCAGCGAGCCGGCTAGCGCCAGCACGGCTGCCGCGGCGGAGTCGGCGGGTACGCCACGCGCGGTCAGATCCGCCATGACCGACAGGGCGATCGTCAGCGACTGGCGCGAGCGAACGGCGCGCAGCCGCACCAATGCGGCGGAGCGCACAGCCAAGTGAATCGCGCTGGCGCCCGCTTCGAGCTCCGGCGTGGTCGCCGCCGTTCCCAGGGCGGCGCGCGCGCCGCGCAAGTCGGCGAGGAGCGTCGTGACCGCGGCGATGATACGCGGAGCGGGCGCGCCTTTCGCGGCGCCCTCGAGCGCCCGGTCGATCAACGCCTCCGCCGGCAGGCCTGCCTGGCGCGCCGCGTCGACCAGCGGGGCCACCGCGGCGCGCGTGTCCGGGTCGAGCCGCTCGAGACGCGGGTCCTGCGCGACCGCGCGCGCGGCGAGCAGGCCGGCGAGAGCTGCCGCCAGAGCGAACGTACGGAGCGGGGTCATAGACCGCCTCCCACGGTGACGACCGACGCGGGAGAGCCAAACTCGTCGTCCGGCGCCGGCGGGGCGGAAGGATCGGGCTCCCAGCGCTTGCCGTCCACCACGAAGGCGTAGCGATAGCGACCGGGCGCGAGCGGAACGGTCACGCTCCACAGGCCGCCCGCGGCGATGGTACGCAGCGGCGTGGCCGATCGGGTCCAGTCGTTGAAGTCGCCTACGAGCATCACGGACGAGGCGCGTGGTGCCACGAGCAGGAACTCGACCGGCGTGCGGTCGAGCGCGACAGCCGCTTCCGATGTCCGCGGCGCCGGGGCGCGTGCGGCGAAGAACACGATTGCCGCCACACCGGCCGCGGCCGCGAGGCCCGCGAGCGGCGACACAGCGAACGAACGGGGCCGGCGCAACCAGCTCCAGGTCCGGTCGAGCGGGCCGGCGGGCCGGTGGGCGGGCAACGCCGCCACCCGCGCCATCACGCGCGCGTCGAACGCCGGGTCGAGCCGCACGGGCGACTTGAGGCTTGCGGCGATCCGCGCCGTCACGTCGTTGGAGATATCGTCGTCGTGCTCAAACACGGTCCGTCTCCTCGAGCAGCGCCCGCAGGCGATCGCAGGCGCGCATCACGCGCATCTTCAAGGCGGATACGCCCGCGCCGGTGAGCGCCGCCATCTCGTCGTAGGTCAAATCTTCGACGTGTCGCAACAAGAACGCCTCGCGGTACAACGGGTCGAGGCGCTCGAGCGCCCAAGCGATCTCGGCCTCCCATTCCAATCTCTCGGCCGCGGGGGAAACAGCGGCCGCCAGGGAGGCCGGCTCGTCGTGCACCACCACCCGCTCGCGGCGCGCCCGCCGCGCATACGCCGTGCGGCAGCGGTTCACCAAGATGCCGAACAGCCATGGCCCGAAGCGGTGCGGGTCGTCGCAGCGGGGCAGGGAGCGGTAGGCGCGCAGGAACGCATCCTGTACCGCCTCCTCGGCGTCGCCGCGATCTCCCAGCATGCGCATGGCGTAGCGCGCCAAGCGGTCGCGGTAATGCGCCACGAGGCCGCCGTAGGCCGCCGCGTCGCCCGCGAGGACGCGTCGTACGAGGTCCGCGTCCTCACTCATGCCATCACCGATACCCATCGACGCCCCATCCCGTCACCTCGTCCCCGGCTTGTGACGGCGGGCGGCTCCGGGCGGGTATCCGCTACGGAACGGCCGTCACACCAGAATCACTGATACCCGGAGATCCCCGTATGCGTTTCCGCTCCATCGTGGCCGTTGGCGCCGTCGCGATCGGCGTCGCCGGCGCGTGCTACAAGGACGACATCACCGGCGTGACGGGCGGTAAGCCGGTCGCGCGCGTGCTGCTCACCGACTCACCGTTCCCGTTCGACTCAGTGGCTCACGTGAACGTGTACGTCGTCCGGGTCGACGCTACCACCAATCCCGACACGACTGTTCAAGACAGCGGCTGGGTCACCGTCGCCGCTCCCCACAAGGTGTTCGACTTGCTGACGCTGCAACAGGGGACGACGGCCCTCATGGGCTCGGGTGAGCTGTCGGCCGGCCAGTACAAGGCGATCCGCGTCGTCATCAACGCGGACTCGTCGGCCATTCTGTGGTCGGGCAACATCCCGGCGGTGGTGAACTGGCAGCGGTGGAGCAGCGCGGAGGTCGCGCTGTACGCGCTTGTCGAGTCGCCGGTCGCCGTGCCGCAACAGGGCGCAGACATCGTGATCGATTTCGACGTCGGCCGGAGCTTTCTGTACGACTACTTCGGCACGAAGACATTCGTGTTGATCCCGTGGCTCCGCGCAGTCAATGCGACGGCGACCGGGACGCTGGAGGGAGTCGTCACATCGGATCTCTATGGCCCGCTGCAGCCACTGCGCAACGTCAACGTCACCGTCTACCAGGGCGACGCGGCGCAATCACCCGCGACGTGGGTTACCGTGGCGACGGGGCACACGGATGCGCAGGGGCGGTATCGCATTGCCTACCTACGGCCCGGCACGTATGTCGTGCGATTCGAAGAGCCGATCATCCCGGCGCTCACACCGGTCACTCATCCAGGGGTGACGGTGGCGCGTGGCGCCACCACCACCGAGGCGGCGTTCCTGGCGACCAGGACCGCCAACAGCGCGGGGGTTCACCTCTCTGGAGCGACGAGCATTGGCGTGGGGGGTACGGGGGGGTTCTCCGCCTGGGTGTTCGATTCCGCCGGCAATCCTGACTCGAGTCCCATCGTGACGTGGGCGCTGTCGGACACGAGCGTCGCCGCGATCGGCGGGGATTCGAGCTATGCCGGTGGCTCGGCCGCGTTCGTGGTGGGGAAGGCACCAGGCTGGGTGACCGTGACGGCCACCAGTGGCGCGTTCGCCGACTCCGTGCTCGTGCAGGTGCTCGGGCAGCCCGCGCCCGTCGCCAGCGTCACGCTTACGCCGTCCGACACGACGCTCGCCGCGGGCGACAGCGTCGAGTTCCGCGCCCTGCTGCGCGACAGCACCGGCACCGAGGTTGCGGGCGAAGTCGCCGTGTCGTGGTCGATCTCGGACTCGATGGTGGTGCAGCTCACTTGGACGGGCGGCCGCTACGCGCTGGTGCGGCCCGTTGGTGCCGGCACAGCCGTATTGCAGGCGCTGGTCCAGGGCAAAGTCGGGCGGTCGACCCTGACCGTCCACTGACGGTGCGCAGGCCCGCGTCGCCGTAGCTTTCGGGATGGCGGCGCACCATCGGCCGGGCGGGGGGTTCCGGAATCCGTGGAGCAACGGGCGCGAGCCCGGATTCCGCGATTTCCTGAAGTGGGTGCTGATCGAGCGGCCGCTGCACGGGCGGCCGCCCGATCCGCCGCCCAGCGTGTTCGCGCGGGCGACGCCGAGCTTCCCGGTACCGCGTGCCGCGGCCGACCGCGTCGTCCTCACCTGGGTGGGCCACTCGACATTCCTGCTGCAAATCGGCGGTCTCAACGTGCTGACCGACCCGATGTGGAGCGAGCGGGCATCGCCCGTCGCCTTCGCCGGTCCGCGGCGCTGGATGCCACCGGGAATCGACTTCGACGCGCTGCCGCCGATCGACGTCGTCTTGCAATCGCACAACCACTACGATCACCTCGACGTGGCGACAGTCCGGCGTCTCGGGGCCCGGCATCCCGCGGCGCAGTGGCTCGCGCCGCTCGGTGTGGGAGCGCTGCTGCGCAGTGCGGGTGCGGTGCAGGTGGCGGAGCTCGATTGGTGGGAGGAGCACACGCTTGGTGGCGTGCGCTTCGTGAGCACCCCGGCCCGCCATTTCAGCTCGCGGCACCTGTTCGATCGCAACGCCACGCTGTGGTGCGGGTGGGCAACCCTCGCCCCCGCGCGGCGGGTACTGTTCGGCGGCGACAGCGCGTACCACCCGGCCTTCGGCGAGATCGGGAAGCGGTGCGGCCCGTTCGACGTGGCCTTGCTGCCGATCGGCGCCTACGAGCCGCGCTGGTTCATGCGATACGCGCACATGAATCCCGATGAGGCGGTGCAGGCGTTGGACGACGTCGATCCAGCGGGCCGCACCGTACTCGTGCCGATGCACTGGGGCACATTCAAGTTGACGGACGAGCCCATGGATGAGCCGCCGGCCCGCGTGGCCCGCGCCTGGCAGGCGGCGGGCCGGCCCGGGGACCGGCTGTGGCGCCTCGCGCACGGCGAAACGCGCGTGCTCTAGCTACGCCAACGACACCACGAAGCGAACGCTGACCGTCTCGGCCGTTTGCGGCGAGACAGTGCAGAAGCAGTCGCGGCCGAGCAGCCGCTTCACGCCGAGCACTTCCGCCTCGGCGATTCCGGTCACGTCGCGGTAGGTGATTTCGAGCGTGCGCGCGTCGATCAGGCGGAACGCGACCGGCCGCCCCAGCAGCCGGTGGTGCGGGTCGATGCGGGCCAGCGCGTCGGACGATAACAACCGGCGGATCTCGGCCGCGCGATCCGCCGCGGATCGAACGGTCACGGCGGGCGGTTGGCCCGGACGGCGGCCGCGTTGCGGCGCATACCCGCGGCTCCCGGACGCTCGAACGGCGTGTCGCCCCAGCGGCGCGCGAACGTCTCCTCGTCCGCCTGCAAGAGCGCGTCCAGATCGGGCGCGGCGACGTCCGCGCGCCGGGGCCACTCGGGATCGCTTGTCACCTGCGCGAACCGCACGTTCCACGGACACACGTCCTGACACACGTCGCAGCCGAACAGCCACTCGCCGACCGAGTCGCGTTCCGCGGCGGTGAAATCGGCGCGGTGTTCGATCGTGAGATAGGAAATGCAGCGGCGGGCGTCGAGCGTGCGCGGCGCTGGAAACGCAGCAGTAGGACAGGCGTCGAGGCAGGCGCGGCAGGTACCGCAGCGATCGGCCTCGAAGGGCAGGTCCGGCGCGAGCGCCGCGTCGGTGAGCACCACGCCGATGAAGGTGAACGAGCCGATGTGCGGATGGATCAGCATGGTGTTCTTGCCGATCCAACCGAGTCCCGCCCGCATAGCGAGCTCGCGTTCCGGTACCGGTCCCGCGTCCACGTAACAGCGGGTGCGGGCGTGCGGCACCACATCCCGGATCGCCTGCGCCAGCCGCTCGAGCCGAGCTCCGAGGATGTGGTGATAGTCGGTGGCCCAGGCGTACTGGGCGACCTTGGCGCTCTCCTCACCCCGCGGCGTGGCCGCGGGGTCAACCCACCCGTGGAAGTAGTTAGTGAGGGTGACCACCGCGACGCGCGCGTCCGGCATGATGCGCCGAGGGTCGGCGCGTTTCTCGCGCTGACGCTCGAGGTAGGTCATCGTGCCGCCGTAGCCCGCGGCGAGCCATTGCGCGAGCTCGGCGGCATGAGGGTTGGGCTCGAGCGGCGCGATGCCGGTCGCGTCGAATCCGAGCGCCCTTGCGCGGCGCTTCACTTCGGCGCTGTCGCTCGCCGCCGTCACAGGCCCATCGTCTCGCGCCGCCAACGCGCGAAGCGAATCACATCCTCCACGGGCGGCACGGCGTGCTCGTCGCCGTAGGCGGTGAACATGCGCCAGCGGATGTACTCACGCGGCGGCAGCGGCAGGAAGGGCGGCCGCCGATACCAGTCGCGCGCGCGGAAACTCCAGGTGAGCCGCGCGAGATCGAGCGCCAGCCGCGGGCGCATGGCGGCCCGCAGGATCAGGCGAATGGTGAGCGACGGCCAACTCGCGGGACGCGACATTCCTTCTGTATATTGACCCTCTATGAGCCTGGCAAGCGGCGTCGCGGCGCGCGCGCGGACGGAGCCGCACTCCCTGGCCCGCTACCGCAGCGAATTCCCGATCTTCCGGGACAAGATCTACCTCAATACCTGCTCGCTCGGTGCCTTGGGCGACCGCGCCCGCCGCAAGGTGGTCGAGTATCTCGACTTGTGGCAAGCGCGGGGCGCGTCGGCGTGGTACGACGTGTGGTGGGCGGCGCTGGGCGAATTGCGGTCGCGCTATGGCCGGGTGGTTGGGGCGACACCTGAGGAGATCGCCCTCGCGCCCAGCATTTCCGTCGCCCTGAGCGCCGTGGCCAGCGCCCTCGACTACCGCAAGCGCCCCAAGGTCGTAGTCACGGCGCTCGACTTCCCCACCGTCGCGTACCAGTGGCTCGCCAAGCGGCCGCAAGGTGTCGAGGTGGTAGTGGTGGAAAGCCCCGACGGGATCACGGTGCCGGTGGAGGCGATCGCGCGGGCGGTGGACGAGCGAACGGCGCTGGTGGCGACGTCGCACGTCTATTTTACCACCGGGGCGATCCAGGACATCGCGGGCGTCGCCGCAGCGGCGCACGCCCGGGGCGCGCTCTGCCTGATCGATGCCTATCAGTCGGTGGGCCAGCTGCCGGTGGACGCGCACGCCGCGGGCGTGGATTTCCTCACGGCGGGCGGGCTCAAGTGGCTGTTGGGGGGTCCCGGCATCGTCTTCCTCTATGTACGTGAGGAGCTGGCCGCGCGGCTCGAGCCGACTCTGGCCGGCTGGTTCAGCCACCGCGAGCAGTTCGCGTTCGATCCGCGGGCGCTGGCGTTGCACGCCGACGCGCGACGCTTCGAGCTGGGGACGCCGGCGCTGGCCGCGATTTACGCCCAGCTCGGCGGGCTCGAGTACATCGAGGAGATCGGCGTGCCGGCGATTCGCGCGGTCACGGCCGCGCTCGCCGAGGACCTGATCGCCCGTGCCACGGCGCGCGGGCTCCGGCCCAAGTGTGCGGCGCGGCCCGCCGATCGCTCGGCCATCGTAATGCTGCCCGCACCCGACCCGCAGGCCGCCGTGCGCCACCTGGCGGTGGGCGGGATCATCGCCGACGCGCGGCCCGGCCACGTGCGGCTCTCTCCTTTCTTCTATAACCTGCAGGATGACCATGTCACAGCGCTCGAGCGGCTCGCACCACAGCTCGCTCACTGAAGACGAGCAGCTCCTCACCGTTCCGGTCGACGAGCGGCGGTCGTTCATCCACACCGACCCCTGGCGCGTGCTGCGCATCATGGGGGAGTTCGTGGAAGGTTTCGATACGCTCTCGGACGTGCGCAACGCCGTGACGATCTTCGGCTCGGCGCGCACGCCGACCGACGATCCCTACTACGAGAAGGCGATCGAGACGGCGAAGCTGCTCGCCAAGGAAGGGTTCCCAATCATCACCGGCGGCGGCCCCGGCATCATGGAGGCCGCGAACCGCGGGGCGCAGGAGGGCAACGGGGTTTCGATCGGCTGCAACATCGAGCTGCCGCACGAGCAGGGCACCAACCCCTACGTCGAGCGCTCGATCAACTTCCGCTATTTCTTCGTTCGCAAGATGATGTTCGTGAAGTACTCGACCGCGTTCGTCGTCTTTCCGGGCGGCTTCGGTACCATGGATGAGTTGTTCGAGGCGC
This sequence comes from Gemmatimonadota bacterium, assembly GCA_041487875.1. Classification (GTDB taxonomy): domain Bacteria; phylum Gemmatimonadota; class Gemmatimonadetes; order Gemmatimonadales; family GWC2-71-9; genus DATLWA01. Next base: position 72,630 of record JBGPOE010000004.1, on the reverse strand, counting down.
TCACACTGATCCAGACCGGCAAAGTCAAGCATTTCCCCGTGGTGTTGTTCGGGCGCGCGTACTTCCAGGGCTTGATCGACTGGCTGCGCGACCGCGCGGCCGGTGAGGGCAAGATCGACGCGAAGGACCTGGAACTGCTGCACGTCACTGACGATCCGGGCGAAGTCGTACGCCGCATCCAAAAGGCGCGCGAGCGTCGCACGCAGTCGTTGACGGCCGTGAGGGCGTAAGCCGATGCCCGCTCGCAAGGACTACCTGCGCGGCCAGCGCATCGATCCGCATCCGATCACCGGGCGGGAAAGCGTCGCCGAGCTGGTCGACAATGCGTTCCTGGCGTACAACGCGGGGCGGCTGAGCGAAGCGTGCCGGCTGTTCGCCGAGCGGATGCTGGAGGACGACGTGACGGTGGGGATGAGTCTCACCGGCGCCATGACGCCCGCCGGGCTCGGCATGTCCACCATCATTCCGCTGCTCGAGGCGGGGTTCGTGGACTGGATGGTGTCGACCGGCGCGAACCTGTATCACGACGCCCATTTCGGCATCGGGCTGCAGATGCACCGGGGCACGCCGTTCATCGACGACGTAGAGCTGCGCGAAGAAGGCGTGGTGCGCATCTACGACATCTTCTTCGACTACGACGTGCTGCTCTCCACCGACCGTTTCGTGCGCGAGGTGTCGGCGCGCCCCGAGTTCCAGCGGCCGATGAGCACGGCGGAGTACCACTACCTCCTGGGCGGCTATGTGGCGGAGCGCGAGAAGGCGCTCGGCCTCTCGCGCAAGTCGGTGCTGTCGGTGGCGCACCAGTGCGCCGTGCCGATCTACACCTCGTCACCCGGCGATTCCTCCATCGGGATGAACGTGGCGGAGCAGGCGCTCGCGGGCAGCCAGCTGCGCTTCGATGTGAGCGCAGACGTCAACGAGACGTCGGCGCTGGTGTTCGACGCCAAAGTTCGCGGCGGCAAGAGCGGTGTGCTGTTGATTGGCGGCGGCAGTCCCAAGAACTTCGTGCTGCAGACCGAGCCGCAAATCCAGGAAGTGCTAGGCATCAGCGAGAAGGGACACGACTACTATCTGCAGATGACGGACGCCCGGCCCGACACCGGCGGCCTGTCCGGAGCGACGCCGGCCGAGGCGGTGAGCTGGGGCAAAGTGGATCCCGACAAGTTGCCGGGCACGGTCGTGTGCTACCTGGACAACACGGTGAGCCTGCCGATCCTCGCGGCGTACGCGCTGGCGAAGCGCAAGCCGCGCACGCGGAAGCGCCTGTACGACCGCCGGGCCGATCTGATGCGCCAGCTCACGGAGGCGTATCTCGAGGCCAAGGCGGACCGCGATTCGCGCGCGGAGGCGGCCACTGGCGGGCGCCGCGCCTAAGGCCGGCGCAGCGGACCGCCCCGGGGCGTATGCAGCCTACGTCCTGGGGCTGCTCACGCTGATCAACCTGCTCAATTACACCGACCGCAACGTCGTCTTCGCGGTGTTCGAGCCGCTGAAGCGCGACCTCTCGCTATCCGACCAGCAATTGGGCTGGATCGGCTCCGCGTACATCATCGTGCTGGCCCTGGCTTCGCTGCCACTCGGCGCGCTCGCGGACCTGAAGTCGCGCCGCGGCGTGATCGCGTGGGGCGTCGGCTTGTGGAGCGCGTGCACCGCGCTGGGCGGCCTGGTGCAGAAGTTCTGGCAGCTGTTCGTGTGCCGCGCCTTGGTGGGTGTGGGCGAGGCCGGATACGCGCCGGCGTCGCAGGCGCTCATCGCCGAGTACTACACGGGCCGGCGCCGCGCCTTCGCGATCGGGATCTACTCTGTGGGCATGGCGTTCGGTGGCGTGACCGGCATCTGGCTGGGAGGCGAGCTGGAGCACGCGTATGGCTGGCGTATCGCGTTTCTCGCGATGGGGGTGCCGGGCTTCGTGCTGGCGCTGCTCGCGGCCCAGCTGCGCGAGCCCTCGCAGCGGCCCGCGGGATCCCTGGTCGGCACGATACAGCGTTCGGTGCAGCGAGGCGTGCGGCGCGCCGCGTGGTACCTCACGCCGCTGCTGGGCCTCGCCCTGGCCGGCGCCGCCGTGAGCGGCGTGCTGGCGCTGTTCGAAAACGTGCCATCGGAAGTGGACACCGCGGTGTTTGCCGTGTTCGCGGCCGGTGGATTCGCCTGGACTGTGTTGCGCCTGGTGCCCGCGGCGCTGCGGCGCACGACGGAGGCGGGCGCGGTGGCGTCCAGCGCGTTCGAAGATTTCCTCGAAGCGGCGAGCGTGGTGCTGCGCACGCCAACCCTCATCTGGATCTTTGTGGGTGGCGCGCTCGTCACGTTCGCCGTCAACGGCTTGATCGCGTGGGCGCCGAGCTTCATGCAGCGGGTGCACGGCATGTCAGTGACGGCCGTGGGCCGGAACTTCGGGTTGTGGGCCCTCGCCGGGAGTGCGCTCGGGGCGCTGTTCGGCGGGCGTGCGGCGGACGTGCTGCTGCGCCGCTGGCGCGGCGGGCGAGTGCTGGCGTCGGGAGCGGGTTTCGTGTTGGGTGGGCCGGTCTGCGCCGCGCTGCTGCTCGTGGACCGGATGGGGTTCTTTGTGCCCCTCCTGTTCGCCACGTTCTTCCTGTATACCTGGTACAACGGTCCGCTCGCCGCGGTGATGCTGGACGTGGTACCGGCGGCGGTGCGCGCGTCGGTGCTGGGCGCGTTCGTGTTGTTCTCCCACCTCGCCGGTGACGCGCTGTCGCCGCCGCTCGTGGGATACCTGTCGGACCGCTTCGGCCTGCGCTCGGCGATGCTGGTGCTGCCGGCGGCGGGGCTCCTGGGAGGTCTCGTGATCCTGATCGCGCTGCGGACGGTGGGACGGGACATGGGGAGGGTAGCCGCGTGAAGATCGCGGTCGTGTTCGATTCGCTCACCCCCGAGTTGGAGGACGCCGAGTACAAGAAGGAAATCGCGGCGAAGAAAGAGGAAGAAGCCGAGTATGACGTCGCCCGCGCGCTGCTCGCCAAGGGTCACGACGTCCACCTCATCGGCGTCGGCGACGACCTGAACCCGATGCTCGAGCGGCTGGCCGCCTTTCAACCGCGTTTGGTTTTCAACGGCGTCGAGGCGTTCCGCGGCACCGCGCGCCACGAGTACGGCGTGGCGGCCGTGCTGGAGATGCACGGCTACCGCCACACGGGCGCCTCGCCCACGGGGCTGCTCGTGGCGCGCAACAAGTCGCTCACCAAGAAGATTCTCACCTTTCACGGGATCCGGGTGCCCGCGTTCGCCGAGTACCAGCCGGGCGAGAAGGTGGTGCGCCCCTCCGAACTGCGTTTTCCGCTGATCGTCAAGCCGCTGCTCGAGGACGCGTCAGTCGGCATCTCGAAGGCTTCGGTGGTGGAGAGCGACGAGGCGTTGGTCGAACGGGTGAAGTTCATTCACGACAAATTCAACCAGGCGGCCATCGTGGAAGAGCTGATCCAAGGCCGCGAGCTGTATGCGGGCCTCGTAGGCAACGAACGGCTGCAGGTGCTGCCGCTCGTCGAGCTGACGTTCGGGCAGGCCGAATCGGGCGACATCTCCATCGCCACGTACAAGGCGAAGTGGGATGAAGAGTATCGCAAGAGGAAAAAGATCCGCAACGTCTTTCCGAAGGGCTTGTCGGAAGACGTGCTGGCACAGATCGGCGATCTCTGCACCACGGCGTTTCACGCGCTGTGGCTGCGCGATTACGGCCGCGTGGATCTGCGTCTGACGCATGACGACGCGGTGTACGTGCTGGAGGTCAATCCCAATCCGTTCTTGGCGGAGGAGAACGAAATGGCGGACGCCGCGGCGAAGGCCGGGATGAGCTATCCCGACTTTATCCAGCGGATCGTGGATGAGGCGCTGGCCCGTGCCGACTAAGCGGCGGCGGCGCGAGGTGCCGACCCCCGAGCTCGTGTGCGGCACGTGCGGGCGGGAGCTCGAGCGGTTCTGGCGCCATTGTCCCGACTGCGGCCGCCGGCAGGTGTGGCGCGACGAGACGCGCCAGACCGGCGCGGAGTGCTACTACTGCGGCTGGGTCGTTTCCGACAAGCACTCGTTCTGCCCGTGGTGCGGGCGCGCCATCGCGGACCGCCGCTCGAGCGTCGAGCCGTTGAAGGCGCCCAAGGGCTTCCGCTACGACCGGCGGTGCGAGTGGCGCTGCGGCGGCGGCGTGATGTATCCGATGGCGTTCTGCCCGTGGTGCGGACGGCCGCAAAAATGGAAGTACACCCGCTTCGACAACCTCTGCCCGCATTGCAACAAGGGCGTGGACGACCGGATGGACGTGTGCCCGTGGTGCGGCGAAGATGCCACCGGCCGCGACCTCGTGCGCCGCGCGTTGACGCGGGCCCGCCGGCTGCTGGTGGTGTCGCGCGTGAGCGACTGGAACTACCGCGTGCTGCTGCGGCCCGGCGTCTCGGGGGTCACGCATCGCACGCCCAAAATCATCGAAGTCGAGCGCCGCTACGTGACGGGCAAGCGTCGCCGCGATGAGATCTCCTGGAACATGCTGACGGGCCTGCTGTTGCACGAGCTGGGGCACTCGTTCCTCTTTCATCATTGGAGCTTGACCCGCACCCGCCGCTTCCGGCGGGCGTTCGGCGAGGTGCGTAAGGCGTATCGCGTCGCCGATTCCAAGTGGGTCGACTTCGAGCGTCGCGGCGTGGCCACCACGCTCGCGGACTATGTCACCGCGTACGCGGGGACGCATCCGCAGGAAGACTTCGCCGAAACGTTCCGCTTCTACGTGCTGCGACGCGGCAAGCTGCGCGAGCTGTTCAGCGAATTCGGGCGCAAACGCAAGGGCGTCGTGGTGTACGAAAAATTTCTGGCGCTGCACGATTACGTGCGGTCGCTGCGGGCGTGACCTGAGCGCGCGCTTCCACGCCACGCTCGCCCGGGTCGTCCTGGGGCTCGCTGGCCTTTGCGCCGTCGCCGTGCTGCTATTCTGGGGGCGGCTGCGGGACCGGTTCGAGACGAGTCGCTGGCCGGACGCATTGCCCGTCAGCGGACCGCGCCTGACCCAGCTGCCGTGCACGGGCTCCGCGGCGGCTCCTGTCGACACGCCGTTCGCCGTCTCAGTGGACCCCATCGCACTGCGCGAGGACCTGCTCACCGGCCTGACGGGGGCGGTCGACTCGGCCATCGCGGAGTACACCAACCCCTTGCCGTGCGACATCCACGCCGAGTGGAACTTGATCGCGGTGTACGACGCGTTCCGTGTGACCGATACGTCGCTGCTCGCGGCGCTCAACGGGTGGGTGGCATACGAGCCCAAGGCGCCGGGCCCGCGCATCGCCCGCGCGGCCTACTACACCGAAGCGGCGTGGCGGGCGCGCGGCACCCGATTCGTGCGCGACACGCCCAGCGCGCAGCTCCTCGCCATGGCGCGCAACTTTCACTTGGCCGCCGTGGACCTGCGCGAGGCCTTGCGACTCGATCCTCGCGCCCTGGCGGCGTACTACCTCATCATCGATCGGACACAGGCGTTGGGGGAGCGCGCGCTGGGGCACGCGGCGCTCGAGCGCGGGCTCGAGGCGTGGCCGCTGTCGGTGCAGCTGCGCCGCGCGTACATCCGGGGCCTAGTGCCGCGCTGGGGTGGTGGTTATGACGCGATGGCGGCGGTGGCGCGCCAGGCCGACTCCAGCGCCGGGCTGAATCCCGAGCTGCACGTGTTGGGCGGGTACGTCGCGTGGGAGCGTGGCCGCACGGTGCGAGAGAACGGCGACACGGCGGGGAGTGTGGCGCTGTTCAACGAGGCGGTGCGTTACGGCGCCTATCCACCGTTCCTGGTGGAGCGCGGTGAATCACTGGCCGAGCTGGGCCGCCTGGACGCCGCGGCGGCGGATTTCGACCGCGCGCTCGCCCTATGGCCGGGGTACGTCGAAGGCTATCGGGAACGCGCCATCGGTCTGGCGACGTTCGCCGAGCGGTTACCCGGCGCCACGCGCGTGAGCCTCGAGGCCCGCGCCTTGAGCGACCTGCGCTTCGCCGCGCGCCTCAGCCCCGGCGATCGGCAGACGGAGGAGTGGATCACCTACCTGTCGCACTGACGTTCGACTCCGCTTCCGCTTCCGCGTCCACACGCGCCTCGAGCTGCCGCAGCGTCGCCAGGTTCTCCGTCAGGCTGTCCGCCGATGCGAGACCCGCCCGCAGCCGCAACAACTCCAACCGTACGTTTTCGAGCGCGCTGACGGTGGTGGCCAGCCGGGCGGCGGTCGCTCCGCGCGCTGCCTCGAGCTCGCGCATCACGACGGCCCGGCGTGGCGCCTGCGGGTCGCCGACCTGTGCGGCCGCGCCGTCCAAGCCGTCGAGGCGGCGCCGCAGCGCGGTCGCGTCGCCTTCCAAGCGTGTCAGCAGCTGCTCCACGCCCCTGAGCTGGCGGCGATCGGCGTCGGGCAATGCGTGCAAGACGTCGCGTGCCGCGTCGGCGAGGAGCGCCTCTGTGGGCCGATTGGCCGCAGCGCCCGCTCCCGCGGCGAGGGTCGAACCCCGGCGGCCGATCCGCGAGGCCCAGAACAGCACACGCCCCTTGAAGCGCGCGACGAACCGGCTGAATAACCCCGGCCGGCCGTCGCGCGGCGCCTCGAGGCGCGCGCCGAGCCAACGGCCCAGCGCCACCGGCAGAATGAACCCCGCCAGCTCGATCAGCACGGCCAGCGGCCCTTCCATAGTCGCCAACGCCGCCATCTTCGGACCGATCCAAAAGAGCAGCAGGGCGCCGAAGCCGGCCGCGTACACGAGCGAGGTGCCGAGCAGCCCAGGTCGCGGGGCCGGCTCCTCAGCGCTCCTGCGCCGCGCCTCCCGCTCGATCGCGCGGGCGAAGTCGACGTCCGTCCACCCCTCCGTTGCGGCCTGGCGCACGAGCCGTGTGGCTGACAGGCCGCGTAAGGCCGTGAGGCTCACCAGCATCAGCGCGATCGCGATCGTGTACACGTGCCCGAAGCCGAGGAAATCGTAGCCGCGGATGAAGAACTGGGTGAGAAAAGCGATCGCGGCGAGCGTGCCATACCCCGTGAGGTCCACGCCGAAGGCCGAGATCTCGCGCACCAAGCGGCGCAACGTCTCCGGAACGCCGGTTGCGTCGCGCGTCACGCCGATGGCGTCCGCCAGCGTGCCCGCGGTGGGAAACCGGGCGGCGGGCGATTTCGCGAGACAGCGATCGATCGCGGCCGCGAGCGCGGCCGGGACGCCCGGCCGCAATGACGCGACGGGCGGGGCAGGGAGCGTGAGGTGTTGGGCCAGCAGGCGACGGGCGTCGTCCCCCTCGAAAGGAAACCGCCCGGTGAGCGCGAAGTACGCCGTGGCTCCCAGCGAATAGAGGTCGCTGCGGCCGTCCACGGGCTCGCCGGCCGCCTGCTCAGGACTTACGACGTGGGCCGTGCCGAGCATGCGGCCGCTACCAGTTGCGGGTGTCGCGTCGGCCACGCGAGCGATGCCGAAGTCCGCCACCACAGCCCGACCGCTGCCGCGCTCGAGCAAAATATTCTCCGGCTTGATGTCGCGATGGACCACGCCGGCGTCGTGCGCGTGCGCGAGCGCCCATGCCACCTCCTGCATCAGGCGCGCGACCCCGGCCGCGGCAAGCGGGCCCTCCTCCCGCACGTGCCCGGCGAGCGTCCGCCCCGCGATGTACGCCATCACGAAAAAGACGACGTCGCCATGCTCTTCGACCGCGTGGATCGGGACGATGTGCGGGTGCGCGAGCTTGGCGGCCGTGCGCGCCTCCAGCAGGAACCGCGCGCGCAGCTCGGGGATGCGGGCGAGCGAGGGCGGCAGCAATTTGATCGCGACCGGCCGCTCCAGCGCGACCTCGCGCGCCAGAAACACGACCCCCATGCCGCCACGGCCGAGCTCGCGCTCCAGCACGTAGCGGCCCGCCACGGCTGCTTCGAGGGCGAGGAATTCCGGGGTTGGCTGGGTCGGCATTGGTGGCCTGAATGTACGCGCGGGTTGCAAGTGGCGACACGACGCGGGGATGCAAAGACGGGTTTCGTCCGCGGATTTTCGACTAGATTAGGACCCTCCCCCAATGAGGTTGGATCAATGGCGTTGAGGACGAAGAACCCCGTGCTGCGTGCCAGTGTGTTCGAGCGATACGGCACCGTGGCCGCGGCGGAAGCGATGACCGTCGAGGGAACGGTCAACAAGACGGCGTTCCTCTTGTTCCTGGTCGTGGTGACCGCGGCGTGGGTGTGGTCCCGGGTGACGGGTGCCTTCGATCCGGCCGCGACCGCCGTTCCTTATATCATGTGGGGCGTGCTCGGCGGGCTCGGCTTCGGCCTGGTCACGAGCTTCAAGATCGACTGGGCACCCGTCACGGCGCCGATCTATGCCGTGTTCCAAGGCCTCGCGCTGGGCGCGCTGTCGGCGTACCTCGAGCTGACCTACCACGGCATCGTCGTGCAGGCCGTGGCGCTGACCTTTGCGACCTTCGTGTGCGTGCTGATGGCGTACCGCGCCGGCATCCTGCGGGCGACGCCGATGTTCACGCGCGTGGTCGTGTTCGCGACCGCGGGTGTGGCGCTGTTCTACGTCGTGTCACTGGCGCTCTCGATGTTCGGCGTCACGGTGCCGTACTTCACGAGCACCAGCACGCTGAGCATCGTGATCAACATCGTGATCGCGGTGCTCGCCGCGATGAACCTCGTGCTCGACTTCGAGTTCATCACCTCGGGCGCCGAGGCCAACGCGCCCAAGCGCCTGGAGTGGTACGGTGCTTTCGGGCTCGCGGTCACGCTGATCTGGCTGTACGTGGAGATTCTGCGGCTGCTGGCCCGGCTGCGCCGCCGCTAAGAGCCTTCCACCGCGGATGGGTCGGCCCCGGGGCAAATGCCTCGGGGCCGGCGTGTTTTGGGTGCAACCATTCGGCTGCGCCGCGTAGCGCTTCAGCTCACGCGGCTCGCGCGCGGCACGCCGGACATGAAGGCGCGCGCGCGCCTGACTTCGGCGAGGTAGCCGGCAATCTCTTCGGCCTCCCGTCCGGGCTCCCAGCCGAGCAGCTCCGCCATGCGGCGGGCGACGGGCGGGGCCGCCGCCGCGCCGTGCCCAGGGTCCTCATAGAACAGATGCAATCGCCGGATCAGCACGTCGGACAGCCGCTGCGCCATCTCCCGCTCCACCGCGTGCACCACTTCGGCCCAGATCTCCGGGCGTCCCTCGATTATCGGCCCGCCCAACGCGCGATCTCGCTCCATCAAGTTCACCACCGCGGCGGCCTCGCTGCCGTAATTGCGCACCAAGTGCCGAGCCGTGGCTTCGGGGATATTGCGCGCGCGCGCGGCGTCCACCAGCACGTCGAGATCCGCTGTCTCGCCGCCCGGGAGCGCGAGCCGGTCGGTGGGAGCGGCGCGTGGCGCCGGCCGGCCGTCCAGCGCCCGCAGCCGTCGCACGACGACATCCACCACGTCGCGCGCCATCACGCGGTAGGTCGTGAGTTTGCCGCCGGCGATGGTGATCAGCCCGCTGGCGCTCTCCACCACGCGATGCTCGCGCGAGACTTGCGCCGGTGACGCATCGCGCGGTGGCGCCAGCAGCGGTCGCAGGCCGGCCCACGTACTGAGCACGTCCTGGGGCGCCAGGCGGGCGTGCGGGAAAAAGGCATTGGCCGAGCGCAGCAGGTATATCACGTCGGCGGCCGTCGCCGCGATGCCCTCGGGCGGCGCCTGATCGTCGGTGTCGGTGGTGCCGATGTAGCTGAGCTCTCCCCACGGCAGTACGAACATCACACGGCCGTCGAGCGGCGACGTGAGCGTCACGGCGTTGGTGTGGCCGATCCGCGCTCGCGGCACGATCACGTGCACGCCCTTTGTAGGACGCAGCAGCGGCGCCGCCTGCGGGTCGTCGGCGTGGCGCAGCGCGTCAACCCACGGACCCGTGGCGTTCACGACGGTAAAGGCGCGTACGCTCCGGGTCTGGCCGGTGAGCGCGTCGCGGAGGGCGGCGCCCGCGATCCGGCCGTCGGGTTTGAGGAGCGCGGTCACTTCGGTGTAGCTCGCGGCCAGCGCGCCGCCGTCCACGGCGCTGCGCAGCGTGGCGAGCACGAGGCGCGCGTCGTCGGCCTGGGCGTCGTAGTAGAGCGCGCCGCCCTTCAGGTCCTTGTCGCGCAAACCCGGCTCGACGCGGTGCATCGCCTTGCGGCCGAGCCAGCGGTGCCGGTGCACGTTGCGGAATGCCGCGAGGATATCGTACAGCCACATACCGGCGCGCAGCTTCCATGCGGGGACGCGGGCACCGCGATAGGCGGGGAACAGGAACGCGAGCGGCCGTACCAGGTGGGGCGCGATGCGCAGCAAGACGCGGCGCTCATGGCTGGCCTCGAACACGAGCCGGAAGTCGCCGTGTTCGAGGTAGCGGATGCCCCCATGGATCAACCGGGACGAGTGCGACGACGTCCCCGAGCCGAAATCGCCCTTCTCCACCAGCGCGACGCGCAGCCCGCGCAACGCCGCGTCGCGCGCGATCCCGGCGCCCGTGATGCCCCCGCCGATGATGAGGACATCCACGGGCGCAGCGCTCATGGCAGCGAGCATCGCGGCGCGATCGGCCACCACAAACACCTCCGCCTTGGCCCGTGAGGTGGGCCCGTGGTAGGTTTCGCTTCAAGCGAAAGGAGAATGTAATGCCGTTGGGGAACGGTCGGCGCGTGGCGGTGGTGGCCGGATGCCGCACGCCGTTCTGCAAGGCGGGCACCGCGCTCAAGGACGTGCGCGCGGTGGATCTGGCCCGCTACGCTGCGCGCGAGCTGCTGGAGCGCACCAACCTCGACGGCAGCGCGGTGGATGAAGTGATCTGGGGCCAGGTGGTCCCGTCGCCGCTCGTCCCCAACGTCGCCCGTGAAGTGAGTCTCCTGCCGCAGCTCCCCAAGGAAGTCCCCGCGTACACGGTGAACCGCGCCTGCGCCTCGGCGGGGCAGGCGGTAACCAACGCCCACGATCAGATCGCACTCGGTCACGCCGACGTGATCCTCGCGGGCGGCGTCGAGTCGCTGTCCGACGTGCCGATCCTCGTTTCCCGCCGCCTGTCGGAGATCCTCGTCGACCTGGGCAAGGCCAAGACGCTGGGCGCGCGGCTCAAGACGTTCGCCCGCATCCGCCCCCGGGACCTGATCCCCGTGTCGCCCGCGATCGCCGAGCCGTCCACCGGCGAGTCGATGGGCCAGTCGGCCGAGAAGATGGCGAAGGAGAACCACATCGCCCGCGAGGAGCAAGACCGCTGGGCGCTGCGCAGCCACCGGCTCGCCGCCCAGGCCACCGCCGACGGCCGGCTCACCGCGGAGATCGTACCGTGGCTGCCCGTCAAGCCGGGCGCGCCGGTCATTGTGAGCGACAACGGCATCCGCTCGGACAGCACGCTCGAGCAGATGGCGAGGTTGAAGCCCGTGTTCGACCGGCGCTACGGCTCCGTCACCGCCGCGAACTCCTCGCCGCTCACCGACGGCGCCTCCGCGGTGCTGCTCATGGCCGAAGAGACAGCGCGCGCACTGGGCTACGAGCCGCTCGCCTTCATCCGCTCCTACGCGGTGGCCGCCGTGGATCCCGGATGGCAGCTGCTGCAGGGGCCGGTGTGGGCCGTCCCCGCCGCGCTCGAGCGCGCGGGCATCGCGTGGAAGGATCTTGGCCTGATCGAAGTGCACGAAGCGTTCGCGGCCCAGGTGCTCTCGAATTTCCAAGGCTGGGCTGCCAAGGGCTGGGAGATCAACGAAGACATCATCAACGTGATGGGGAGCTCGATCGCGATCGGCCATCCGTTCGGCGCGACGGGCGGGCGCATGATCACCACGCTGGCGAACGAGATGCGGCGCCGCGACGTGCAGTTCGGCCTCGTGTCCATCTGCGCGCAGGGCGGCATGGCGTTCGCGCTCGTATTGGAGCGACGCTGATGGCGGCGATCCGGTGGGAGGTGGAGGACGGCGTCGCCATCGTCACGCTCGACGTGCCCGGCAAGCCCGTCAACACGATCTCCGCCGCCGTGAAAGCCGAATTCCGCTCGACGTTCGACGGCCTCGCCAGAGACGCGAGCATCAAGGCGGTCGCCTTCTTCTCTGGCAAGGCCGACAACTTCATCGCCGGCGCCGACATCGAAGAATTCGTGAAACTCGGCAACGCCGCCGAAGCGGAGCGCCTCTCGGCGGAGGGGCAGGAGTTGATCAACCGCATCGCCGACTTCGGCAAGCCCGTGGTGGCGGGAATCCACGGCGCCTGCGTGGGCGGCGGCCTCGAGCTGGCGCTCGCCTGCACGTACCGCGTCGCGAGCGACCACCCCAAGACGCAGCTCGGCCTCCCGGAAATCCAACTGGGGATTCTGCCGGGCGCGGGCGGTTGCCAGCGGCTGCCGCGACTGATCGGCGCCAGCGCCGCGCTCGACATCATCCTCGCGGGCAAAGTGGAGCCCGCGCGAAAGGCGTTGCGGCTGGGCATCGTAGACGAGCTGGTGCCGCAGGCGATCCTGCGAGATATCACGCTGCAGGCGGCGCGACGGCTCGCCGGCGGCTGGCGGCCGCGCCGCAAGCGGCCGGGTGGGCTCCGCGGTTTTCTCCTCGATGGCAATCCGTTGGGCCGGCTGCTGGTCTACCGTTTCGCGGCGAAGGCCGTGGCCAAGAGGACCGGCGGCAACTACCCCGCGCCGCCCGCCGCGCTCGACGCCGTGCGCACGGGGCTGCAGCGCGGGATCACGCAGGGGCTCAAGCGCGAGGCCCAGCTGTTCGGCCAGCTCGCGGTCACCGACGTCTCGCGCAAGCTGGTGCAGATCTTTTTCGCCACCAACGATCTCAAGAAAGATCGCGGCGCGCCCAACGCACCGGCGCCGCTCGCGGTGCAGCGACTCGGCATCGTCGGCTCCGGGTTCATGGGCTCGGGGATCGCGGGAACGGCCGTGGCGCAGGCGGGGGTGGACGTGCGGCTGCGCGACACGGAGCTCGGGCGTGTCGCCGGGGGGCTGCGCGGCGCGCGCGACATTCTCGACGAGCGGCTCAAGCGCCGCCGCATGACGAAATACGAACACACGCGGCTCGTGGCGTGGCTTTCCGGCAGCGACGCGTACTCTGGCTTTGGGCGGGCCGACTTGGTGATCGAAGCCGTGTTCGAGGATCTCCAGGTCAAGCAGAACGTGCTGCGGGAGGTGGAGGCCGCCACCGCGCCGCGCGCGGTGTTCGCCTCGAACACGTCCACCATTCCCATCACGCGCATCGCGGAAGCCGCGCAACGTCCCGAGCGGGTGATCGGCATGCATTTCTTTTCGCCGGTGGCGCGGATGCCCCTGCTCGAGGTGATTCCGGGCGCGCGCACCGACCTCGAGACCATCAGCACGGCCGTGGCGTTCGGGCGGCGCATGGGCAAGACGGCGGTCGTGGTCAAGGACAGCCCCGGCTTTTGGGTGAATCGCATTCTCGCGCCCTATATGAATGAAGCGGCCTACCTGCTGCGCGAAGGCGCTTCGATCGACGGGATCGACGAGGTGATGGTGGACTTCGGCTTCCCGGTGGGCCCGATCACACTGCTCGACGAAGTGGGGCTCGACGTGGCGCAGAAGGCATCGGGGGTGATCCACGCGGCGTTCGGTGAGCGGCTCACCCCGGCCCCGGGCCTGGCCGAGCTGGTGAAGGCCGGCCGGCTGGGACGCAAGGCGGGCAAAGGCTTCTACCGCTACGTCAACGGGAAGAAGAAGGGCGTCGATCACTCGGTATACGCCGCCTTGGGCGTGCACCCCAACGGCGGGCCGCGAGCGGCGGAGATCGTCGTGCGACTGGTGGGCGCGATGCTCAACGAAGCGGCGCGCGCCGTGGGGGAAGGCGTCGTGCGCTCGCCGCGCGACGGCGACATCGCCGCCATCTACGGCTTCGGCTTTCCGCCGTTCCGCGGCGGGCCGCTGCGCCACGCCGACGACCTCGGCGCGGCCCGGCTGGTGGCGGACCTGGAGCGCCTCGCCGGCCGCTTCGGCGTCCGCTTTGCTCCCTGCGAGGTGCTGCGCGAACAAGCCAACCGCCGCACGAAGTTCTACTCCTGAGCGCGAGCGACTCCCGACCGATGTTTCGTGCCGGCCTCCTCTGGCTCAGTGAGCAGCCCCGCATCTTCCGCTTTGTCCGCCAAAATCGTCTTGCCAAGCGGTTCGCGTCGCGGTTCGTGGCCGGGGAGACGGTCGACGTGGCCGTGGCGGCGCTGCGTGACCTGAACGCAGCGGGCGTCACGGCGAGCCTCGATCTGCTGGGCGAGTCGGTGACGCGCGCGGAGGATGCGCGTGCGGCGCGCGACGCCTACCTCGAGACGCTGGACCGCATCCGCACGGCCGGAGCTCAGGCCAACGTGTCGCTGAAGCTCACGCAAATGGGCCTCGATATCGACGAGGCGCTGTGCGTCGCCAACCTGCGGGCGATCATTGGCCGGGCCAAGGAGTACGGCAGCTTCGTCCGCGTCGACATGGAGCAGTCAAGCTACACGGAGAAGACCCTGCAGCTGTTCACCCGCATCTTTCATCCCGAATTCGGCACCGGCGTGGGGGTGGTACTGCAATCCTACCTGCGCCGCACGGCGCCGGACGTGGACGCGATGATCGCATTGGGCGCGCGGGTCCGCCTGTGCAAGGGTGCGTACCAGGAGCCCGCCACGGTGGCATTCCCGACGAAGCGGGACGTGGACGCGAACTACATCGCTTGCATGGAGCGGTTGCTGGAGCGCGGCCGTTATCCCGGGCTCGCCACCCACGACGAACGCATCATCACTCACGCCAAGGATTACGCCCGCCGTCACGGCATCGGCGCCGAGCGGTTCGAGTTTCAGATGCTGTACGGCGTGCGGCGCGACTTGCAGCTCGGGCTGCGGCGCGAAGGGTGGAACGTGCGGGTGTACGTGCCGTTCGGCACGCATTGGTATCCCTATCTCATGCGGCGGCTGGCCGAGCGGCCCGCCAACATCGCGTTCATCGTCGGCAACGTGGTGAAGGAATCGCTGCGGCGCGCATGAGCGATGATGCGACCTTGGGCGGCTACCAGCGCGTGCATCACCGCGCGCCGGCGTTCGAGGGGAACGACGGCCGGCCGTATTCCGCCGACACGTTCGTGGACCAGCAGCCCGACGCCGCCGGCCGCTACGGTGCGGCCCTGCTGTTCTTGCGCTGGGTCGAGGGCGGGGCCAAACCGCTGGGCCATTTGGAAACCGACTATCTCGCGTTCGCGCGCACGCCGGACGAGGCCCTGGCGCAGGTCCTGGAGCTGCCCCTGACGGAGGTGCAAGCGCACCTCGACCGCTGCATCGCGGCGGTGGGCTCATGACGACGGGTGTCGTCATCGCCCGCGAGGGCTCCACGTACCGCGTCCACACGGCGGCGGGCGAGACGTCCGCGGTATTGCGCGGCACATTGAAGCACAAGGACGACGACCGTGTCACGGTGGGCGACGTGGTCGAGCTCGACGTGGACGCGGAGGGCAGCGCCGCCATCACCGCGATCCAGCCGCGGCGCTCGGTGCTCGCCCGGCGGGCCGCCGGCAGCGGCAAGCGCCGGGGGCAGCCGATCGCGGCGAACGTCGATCAAGTGGTGGTCGTGGCCGCCGCGCTGGACCCGGAGCCGAACGCGCGCCAGCTCGATCGTTTTCTGGTGATCGCCGAGGCCAACGAGCTGCCCGCGGCGCTCATCGTGAACAAGATCGAATTGGATCGCCCGGCAGGCGAGGCACTGGCGCGCCGTTACACGCCGGCCGGGTACCAGGTGGTCCTCACGTCGGTGAAGGTCCCGGAGAACATCACCGCCGTGCGCGATCTCTTGGCCGGCCGCGTCACGGTGCTGGCGGGCGCGTCGGGCGTGGGGAAGTCGAGTCTCCTGAACCTGCTCGAGCCCGGTCTCAAGCTCCGCGTCGGCGCGATCAGCGAGAAGTGGCGCAAGGGCAAGCACACCACCACCGCCGCCGAAATGGTGCCGCTGGCGCTCGGCGGCTACGTGGTGGACACGCCGGGAATGCGCGAGGTGGGCGCGTGGGGAATCGCCGTGGACGAGCTGGGGCAGTGCTTCCCGGAATTCCGGCCGTTTCTGGGCCGCTGCCGCTTCGACAACTGCCGCCACCTGACCGAGCCGGGATGCGCGGTGCGCCAGGCGGTGGTCGACGGGAAGCTCGATCCCGACCGCGTGGTCTCCTACGAGCGGATTTACGAGGAGATCAACGTGCCTTCTTGGTCCAGCGGTCGGCGTCGCGGGACGTGACCTTCGCCATCATCTGCTCGAACGCCTGATCGAGGTCGATCCCCTGTGAGTTGGCGATACAGATGACGACAAAGAGGACGTCGGCGAGCTCGAGTGCCAGGGAGCTCTCGGCCTCCTCCTTCTTCTTGGTCTTTTCACCGAAGCGGTGATTGATCTCGCGGGCCAGCTCGCCTACCTCTTCACTGAGGCGGGCCAGGTTGGTGAGCGGAGTGAAGTAGCCTTCCTTATATTGGCTGATCCACTGATCGACGCGTTGCTGCGCTTCGCGCAAGGCCACTGGAGTCTCCGTCGCTCGTGAAGAAGAAACCGCCGCTCGTGCTGCCCTTCCGGGGCGAACGGTACGCCGCCGCCGACCGGCTCGGCGCCTTGATCGCGCCTCCGTACGACGTGATCTCGCCCGAGGACCGGCGGCGCTACGCCACCGCCGACCCCCACAATATCGTCCACCTGATGCTGCCGGAAGCGCCCGACGGCGGCGACCGTTACGCGCATGCGGCGGCGCTGCTGCGCGCGTGGCGCGAGCGGGGCGTCCTCAAGCGGGACACGGCCGAGGCCGTGTACGTGTTGGCGCAGATCTTCGTGACCCCGGGAGGCGAGCGCCGCACGCGCGTGGGGATGTTCGCGGGCGTCAGCGCCGAGCCGTACGAGACGCGCCGCGTCCGGCCGCACGAGAAGACACACGCGGGTCCCAAGGCTGACCGCCTGGCCCTGCTGCGCGCCACGCAAACCGGACTCGAATCGATCTTTCTCGTGGCCCCCGACGCGGCCGGCGGGCTGGCCATGGCGCTGCGGCGCGTCAGCGACGGCTCACGCCGGCCTGATGCGGTCACCGAGCTCGACGGCGTGCAGCTCATGCTCTGGGTCACTGCGGGGGAAGAGGCGCTGCGGCTGGCGCAGCTCGGGGGCTTGGAGCCGCTGTACATCGCTGACGGCCACCATCGCTACGAGACCGCGGTCGCGTATGCGGGCGAGAATCCCGCGGCGGACCGCGTGCTCTCGTTCGTCGCGTCGGCGGCCGATGAGGGGCTCGTGATTCTGGCCACGCACCGCGTCCTGTTCGCGCCGGGCCACGACGTGGCGGCGCTGCAGGGCCAATGGCGACCGTACTTCGACGTGGCGACGTTGTCCACCGGCGTCGATCCCAGGGCCGAGCTGACCCGCTTGGGGAAGGACCGCACGGCGTGCGTAGTGGTCCTGCCCGCGGGCGGCTATTCGCTCGTACTCAAGGCCGGGGCGCCACTCGGTGACGTCGCCGATCTGGGCGTCACGCCCGCCGCGCGTACGCTCGACGTGTCGATTTTCGAGTCGCTCGTGGTGAAGCCGATTCTCGCGGCCGGCACCGCGACGCCCACCCTCACGTACACGCCCGACGCGGGGCAGGCGATCGCGGCGGTGCGGCGCGGCAACGCCACGGCCGCGGTGCTGCTCAACCCCACGCGGATCGCCCAAGTGTTCGCCGTGGCCGACGCGGGCGACGTGATGCCTCAGAAGTCGACGTACTTCGTGCCCAAGGTGCCAAGCGGGCTGGTCTTGCGGCCGCTGTGACGTAGGTTCCCCCTCTCTATGAGTCCTCGTTCCCGCGACCGCATCCTCACGAACCTCGAGAACGTCTACCGCGAGGCCTACGAGCGCGCCAAGGCGGCGAGCGACGCGGCCCGCATGGCGGATCTCGACGCCGCCTTCCAGCGCGAGCAGCTGCTGCTGGAAGTGCTGCTCGATATTCGCGACGCGTTGAGCGCGCCGCCCCCCGCAGCCCCCGCGCCCGGTCCCGATCCCATCACCGCATTCGAAACCATTCGCCGCATCAGCAAACTGCGTTGAGGAGCCATATGGCCCGTCGTCTCGCGATCGCCCTCATTGCGTCCCTCGCCCTCGGCTGCGCGCCGAAAGCGGATCTCGTCATCGTCCACGGGCTGGTGTGGACCGGGCTGTCCACCGGCCGGCCGCAGCCGGGCGTCGTGGCGCTGCGGGGGGACAAGATCCTCGCCGTGGGCGACAGCGCCGCCGTCGCGCGCTACGTCGGCGCCGGGACGAAGACGCTCGACGCGCACGGCGGCCTCGTCATGCCGGGGTTCGCCGACGCCCACACGCACTTCGTCGACGGCGGTTTCCAGCTCGCGTCGCTCGATCTGCGCGACGCCGCCACGCCCCAGGAGTTCGTGCGGCGCGTCAAGGAGTTCGCCCGCGGGCTCAAGCCCGGCCAATGGATCTTGGGCGGCGACTGGGACCACACCCTGTGGAAGGGGCAGCCGCTGCCGCATCACGAGTGGATCGACTCGGTCACGCCCGACAACCCCGTGTTCATCAATCGGCTCGACGGCCACGAGGCGCTCGCTAACGCGGCCGCGATGCGCGCGGCCAAGATCACCAAGGACACGCCCACGCCGTTCGGCGGGCAGATCCTGCGCGACGCCAGCGGCGAGCCCACCGGCATCTTCAAGGATCAGGCGCTCGGCTTGATCGACCGGGCGATCCCCGATCCCACCCCCGAGGTGCGCGACTCGGCGACGGCGCGCGCGCTGCGGCATGCCGCGTCGCTCGGCGTCACGGCGGCGTCGCACATGTCGGCGTCGTGGGCCGACCTCGCGAGCTACCAGCGGCTCGAGCGCGCGGGTCGCATGACGATGCGCGTCGCCCTGTACCTGCCGATCGACCAGTGGCGCGCCGTGGCGGACTCGATCAACGCGCATGGCCAGGGCGACGATTGGGTCAAGATCGGCGGCCTCAAGGGGTACATGGACGGCTCCGCGGGATCGCGCACCGCGTATTTCTTCGAGCCCTATGCCGATTCTGCCGGGTATCGCGGCCTGACGCAGAACAGCGAGCAGGACATGCGCACCTGGATCGGCAACGCCGATTCGGCGGGCCTGCAGATCGCCGTGCACGCCATCGGCGATGCGGCCAACGCGATGCTGCTCGACATCTACGACAGCGTGGCCCGGGCGCACGGCGCGCGCGACCGCCGCTTCCGCGACGAGCACGCGCAACACCTGCGGCCGCAGGACGTCGCGCGCTTCGGCCGGCTGGGCGTGATCCCGTCGATGCAACCGTATCACGCGATCGACGACGGCCGCTGGGTGGAGGCGCGCATCGGTCCCGAGCGGATCAAGACGACGTACGCATTCCGCACCCTGCTCGACACCCACGCGCGCCTGGCGTTCGGCACCGATTGGACGGTGGCGCCGCTTGACCCGATCTGGGGGCTCTACGCGGCGGTCACGCGGCGCACGCTCGACAACAAGAATCCCAACGGGTGGGTGCCGGACCAGAGGATCTCGCTGGCTGAAGCGCTGCAGGCCTACACGGCCGGGACCGCCTACGCCATGTACGACGAGGGGAAGTGGGGCGTGCTGGCGCCCCGGATGTACGCCGACGTGGTAGTGGTGGATCGCGACTTGTTCAGTATGCCCGCAGAGTCGCTCAACACGGCGCACGTCACCGCGACGATCGTGGGCGGCAAAGTGGTGTACGTGAGGCCGTAATCGATCAGCCCGAGTATTTGAACCCCGCGTCCTGCAGTGTGAGCGGCTCGCCGTCGTGCTCCACGCCCGCCTCGACCACTTCGCCGAGCACCAGTGTGTGATCGCCGGCCGGCACGGTGGTGATGAGGCGGCACTCGACCCAGCCCAGCGCATCCGCGAGCACCGGCGTCCCCGACACGGGCGCCGGTTTCGTTTTCAGGCCCTTGAGCTTCTGCGGCGCCTGCTCCGACGAGCGGCCGAGCTTGCCGGCGACGTCGCGTTGGTCCTTTTGCAGCAGACTCACGGCGAAGTGGTGGGCGTCGCGGATCATGCCGATGGTCTTGGCGGTGTTTTCGACGGCGACGGTGATCATCGGCGGCTCGAACGACGCCTGCGTCACCCAGTTCGCGGTCATGCCGTGGTCTTCGCCGCCGTGACTCACGGTCACGACATAGAGGCCGTAGGGAAAATGGCGCAGGATGGTCTTCTTGGCGGCGGCGTCCATAACGGCTTCCGGAAAGGGAGTCGAATATTGACGGGTTTCGGCCGCACCTTCAACATTGACGAAATGACGGCCCGGCTGGCTCTGCGGCTCTCGTTCATCCTGTCGGCGTTCGGACCGACGGCCGCCGCACAACGCATCGACCTCCCCTACAAACTTCCCGAGCTCGAACGGCGGGCCCGGCAGGACTCCTGCGACGCCGTGACCCAATATCAGCTGGGACTGGGTTACTGGAACGACAAGCGCTGGGATGATGCCGAGCGCGCCTTGCGCCGGTCCGTGCAAATCGAGCCGCGCTATCCCCATGCCTGGCTGGCCCTCGCGTGGTTGATGTACGCCCGCCGTCCCAAGTTGTGGAAACAACAAATGAAGAAGGGGCTGCCCGACAGTCTCGTGGCGGTGATTCAGCAGTCCGAACAGCTGCAGCGGCGGGCCTTCTTGATCGATCCTCTCGTCGACCTCACGGTGATGAGCATGGTCGTCCCCCACGAAGGCGGGCGGCGGCTGGCGTACGGCCCCTACGTCCTGGTGCTGGCAAACCCGTTCGAAGCATTTCGCGACGGCCGCTATTCGGTCGCCTACTCGATATTACAGGGCGCGATCGGCAGGTACTCGCGCGACTCCGTCCCCCCGTTCGTTCTCTGGTATGCGGCCCTGTCGGGAGCCCATCTCGGATACTACGACGCCGCCATCGGCGATATGGAGGCGCTGGTGGCGCGCGCCGAACACTTCGAGCAGAGCGACACCGTCGTTCACGTGCCGTTGCGAACCAACGACTATCGGTATGTTCTCGCATTGCTGAAGGTAGGCGACAACAAGCCCGCTGACGCGATCACGCTGTTTCACCAGGTCATCGAGAACGACGTGGGGTTCTACATGGCGCACGTAAAGCTCGCGCAGATGTACGACAGTTATGGGATGTGGAAGGAAGCCGTGTCGGAGGCGCGCCTCGCTGTGGAGGCGAACCCCGACGATCCCAGCCTCTTGACGGAGCTGGGCGTCATTCTTCGACAAGCGGACAGTTTGAGCGAGTCGCAGGTGGTGTTGCGCCAGGCGCTCGAGGCCAACCCGCTCGATCCGCGGCCCCCCTACTATCTCGGCTTGACCGAGTTGCAGATGGGGAGGACGACGGACGCGCGCGCGGCCTTCGTGCACTTTCTGGCGATGGCACCGAGCCGCTACGCGCCGCAGATCACCGAGGTGCAAGGGTACTTGGCGAAGCTGCCCTGACGCCCCAATCTCGTCGTTGGCCCAACCCACCATCCTTCGCCGCAGCCTCTAGCGCCTGCGGCACCCGCCCTCCAAGTTCGCCATAACCGTCCTTCGGAGGGTGATCGCGTGCCGTCGCGCTCCCTATCCTCTCTGCTGCTCGCCGTAGCGGTCGGGGCCCCTCTCGGCGCCCAATGTCGCGTCAAGCTCCCCATGAAGCTCGCGGACCTCGAAGCCGCCGCGCGGCGCGACTCGAACGACGCCGCGGCGCACTACAACGTCGGCGTCGCGTACTGCGCCGCCGAGCGCTACGATGACGCCGAGCGCGAGTTCAAACAGGCGACCGCGATCGAGCCGCAGTTCGCGGAACCCTACCTTGCCTTGTCGCAGCTGCCTTTCGCCCGCCGCTCCCGCTTGTTGCGCGACCAGTACGAGCACTCGGTGCCAGACGAGTGGGTGCCCCGGCTCAAGGAGGCGGATCGCATGTACACGCGCGCCTTCTTGATCGACCCGTTTGTCGACGTCAAGATCATCGGCGCCGTGACGCCGCACGACTTCGGCGTCAACGCCGAGATCGGCGAGTATTACGCTGAGTTCTTGCGCGATCTGTTCGACGGCGTCGATTTCTTCAGCGAAGGCAAGTACGACCGCGCCTACACGAGTTTCCAGCGCGTGTACAACGAGCTCCATTCTGAGGCGCACGTCGATCGTCTGCCGAACTACCTCCTCTGGTACCACGGCATCGCCGCTGGTCACGTCCAGAAATACGACGACGCCATCTGGGACATTCAGACGATCCTGAACCGCTTCGAGCAGGCGGAGAAATCCGATTCCCTGATCCGCATCCCACTCGAGACCAACGACTATCGCTACATCCTCGCCTGCCTCAAGCAGCGCGCGGGCAAGCTCCAGGAAGCGGCCGACCTGTTCCGCAGCGTGTTGGAGCACGACGCGGGGCTGTACATGGCGCACGCGCGCTTGGCGCAGCTGTACGAGTCGGTGCAGCGCTGGCCGGTCGCGATCGGCGAGCGGCGAGCCGCGGTCAACGCCAACCCCGACGATCCGAGCCTCGTCTACGATCTCGGCGTGACGCTCGCGAAGGGCGAGCAGTGGGCGGCGGCGGACTCTGCTCTCCGTCAGGCGATGGAGGCGAATCCCCGCGACTCGCGCGTTCCCTACTACCTCGGCATCGTCGAGCAGCAACTCGGCAGGAAGGAGGCGGCGCGGGCCGCTTTCCAGCGCTTCCTGGCGCTCGCGCCGAGCCGCTACCAGACGCAGATCGACAATGCGAAGCAGCGTCTGACGTCTCTGCAGTAGCGTCCACTGAGGAGTTCGACCATGCATCCGCACGCCCCCGCTGTTCCGCTCCTCCTCGTGACCGCGCTCGCCGGCGCCGTACCGGCTGCCGCGCTCGCCGCGCAACAGCGCTCGTCCTACGAAGAGTTGCAGACCTTCTCGGCGGTGCTCAACCACATCCGGCTCAACTACGTGGACACAGTCACGTATACGATGCTCGTCCACGCGGCCATCGATGGGGTACTGGCCTCGCTCGACCCCCACAGCCGCTACGAGTCGATGGCGGACTTCGGCCGCGAGAACGCTCTGGAGCGGGGCGAGCTCGCCACCACCGGGATCGCGCTCGAGGATGAAGACGGCGTCGCCACGGTGCTCGCCGTGATTCCCAAGACCCCCGGGGCGAAGGCAGGGGTGCAGCCGGGCGACCGCGTCGTCCGCATCAACGACACGACCGCCGCGGGGCTCAGTGCCTCCGACGTCCAGCTGCGTCTCGCCGGAGAAAAGGGTTCCAAGGTTCACCTGTTGCTCGAACGGGGATCGCGGCTCGAACCCGACACGCTCAGCGTGACACTCAAGCGGGATTTCTTCGAGGCACGGTCCGTCTCGATCGTGCGGATGGTCGATCCCACCACCGGCTATGTCCGCCTGGAAGAGTTCGGGCCCAAGGCGGCGGCCGAGATCCACGACGCGCTCAAGCGCCTCCTCGGGCAGAAAGCACGCCAGGTGATCCTCGACCTCCGCGGCAATCCCGGTGGAGTCGTCGTGTCCGCCGTCGAGATCGCCTCAGAGCTCTTTCCGAAAGGCACCGTGGTGTTCAAGACGGTGGGTCGCAAGAAGGACGTGGACACGACCTTCGTCACCAAGCGCGACGGTGATTTCACGGACCTGCCGCTGATCGTGCTTATCGACGGCCGCAGCGCCAGCGCGTCCGAAGCGCTGGCCGCTTCGCTGCAGGACCACGACCGCGCGCTGTTGCTCGGCCGCCGCTCCTTCGGCAAGGCGCTGATCCAAATGCTGTTCCTGCTCCCCGCGGGCGACGTAGTCTGGCTGACGGTCGGTCGGGTGATCACACCCAGCGGCCGCTTCATCCAGCGCCGCTACCAGGGCGTGCGGAGCGAGGTCTATTGGGCCCTGCACGGCCAGACCGGCACCGCCGAAGACACCGCGACCGTCTTCCGCACCGATCACGGCCGCCCGGTGCGCGGCGGCGGGGGTATTGCACCCGACGTGCCGCTGCCGGCGCCCCCGACGATCCCCGTCTGGTGGAGCGTGGCTGCGGACTCGGGGTTCGACGACGCCGTGTCCGACAGCGTGGCGCAAACTCTCCCCGCTGCTCCGGCCGGGCTCGCCGCGTGGCTCGACGCCACCGGCGATTGGCAAACGAAGCTGGTGCAACCGTTCCTCACGCGCGTGCGGGCGCGCTTTCATGTCATGGCCCAACCGGATTCGAGCACGGCGGTGCGCATCGCCCGCAATCTTGCGCTGCGTGTCGTCGAAGTGCGCTGGGGTCCCGACGCGCGCGAGCAGTTCCTCGTCCACAATGACCCCGACATTCGCGCGGCGTTGGCCTACTTCCCGCGGCTCCCCGACCTTTTGGCGGGCGCCAAGCGATAGGCTACATTTCGGCCCATGGCCACGAAGACCCGCTCGCAGCCCCGCGCCGCCAAGCTCACGCTCGGCAAGACCGAGCTGCTCGACTTGTACCGCGTGATGTACTGCTCCCGCCGTCTGGACGACAAAGAGATCCAGCTCAAGCGGCAGAACAAGACCTTCTTCCAGATCTCGGGCGCCGGCCACGAAGCCGTGCTCGCCGCGGCCGGCAAGGCGCTGCGGCCGGCCTACGACTGGTTCTACCCCTACTATCGGGACCGCGCGCTGTGCCTCGCGCTGGGCATGACTCCGACGGAGATGCTGCTCTCCGCCGCCGCCGCCGCCGAAGACCCCAATTCCGGCGGCCGCCAGATGCCGTCGCACTGGGGCCACAAGGCACTCAACATCGTGAGCCAGTCGAGCCCCACCGGCACGCAGTTCCTCCAGGCCGTGGGCTGCGCCGAAGCGTGGCTGCGCTATGAGCGCGTCGATCCGATCAAGGACAAGCCGATCAAGGGCGACGAGGTGACCTATTGCTCGGCCGGCGACGGCACGACGAGCGAGGGGGAGTTTTGGGAAGCCCTGAATACGGCCAGCAACCTGCGGCTGCCGGTCGTCTTCCTGATCGAAGACAACAAGTACGCGATTTCGGTGCCGATCGAGGTGCAGACCGCCGGCGGCTCCGTGTCGAAGCTCGTCTCCCAGTTTCCCGGGCTCCTCGTCGCAGAAGTGGACGGCTGTGATCCGGTGGCGAGCTACGAGGCGATGGTGCGCGCGGTCGATTACTGCCGCAAGCGCAAGGGCCCCGCGCTCGTGCACGCGCACGTGACGCGGCCGTACTCGCATTCGCTGTCGGACGACGAGGTGCTCTACAAGCCGCCGCAGGAGCGCCAGGAGGAAGCCCAGCGCGATCCCCTGGTCACCTTCCCGAAACGCCTGGTGCGAGACGGCGTGGCGACCGAGGCCGAGCTCGAGGCGATCCGCCGCACGGTGGACGAGGAGATCAACGTCGCCGCGGAGATCGCGCTCGCCGCGCCACAACCCAAGCCCGAAACGGCGCTCCTCTTTGTCTACTCGCCCGACGTCGATCCCACGTCCGAGCAGTTCGACACGGAGGACGATCCGCAGTTTTCGGGCGATCCCACTACCATGGTGGACTTGCTCAATGCCTGCATGAAAGACGAAATGGCGCGCGATCCGCGCATCCTCGTCTTCGGCGAGGATGTGGCGGACGTGAGCCGCGAGCAGCACTTGAAAGAAGTGAAGGGGAAGGGTGGCGTCTTCAAGGTCACTTGGGGCCTGCAGCGTCAGTTCGGCGGCGACCGCGTCTTCAATTCACCGCTGGCGGAGGCGAACATCGTCGGTCGCGCGGTGGGCCTCGCCACGCGCGGCTTGAAGCCGGTGGTCGAGATCCAGTTCTTCGATTACATCTGGCCCGCCTACCACCAGATCCGCAACGAGCTGGCGACGCTACGGTGGCGCTCCAATAACGCGTTCAGCGCGCCGGTCGTGGTGCGGGTGACCTACGGCGGGTACTTGAAGGGCGGCTCGATCTATCACTCGCAGACGGGCGCCGTGGTGTTCACCAGCGTGCCCGGCCTGCGCGTCGTCTGCCCGGCCACCGCACTCGACGCCAACGGCTTGCTGCGCACCGCCATTCGCAGCGACGACCCCGTGATCTTCCTCGAGCACAAGCACCTCTATCGCCAGACCTACAACAAAGCGCCCTATCCGGGCCCCAACTTCATGATTCCGCTCGGCAAGGCGAAGGTCGTGAAGGACGGCCGGGACCTCACCGTGATCGCCTACGGCGCCGTGGTGCAGCGAGCCCTCGTCGCCGCCAAGCAGCTGGAGGAGAGCGGCGTGAGCGTCGAGGTGATCGACCTGCGCACGCTGTCGCCCGTCGACTGGGACACCATCGAGCGCTCGGTGCAGCGCACCAACAAGGTGATCGTCGCCTACGAGGACTCGCTGTCGTGGGGCTACGGCGCGGAGATCGCGGCGCGCATCGCCGACCAGTGCTTCCCCTGGCTCGACGCCCCCGTGAAACGCGTGGCCTCGACCGACACGTTCGTGGGCTACGCGCCCGACCTGGAGGACTTCATCCTGCCCCAGGTGGAGGATCTCGCGCAGGCCATGCGCGAGCTCCATGCGTTCTAGGACAGCCCAGGGCTACCGACTCCTCTTCTTTCTCTCGGGCGCCACGGGGCTCGTCTACGAGCTGCTGTGGGTCCGCCTGTTGTACCAGGCGTTCGGATCCACCATCCAGTCGGTGACGACGGTCGTGGCCGCCTACATGGGCGGCCTCGGCCTCGGTGCCTGGCTGCTCGGCCGCCGCGCCGACACCCACCCGCGCCCCGCGGCCCTATACGGCAAACTCGAGCTCGCGATCGGAGCATTCGGGGCGGTGTCGCCCTTGGTCCTCGACCTCGCGCGCCGCGCCTACATCGCGGCCGCCGCGGGGTTGGGTCTTTCGGGCGGAGCGAGCGTTGCGGTGCGCTTCGGGCTTGCCGCCCTCGTGCTGCTCGTCCCCACGACGCTCATGGGCGGCACGTTGCCCGTGCTCACGCGCGCGTTCACCGGCAACGACCGCGAGCAGCTCAAGCCGGCGCTCGCCGGACTCTACGGGCTCAACACGCTTGGCGCCGTCGTGGGCACCGCCCTCACGGGGTTCTTCCTGATCGAGCACGTCGGCATCCGTGCCAGCCTCTGGGGCACGGCGGCCATGAACCTGGCGATCGGCGTGATCGCCATTCGCTCGGCGAGATCCACTGACCCTGGGCGCCAGCCCGGGGAGTCCGCGGGGATCGCCCCACGCCCTGCTGCAGACGCCCTCCACCGCACGGCCCTCGCGCTGCTCGCCGTCACGGCATTCGCCTCGCTGCTCGACGAAATCGGCTGGACGCGCGTGCTCGTGATGATCGTGGGTGGGTCGACCTATGCCTTCACCCTGATTCTACTGGTCTTCCTGCTCGGGCTGGGATTGGGCAGCGCCTGGGTACACGGCCGCAGCGCGCCGCGCCGCGACACGGCCGCTCACGCGGCGCTCGCCCAGGGCCTCACCGCGGCGGGCGCCGCGCTCTTGTTCGTGGGCTTCGGCGTACTGCCCCTGTACATCCTCTGGGTGGTGCAGCACCCCGGCTGGGGCGCCGGTACCCAGCTCGCCTGGATGGGTGTCGCTGTTGGTGGGGTCGTCTTGATCCCCGCTCTGGGGATGGGGATGACGTTCCCACTCCTCGCCGATCTCGTTGCCCGGCCGGACACGGCGCGCGGGCGCGACGTGGGCGGCGCGTACGCCATCAACACCATCGGTAGCATCATGGGCGCCGCGCTCACGGGGTTTGTGCTTGTGGTGGCGTTCGGCACCGACGTGACGCTGCGACTGGGTATCGGCGTCAACGTCGTGGCGACGCTGGTGCTAGCGGGCCTCGCCGCGCGCGGTGTTCCAGAAAATTCCCCCGAGCATCGCCGGTTGCGTCCCCGCCTGCTCGGCGCGGCCGCGCTCGCGTGCGTCGGGCTCGCCACCATCGTCGCCGCCCCGCGGTGGAGCACCCGCTTGATCGACGTGGGTCCCACCATCTACGGCCGCGAGCCGATGACCCCGGCCGCGCGCCGCGCTTTCCTCGAGCACGCCGGCGTGCGCCAGCTGGCATATAAGGAAGGCTGGAACGCCACGGTGAGCGTGTGGGAGAGTGGCGCGGGCCGGACCCTCAAGGTCAACGGCAAGGCGGACGCCTCCGATCACGGCGACATGGACACGGAGATCCTGCTCGGGCTGGCGCCCGTGGCGGCGCGGGCCAACGCCACCTCCGCGCTCGTCATCGGCTACGGCAGCGGTGTAACGGCCCGTGCCCTCGCCGACGTCCCGGGTATGGCGCGCGTCCGCGTGGTCGAGCTCGAGCCGGCCGTGCTCGCCATGAGCCGATACTTTTCGCACGTGAACGGTGACGTGCTGCACCGGGCCAACGTGTCGGCCGTGGTGGATGACGCGCGCAGCGCCTTGCAGATTCACCCCGATCGCTATGACGTAATCGTGTCGGAGCCCTCGAATCCGTGGGTGGCGGGCGTCGCGACGCTGTACACGCCGGAATTCTTCCAAGTGGTCCGACGCCGCCTGGCGCCGGACGGCGTGTTCTGCCAGTGGGTGCAGCTGTATCAGCTGCCGCTGCCGGTGGTGGCGGGCATCGTGCGGAACCTGCGCGCCGTGTTTCCGCATGTGCAAGTGTGGTTCAGTTCGCCGTGGGACTTGATGGTAGTGGGATCGGCCGAACCCCTGCGCTACGACTCGGCGTGGCTCGACCGGCTGTTCGGGCCGCGCGGCGCCGTGGCGGGGTTGGGTCGCGAGTATCTAGGGGTCGACGTGCCGGGCGACTACTTCGGCCATTTCCTGCTGGGCGAAGCGGGCGTCGCGCGGCTCGTGGCCCATGCCGCGCTGGTGCACTCGGATGACCGGCCGGCCCTCGAGTTCGTTGCGGCACGACGTTTCCTCGACTCCGAGGGCGTGGGCGCCGTGTTCGATTCGCTCGTCACCATCGCGGCCTCAACACCCGAGAACGGCGGCTCGCCGGTGCTGCTGGCCAAGGCCCTGTCGCTGCGCCGCGGCGACGCGTTCGGGCTGGCGTATGTGGACGCCGTGCGCCAGGCCCAACCGGGTGACGCTGCTTGGACGGTGAGCGTGGCGGCGATGGAGCTGGCGCTGGGCGACACGACCTTCGCCGACACGGCCCTGCCGCGCGTGGCGCGGGATGCGGTGGCGCAGGTCCTGCTCGGCCGGATCGCGCTCGAGCGCGGCCAGGACGCCCAGGCGACCGGGTGGGTGCGGCGCGCCCTCGCCTCGGGTGCCGACACGGCGGAGGTGCACGCGGCGCTGGCCGTGGTCGCGAGCCGGGCGCGTCGCTGGGGCGACGCCGCGCGGGAGGCACGTGCCGCCTTCGCGACGGCCAAGTCCACGTTGCGCCATCCCTATCCGCGCGACCTCCTCACCGCGGCACTGGACCCGATCGCCGTAGACGCGCCCGCGGCCCTGGCGGAGAGTGTTCTCGCGGACGCGGTCGCGAGCCGCCCCGGCTATGCCCGGTTTCACGAGCTGCACGGCATCGCGAGCGTGCGGGCCGGCCGCTGCGACGCGGCCGCCGATGAATTCCTGACCCTCTTGGATTTCGGACTGCGCCGCGCCGATGGACCCGATCTCGTGGCGCGCTGCCGGCGGAGCGGCGGGAGTTAGGGCGAGGGCGCTTCGCCCAACACGTCGCGGATCTCGCCCGCTGCCGCGATCGCGTTGTCCACGTCGCGCGACAGGGCGCGCGCCTGCTGGGTGGCGTGCGTGAGGTCGCCCAGGACGGCGTCCACCCCCGCCGACTTGAGGCGCAGCAGGTCGTAGCGCACGTTCTGCATCGCGATCACGCACGACTGCAGCTGTTCTTCCACCTGCCGGCGGCGGCCCAACAGGTCGTTCAAGGCCTGGCGCTGCCGCTCGAGCAGCGACACTTGGCGGTCACGCTCCGGTCCGTCGGGCTGGCCGCGCGCCGCGCCGAGCTTCTGTTCGATTCGCGCCACACCGTTCAGGTCCACACCGCCGCTCATCGCCTGCAGCGTGCGCGCCAGGTCCTCCGCGCGATTGAGCAGCCCATCCGCCGTCGCGATCACGTCGGGCAAGAGCTTCTTCTCCGACTGGGGCAGATTGTCCACGACCCGCAGGATCGCCTTGCGATCGCTGCGAGCCTGCTGCACGTCCACCGTGTGTGTGCCGAACTCGTCGCGCGAAGCGGCCGGCAGATCGCGCGGCCGGGAGCCGCCGGGCGATAAGCGGGCTTCGATCGCGTCCGGTGCCGGCGGGCGCGACAGCACGTCGCGCCACGAGTAACCCGCGTGCCACAGCCGCACGTACTTGGGCACCAACCCAAACGCCATCCAGATCCCGCCGACCATCAGGGACCAGCTGGGAATGTGGCTGCCCGTCGCCATATTGAGCACCAGTAGGGGTCCGCAGACGGAGGCCCACCGTACGAAACTGTTCCGCGCATCCTGCACGATCTTGGGCTCATTCGTCTTCGGTGTGCCGCGCTGGGCGAGGTCGCGTCGCGGCCGCCGCGCCGGCGGGCCGAGCTCCGGACTCCGCCGGGCGGGCAGGTCCCGTGCCGACGGCGGAGACGCAAATGCGCGCGGCGGCGCGAAGGCCGTCGAGGCACGCCGCGGTTGGTACGCGGGGGTGGCACGTGACTCGAGCGCGCGGCGCAGCGCGTCGGCCGTGGGCCAGCGCGTCTCGGGCTCCTTTTCCAGGCAGCGCATCACGCACGCGGCCAGATCGTCGGGACAGTCCGGCCGTTTGCGACTGAGCGCCGGTGCCCCCTCAGTGATCTGCTTCAACAGGATGCCGGGCACCGTGGGCGCCTGAAACGGCAGCTCGCCCGCCAGCATCTCGAACCCCACCACGCCCAGACTGTAGATGTCCGAGCGGCCGTCGATCTCGCGGTCGCCCGCGGCTTGCTCGGGGCTCATGTAATGCGGCGTGCCGATCGCCACGCCGGTCGCCGTCAGCGTCCCCGGCCCGGTCGTGGAGGACAGGGCTTTGGCGATTCCGAAGTCCGTGACCACCACGCGCCCGCGGCTGCCCTCGAGCAGAATATTGTCGGGCTTCACGTCGCGGTGGATGATGCCGAGCGCATGGGCGGCGCCGAGCGCGTCCGCCGTCTCCATGAGGATGCGCCGGGCCTCCTCGGGGGAGAGCTGGCCGCGCCGTTTCAGGCGCGAACCCAAGGGCTCGCCGTCGATGTAGGCCATGACGAAATACACGAGGCCGTCGGGCCCCTCGCCCACCGAGTGGATCGGGACGATGTGCGGATGGGACAGCCGCGCCGCCGTTTCCGCCTCGCGCAGAAACCGCAGTCGGATTTCCTCGCGGAAGGCGAGGTCCGGGGGCAGCACTTTGACTGCGACCTTGCGCTTCAGCCGCTCGTCCCGCGCCATGTACACCACGCCCATGCCGCCCCGCCCGATCTCGCCTTCGATCGTGTAGGCCGGGCCCAAGGCCTGGGCGAGGCGCTCGCCGAGCGCTTTGCTGAGGTCATTCATGCGATTGGCCATACCGTGCGGGGATAGATTTAGCCGTCGCGCCCCTCGCCTGCAACCTCCCGGCACGTCGGCACTTATGCGCGTGCGCGGCGCGGGTCGGCATTTGCTCCCGCGCCCCATCGGCAGGCCCTGCCTGTTTGGCGGCGGAACATGGAACGGTTGTGGCCAATCAGGCGTTTTTGAGATGGCACGTCCGATGCTAGAGGCACACGTATATGTCAACTCATGAGCCATCAACTATGACGCAGCGTTCGACACTCCCGGTGCTACCGCTCCGGGACCTCGTGTTGTTTCCCGGTATCTCGATGCCGATCGGCGCGGGTCGTCCCGCGACGCTCCGCGCCATCGAGACGGCGTTCAAATCGCCATCCAAATTGATTCTGGCGGTCGCCCAGCGCGAAAACGTCGAGCGGGCGACCCCGGCCGTCCTGTACGGCATGGGCACCATCGCGCGGATCAACTCCGTGCAACGCGGGCTGGGTGGCGTGCAGCTGATGCTGCACGGCGAGACCCGCGGCACGATTCTCAACGTCAACGAGACCAACGGCTACCTCGAGGCGGTGGTGCACGAGGCCGCCGATCAGCCGCCGATCAAAGCGGACGACGCTGCTTTCGTGGCCCTGTATCGCGAGGCGCGGGAGCGGGCGGCGGAGTTGGGCCAGAAGTCCGGTCTGCCCGAAGACGTCGTGAAGCAGGTGCTCGAGGGCGTTACGGAGCCGGGCCGCTTCGCCGACCTGGTCGCGGGCTACCTCGAGATCCCGACGGCCGAGCGCCAGGCGTTACTGGAGGCGTTGGCCGTGGAGGAGCGGGTGCGGCGCGTGCTGGTGCACGTGCAGCGGCAAATCAGCGTGCTTGATGTCCAGGAGGACATCAAGTCCCAGGTGCAGGAGGAGCTGGGCGAGCGCCAGCGCGAGATGTTCCTGCGTGAGCAGATGAAGGCGATTCGCAAGGAGCTGGGCGAGGAGGACGAGGCCGGCGAGGTCGAGGAGCTGCGCAAGCGCTTCGCGGCGCTGGAGCTGCCGGAGGCGGCGCGTAAGGAGGTGGAGCGCGAGTTGTCGCGCCTCGAACGCGCCGGCCGCGAATCGATGGAGGCGCAGGTCATTCGCACATACCTCGAGACCATGGCGGAGTTGCCGTGGAACAAGCGGGTGGAGGAATCACTCGACCTGAAGCGCGCCGGCGAGATCCTCGAGGAGGACCACTACGGCCTGAAGGACGTGAAGGATCAGGTGCTCGAGTTCCTGGCGGTGCGCCAGCTGCGTCAGCGCAAGCCCGTGGCCGACGCTCCGGGCAACGAAGACGACAAGCAGGCGAAAGGCTCGATTCTCCTGTTCGTGGGTCCGCCCGGCGTGGGCAAGACGTCCATCGCCAAGTCGATCGCCCGCGCCATGGGTCGGCCCTACGTGCGCATTTCGTTGGGCGGCGCCCGCGACGAGGCCGACATTCGAGGTCACCGCCGCACGTATGTGGGGGCCATGCCCGGCCGGATCATTCAGGGAATGAAGCAGGCGGGTGCCAAGAACCCGATCTTTCTGCTCGACGAGGTGGACAAGCTGGGCATTTCGTTCCAGGGCGATCCCGCGGCGGCGTTGCTCGAGGTCCTGGACCCGGCGCAGAACGACTCATTCACGGATCATTATCTGGGCGTGCCGTTCGACCTCTCGGAAGTGTTGTTTGTGGCGACGGCCAACTTTCTCCAGTCGATCCCCACGCCGCTGCTGGACCGGCTGGAGATCGTGAATTTCGCGGGTTACACCGAGCGCGAGAAGCTGGAAATCGCCAAGCGCTATCTGGTGCCGCGCCAGGTGCACGCCAACGGTCTGGAAGCAGGGCAGCTCACGATCAGTGACGAAGCGTTGAGCGAGATCATCGCGAGCTACACCCGCGAAGCCGGTGTGCGGCAGCTGGAGCGCGAGATCGGCAAGCTGGGGCGCAAGGTGGCGCGGAAGATCGCGGCGGGCGAGGCGGAACGACTGGTCGTGCAGCCCGCGGAGATCCACGACCTCCTCGGGCGACCCAAGGTCCACCCGGAGCACAAGGCCGGCGAGGACCAGGTGGGTGTCGCTACCGGCATGTACTACACGCCGGTGGGTGGGGACATCATGTTCGTCGAAGCGAGCGTGATGCAGGGGAAGGGCGAGCTCGTCCTCACGGGCCAGCTGGGCGACGTGATGAAGGAATCGGCACGTGCCGCGCTCACGTACGCGAAGTCCCACGCCGAACAGCTCGGGATTCCCGCGCGTGCCATCGATGGGACCGACATCCATATCCACGTGCCGGCGGGGGCCATTCCCAAGGACGGGCCGTCGGCGGGTGTGACGATGGCGACGGCACTCGTGTCGGCGCTGTCGCGCCGGCCCGCGCGCCATGATCTGGCGATGACCGGCGAAGTGACCCTGCGCGGTCGCGTGCTGCCGATCGGCGGTGTGAAGGAGAAGGTGCTCGGCGCCGTCCGGGCCGGCATCCGCACCATCATCCTGCCGAAGGAGAACGAGGCCGACCTCGCCGATCTGCCTGAAGAGGTTCGGCGCACGCTGGATGTGCACCCGGTGGAGGATCTGGGGGAAGTGCTGTCGGTGGCGCTGCGCGGTGCCAAGTTCGAGGCGGGCCACCTCGTCTTCGACGGCGACGCGCCGATCGAGCCGCAGATGGTGGCGAAGAAGAACTAGCCTCAAGCCGCCCGCACGCCGTTCACCACCAGCTCCACCGCGGCGTGCTTCCAGCGCTCCCGCAGGGCCGGCTCGTCCGCGCCCAGCGGCGGCGCGCTCGCGGCGATCAGCTCCTCCAGCTTCAGATAGCCGACCATCAAGACCAGCGCCTGGGCGGCCGCGAGGTGCGGATCCAGGTCATCCCGCACCTGGCCTCGACCCTGCCCTTCGGCCAACAGCACCACCAAACGCTTGATGGCGGGCGCGAACGGCGCGGCCTCGGAGCGGCCGGCGTGGGAGATCAGGGCCACGAGCTCGGGATGGTGGGTCAGGAAGTCGAACTGCGCGTTTAGCGCGTCGCGAATTCGCTCCAAGGGGCGACCCGGCGGAATGGCGACTGCCTCCAACGCCCGCTCCAACGCAGCCGCCGCCCGCGCCAAGGTCGCTTGGAACAGCCCTCGCTTGGAGTGGAAGTAGTAGAACAACAACTGCTTGTTGACCCCAGCCCGCCGGGCGATGTGGTCCACGCGCGCGCCGTGATACCCCCGCTTCGAGAACTCCTCGGTGGCGGCGGTCACAATCCGTAAAGCCCTGTCATTAGATAACTTACGAGCCATGTGGCAATTTCATCAACCAGTTGGTTGAGGAAATCTACTGCCGTTGGCCGTAAGCGCCAGGGGTGAGAAGGGCGAGGTTCGCTGGCGGCCGTGGCAGCCCGTGTTCGAGGAACGCGACGAGAGTCCCGTTGAACACATCCGGTGCTTCCTCGGGCACGTCGTGTCCCGCGCCCGGCACCTCGATGAATGCGCTCCGCAGCAGCTGGCGGGCGAGCGCGCGCCCGAAGCGATCGGGGATCCAGCGGTCGTGGTCGCCCCACACCACCAGGCACGGCATCGGGATCCCCGCGAGCCGCCCGCGCAACGCATCGAACCGGAATTCGTGCAACACGCCGCGCAGGGCCCGGCCAAAACCGGGCTCGGCCACCGCGGCGTAGTACTGGTCCACTTGGTCCTCGGTCACCTTGGATGGATCGGCGTACGTGGAGCGCAGCAGGCGCCCCGTGACCCAGCGACTGCGCAAAGACGCCGCTACCGGTCCCACCACCGGCCAGCGCGCGGCGCGCACGCCAAGGGCACCGCGCGTCCCCAGGCCCGCCGCGTCCACGAGCACGAGTCCGCGAATCCGACTCGGCGCCCGGAGGGCCACCTCGGCCGCCACCGCGCCGCCCATCGAATGCCCCACGAGTACCGGGTCCGGCAGGTGCAGCGAATCGATGAATGCCAGCACGAAGCGCGCGTAGTCCGCGTTGCTGTAGCCGTGCGCCGGCTTGTCGGAGAAGCCGAATCCCTTGTCGTCGAACGCCACCACGTGGAAGCCGGCGGCGGCCAGCGGCTCGATCGTCTTGTGCCAGCCGTACAGCGATCCGCCGAAACCGTGAATCAAGACGACCGATGGCCCGCGGCCGAGTTCCACGTAACGCACGCGCGTGCCCGCGACGACCATGAACCTCGCAACGAGAGCAGTCCCCGCCGGGTAGCGTTGCGCCGGAGGGATGGGGACGGCGCGGCACGCCGCCGCCACCACAGCAAGCGCCCATAGCGTCTTCACGCTAGGCCCCGGAGCGCGGCACGCGCGACCCCGACCAACAGGGGGTGCGAGCTCCATACGCACGTCAGCTCATCGCCCGCGCCAGCGACGCTCACCAAGTGCGCGTCGTCCACGACGAGGAGCGTCGGGGTATCGTCGGGGACCACGCCCAGCACCAGATCGCCTGTGTCGAGGGCCTCGCCGGCGAGCCGCAACTCGAGCGTGGCGCGCGCCGCCGCTCGACGCCACCCGGGCAGCGTCGGCCGCCACAACTCGGCCGCGAGTACGCCCGCGACGCGGCGCTCGGCGCGGGCGACGAGCTGGAGAATGAGGTTGGCGACGGCGCGGGCGCCGGCTACCTCGCGCGTCAGCGGCTCGGCGCCGAGCGGCACATCCTCGAGCGAGTGGCTCAAGCGGTCGAGTGCTTCGCCCTGATGGGCGGCGAGCTGCGCCACTAGGGTGGTGGGGTCGGCGGGGCGAAAGCGCACGGGACGGCCGGCGGCACGGAACGCGGCGCCCCGGGCCACGAGGCCTGCCAGGGCCGCGTACGCGTTGGCGCGCGCCAGCCGTGCGCCGTGCGCCACGGCATAGCCGGTGGTGGGGCCCAGACGGAGCAGCGTGGCATATGCCAGCGACTCCGTCGCTGTGAAACCAAACGGTGTGAGGTCTATCGTGCGCATACCGTAGTAGTAAAAGCTACTACGGTTCTGCCATCGGGCAATGCCCGATGGCGTCAGGTCACTTCGACCGGTAGCCCCATGAGCTGGGCGATCAGCGCGAGGCGGAAAGTGATGTCGGTCTGGCGCTGCGCGGGGCTCTTGCCGGGTCCCTCGAGTGGGAAGTAGTGCGCCACGACCGGGTTCGCGGTCTTCGGCAGCGCCCGCAGGCTCTTCGGCGTCCAGATGCCCTGGTCGTCGCACTCGCTGAGCAGGCGGGCGAGCGTCCGGCTGGCCGGCACCACCTGCCGCACGATCCCCATCCGGGCGAGCAATTCCAGCCAGTACACCGCGAAGGGGACGTCGGCCGTGCGCCCCTGTGCATCGGCGCGCATCGGCTCCCCCAGCACCACGTAGGTCGGCTTCAGCAGCTTCTTGCCGGCCAGGATGGAGAACGCGCGGCGGGGGGTGGGCGTCGAAAGGAACTGCGCCAGGCGGTGCACGAACCCGGCCCGCTCGCGCTGGATCTCGGGCATGAACGCCAGCATTTCAATGGCGAAGATCGACGGCGGCGTAACGGACGGATCGAGCACCGTCTTGCCGTGCACCTTGCGAAACATCTTCGCGGCCACGTCGCTCCGCAGGAATGTCGAGATATCGCTGGCGATGCGATGAGCGGCGCCGCGGAGACGGGGGTCCTCCGCGCGACCCGCCCGCGCCAACGCGGCCGCTGCGGCCTCCCGGCCGAGCGCACGTGCCCACGCCCCCAGCCCCGGGTCGGCCTTGGCCGGCCGCTGGAATTCGACGAGCAACAAAGGGTCCTCGTCGCGCGACAGCAGGCGGAACAGAAACCGGTCCGCGAAGCGGAACGGCCGCAGATCGCTCGGCCACCCCATCTCGAGCAGACGCCGGTATTGATAGATCGTCCCGAGATCCGACACGCCGGGCTTGGTCGGGGCGAGCGCCGTCAGCAGATCGCCGCCCCACAAGCCGTCATCCCGCTGCTTGCGGGCGATGGCGGTGGCGATCTTGTACGCGATCGCCGCCTGGCGGAGCTCGCTCAGCCGCAGCGGGTCCCGCTGCTCCACGGGGACGATCTCGGCGTACGCCCGGTATTGAATCGGGGGACTCGCGGCCTGCAACAACCAGGAGAGGGGAAGCCGGTGGCTTGTGGGGAGTTCCAATTCAGCTCCACTGATGGTGAGGCAACCTGCGCCGCAGGGGCCAAGCGGCGCGCAAACTTACCCGTCGTAGTACGATCAGGCCAGAGGCGCCGCTGAAATCGTGATATTGCCTTGTGACATCAGGACTTATCGCGAGTGCATAATCTTGCACTTCGGCGCTCGTTGCTCGTGTTTAGGCGACGGGTGATCTTACGCCCATGCTCGACGCGCTGCGCACTCGACCCGTCGCCAAGTTACCGCCCAACGTGCGGCTGCAGGGCCGCGTCCTGTTTCTGGCGGAAGACGCGGCGCTGGTGCGCCGCCAGCTGGCGGGTGAAGATCTCGCCTGGACCCCCGCCATCAAGCTGCGCGACGATATCTCGACCGACGAAATCACCCCCGCCTACATCTGCTACTACTTCGACGACACGCTCGGCCAATTCCCCTATCTCGGCTTAAAGTGCGGCGACGCGTTTCCGATCGCGCGAGGTGCGGTGAAGGCCGGTGGGTTCGTGGCTTCGGTGAGCGGCAAGCGGCGGGGCAAGGGCTCTTCTCGGGAGCAGTCCCCCTACGCCGAGATGTGCGCGGGGATCAAGCTCGTGATCGCGGAGAACATCGAGCGGATTTACCGCGAGAACTGCCAGAATCTCGGCGTCCTCGCGACCACGGATTTCGCGATCATCGACAAGATCCGGCGCGGCGAGGAGATCCCCCTCTCGACCTTCACGGCTGGTGAGGGCGAGATCACGCGCGGCATCATCGAATATGGCGGGCTCTTCAACTACAACGTGGCGCGGCTGCAGGGAAAGGTGACGCTTACGCCGCCCGTCACGCCCCGGCGTCCGATGACGCTCGGCGAAAAGGTGATCGCGCGGCACTGGGTGGTGGACCTGTCGCAGGGGCAGGTGGGCGTCCCGCATGTGAAGCCGGGTGACGAAGGCTTCGTGCTCACCGATGTCCGGTTCAGCCACGAATATGTGACGCCCATGGCGGCGATCTTCTTCGAGCAGCTGGTGGGCCCGGCGGAGCGGGTGACCGATCCCGATTCGGTGCTGCTGTTCCGCGACCACCTCACGTTCCTCAGCGAGGCGATGACGCCCGAGCGGATCAAGGAAGGGCTGCTGGACGTGGCGCTGCAGCTCGAGAAGAAGCAGCGTGAGTTCGCCGAACGGCAGGGGATCAAGTTGTACGGCGAGCTGCGCCGCGGGCATCACGGCTCCGAAGCGATCTGCCACTCCAAGATCCTGGAAGCCTACGCCCAGCCGGGCCAGATCATCATCGGCTCGGATTCGCACACGCCGCACGCGGGCGCGGTGGGCTGCGTGGCGTTCGGCGTGGGCACGACGGCGATCTTCAACTCCTGGATCACCAAGGATGTGCGCCTCAAGGTGCCCGAAACCGTGCGCGTCATGGTGCGGGGACGCAAGCCGGAGAACGTCACCGCGAAGGACTTCATGCTGGAGGTGCTGCGCCATCCGTACGTGAAGAACGGCAAAGCGATCGGGAAGCTGGTGGAGTACTCGGGCGACGCCGTGGCGGAGCTGTCGGTGGACGAGCGGGCCACGATGACCAACATGACCGCCGAGGTGGGCGGCTTTACGGGGTACGTGGCGCCCGACGCAAAGACGATCGACTTCTTGATGGAGTACCGCGGCATGACGCGGGATCAGGCGGCGCGTCTCTGCGCCAACTTGGCGAGCGACCCGGACGCGCAATACTGCGAGGTGATCGAGATCGACGCGTCGCAGATCCGCCCGATGATCGCGCTCCCCGGCGACCCGGGGAACGGGCTGCACATCACCGACCTGCCGCAACGGGTGAAGGTCGGGATCGCCTACGCCGGCTCCTGCACCGCGGGCAAGAAGGAGGACATGGATATGTACGCCCGCGTTCTGACCGAGGCGGTGGACCGAGGCGAACGCGTGGCGCCGTGGGTGAAGTTCTTCATTCAGTGCGGCTCTCAGGATGTGAAGCGGTACTGCGAAGAGCGCGGCTACCTGGACGTGTTCCAGAAGGTGGGCGCGACGTTTCTGGAGCCCTCGTGCGGGGCCTGCATCAACGCGGGGCCGGGCGTGTCGAAGACGCAGGATGAAGTGACGATCAGCGCGATCAACCGCAACTTCCCGGGCCGCTCGGGGCCGGGCCAGCTGTACCTCGCCAATCCCTACACCGTGGCCGCCTCGGCCATCGCGGGTTACATCACCGAATGGGTGCCGGGCATGGAGCTGGCCCGGACCTGAGCGTTACGGCAG
Organism: Gemmatimonadota bacterium; assembly: GCA_041487875.1. Taxonomy (GTDB): domain Bacteria; phylum Gemmatimonadota; class Gemmatimonadetes; order Gemmatimonadales; family GWC2-71-9; genus DATLWA01. The sequence goes on along the minus strand of JBGPOE010000004.1, from coordinate 33,025 downwards.
CGTCCCCCGGATCTTGATCTTGAGGGCCTGCGCGCCGCTGACGTACGTCGCGGCGGTGCTGGTGTTGGTGGTCGAGTCCGGCACCAACTTTGCGCCCAGATGGAAGTCCCCGTACGCGGTGCCGCGGTACACTGTCAAGGTGATCCCGCCACCCGTCTGCGCCTGTCCGCCGCCGTAGCGCGTGCTGTCCGTCTGCAGGTGTCCCGTGCGCGCCAGCCACACCTGGTAGCTCGAGTCCGCGGCCTGGTGGATGACGAACGCGGTGGCCGTGCCCACGGTGTCCGGTGAGAACCTGGTGCGGATCGAGTCGCTCACCGCGACCGAGGTGTTGGTGTTGCCCTGGCCCACCACGAACACCACCGTGTCCACTGTATGCAACGTGGGATTGAATCCCCGCCACGCCAAGACGGCGCTGAGCTTCGCCACGACGTGATTGGTGTCCTGCGTCGCGTCGATGTCGAGCTCCACGCCCACCAGACGCGTCGTATCGCTCCCCACGACGAAGTGGGTAGCGCGGTCGATGTAGGGGAACACTAGGAGCGCCAGCGTGGGGTACAGGGAGTCATTGGCGAGGGCGTTGTTGAGAGCGCCCTGCACCGCGGCCTTCTCCGGTCCCGCGATCGCGTCGCTATTCACGCTGCCCGCGTCCGAGCAAGCGAGCGTCAGAGCGGTCAGCATGGCCAAGACGAGCGTCCGCCTCATTCATTACCCCCAGTCACCGCGGCGGCGAAATGCACGCCGACGCGGTAGGGACGCAAGGAATCACGCTGGTAGACGCTGCGGGGATTCCACAGCACCCATGAGTCGATGCCCAGCTCTTCGGCGGCGCGGATCTGCTCGCGAATCTCGAACGGCGTGTAGCGCGGCCGGCGCCGCCCCAGCGTGAACGCCTGGAGATACGGCCGGATGCGCGGCGCCGCCACTCCGTGGGTACGGTCCAGCGCTTCGCGCAGAGCGTGCCGCACGATCTCGTAGGGCTGGGCGTTGGGGCGACTGTAACCATAGGAGCCGGCGTAGTAATGGCTCGGATACACCATGGGCAGGATCACATCGGCGACGCTGGTGAAGTCCTCCCATACCTGCCCGATCCCCAGATCGCCCTGCGCCGACGCGGTCAGACCGAAGACGTCGAAGGTGACCGGCACGCCGAGATACGCCAGGCGGTTCTTCAGGAGCTGCACGTTACGCCGCACGCCGGAGCGGAAGTTCTCCCCGGGATGCTTGCCGGGGAACAGCGCCGTGGCGAGCCGCTCGTGCGGCTCGTCGGGGAAGCGCACGTAGTCGAACTGCACTTCGGCGAAGCCCAGGTGAATCGCCTCTTCGGCCAGCTGCGCGGCGTAGATCCACACGGAATCGTTGTAGGCGTCGACCCAGGCGCTGCCGATCCGGTCGCGCCACAGCGCGCCGGTGGTGTCGCGCACCGACCAGGCGACCTTGTGCTCGGCGACGAGCGGGTCCTTTGCCACGACGATGCGCGCGATGGCATAGATGCCGTGCGCGCGCAGCGTGTCGAGGCGGGCGCGGGCGTCTTTGGCGCGGACGCACTGCGTGGCGCCCACCTCCTGCGCCGTCTTGACGGCGGAGGGATACAGCAGGCAGCCGGTGTCGTCCTTCACGTCGATCACGAACGCGTTGATCTCGGTCGAGTCGGCGAGCTGCACCAGTGTGCGCAGCTTGGGCGAGCCGAACGCCCAGGCGTTCACGTACAACGCTTTCACCGCGCGCGGTGCGGGCAGGAGCAGCGGCTCCGGCAGGGCGTAACGCGGCTCGACGGCGCGCAGCTGCACCATGACGTGATCGGCCGCCGGCGCGAGGGGCAGGGGGAGCGCCGGAACGGCGCGCCCGGGCTCCTGCGCGGCCAGGCCGCCGCTCGTAACGAGCGCGGCCCCGAGCACGATCAGGCACAGCCGTAGCAAGCGCATAAAGGGCCCACACGATAGGGAAGGGGGGCGCCCGGGACAAGGGCGCCGGTCACTAGCGCAGCTGTAAGCTGTTGAACAGCAAGGGGTAGGTGGCGAGACTCTGGCCGCGGTATTGCGGTCTGAAGCCGAACAGGACCACCCGGCCCTGGCCCTGCCGCACTTCGAGCAGCGCGGCCCGCCCCGCGACCCGTTCAGGATGCAACACCCAGCCGGACAGCAGGACTTTGTCTGGGTCTGCCGGATAGCGCCCGATCACCCGCACCAGGGCCGAATCCAGGACGTCGAAGGCCGGTCCCCCTTCGAACCAGGCGACCGTCTGTTGCGGGACGCCTTTGCTGATCGCGTTGCTGGGGTCGAGTTCGAGGCGGAAGATGGAGCCCGGCGCGTAGAAATCTTCGTCCGGCACGGTCTCGAGCACGTTGCGCACGGGCAAGAGCAGCGACTGGATGGCGAAGCGGCTCGCGTTGTTGAGCGCCACGAGCGTGCCGCCGTCGGTGACGAAGTCCCGGAGCGCCTGCACGCCGTCCGCGCCCAGTCCTCCCGCGTAGGGCGCCGGATAGCGCGCCGGCAGACCGTCCAAGAGCTCGGTTGGCTCCTGACTGGGCAACACGATCGCGTCGAACTTTTCCTTGAGGTGTCCGGCGCGCACGGTCGAGTCCACGATGGAGACGTAGGGGACGTGCCACGTGTCGAACAGCCAGCGCGTCCAGCCCTCGTCAATCGCGGCGTCGTAGGAGCGATACAGACCGACGCGCGGGGCGTCGCCGGGCGAGAACCCCGGGTAGCTCGGCGTGGCGCGCGGCGGCTCGACCGGCGCGGAGAGAGGCACCCGCAGCGAGTCATCCACGGCGAACGCGGTGACGTTCATCAGGAGCGGCAGCGTCTGCGCCGTGACGTCGTACGGCGGCTCGGGGGGGCCGCCGGGGTAGAGGCGGCGGTCGGGATAGCTCTGCACCTCGAGCAGCGCCTTGGCGAACGCGGCGTACGGCTGGCGCAACGCGATCACGTAACTGCCGGCGGCGAGCCGCCGCCCGCCCACGGTGAAGGGCTGCTGCGCCGCGCGGATCTCCACCTGGCCGCGGTGCAGGATGCCGAGCAGTGTCGCGAGGGCCACCGTATCGCGTTGCTCGCGCGGCACGACGTAGGCATATGGCCAGCCCTTCCAGCCGCGCACGGCGTGCCAACCTACCGCCAGGAAATTGGCGAGCCAGCGATCGCGGTAGCGCGCGGCGTTCTGCAGCAGCGCGTAGGCACCGTCGGACTGGTACGTGACGATGTCCCGCAACGACCAGCGCCCGCCGGGCCAGGGGTGCGTGAAGTTCCACGAGCGCTCGCGCGGCTCGAAGCCGCGGCCGCGCGACTCCAGCTGGTCGAACGGCACGTCGACGGGAGTCGCGAGCGCGGCGCTCGCGGCCTCGGACAGGATGCGCACGCCGCCGTGATAGTGCTGGTAGGCGCGCGCCGGGGTCCACGCGTCGTAGATGGCGTTGATGGAAATCCCAGTCTTGCCCTGGCCCGCGAGCTCCCAGGCGATGGCCGTGCCGAGCGCGTTGTCGCCGTCCACGAGCAGCGGATCCACGTTCGGCTCGACGGGGTCCAGGTAGGGCGGCAGGAAGAGACGCGATCCTTTGCTGCCTTGCTGATGGATATCGTGCACGATTTGCGGATGCCAGACGTTGTACAGCGAATCCACCGTCAGCTGCGTCTCCACCTGCGTGAAGGCGTACCAGTCGCGGTTGTTGTCGTGCCCGGTGTAGTGGTGGTACAGCTGCGGAGGGTCGGTGCCCTCGGCGGCGGTCCCCAGCGTCTTGTTGTACCAGCGGGCCACGATGGTCACGCCGTCGGGGTTGAGCGACGGCACGAGCCACACAATGACGTTGTCGAGAATCGCCCGCGTCGCTGCCGACGTGTCGGTGGCGAGGCGGTAGGCGATGAGCACCGGGGAGAGATGTCCTCCGACCTCGTTGGAGTGCACGCTCGACGTGATGAGCACCACGGTCTTGCCGTTGCGCAACGCGTCCAGCGCGTCGGCATTCGATCGCAGCGTGCGGGGATCGGCGAGCCTGGCGTTCAAGGCGCGGTAGTAGTCGAGGCGTCGCAGGTTCTGCGGGCTCGAAATGGCGAGCGCGACGAACGGCGCGCCCAGCGTCGTCTTCCCCAAGACCTTCATGTCGACGCGGTCGCTCGCGCGCGCCAGCGCCTCGTAATAGCGGACCAGCAGCGGCCACTCCACCAATTTGCGATCGTCGCCCGGATCGAAGCCCAGAATCGAGCGCGGGGAGGGAATGCCCGGTGCCGCGGCGCGCGGACGCGTGGGCGCCCCGCGGCGCGGGTGCTGGGCGGCGGCCGGCGCGGCGAGCGCGCCCGCAGCGCACACGAGGAAGAGCCACCGCGTGGACATGGAGAAAAACCTAGCGGCTAAGGGGCCAAGGGGCTAAGGGGCGTAGCGTCGCCCCTCAGCACCTTGGCCACTGGCGGTTCACGGCAGCTTGTGCAGCTCCACGCGCCGGTTCTGGGCGCGGCCATCGGGCGTGGCGTTCGTGGCGATCGGATAACCTGGACCGTAGCCGCGGGCCACCATCCGCAGCGGCGCCACGCCCTTGCGGGCGAGGTATGCGCGCACCGCGATGGCGCGCGCCTGCGACAGGCGCAGGTTGACGGGCATTGCACCGGTGTTGTCGGTGTAGCCCGCGATCTCGATGCGGATGTCCGGGTTCGCGACCAGCGATGCCGCGACTTGGTCGAGCACCGCGTACGACACCGCTCGCAGTGCTGAGCGGCCCGTTTCGAACTGCACGCCCATGAGGATGAGCGGTGCCGGCTTGGGCGGCGGCGCGCCCGGGGTGCGCTGCACGCCGACGCTCTCGGCGGGCGCGAAGAGCACCATGCAGCCGCTGGCGTCCACCTTGGTGCCGAGTGGTGTGTGGGGGCACTTGTCGAGGTTGTCGGGCACGCCGTCGCCGTCCTCATCCCCCACCGCCGGGGCGAGCGGGCACCCAGTGGCATCGACCCTCGTGCCCGGCGGCGTGGTGGGGCACTTGTCCAGGCCGTCCGGCACACCGTCGACGTCGCCGTCCAGGGGGCAGCCCTTGGCGTCCACGGTCGCCCCAGCGGGCGTCGCGGGGCACTGGTCCAGGCCGTCAGGCACGCCGTCCCTGTCCGAGTCGAGCGGGCAACCCGTGGCATCCACGGTGGCACCGGCAGGCGTGTTGGGGCACTTGTCGAGGCCGTCGTACACGCCGTCCTTGTCGGCGTCGAGTGGGCAGCCCGCCGGATCGACAGTGGCGCCCACCGGAGTGTCGGCGCAGCGGTCGATGCCGTCCGGGACGCCATCCTTGTCGCTATCGAGCGGGCAGCCGGTGCCGTCGACGGTGGCGCCGGCGGGCGTGTTGGGGCACTTGTCGATCCCGTCGTACACGCCGTCCTTGTCGGAATCGGTGGGGCAGCCGCGCAGATCCACCGTGGCGCCTAGGGGCGTGTTGGGGCACGCGTCCTTCTTGTCGGGCACGCCGTCCCCGTCGGTGTCCTTGGGCGGGCGCGGCGGGCCGTTCTGCTGGAAAAAGGCGAGCCCGGCGGAGAACAGCAGGTTGGTGGCGCGATTCGGGTCGAAGGTGGCCTGCGACTTGGGGGTCATGTAGCCGCGGGCTTCGAGCCGCAGGGCCGTGGAGCCGCTCAGGAAAATGCGGTCACCCAGCGCGGCGTGTGCCGCCCCGTCCGTAAAGCGGTACGGATTCTGGGCGCCGTAATCCTCGCGCGAATAACCGCCCAGTATGTAGAGGATGTTGCGGTCGCTGTTGAAGACGTTGAAGACGAGGCTGCCGCCGCCGATCAAGGGCTCCATCGTGACGCCGGGGAACCCTGTGCTCTTGGTGTCGGTCAGCGCGAGGTCGCCCTCGATGCCCAAGCGCGAGTTGAACAGGTACCCCAGCCGCACGATACCGATGGCGCGATTGGCGATCTGCAGCTTGGAATCGAAGCGCACCCAGCCGCCCGCGAGGTTGAACTCATATTGCCGCGCGTGCTGCGCCCGGGCCGGAGTGGCGACGAGCGCGAGCAGGCAGGCGGCTGCAGTCCAGATGCGTGACACGGAGTCTCCTCGCGTGCGGCGCCCGGTCACGGGAGCCGATGCAGCTCGACGCGCCGGTTCTGGGCGCGCCCGGCCGCGGTCGTGTTGGTGGCGATGGGGCTCGCGATGCCGTAACCCTTCGAGACCATGCGATCGGGGCTCACGCCTTTGCTTGCCAGATAGGCGCGCACGGCGTCGGCGCGGGACTGCGACAGCACGAGGTTGCCACGCGCGGTGCCCGTGTTGTCGGTGTAGCCCGCGATCTCGATCCGGATGTCCGCGTTCGCGTTGAGCGATGCAGCCACCTCGTCGAGTACCACATACGACTCGGGCTTGAGCGCCGAGCGGCCGGTTTCGAACGTCACGCCTTTGAGCACCAGCGGCGCGCGCGGGCTCGTGAAGAGGATCGTGCAGCCCAGCGCGTCGACGCGCGTATTGGGCGGGGTGCCGGGGCATTTATCCTTGCTGTCGTCCACGCCGTCGGCGTCGGAATCCTTCGAAAGCTGGCACCCCGACGTGTCCACCTCGGTTCCAGGAGGCGTGTTGGGGCACTTGTCGAGCCCGTCGTACACGCCGTCCTTGTCGGAATCGAGCGGGCAGCCGGAGGCGTCGACGTGGGCGCCCGCCGGAGTGGCGGGACACTGGTCCAAGCCGTCGGGTACGCCGTCGGCGTCCGCGTCGAGCGGACAGCCGCTCGCGTCGACCCGCGCGCCGGCGGGCGTGCTCGGGCACTTGTCGATGCCGTCGTACACGCCGTCTTGATCGGTGTCGATCGGGCAGCCGGCGTGATTCACCTGTGCGCCGGCGGGCGTGTTGGGGCAGCTGTCGAGGCCGTCGAAGACGCCGTCGTGATCGCTGTCGACGGGACAGCCGCGGGCGTCCACCGTGGCGCCGGCAGGAGTGCCCGGGCAGGCATCGTGGCGATCGGGCACGCCGTCCTTATCGAGATCGGGCGGCGTGCTCGACGTGAAGAACGAGAGCCCCATGGAGCCCACGATGTGACCGGCCCAGGTCGGGCCAAACGGGGCGTTGGTGCTGGGGCTGTAGATCGCGCGCGCTTCGAGGCGCAGGGCCACGTGGTCGCCCAAGAAGATGCGGTCGCCCAAGGCACCGTGCACGCCGTTGTCGGTGAAGCGATACGGCGCGGACGGCTCGAAGTCGAGCCGCGAATAGCCGCCCAGGATGTAGAAGAGATTGCGGCTGGAGCCGAAGTTCAGCACCAGGCTGCCGCTGCCTACGATGAGATGTGCGGGGCTGGGTGATTGATAGCCCACGTCGAGCTCGGCTCCCACCACGTTGCCGAAGAAGTAGCCGAGGCGGGCACCGCCGCCGAACTGGTTGGGGAGGGCGAAGGCGCGGTCGTAACGGGTATAGGACCCGTATGCGCCGAGCTCGAACTGATGTCCGTGCTGCGCGGCGAGACGTGGTGCCGCGATTGCACAGGCGGCGGCGAGCAGTGTAATGGCGCGCATCGTACCCCCCTGGCGTGGCCGGTTGGCCCAACGCTAATGGGTCGGGCGCCGTTCAGAAACCCCAGACCCCCGCCGTGCGCAGGCGGGTCACGAGATCCATGCCGCCGAGGACGATGCCGTGGCGGGTACCGTCGGCGTCCCGCCATGTCACCCCGGCCGGGCCGACGAGGGTGCCGCCGCCCTGGCCCCAGATCGTACTGGCGGTGGCCACGGTGGTGAACGGCCCGAGCGAGTCGCCCACGACGTCCGCCGCGAGCGTCTCGGCGGCATTGGCCCCGGCGCCCGCATACATCCCGCCCACCAGCAGAATGGTATTGCCGGCGTCGAGCGTCGCGAACTGCGAACGGCCTTGCGGCAGCAGCGCGGCGCCCGGCGCCCACGCGCCGGTGACGAAGCCCGACAGCACGCTGGTGGGAGCCGTGTCGCTCGAGGCGAGGCGAATGGGGCTCGCATCGAGGCCGCCGCCCGGGGGCACGCTGTCGGCGACGCCGCCGAACGCGATGGCGCGGTCGTCGAAAACAACGCCGCCGCCGTAGGCGCGCGGGCCGGACAGCATGGGCGCCGCATACCAGCCGTCGATGTGTCCGTCCAGGCCGATGCGGCCGACGAACACAGTCTGGCGCGGCCGCCCGGTCGAGTCGGTGCCGCCGATCACATACACGCGGCCCCGCCGCACGACGGCGATGGCGCCGGCAACCGGAGCGGGCAGGGCCTCCACCGGCACGAACCGGCTGACCACGCTGTCGCTCGAAACGTCGGCGGCGTACACGGTACTCTGGGGCACGCCCGCCGAGTCGAGCCCACCCACGACGTAGAGCGCGGTGCCGAAAAAGCGTGAGTTGTAGCGGGTGGCGACCGCGGCGGCGGCGAAAGCGCGCGGCGCGGGGAGCGCATGGCTACGAGTGGGGTCGGAGACGTCGGTTTGGCGGACCCAGGCGCCGAGCGCGCCGCCCGGCTGCGCGTGAGCGACGTAGACACCGGAGTCGGGCGCCACGGTGGTGTCGGCGCCGTTCACCAGGGGCTCGGCGCCGCCCGCCGCGTACAGCGTGATCGTGAGCGCCGCACCAACCGGGACCTCGGCCACTCCCAGCGCCACGCCCACCGGCGCCTGCGGGAAAGCCGCGGCCGTGCGGTGTTGCCAATCGAGGCTTGCGGGGACGAACGGGACGCGGGGCAGGACATGGACCGTGGCGGCAACGCGGCGGCCGACCGCGGTCGTGACGCTGAGCGTGCCGGTGACGGCGCTGTCCGGCACGGCCACGCGGATCGTGGCGTCCGACCACGCCGTCGAATCGGCGACGACGGCCGCGATCTCCCCGCCGCCCAGCCGCGCGAAGCGCACGGCGCCCGCGCCCTGCACGACGCCGAATCCGTAGCCTTGAATCACCACCGGGCTGCCGCGCTCCACGATCGGCTCGATGGCGCCGTCGACGTAATCGAGCCCTGCCGGCGGCGAGCCGATGGGGCCGGTAGTGTTGCCGGTGCAGGCCGCGAGCAGCACCGCCGCCGCGAGGACGAGCTTACGCGCGGCCGTCGTGACCACGCACGAAGTGCACGGTGCGCGACAGGTCGGTTGCGAGCTGGGCGAGCTCGGTGGCGCCATGGGCAAGCTCTTCAATGGCCTTCAGCTGTTCGGCGGCGGCTGCCGCGACGGACTGCGCTTCCTGGCTGGAGAGCTGCGCGCCCGCCTTGGCCTGCGTCAGCGACTGCGCGATGCGGGCCGCGAGCTCGGCGTTGGCGCGCGCGAGCTCGGCCATGTGCTTGCCCGCGCGCGCCGTGCCGCCCGCCGCCTCGGTGATCCGGTTCAACTCTGTTACCCACTCGCCGGCGCTTTGTACCACGTCGCGCAAATCGCCGCGGATGCGCTCCAGCAGCTGGGCCGCCCGGTCCAGCGCTCGGCGCGTGTCCTGCACCGAGCGTCCCACGTTGCGCGCTTCGCGGCCGCTCTCCTCGGCGAGTTTGTGAACCTCGTCGGCGACGACGGCGAAACCGCGACCGTGGGCGCCGGCGCGGGCGGCCTCGATCGTCGCGTTGAGCGCCAGCAAATTCGTCTGGTTCGCCACAAAGCCGATGGTCTCCGAGAACTTCTCGACCTGCGCCGCCACCTCGCGCAGGCGCTGCACCTCGGTGACGCTCTCCTCGGTGGTCGCGCCCAGATCGGTGAGGCGTCGCGCGGCGTCCTGCGTGGCGGCGCGCACCTTGTCGGCCGCCCGCTCCATCGCCGCGCCCGCGTCGCGCGTCTCCTCTCCCGCCCCCACCACCTGATCCGCCCCCTGCCGCAGCTCGCCGGCTTGGCGTTCCGCCGCGTCTACCAGTGTGGCCGCCTCACTCGCGCCACGGCTCGCCCGCTCGGCCGCGGCCGCTACCTCCTCACTCGAAGCGTGGATCTGCTCGGTGGTGGACGTGAGGGTCTGGACGTACTGCGTCGTGCGGTCCGCCGCGCCCACCATCGGCTGGATCGTCCCGGCGATCGCGAGCATCAGCGCGAGCTGTGGCCCGACCAACGCCAGGAGATCGCCGTCCGACGGGCGGTACATCGTCGGGTCGGAGTGCCGCACGCTCCATACGCCGACGAGCCCGCCGGCGTGATACAGCGGCACCAGCACTTCAGCGCCCGGGGTTTCGTCGCCGCGCGTGACGACCTGCTCGCGCCGCAGTCCGTGCGCCACCACCGGACGGCGTGCGCGCACGGCTTCGCCGGTGAGGCCGGCGTCGGCGTCGAATTGGAATCGTGGCGCGACCCCGGCGGGCGTCGCGGTGTCGGCGATCAATTCCATCTGGTGGGTCGCCGGCGTGTAGCGCGCCAGGCCCATGTGCTCCCACGGAACGAGGTGGCGCGTGAGCTCCTGGATGTGGGCGAAGCTGCGCTCGATGTCGATCTCCGCGGCGATCGCGTGCGACAACCGCTGCACCAGATCCAGCTCGTCGGCACGCACGCCCCGGCGAATGGCGTATTGACTGCCGGCGGTGGCCGCGAGCAGCGCAGCCGCGATGGCGAGCTGCGGCTCGAGCGCGATGCTGGCCGTCGTCAATCCCAGCCACGCCAGCGCGAGCGCGGCCGATGTCAGGAACACCACGGCTTCCCACCGCGCGGTGAGACCGGCATCGATCCAGGCGAACGTCTGCCCGAGCCACAGCTCGAGATAGAACGTGCCGTTCACGAGCAACGGGAGCAGCAGCAGCGCGACGGCGAGCGGACCGAGATTCGCGGCGCCGAGCGCGGCGGCGCCGGTGGCGCCCCCCAGCCGGGCGTAGAGCAGGCCGACGACCGCAGTGCCCGCCGTCAGGTGCGCGGCGTTGTCGAGTGCCGCGCGCGCGGGCAGGCGGCGCAGGAGGACGTCGCCCACCGCCATCGCGAACGGCGCCACGACCGCCGCGAAGCCCCAACCGCGCCACAGCAGCGCGTACACGACGATGCCGAGGACGTAGGACGTGAAGCCGTTGCCGGGAAGCGCGATGCCGTAGCGGCGCGCGAGGGCGCCCGCCCCCACCAGCACCAGGAGCCCGAGCCCGAAGTCGGGAGGCAGCGGCGTGCGCCCGCTGGCGTAGCCGATGAGCGCAGCCAAGAACGCGAGCGCGGCACCCACCGTGACGAGCAGGCGAACCGCAAGGGCGCGCCGGGGCGCCGTGCGGGCGGTGGGGCTCATGCCGGGTCGCCTGTGGGGGATCGGATGGGGCGCAAGCTCGGCCGTGTGGCGCAGTGTGTCAAGCGCGGCTATCCTAAACGACATATGCTCGTGACCATCGAATACTGCGTCGTCTGAAACTACGAGCCTCGGGCCGCCGGTCTGGCGGCCGAGATCCGGAGCGGCTTTCCGCACGCCGAGGTCAGGATGACCGAGTCCTCGGGCGGCGTGTTCGAGGTGGACGTGGACGGTCGTAACGTCTTTTCCAAGAAGGCACTGGGGCGGCATGCCGAACCCGGCGAGATCGTGCGGCTGATTCGCCAGGCCTCGGGCGGCCATTGAGGATCGCTATCTCGACCGGGGGCGGCGACGCACCCGGCCTCAACGCCGTGATCCGCGGCGCCGTGCTCGCGGCGGCCCACCGCGGTTGGGAGTGCCTCGGCATCCGGCGCGGGTACGCCGGCTTGCTGGGCGACGACCGCGTCGTGCCGTTGGGACCGAACGAGGTCCGCGGCATCACCCATCTGGGCGGCACGATCCTCGGCACCACGAACCGCGGCGATCCCTTTCATTACCGTGAGCGCCGCCCCGACGGCACGTGGACCGAGCGGGATCGCTCCGACGAGTTGATCGCCGCGTTCCGCGCTCACGGCGTGGACGCCCTCATTGCCATCGGCGGCGACGGCTCCCTCGCCATCGCCCGCCAGCTGCAGGCAAAAGGCATCCCCATCGTCGGGGTCCCGAAGACCATCGACAACGACGTGGGCGGCACGGTCGCCACGTTCGGCTTCGACACCGCCGTGCAGACCGCAACCGATGCCATCGACAAGCTCCATTCCACGGCGGAGAGCCATGAGCGGGTGATGGTGGTCGAGGTGATGGGACGGCACGCCGGCTGGATCGCGCTCAATTCGGGCCTTGCGGGATCAGCCGACGTGATCCTGATCCCGGAAATCCCGTTCGACATCGCCAAAGTGTGCGCCAAGATCCGCGAACGTGAAGAAGAAGGGCGCCACTTCAGCATGGTGGTCGTGGCGGAGGGCGCCGTGCCGCTGGGTGGCGGCGAGAGCTTCGTCGACGCGGACCGGCGGCGCCTGGGCGGGGTGGCCGAGAAAGTGGCGCGCGCCATCGAGGCGAACACCGGCAAGGAGACCCGCAGTCTCGTGCTCGGTCACCTCCAGCGCGGCGGCAGCCCCACCACGTTCGACCGGCTGCTGGCGCTGCGCTTCGGCGCCGCCGCCGTGCGGCTGATTGCCGAGGGCCGCTTCGACACCATGGTGGCGCTGGATCCGCCGGAAATCGTCGGTGTGCCGCTCGCCGCCGTGCTCGCCAAGCCCAAGCTCGTTCCCGTCGATTCCGACACCGTGGCCACCGCGCGCGATCTCGGCATCAGTCTCGGCGACTGACGCCGCGCGCGACACCGTGTCTCCTTCCCAGGACAGCCGGCCGCGGTGCGGCCGCCGCTAACCCCTTGTCCCCGCTCGCGTCCCACCCGCAGGACCGTGGCACGGCTCTTCCATATAGAGGAGATCGAGGAAAGGAGGACACCATGAAACGCATGGTCATGCTGGTGTTTGCGCTCGGCGTTCTGGGGTTGTTCGCGGCCACCGCGGCGGCGGCGCAAGTGCGCGTGGGAGTCAGTGTCGGCGTGTGGCGGCCGCCGCTGTCGGGCTACATCGTCGTCGGCAGTCCCATCGGGTACGGCCCGGTGCTGATCGAAGCGGGCCGGCCACACGGGTATCACCAGCGCTACCGCGCGTACCGGCCGGTGCGGGAGTTCGAGCGGGTGCGAGTGTACCGGCCCCATCGCCGCGAGGAGCGCCGCGAAGGGCGCGGCCGCGGTTGGTGAGCGCTGCGTCGGGATGACGGAAGGGCCGGCCGCCACGGCGCGCCGGCCCTTCTTTGTATATTCGCGGGCGTGCAGCCCACCCGCGATCACTTCCTCCCCCCCGACCCCCAAGCCTTTCTCGCCGCCGAGCCGTCGACCGGGCGGATCATCGTGATCGCGCCCACGCGCGCCGCGTGCGAGACCATCGAGCTGGCCCTGTCGTTACATCTCGATACTCTGCTGGAGCGCGAGCACGGCGACGACATTCGCCAGCTCGCGGCGTCGGGACAGGGCTTCGGCATCGTGGCGGGGACCGGCACGGGGAAGACGCTGGCGATTCGCTCGATCGCGGAGACCGTGCTGCGGGCGCCGTTGCGCACAGGGGTGGTGAACCGCGAGCGGGAGGCGACGCCCGAGACGCCCACGTGGAACGTGGTGATCGTCACCACCGGCATCGCCCGGCGCTGGTTTCAGGACGGGCTGATCACCGCGCGCGATACGCTTGTGGTGGACGAGATCCATCAGACCTCGGCGGAGCTCGAAATCTGTCTCGCGCTGGGGAAGCGGGCGCGGTGCCGTTTCATCTGGCTTTCGGCCACCGTGGATCCGTCGCTCTACGCGCGCTACCTCGTGTCGGCCCGCGTGCTCGAGACGCGGGCGTTCGATCCGTCCAAGGCGGCCAAGGTCGACGTGCTGGCGCAGCAGGCGCTCGAGTTCTTGAACGAGCGCTTCATGAAGCGCGTGATCCGCGAGCGGCGCGGTGTGGCGGTGTTCGTGCCGACGCGCGCCGAGGTCGAGCAGATCGCGCGCGAGCTGGGCGACCGCTGGCGCCAGATCGCGACGGCGTTCTATCACGGCGGCGAGCCGATCCGCGTGATTCGCCCGTTTCTCGACGCCCAGGTGTCCCGCCCGTTCCTGCTGGCGATGACCGCGGCAGGCCAGTCGGCGCTCAACATCCCCGGTCTCGACACCGTTGTCATCTACGACGCGCGCTATACCAACGTCGTCGAGCGCGGTCGCAACGTGCTCACGCGCTTGTACCTCGGCGCCAACGAAATCTTGCAAATGGCGGGCCGCGTCCACGGTCGCGTGGCCGCGGGCGAAGTGTACATCCTGAGCGACCGCGCCGTGCGGTTCGATCAGCTCGTGCCGACTCCGCCCGAGTTCCAGTTGGCGGGCGACGCCGAGCGTGTCGCCATCACGTGCGCGGCGTTGGGGGTCGATGCGCAGCAGCTCGAGCTGCCGGTGCCGCTCGACCGGCGGGCGTACCGCGACGCGGTGGAGCTGCTCACGAGCCGCGGCTTGATCGAGCATGGGCGGCTCACGCGCTACGGCCGGGATGTCGAAGCGATGCCGGTCGAGCGGCCCTGGGGCGAGCTGTTGGCCCACGCGGAGGCGGCGCTCGTGCCGCTGGTCGCGGTGGCGGCGAACATCGAGTCGCTGCACCGGATGACGCGCGAGGAGCGCGAGCTGCAGGGCTTGATCGTGTCGGGGAGCGATCATCTCACGGCGTACAACGTCTACGCCGAGGCCGTGAACAAGCACGGCCACCTGGGCGAGGTCTACGGGCTGCCGCGCCATCTGTTCCGCGAAACGGTGGACGAGTGGGCCGAGCGGCGCGGCGTGCTGGTGAAGGCGATCGAAGACGTGGCGTTGGGCACGGCGTCGGTGTACCGCCAGCTCGAACTGGCGCTGCCGGAGCGGTTACCCTACGCCGACGCGCGCGCGCTAGAGGCGTTCGCCGACCTCGTGGCGAAGATCATGCCGTTCGATCTCGTGATCGACGAAGAGACGGCCGACCACCGCGAAGCCCGCGTGAGTCGCGGCTCGGTGTGCGGCAGTTGGGGCGCGGTGGCGGGGACGGTGCGCTACTTCGCCGACCGTTTCGGTGTGCCGCGCGCGAGTATCGAGGGCACGCAGCTGCCCGAGCGGGCGATCCGGCGGTACGCGTCACGCGGCGCGCCCGTCGTGGAGTTCGAACGGCACCGCCGCCACGCGGGGCTGGTGCTGGTCCGCGTGATGACCTACTTCGGATTCACGTTGACGCGCGAAGTGGAGCCGCTGGCGGATCCGTTCCCGGCCGACGCCGCGCCTGCCGCCCGCGACGCGCTGGTACGGGCGTTGCTGGCGGGCGAGACGCCGCATCCCCACCAGACGCGCATCCGCAAGGCGCTCGATCGCTGCGGGATGTATTGGCGGCGTTCGGGCGGCGCCCTGGCGGAGGCTGCTACGCCGGCGCTGGCGGCCCGCCTCGCCGCGCAGCTTGGGGGCGTGGGATCGTGGCAGCAGTTCCTCGACGCGACCCTGGCGTTGGACCCGGACGCGATGATTCCGGCAGGTGTGCGCGCGCCGCTCGACGCTCTACCCGCCTCGCTGCACCTCTACGGCGACCGCGTCCCCATCGATTACGAGGTCGAAAACGGCGTGGCTGTTGCGCGGCTGCGACTGCGGGAGGGCCAGGCGCGGCGGCTGCAGCCGCGCGATTTGCCGCCGGGGGACCGGCCGTGGCGCTTCAGCGTGATCCGGGGCAAGCGCGACGCCGTGCGGGCGGAGAGCCTGGAGGAACTGCGGCAGGCGTTGACGGGTCTGACCCGGGGTGAGCGGGCCCGGCTGGTGCGGGGCGGCCGCCGGCGCCGGCGGTGACGCCCCGGCCCATCGGGCGGTCTTGCCGCCATGGAGGCCCCAGTCCCCGGGTGCAACATTCGCGCGGAGGTGGCATATAACAACGATACTGTTTCCGAAAGGATCTATGAATCCTACCGCGTCCGGTTTTCCAAGCCCGATTGGGCGGGCCATCCTGGATTCCGTTGGTGAGGGCGTCGCGGTGTTCGATCGCGACGGTCGGCTGCAGTACGCCAACACCGCGGCCCGGAGGGCCTTTGCGACGTTGGGCAACGGTGACGTACGGGCCGAGCACGTGCGTCAGCAGGCGGCCGAGATGGGCGCGCGGTTGGTACCGCTCAGAATCGACGGCAACGAGGTCGGCGACGCGGTGTTCATCCCGCCGCGCGACGGTGGAGTGACGCTCGCGGATCAGGAGCGGCGCGCCATCCTCGACACGCTGCAATCGACGCACGGCAAACTCGCCGAGGCGGCGCGCCGGTTGGGTATCAGTCGCACCACGCTGTGGCGGCGGCTGAAGGCCTACGGCGTCGATCGCCAGCAACACCGCGTGCGCTGAACGGGCTCTACCGGGTGACCGAGGAGGCTCCTAGCTTCCTCGGGCATGCCGGCGCCCGCCCCGTACGTCGTAGAGGAGTACGTCCGCTGGTCCGATGTGGACTACGCGGGGATCATCTTCTACGGCTCCTACATCCGCTTTTTCGAGATCGCCGAGACTGAGCTGTTCCGCGCCGCCGGACTCGCATACGGCGATGTGTTCGACCGCTTCGGCATTTTTCTCCCGCGCAAGACGATGCAGAGCGAATTCTTCCGGCCCGCGCGGCTGGACGATCACTTGCGCGTCGCGGCGTACATTCCGCGCGTCGGCAAGACGTCGATGACCATCAACTTCGACGTCACGTGGGGCGACTCGCCCGCGCTCGGCGCGGCGGCGTCGCAGGTGCTCGTGTGCGTGGACCGCCAGGCGCTCGTGCCCCGGCCGCTGCCGCCAGATCTATTGAAGGCGCTCGCGCCCTACACGTTGGCGACCGACGCGGCGCGCGCCGCCCTGCGCATCGCGCTGCCCTGATGCGCGCGACGCTGTTGCTCGGCTGCGCGGCCTGTGCCGGCACGGGTGGAGGCCGGCTCGCGGCGCGCATCGACCGGCCTCACGTCCCCGAACAACGTTTCACGGTGGCGGCGCTGGCCAAGCCGTGCCCCGACGCACCCGGTGTACTGCTCGAGGCCGCGGGCACCGACGGCAACGGCGTCCTGATTTGGCTCCGGGGCGATTCGCTCGGGGCGGGCGAGTATGCCTTGCGCGCGGCGAGCGACACGACCCCCGGGCGCGCCGCCACCGTGTCGCTGCGCTACATGACCGGCGACATCGCCCACGGCCTGGCGCTCGATTCGGGCGTCGTGCGGCTCACCGCCCCGCGGCCGTATCTCGCGGGCGAGATCGCGGCGTGGGGAATCGAGACCGCGGGTGCGCAACGCGTGAGTCTCAATGCGCACTTCTCCGACGTCCCGGTGGGCGCCGACACCACGACCTGCCGCCCCCACGCATGACGCTGCGCCTCGGCTTCGTCGGCACCGGCTTCGCGCGCCGCGTACAGCTGCCCGCCCTGCGGCACGTGCCCGGCGTCGCCGCCACGGCCGTCGCGAGCGGCCGCCGCACCAACGCCGAGGCGGTGGCCCGCGAATTCGCCATTCCGCACGTATTCGACGACGGTGAGGCCCTGGCTCGCTCGGGCACGGTGGACGCGGTGATCGTGTCCTCCACACCGGACACGCACGCGCGGTTCGCGATCGCCGCGCTCGACGCCGGCGCGCACGTGCTGTGCGAGAAGCCGATGGCGTTGAACGCGCTCGAGGCGCAGGCCATGCTCGCCGCGGCGGAGCGCCGGCCGCGGCAGGTCGCCTGGCTCGATCACGAGCTGCGCTATGAGCCGAACCGCCGCAAAGCGCGCGACCTGATTCGCGCGGGGACGATCGGCACCGTGCGCCACATCGAGTTGTCGCTGAAGCCGTACTTGCGGGGCGACGGCCGCCCCCAGGCGTTGGGCGCGCCGTGGAGCTGGTGGTACGACGCCACCCGGGGCGGCGGCATTCTTGGTGCGGTGGGTTCGCACTTGATCGACCTGTGCCGCTACTGGACCGACAGCGACGTGGTGGAAGTGGGCGGCGGCGCGGCGACGTTCATCGCGCAGCGCGCCGACGAGGCCCGCAAGCTGCGCCCGGTGACGGCGGACGACTTCGCGAGCTTCGTGCTGCGACTGGGCAGCGGCGCGGTCGCCACGCTCACACTGTCGAGCGTCGCTCAACATGGCCCCGGACACTTCGGCCAGATCACGGGGAGCGAGGGAACGCTCGTCCTTGTGGGCGAAACCAAACTGGAGCTCGGCCGCGCGGGCGGGCCGCTCGAGGACGTGACCGCGCCGGACGACCTGTGGGAGCAAACCACGCCCAACAACATGTGGGCGCGCTCGTTCGTGCGGATCCTGCGGGATTTCGCACGCGTGGCGGGGGGAGCGGCGCCCGAGGGCACGCCGGCGGGCTTCGCCGACGGTCTGGCGATCCAACGCGTGCTCGACGCCGTCCACGCCGGCGCCGGCCGCCGGTTAGATTGACGCCTGTGGAGCAGACCTACTTCCGCAAAGGCTTCGGCCTGAAGGGCGCGATCGAAGGCGCCCTGGCCACCGACTATCACAGCCGCGTGGTGGACGCCATCCGCGAAGCGGGCTTCCGGCTCGCGGCGGGCGATCTGGTGTTCCGCCTGGCCGGTGAGTTCGGGTTCTGCTACGGGGTGGACCGCGCCGTCGAGTACGCCTACGAGACGCGCACCAAGTTTCCCGAGCGCCGCACCTTTCTGGTGGGCGAGATCATCCACAATCCGCACGTCAACGCCAAGTTGCAGTCCATGGGCGTGCGCTTCCTGCACCGGCCCGACGGCGCCGAGTTCGACTTCTCGGAAGTGGCCGCCTCCGACGTCGTGATCCTGCCGGCCTTCGGCGTCACGGTGCGCGATTTCGAGCGCCTGCGCCAACTCGGCTGCGTGCTGGTGGACACCACCTGCGGCTCGGTGCTCAACGTGTGGAAGCGGGTGGACTCGTACGCGCGCGACGGCTTCACCGCGTTGGTGCACGGCAAGTACCACCACGAGGAAACGAAGGCGACGTCGAGCCAGGTGACCAAGTATGCGGGCGGCCAGTATCTCGTGGTTCGCGACATGGCCGAGGCGCTCGTCGTGTGCGGCTACATCGAGGGCGCGGGGAGCAAAGCGGAGTTCCTGGCACAGTTCGCGGGCAAGATGTCGCCGGGGTTCGATCCCGACCGGGACCTAACGCGCGTGGGAGTGGCGAATCAGACGACCATGCTGTCGGGCGAGTCGCTCGCCATCGCCGCGGCCATTCGGGCGAGCTTCGCGAAGCGCTACGGCGCGGCGGCGCTGGACCAGCATTTCCGGACGTTCGACACGATCTGCTCGGCGACGCAGGACCGGCAGGATGCCGTGCTCAAGCTCATCGCCGAGCCGCTCGACCTGATGGTCGTGATCGGCGGCTACAACTCGAGCAACACGACCCACCTGGCTGCGATCTGCGCTGCCCGGGCGACCACCTACCACATCGAGGACGCGACCTGCGTCGACGTCGAGAGCGGCACCATTCGCTTCCGGCCCGTGGGCGCCAGGACGGAGGAGGAACGCCGGGACTGGCTGCCGGCGGGGCCGCTCACGATCGGCATCACCGCGGGCGCCTCGACGCCCAACAACAAGATCGGCGAGACCATCGCGCGCATCGCGGCCCAACGCGGGGTGTCGCTCGAGGCGGCGCTGGCCTAGTTCGACGCCGCCGCCACGACTTCGTAATCCCCCGGGCGCTTGGCGCTCGGCCGCACCACCCACCCCGCCGTCAGCTGCAGCGTCCACCCCGCGCCCTTGAGGGTCGATCCCGCCGTATCGGCCGGGGCGGCGACCGTCAGCACAGTGAAGTCGGGGTTCACGAGCGCGCCGCCATCCGCCACCTGCAGCGTGCCCCAGGACGCCTTGAACGTGCCGGTCGGGTAGACCGTGCCGGCGTCGCCCAGGGGGACGACCGTGTTGGGATCGAACGACAGCCCGAGATTGCGCTGTCGCAGCACGAGCACGGGGCGATCGACGAGGCTCGTCCGGTACGCGGCGAGACGGGCATCCCGCTCCGTCGCCCGGGCGTCCTCCGCCCGCGCCACCGCGTCCCCGCCGTAGGCGCGCGCGGCGGCCCGCGCTTCGCGCTCGAGCCCATCATCGGCGCGGAAGCCCAGCGCCGCCGCGAGCAGACCAGCGGGGTCGTAGTGGGTGCGTAACTGCGTGCGCCAGCCCGGCGCGTAGCGGTCCAGCAGCAAGCCCAGCGCGGGACCCGTGGCGTAGGCGAACGAACGCACGTACGTGCTGCGACTTTCGAATTCGGTCAGCTCGCGGGTCGCGGCGGCTTCGGGCTCACCCGTGGCCGCGAGGGCGATCCGCGTCCCGGTGTATTCGGCCAGCCCTTCCTGTGTTTCCAGCAACGCCTCGAGCGTGTCCGCACCGCGATAGCGCTGCAGCCGGTACGCACGGAACAACAGCGCATCGTGCGCGGCATCGCGGGCCGCCGGGCCCTTGGCGGCGACTGCCGCGGCGAGGGCCCGCAGCTCGAGGCGCAGCCACACGCGACCGTCCCGCTCATCGAGGTGCGGGCTCGGCGGCGCGAGCAGCGCGAGGCCCAGATCGTCCTGGATCCGATGGAACGATTCGTGGGCCAGGAGCTGCAGCCGCGTGTAGCGATCGGCGGGGAGCGGCAGCATGACCATCGCCCAACGCCGGCCGCCCCAGGATACGGCGGTGTTGGAGGGCACGATGTCGGTCGGGAGCGTGCCGACGTACACGCCGCCGTGCTCGACGAGCACGGGGGTCGAATCCGCCATGTTCGCGATCACGGCGCGGGTGGCGGGATCTACCAGGAACAGCGGGCCGCACAGGGACCGGCCCCACAACGCGCCCCCATCTT
Source organism: Gemmatimonadota bacterium (assembly GCA_041487875.1). Classification (GTDB taxonomy): domain Bacteria; phylum Gemmatimonadota; class Gemmatimonadetes; order Gemmatimonadales; family GWC2-71-9; genus DATLWA01. The sequence continues at coordinate 12,489 of JBGPOE010000004.1, read as the reverse complement.
GGGCGCACGCGGTGGCGAAATCGGTCAGTGCGGCACGGGCCGCCGCGGTATCAACCTGGGCGGCGAGCGGCGAGCTACTCAGCGCAAGGACGGCGGCTAGCGCGAGGGGCTTTCGGGTCATGGTTCCCTCGAGCGGGGTATGGCTGTTGGATGCGGGGAGCGGGCGAAGGGTTGCGTGGCGGCGGTATATTGGGGAATGGCGCTGTCCGGCTTCCATCCCGCCATCGACGCGTGGTTCACGGCGAAGTTCGCCGAGCCCACCGAGCCGCAGCGGCGCGCTTGGCCCGTGATCCAGGAAGGCCGCGACGTGCTCATCGCCGCGCCCACGGGCGCCGGCAAGACCTTCGCCGCCTTCCTCGCCGCCATCGACTCGCTGCTCCGCCAGGGGCTCGACGGCACGCTCACCAACGAGACCCAGGTGGTCTACGTCTCGCCGCTCAAGGCGCTTTCCAACGACGTCCAAAAGAACCTGTCCGAGCCGCTCGCCGAGATCCGGCGGACGCTGGAGCAGCTGGGGCTGCCCGACGTCGAGATCCGCACGCTGGTGCGCACGGGCGATACGCCCTCGGCGGATCGCCAGGCGATGGTGAAACGGCCGCCGCACATTCTCGTCACCACGCCCGAATCGTTGTACCTGCTGCTCACGGCCGAGCGCTCCCGCAAGATGCTCGCGACCGTGCGCACCGTGATCGTGGATGAAATCCACGCCGTGGCGCGCGACAAGCGCGGCAGCCACCTGGCGCTGTCGCTGGCGCGCCTGGAGCGTTTGGTGGGCCGGCCGTTGCAGCGCATCGGTCTCTCGGCCACGCAGAAACCGATCGAGCAGATCGCCGCATTCTTGTCCGGGACCGCACCACGCACCCCGCACCACGCGCCGCCCTTCATCGTCGATTCGGGCCACGCCCGCGACCTGGACCTCGCCATCGAGATCCCGTCGTCGCCGCTCGACGCCGTGATGTCGCATGAGGTGTGGGAAGAGATGTACGATCGGTTGGCGCAGCTCATCGCCGAGCACCGCACCACGCTGATCTTCGTGAACACGCGGCGCCTGGCCGAGCGGCTCACGATGCATTTGTCGGAGCGGCTGGGGGCCGAGCACGTCACGTCGCATCACGGCAGCCTGTCCAAGGAGAAGCGGCTCGACGCGGAGCACCGCCTCAAGACCGGCCAGCTCCAGGCGCTCGTCGCCACGGCGTCGCTCGAGCTGGGGATCGACATCGGCACGATCGACTTGGTCTGTCAGATCGCCTCGCCCCGCTCGATCGCGGCGCTGCTGCAGCGCGTGGGCCGCTCGGGGCACCATCTCAAAGCGGTGCCCAAAGGCCGGCTGTTCCCGCTGTCGCGCGACGACCTGCTCGAGTGCACGGCGCTGGTGCGGGCGGCGCGCGAGCGGCTGCTCGACCGGCTGATCATTCCGGAGAAACCGCTCGACATTCTGGCGCAGCAGATCGTGGCGGCGGCCGCCGCCGAAGACTGGGACGAGGATGCGTTGTTCGAGCTGGTGCGCTCGGCCTACCCCTACCGCGAGCTGACGCGGGCGGAGTTCGACGGCGTGGTGCGCATGCTGGGCGACGGTTTCACCACGCGGCGCGGGCGGCGCGGCGCGCACATCCATTACGACGGCGTAAACCGCCGGCTGCGGGGGCGGCGCGGCGCGCGGCTCGCCGCGCTGACGTCGGGCGGTGCCATTCCCGACATCGGCGACTACCGCGTGGTGTTGGAGCCGGCGGAGATCTTCGTCGGCACGCTCAACGAGGACTTCGCGGTCGAAAGCTCCGCGGGCGACATCTTCCAGCTTGGCAACGCGTCGTATCTGATCCTGAAGGTGGAATCGGGCCAGGTGCGGGTCGCGGACGCCCAGGGCCAGCCGCCCACCATTCCGTTCTGGCTGGGGGAGGCGCCGGCCCGCACCGACGAGCTGTCAGCCGAGGTGTCGCGCCTACGGTGCGACATCGCGGCACGATTGGGCGACGTCGCGGGCGCCATCCGCTGGCTCGATGCGGCGACGGGCCTGGCGGAGCCCGCCGCGCGCCAGCTGGTCGAGTATCTCGACGCGACCAAGAAGGTGTTGGGCGTGATCCCGAGCCAGCAGACGATCGTGTTGGAGCGGTTCTTCGACGAAGCGGGCGGGATGCAGCTGGTGCTGCACGCGCCGTTCGGCGCCCGCGTCAACAAGGCGTGGGGCCTGGCGCTGCGCAAGCGCTTCTGTCGCAGCTTCAACTTCGAGCTGCAGGCGGCCGCCACCGACGACGCCATCATTCTGTCGCTCGGGCCCCACCACAGCTTCGCCCTGGACGACGTCTTTCATTATCTGCGGCCCAACACGGCGCGCGACCTGCTGGTGCAGGCGATGCTCGACGCCCCGATGTTCCAGAGCCGCTGGCGCTGGAACGCCACGCGCGCGTTGGCGGTGCTGCGCTTCCGCGGCGGCAAGAAAGTCCCCACGCCGCTGCAGCGGATGGAAGCCGAAGATCTGTCGGCGGCGGTGTTCCCCGATCAGCTCGCATGCCCCGAGAACCTCGTGGGCGACCGCGAGATTCCCGACCACCCGCTCGTCGCTCAGACCATCACGGACTGCCTCACCGAAGCGATGGACTTCGCGGGGCTGGAGCGGGTGCTTCAAGACTTGACCGACGGCAAGCTCACGCTCGTGGCGCGCGACACGCCCGAGCCGTCGCCCTTGGCGCACGAGATCTTGAACGCCAAGCCATTCGCGTTCCTCGATGACGCGCCGCTCGAGGAGCGCCGCACCCAGGCGGTGATCACGCGCCGCGGGCTCGACGTGAAGCAGGCCGACGACCTGGGCGCGCTCGACCAGAGCGCCATCGACCGCGTGCGCGAGGAAGCGTGGCCCGGGGCCGAGAGCGGGGACGAGCTACACGACGCCTTGATGGTCACCGGTGCGCTGGCGATTGCGGATTGCGGATCGCGGAATGCGGAATGGGGCTCGCTGTTCGAACACCTGGTGCGCGCGGGCCGCGCGACAGTCGCGAACGCCAGCGGCCGGTCATTCTGGGTGGCAGCGGAGCGGCTGCCGTGGATCGAGGCGGTGCATCCGGGCGTCCGCTGCGAGCCGGTGGTGCAGGTGCCGGAGCGCGAGCGGGCGACCGCCTGGACTCGCGAAGACGCGCTGCGGGAGCTGGTGCGCGGGCGGCTCGAGGTGATCGGTCCCACGACGTCGGCGGAGCTCGGCGAGTTGTTCGGCGTGGCGCTGGGCGACGTGGATGTGGCGCTGGCGGCGCTCGAGCACGAGGGATTCGTCTTGCGCGGCCGGTTCACGCCGGGGCGGGCGGAGCTCGAGTGGTGCGAGCGGCGTTTGCTGGCGCGCATTCACCGCTACACGCTCGACCGGCTGCGCAAGGAAATCGAGCCGGTGAGCGCCGCCGACTTCATGCGCTTCCTGCTGCGCTGGCAACGCGTGGCGGCCGACGCCCGGGCCGAGGGCCCGGATGGGCTCGCGGCCGTGCTCGAGCTGCTGGACGGGTACGAGCTGCCGGCGGCGGCGTGGGAGACGGAAATCCTGCCCGCGCGGCTCGAGGACTATGATCCCTTGTGGCTCGATGCGTTGTGCCTGTCGGGGCAGGTGGCGTGGGGCAGATTGACGCCAGCGCGGAACCCTGAGAGGACAAGCGCGGAAGTCGGCACGCGAAACAGAAAGTCAGGCCCCATCCGGACGACGCGTATCGCGTTGTTTCACCGCGAGCGCGGCGACGTGTGGCGCGCGCTCAATCCCGCGCCCGACGCGGCGGCGGCGGCGCTATCGCACCCGGGGCGCGCGGTGCTCGAGGCGCTCGAGGGGCGGGGGGCGTCGTTCTTCGGAGACTTGGTGAACGCCACCGGGCTGCTGCGCACCGAGGTCGAGAACGGCCTGGCGGAGCTCGTGGCGTGGGGCCTGGTCTCGTCCGACAGCTTCTCCGGCTTGCGCGCGCTATTGGTGCCGTCGGAGCGCCGGCGGCCGGTGGGTGGCTATCCACGGCGTCGTGGCAAGGTGGCGCCGTTCGGCGTGGAGACGGCGGGCCGCTGGTCGCGCATCGCGCGGCGCTCGTTGCTGCCGCCCGAGCGGCTGGTGGAGACCCTCGCCTGGCAGCTGCTGCGGCGCTACGGCGTCGTGTTCCGGCGCTTGGTCGAGCGCGAGGGATTTCTCGCGCCGTGGCGCGACATCCTGCGGGTGTTCCGGCGGCTCGAGGCGCGGGGGGAAATCCGTGGCGGCCGCTTTGTCGGCGGGTTCTCAGGGGAGCAGTACGCGTTGCCGGAGGCGATCGGGTTACTGCGGTCGGTGAGAAGAGAGGCGGGGACAGGGGACAGGGGACAGGGGGAGCTGGTGGCCGTGTGCGGAGCTGATCCCTTGAACCTCGTCGGCATCATCACGCCGGGGGACCCCGTGGCCGCGCTCGTCGGTAACCGCATTCTGTTCCGCGACGGCGTCCCGGTCGCCGTACAGGAAGGGGAGAGTCGCGAGGTGCGGCTGCTCGCCCCGACCCCAGGCGACGATGCAGAGGAGTTGAAGACCGCCCTGATCCGCCGGCGCGCGGCGCCGCTCGTCAGGGCATATCTCGCAAGGCGCTCATGACCCATTCACCCACAGGAGAACGCTCCATGAAATTCACCAAGAACATCGGCATGCTGCTGCTCGGCGCCTGGCTCATCGTGCACGGCCTCCAGGGGCTCGTCAATTTCAACTTCTCGGGCCTCGATACCATCCTCGCCGTGGTGGCGATCGTCGCGGGTGTGCTGATTCTGTTCGGGCGGTGAAGCGCGCCACGCCGGCGGCGGTCTAACATGTCCGCTCGTGCGCGACTGGCGATCCTGCGGGTGGGCGGACTGTTGTTGGTCGCGTTGGGGGCGCTCCACCTGGCGGTGACGCCCGCGATCGCCCACCTCATTGCGCAAAGCACGTCGCCCGCCGGCGCCGAATGGCTTAGGCCGCCAATGCTCTTGAATCACGTGGTGGTGGGCATTCTGTTGCTGCCGCTCGGCGGATTGACGTTCTATGCGGCACCCGGCGCCGCCCGGGGGGAACACTGGGCGCTCGTCGTCAGTCGCGTGACGGCGGTCGCAGTGGCGACGCTGCCCGTGACGCTGGTCGTGGTGATGGGCGGACGCTACTTCGCCGCCGCGCCGTTCGTGGCGGCGACGGTGATTCTCGCCGCCGCGTGCCTCGCGCTTCTCGCCGCTGCGTTCTGGCCGGCGCCGCACCATGCTCCGTGACGTCGCCGCTGTGACCGCGACGCTGCTGGTGGCGGCGTGCGGCGCCGGATGGCATCAGCCGGCGCCGGTGCCGCTGGGGGCGCTGCCCGCGCGCCAACAAGTGCAAGTGTGGCGGGCGGGGAACCCGGTGCGGTGGCACGCGGTGCGCATCAGCGCCGACTCGGTCAGCGGCATCCCGTTCCTGCAGCCCGTCACCTGTGATACGTGCCGCACGCAAGTACCGCGCGCGAGCGTCGACTCGCTCCGGCTGGGAAACCCGGTAGCGGGATTCTGGAAGACCATCGGGTTGATCAGCGGCGCGTTCGTAGTGGCGGGAGTCATCTACTGTTCGCGGGGGTGCTACCCGGATTGAGCGGGAGGATTGTCCCTCACCCCCAGTCCTTCGACTCCGGCGCCACGCGGCGCAGGGACTTCAGAAAAGCGAATTTGGAATGCGGAGTGCGAAATGCGGAATCGTCAGTCTGCCCATCTGTTCCGCGTTCCGCATTCCGCATTCCACAGTTGAGCCCTTTCGCCTCCTCCACCAGCACGTTCACCGTCCCGTCGTCCTTCGCGAGCGTGCCGGTGATCCACAGAAACGCTTCCCCTCGCAACGGGGCGCGGCAGCGCGCGTACACGTCGGGCCGCACGATGGCGTTGACCATGCCACGCTCGTCCTCGAGCAGCACGAATACGAACCCTTTCGCCGTCTCCGGCCGCTGGCGCGCCACCACCAGCCCCGCCACCTCGACCCGCGCCCCGTGCTCGAGCGCCGACAAGCGATCGCTCGGCACGCGCCCCGCTGGCAGCGCGTTTCCCAAGAGCGTGAGCGGATGCGCGCCCGTCGAAAAGCCGATCAGGGCGTACTCGGCGAGCACCCGCTCATCTGTGTCGAGATTCGCGAAGGGCAGCCGGTCATAGGGCGCGTCCAGCGCTAGCTCCAGCTGGCGGCGGCCCCGACCCTCGCCCGAACGCTGGGCCGCGGGCGGCAGCCACAAGCCCAGCTGCCACAACAGCTCGCGCCGCGTCAAGCCGAAATCGTCGCAGCCGCCCACCCATAACAGGTTCTCGAGCGCCGCCCGCGACAGCGTGGGCGGGGCACGGCGCACCAGATCCCCCACGCCGCGAAACGGCCCGTGGTACTCCCGCTCGGTCACGAGCGCCGTCGCCGTCGCTTCGCTCCAGTCGCGCACGAATCCCAATCCTACCCGCAGCGCGCCCATTCCCCGTTCCCCCTTCCCCCTTCCCCGTTCTACCGTGCACCAGACATCGCTCGCGTTGGCGTCGGGCAGGCGCAGCTCCACGCCGCACCGCCCGGCGTCGCGACCCAGGACGTCGAGTGAGTAGAACCCCATCGGCTGATTGTTGAACAGCCCGCAGTAATACTCGACCGCGTGATAGTGGCGCAGCCAGGCCGATTGGTAGGCGAGCAGGCCGAACGCCGCGGCGTGCGACTTGGGAAAGCCGAACTCGCTGAACGCGATCACCTGGGTGAACACCTTCTCCGCCGTGGCCGCGGGCACGCCGCGCGCCGCGGCGCCCGTACGGAATTCATCCCAGAACCCGCCCATCAGCTCGCGGCTGCGCCGCCGGCTCATGGCGCGCCGCAGCGCTTCCGCCTGGCCCGCGCTGAATCCCGCGAGCGCCTGGCAGACTTGTAATACCTGATCCTGATAGAGAATCACGCCCAGCGTCTCGCCCAAACACTCGCGCAGCAGCGGGTGGTCTACCGGCGGCTCGTACGGCTCGCCGCGCCGCGCGGCCGCCCGCTGTGCTTCGCGCCGGCGCACGTACGGATTCACCGCGCCGCCCACGATCGGCCCGGGCCGCACGATCGCGACTTCGACGGCAAGGTCCTCGAGATTGCGCGGTCGCGTGCGCCTGAGCATCTGGATCTGCGCGCGGCTCTCGATCTGGAACATGCCGACCGTGTCGCCCGCGCAGATGCGGTCGTAGACCTGGGCATCGTCGAAATCGATGCGCGACAAATCGGGCGGCGCGCCTTCGCGCCGTGCGATTAATTCGACGGTTTCCTCGACCAGTGACAACATTCCCAGCGCCAGGAAATCGATCTTGACGAAGCGCGCGTCGTCGCAGGAATCCTTGTCCCATTGGCACACGACGCGATCCGCCATCGCGGCGCGCTCGAGCGGTACCAGCTCCACCAGCGGCCGGCTCGAGATGATCATGCCGCCCACGTGCTGCGACACGTGGCGCGGCAGACCCGCGATCTCCTCCGCCAGCTCGCACAGCTCCTTCCACAGGGGCGCGTTGCGCCGGCCTTCGAAGCCGGGCAGCTGATCCAGCTCGTCCGCCAGACCGCCCGAGCGCCGGTCCGCCAATTTCGCCACCTGCTCGATCTCGCCCGGCGGCAAGTCCAGCGCCTTGCCGATCTCCCGCACCGCCGAGCGCAGCCGGTAGGTGGGAAACGAGCAGACCAGCCCCACGTGCTCGTCGCCGTAGCGCTTATAGACGCGGCGAATCAGATCTTCGCGGATCTCGCGCGGGAAATCGAGGTCGATGTCGGGGACGGAGGCGAGCGACTCGTTCAGGAACCGGCCGAGGAACAGGTGGTTGGCGATCGGATCGATGTGCGACAGCCCCAGCAGGTAGCACACGATCGACGACACCGACGACCCGCGCCCGCGGCCCGGCAGGAGATTCCCCTGCGCGCGCCGCGAGCCCCGGCGCACGTCCGCCGCCACTTCGCGCGCAAGATCGAACAGGTCGTGGTAGACGAGAAAAAACCCCGACAGGCCGTGATGCTCCACCAGCCGCAGCTCTTCGGCGAGCCGCGACTCGGCGTCGGGCCGGTGCGCTCCGTCCGCCGGGTAGCGCTCGTCCAATCGCGCCCGGCACAGCTCCGCCAGCGCCTGCGGCGCGGGTGCGCGATCGGCACCTTTGAAATCGGGGAAGCCGTATCCGAGATCGCGCGTGAGATCGAACGCCCGGCAGCGCTCCACGAGAGCATTCGCAGTAGCGACAGCATCGGGACAGTCATCAAACAGCGAAGCGGTTTCCGCAGGCGGGCGCAGGTGAAATTCGCTGTTGGGACGCCGCATGGCGTGGCAGGCGTCGAGCGTGGTGCGGTGGCGGATCGCGACCAGCACGTCCTGCAGGCGGTGCCGTTCGCGGCGATGGTAGTGCACGTCGCCCGTGGCGACGGCGGCGAGCCCCACGGATTGGGCGAGGTCTGAGAGCGCGCGCGTGCGGGCGCGGTCGCCGCGCACCGCGTTGCGCTGCAGCTCCACATAGAACCGCTCGGCACCGAACACCGTGCGGCAGCGCTCGGCCAGCCGCCGCGCGGCGAGCGGTCCCTCGCGCGCGAGTACCTGCGGCAGCAGGCCGTCGCGGCACCCCGAGAGCACGATCAAGCCGTCGTGCCGTGCCTCGAGCTCGGCGAAATCGAGCCGCGGGTCGCGCCGGTCGTCCGAGCCCAGGTGCGCGTGCGTGAGCAGGCGGCACAGGTTGGCGTAGCCCTGGGGCGTTTCCGCGAGCAGCGTCACGTGCGCGCCGTCTGAGAGCGTCACCTCGGCGCCGGTGATCGCCTGCACGCCGTGCCGCTTCGCGGCTTGGGCGAACGCCATCGCACCGTACAGCCCGTTATGGTCGGTGAGTGCCACCGCCCGGTAGCCCAGCTCCGCCGCGGTGAGCACGAGCTGCTCCGGCAGGGAAGCGCCATCGAGAAACGAGAAGGCGGAGTGGCAGTGGAGCTCGGAATACATGGTGCGTGGCGCGTAGTGCGTGGTGCGCTACGGCGTTTGCACAAACCACTCTGCGGTCACCAAATCTTCGAACAACACCACGTGCCTGCCACCTTCGAGGATCGCTTCCACGAACCGGCGCTGGATCGGCGCACGCCACCACTCGTCGTCTACACGCCAGACCTCGCCGAGCGCTTCGACGGATCGGCCGTCGACCGATATCGGCTGCGCTGCGGCGTCAAGTTCGACCACGACGTGTCGCGGTAGGTTGAGTGCTCGGAGTCTTTCAGCGCGCATCTACGCACCACGCACCACGCACCACGCACCACTCACGGTTCATAGTCGATCAGCGCGTAGCGGCGTTCGGGCAGGCGGGACCACGGATTCACCTCGACCACACGGGAGAGCATGGGGCGCTTGAGCCGCAGGGCGATCTCGCGCGCCGCGGTGCGCAAGGCGCGCCGGCGGCCCGCGCGGGCGGCGGCCGACGCATCGCGGGCGAACAGCTGCAGCTCGGCAGTGCCGGGTGAGAACGCGAGGAATTCGACGCTGAGCCGCGTGACCGCGCCGGCCGGCGGTGTCTGCTCGAGCCGCAGCGCCAGCGGCCGGACGATGCGGTCGCGGTCGGCTGAGGGATCTTTGAAGGTCGCTTGCGCCACCCACGAGCCGCCGCGCTCGAGCCCCGCCACGAGCCGCGCCACCTGCACGCGCCAGCCGATGCGCCGGGGGTGCCGCAGCGCGCGCTCGACCAGCTGCGCCGCGGCGCGCGCCAAGCGATCGTGCTCGGCGACCGGCGCAAAGAACGCGAGCGCCGCCGTCACCGGCTCGGGGCTCGACCGGCCCACCACCGGCTCCACCGCGCGCCCCGTGGCGAGTCGCCACGCCCGCGTCCCCGCACGACCGAACTGCGCCGTCACCGCCGCTTCGGGTAACGCGGCGAATTCACCGAGCGTGCGCAGGCCGAGCAGCCGCAGACGGCGGTGCAGCTCGGGCTCGAGCGGCAGCGTCGTCACGGGCTGCGTCGCGAGAAACTTCGCCTCCTCCCCCCGCGGCACGACCACCGCCTCACCCGGCAGCGCCCGCATCGCGGCGAGGGCGGCGGTGAATTTTCCCAGACCCCAGCCCACCCGACATTGCGGATTGCGGATTGGATGCTCGTGTTTCGATTCCGCATTCCGTATTCCGCAATTGGCGGCGTTCAGCAACATCCCGACCTGCTCCGCCGGCCCCCCGTACAGCCCCTCCAGCCCGTCCATGCCGACGAACGCCCGTCCCAGCTCCGCCGGCTCGATCACGGGACTCACTTCGCCCAGCGCCGCGAGCAGGTGCGAGAACCGCTCGTCGTAATGCACGGGATCGGCTTCGCACAGCCGCAGCGCCGGGCACGCCCCGATCGCCTGGCTCACCGTCATCCCCGCCTTCACCCCCGCGCGCCGAGCCTGGGGCGACACCTGCCACACCCGGCGGCTGTCGTCGGGGGAGAGCAAGGCCACGGGTAGGGTGGCGAGCGCCGGCTGGCGCTCCGTCTCGCACTTGAGGGGGAACAGCGGTACCCAAACGCAGGCCGCGGCTAGGCTGGTGGGGTGCTTGACAGCCGTCATAGGGGACCCGAATATATCCCGAAGATCGAAAAGGCCGCAAGTATGTTATGACTGGGAAGATCATGACCTCCCGCCGGGATGAGCAGCCATCGCTTTTTGGCAACGAGCCCCGCGCCGCGCCGCCCGAGCCGACGCTCCCAGTGGAGCCCCAGCCCGAGCTTGTGGCGCTAGCGCGCGCGCTGCCACCCGGCATCCGCTTCGGCACGTCGACCTGGACCTACGACGGCTGGAAGGGCGACGTCTACACCCGAACTTACCGCGGTCCGCAGCCCGCCAAGCGGCTGGAGGAGTACGCGCGCTACCCGCTGTTCGGCGCCGTGGGGATCGACAGCGCGTTCTACGAGCCGCCGTCGGAAGAGGTGCTCGCGGCGTACGCCCGGGCCTTGCCGCCCGGTTTTCCCTGTGTGAGCAAGGTGTGGGACCGGATCACGGCGCGGCGCTTCAACCGCGACCCGCGGTGGGGCAAGCTCGCAGGCCAGGTCAATCCCGATTTTCTCAACGCGGATCTCTTCAAAGCGGCGGTGCTCGGGCCGTACGAGCGCGCGTTTCGCGACCACGCGGGTTGCTTCGTGTTCGAGTTCCAGGCGATGCACGGCCGGGACTTGCCGGGGCCGCACCGCTGGGCGGAGCAGCTGGATGCGTTTCTCGCGCAGCTGCCGCCGGACTTTCGCTATGCCGTCGAGCTGCGCAATGCCGAGCTGCTGCACCCGCTGCATGGGGACGCGCTCAAGCGCCACGCCGTGGCGCACGTGTTCAACTCGTGGACGGCGATGCCCACCATTGGGCAGCAGCTGCAGCTGTCGTGGACTTTCCCCGCGCCGTTCACGGTAGCGCGGGCGCTGCTCACCCCCGGGCGGGCGTATGCGCAGGCGGTGAAGACGTTTCAGCCCTACGATCGCATCAAAGAGCCCGATCCTGATGTGCGCCAGGACTTGGTCAAGCTGATCGTGGAGGCGACGCGACGGCATCTCGAAGCGCTGGTGCTCGTCAACAATCGACTGGAAGGGAACGCACCGGGGACCATCAAGGCGATTGCCGAAATGTGGCGCGCGGGCCGGAGCGAGGGTATAGAGTAGGAACCCTCCCGGAGATGCGATTGCGACGTCGCTCGTTGGTGTGGTTAGCGGCATTCCTGGCGCTGTCCTGCAACGACTCCGGCACGCACATCCTGCCGGCCGCGGTCAACTGGATGGAGTGGCCGGCGGAAGTGCGCGCCGGCACGCCGTTCACGGCGCGGCTCGTGGGGTTCGCCCCATTTTGCGGACCGAGCGACGGCTTCAACGCGGTACCGCAGGTGGACGATTCGGCCGTCACCTTCCAGCCCTATTTCATCGTGCCCGACCAGCCCAGTGTCTGCCCGCCCACGGAGCGCCAGGTGGCGATTGCCTTCATCGCGCCCAGCTTCGATACGAGCGCGGCGGTGCCGGGTCTCGCGGCGCCCTCCTCGGGCACTTACGACATGCGAGCCAGCGCGTTCGCTGCCACGTTCGCGCCCGGGGACGGCTATGTGATCCACGCGTTCGGCACGGTGACCGTGCGTCGCGACTCGGCCGACACGTCGCGCACCGCCGCGGCGGGCCAGATCTACACGTGGCGCGACACGCTCTCCTGCCTCCACGGCGCCACGCCCGGCCTCTATCCGGGCTACGTGATCGAGAATCCGCCCGATACGACGACCTATTGGTCCGGTTTCGTGCAAGGGTATCTCTACGCGCCCGCGGCACCCGTATGCGGCGCGACCAAAGTGTTCCACCTGGTGGCGCGGCAGTGAAGGGAACGAGCGCGATGCGCCGTGCCGCCCTGCTCTTGTCCGCGACGTTGGCCGCCTGCCAATCCGACTTCGTCACCACGGCGACCGCGGTGGAATGGCTCGAATGGCCTCAGGAGGTCGTCGCGGGGCAGGCGTTCGATGTGCGGGTGGTGGTGCCGCCGATTTGCGCGCAGCAGGCGACCCTGACCGACGTGCCCCAGCTGAGCGATACGGCGATCACGTTCGC
>JBGPOE010000003.1:0-98057 GCA_041487875.1 Gemmatimonadota bacterium | reverse complement strand
GTGTACGCGCGTAAGAGCGCTGTCTCGGCGCTCCGGCTGGTCGCGGTGGCACGGGCGGCGTCCGCTCCCACGCGTCCCGTGGCCCACGCGGCGCGCGCGCTGCCGAGTGTCAGAGCCACGGCGAACACGGCCACCGCGGACGCAAACGGGGCGGCAACCACTGCCGCCCCACGCGCGGTGCAGGTCCCGCCGAACACGCCCTTCAGGAACCGATCGAGCATGCGACCCCCCTATGGTGTCGTGCCGTCGTCTTCTGGAGCCGCGCGGCGCTGTATCCGCGCGGCCTCACTCAAAAATGTTAGGGAACCGTCAGGGATCTATGAATACGCGACAAAAAGACTCTGTCAAGCCCCCGCAAGTCGCCGCTGTCAGGAGCGCGGGTGGTACTGCCGATGGACGGTGCGTAGGTAGTCGCGGTCGACGTGCGTGTAGATCTGCGTGGTGGACAGGTCGGCATGCCCCAGCATCTCTTGAACAGCGCGCAAGTCGGCGCCACCCTCCAGGAGGTGTGTGGCAAACGTGTGGCGCAGTGTGTGGGGCGTCACCCGTTTGCCGATCCCCGCTTGCTTGGCGGCGCGTTTGATGATGCCCCAGGCGCCTACCCGGGACAACGGCGTGCCGCGCGCGTTCAGGAATAGGATGCCCCGAGTCCTGCCCTTGTCGAGCAGCGGGCGGATCTCGCGAGCGTAGAGGGAGACCGCGCCCAGGGCGCGCCGGCCGACGGGGACGATCCGCTCCTTCGAGCCCTTGCCGAAGATGCGCGCCACGCCGTCCTCGAACAGGACGTCCTGCAGGGTCAGGCGCGTGAGCTCGGAGACACGGGCGCCCGTGGCGTAGGCGAACTCCAGCAACGCGCGGTCACGGATGGCGAGGCGTTCGTCGGTGGCGCGTGCGCCGAGCAGGCGTTCCACTTCCGCGACGGTGAGGACGGCCGGCAGGGTGCGCCAGCGCTTGGGGGATTCCAGCCGCTCACTGGGGTCGCGGGCCGCGTGGCCTTCGCCCACCAGGAAGCGGTAGTAGGTGCGGATGGCGGAGATCTGGCGGCGGATGGTGGCGGGTGCCAGGCCCAGGTCTTTCAACTGGTAAACGAACTCGCGCAGATCGGCCGAGCGAATGGCGCTGGGTTCGGGCTTGCCCTGGCTCTCGGCCCAGGCGGCGAAGCGGCGTACGTCGCGCAGGTAGTTCTCGACCGTGTGCGGGCTGTTCCCCGCCTCGAGCGCCAAGAAGTCGCGGAACAGCTCGAGCTGGAAGGCGGGAGCGGCGTTCACGCCCTCAGCTTCTCAAGGTAGTGCTTCCGGAACTTCGCCACCTTGGGCGCGACCACGGCGCGGCAGTACGGCTGATTGGCGTTGCGGTTGAAATAGTCCCGGTGATACTGCTCGGCCGCATAGAACGCGGTGAGTGGGGCGACCTCGGTCACGATGGGGTCGTCCCACACTTTTTCCGCCTCGAGGGCCGCGATCGCCGCGCGCGCGGTGCGCTGCTGCTCCGGTGACGAGAAGAAGATCGCCGAGCGATACTGCGTGCCCACATCCCCGCCTTGCTGGTTCAACGTCGTGGGATCATGGATCGTGAAAAACACGTCCAGCAGGTCGCGATAGGAGATCACGGCAGGATCGAACTCCACCTGCACGACTTCCGCGTGTCTAGTAGTCCCCGTGCAGACAGCTTCGTAGCTCGGATTCGGCACGGTGCCGCCGGCGTAACCCGACCTCACCTTTGACACGCCTTTGAGCTGCTGAAACACGGCATCCAGGCACCAGAAACACCCGCCGGCGAGCGTCGCTGTTTCCATCATCAACTCGATCCTTTCTTCCACCGCTTGAGTCGCCGCACCGTGTACCACGTTACGCCCAGCAGGGTCACGAGGGCGAGGGTGCCGAGTATGCGGTTGACGTGACTCAGCGCCGCCGACACGGCGTCGAGGTTCGCCCCGAACGTCGCGGTCAAGTAGATCAGGGCCCCGTACCACAGGGCCGAGGCGAGCGCCAGCGGGACGAGTGCGCGGGTGGCGCCGACCCCCGCAATCCCCGCGAACGGCGGCACGATCCCGCGCCACACGGGCAGCAGGCGTGACAGGAAGATCCCGTAGGCGCCGTGCCGTTCATAGGCCCGCGTGAGCTCTGCCACCACCGGTTCAGGCAACAGGCGCCGCCCCAGCCGCCCGCTGAAGAACGACCGCCCGTACCGGCGGGCCACGGCGTACACCAGGGCGGCCGATGCAACGTTGCCCACCCACGTCACACCGAACACGGCCCAGGGGTTGAGGGTTCCCCGCCCTGCGAGGAAGGCGCCGAATACGACGGCGGTATCGGCGGGCACGGGAGGGAAGACGTTCTCGACCGCGGCGAGCAGGCCGATCACGGCGTACGACGGCCCGGCTGGGAGCGATTCGAGGAACGAGAGGAGGCTGCTCAGATCGTGGGGGACGACTGCGTCCCCGACAGGCGCGGCGAGTCGTGCTCCGCGAGTACGGCGACGGCCAGCACGGCGATCCCCTCCCCGCGGCCGATGAATCCCATCCCGTCGTTGGTCTTCGCCTTGACGGAGACCGTGGACACGGGAGCGATGATCGCGTTGGCGAGCTTCTCCTGCATCCGTTCGATGTAGGGTGCGAGCTTGGGGCGCTCCGCGATCACGGTGACGTCGGCCTGCACGAACGCGAAGCCGTTCGCGACGATTGTGAGGTAGGCCTGATTCAGGAGGTGCAGCGAATCGGCGTTCTTCCAGCGCGGGTCGGTGTCGGGAAACATGCGCCCGATGTCGCCTAGCCCCGCGGCGCCAAGCAGGGCATCGGTGAAGGCGTGCGCCACGGCGTCGGCGTCGGAGTGGCCCGCCAATCCCTGCGGATGCGGGATTTCGACGCCGCCCAAAATCAGCTTGCGGCCGCTCGCGAATTTGTGGGAGTCGTACCCGATGCCGACACGCATCGCGTCAGGGCCGCTTCAGGATGCGT
Organism: Gemmatimonadota bacterium; assembly: GCA_041487875.1. Lineage (GTDB taxonomy): Bacteria > Gemmatimonadota > Gemmatimonadetes > Gemmatimonadales > GWC2-71-9 > DATLWA01. The sequence goes on along the minus strand of JBGPOE010000003.1, from coordinate 95,101 downwards.
ACCGCGAGATAGGCCGCGTTCTTGGCGTTGTCGATCCCTACGGTCGCGACCGGCACGCCGGGCGGCACCTGCACCGTCGCGAGCAGCGCGTCGAGTCCGTTCAACGGGCCCACGGCGAACGGCACGCCGATCACCGGCAGGTCGGTGAGCGAGGCGGCGAAGCCCGGCAGCGCGGCGGAGAGCCCGGCCCCCGTGATGACAACCTTTACGCCGCGCGCTTTGGCGCCCTTGATCAGCTCGGCGGTCTGGTCGGGCTGCCGGTGGGCGGACGACGCGTGAAACTCGAAGGTCACGCCGGCTTTTTGAAGAATCTCAAAGGCTGGTTCGATGCGGGCCTTATCGGATTCCGAGCCGACGACGATCAGGACGTCGGGCACGGTCAGGCGGCCGCGCCCAAGAGCGTGTAGTCCTGGCGGCGCCGCACGGCCTCGTAGCCCGCGTCGGCGATGATCCGCTGCATTTCGGGCAAGGTCATCTGCCACGTGGTGCCCGCGGACGACACGACGTTCTCTTCCATCATGAGGGAGCCGAAGTCGTTGGCGCCGAAGCGCAGCGCCACCTGGCCGATCTTGGGACCCATCGTCACCCACGAGGCCTGGATGTTCGGGACGTTGTCGAGCACGATCCGGGCGAGCGCCTGTGTGCGCAGATACGTCACCGCGTCGGTCTTTCCCAGGTGCTCGAGCTCCGTGTGCTCGGGCTGCAGCGGCCAGCAAATAAACGCGGTGAAGCCGCCGGTGCGCGCCTGGACTTCCTTCACGCGGAACAGATGCTCGAGCCGGTCGGCGGGCGTCTCGCCCAGGCCGTACATCATCGTGACGCTGGTCTTGAGCCCCAGCCGGTGCGCCACCTCCATCACCTCGAGCCAGCGATCCGCTCCCGCCTTCTTCTTGGCGACGCGGTCACGCACTTCCTGGACGAGAATCTCCCCGCCGCCGCCGGGGACGGAGTCGAGTCCCGCGGCCATCAGCTCGCGGATCACTTGCTCGAGCGTCATCCCGAAGCGGCCGGCGAAGAAATCGATCTCCGACGGCGAGAACCCGTGGACGTGGATCGGGTGGTGGCGCTTGATGTAACGCAGCAGGTCTAGGTACCACTCGAATGGGATGTAGGGATTGTGCCCACCCTGCATCAGGATCTGCACGCCGCCCAGCGCCTTCAGCGCCTCGATCTTGCGGCCGATTTCCTCGAACGAGAGCAGATAGCCCTCGGCGTGCTTGGGCCGCCGGTAGAACGCACAGAACTTGCAGTCGGCGACGCAGACGTTCGTGTAGTTGATGTTCCGGTCGATGATGTAGGTGACGACGTTGTCCGGGTGCAGGCGCCACCGGACCGTGTCCGCCAACCGCCCGAGCTCGAGCAGCGGCGCGTGCTCGTACAGGTCGAGGAGCGCGCGGAAGTCCGGATCTGTGCGATCGACCATGGTCATGCGACGTGCAAGAACTGCAGCGAGCCGTCGGGGACGACGCCCGCCGCCGCGAGCCGGCGGAAAAAGTCCGTCAGGCCGGCGAGGTGCTTGTAGCTGAGCGCGTAGTCGAGGCCCGCGAGATATTCACGGCAGGCGGCCCGGGCGACGCCCGTGGCCCGCTCCGCGTCCGCGGCGAGCGCGTCGAGGTGCGCGAGCCCCCAGTCGCGCGATGCGAGCAGCGCCCCGTGGATGCGGCGCACCGCCTCCTGCTCCGCCTGGCGCCGTGCCGCCCACACCGCGAACACGAACGGCAGACCTGTCCAGGCCTTCCACTCCGCGCCGAGGTCGTAGCGGTGAGCGTAGACGCCCCGCGCCGCGAGCAGCAGGGCCGCGTCGCCGATCACGAGCACGGCCTCGTGCGGCAGGTGCGCCAGCGCATCCAAGTCGCCGGCCTCGGCCCGGGCCTGCGCAAACCGCGGCGTCACACCCCAGCGGTCGCGGCACAGCAGCTCCAGAAGGCCCACCGACGTGCGCGACGAAGCGGTGAGCAAGACCGTGCGGTCGTGCAGCTCGGCCACGGGTCGCTTGCTGAACAACGCCACACTCCGCACCGGCCCGTCGCACGAGATCGCGAGGTCCGGCAGCAGCACCAGGTCCTTGGCATGGCGGGCGTATTCGACCGCGCTGATGACGCTCACGTCCAGCTCGCCGGTGGCGAGCAGGTCGTTCAATTCCGCCGGCGTGCCCGTGACCAGCTCGGCTGGGGCGCGCACGGCGCCACGGTCGATCGCTCCGTAGACCGGGTAGCAGTTGATGTAGCCGATGCGGCCGAGCCTCATTCGGCCCCGTCCACAGCGGAGGTCGCAGGGAGTCTCGATCCCCGGGCCTGCGCCCGAGTCCGATGCGAGATCTGAAACAAGGCGCCCTGGGGTGCCGGCCCCTCGGGGCGTGCCAACGCCTGGCCCGGGACCCAACTCTCGAACGTGCGGACCGTCTGATAGAGCGAATCCCGCTCCACCGGCTCCTTCCCCGCCCCGCGGATCAGGCCGATGATCTCGTCGTAGGACAACCACATCGGCGTGCCCGCCCCGGCCTCGTGGTACACGCGCTCGAACACCACCGTGCCCTCAAGATCATCGCAGCCGAAGCCCAGCGCCACCTGCGAAATGAATGGCGTCACCATGGGCCAGTGGGTCTTCACGTGCGGGATGTTGTCGAGCACGAGCCGGCCCACGGCGATGTTCTTCAAGTCGTCGAAGCCGGTCGTCGCGGTGCCGGTGCGGCCCAGCGCCTCACCCAGCTCGTTGTGGTCGGGATGATAGGCCAGCGGAATGTAGGTCAGGAATCCATGCGTCTCGTCCTGCAGCGCGCGCAGCGCGAGCAGGTGATCGACCCGGTCCTCCAGCGTCTCCACGTGGCCGTACAGCATCGTGCAGTTGGACGGCAGACCCACTTGATGTGCCTCGCGATGCACGGCGAGCCATTCTTCGCCCGTGAGCTTCTTGTCGGCGATGGTGGCGCGGGCTGCGGGGCTGAACACCTCGGCGCCGCCGCCCGGGAGGCTCGTCACGCCCGCGGCTTTCATCTGGAGCAGCACGTCGCGCGGGCTGAGCCCCTCGATGCGGGCGAGGTGCGCCACCTCGACGGCGGTGAGCGCTTTGATGTGCACGCCCGGATGCCGCTCGCGCAGGCCCCGGAACATGTCGAGGTAGTAGTCCAGCCGGAGCTTGGGATGCAGGCCGCCCACGATGTGGAACTCCCGCGTGGCGTTGTCGCGGGCCGCCTCGGCTTCGGCGAACACTTCCTCGAGCGAGCGGGTGTAGGCGCCGTCTTCCTTCGGCATCCGGGCGAACGAGCAGAACACGCAGGTGTTGCGCAGCACGCACACGTTGGTGGGATTGATGTGCTGATTGGCGGCGAAGTAGACGCGGTCGCCGTTCTTCGCGCGGTTCGCCGCGCCGGCCATAGCGCCGATGGCGAGCAGATCGTGGGAGCGGAACAGCGCGAGGGCGTCGTCGCCGGTGAGACGCTCGGCGCGGGCGACTTTCTCGGCGATGGCCTGAAGCGCCTGGTCCATCAAACCCGTCTCATACTCTCCGCACCGCGAGCGTCACATTGTGGCCGCCGAAGCCGAAGGAGTTGGAAAGCGCCACGTCGAGCGTGCGCTGGACCGCCTTGTTGGGGGCGGAGTTCAAGTCGCAGGCGGGATCGGCGTGGAACTGGTTGATGGTGGGCGGCACGAGCCCCTCGCGCACAGCGAGCGCGCACACGCCGAACTCCAGCGCGCCGGCCGCGCCGAGCAGGTGGCCGGTCATGGACTTGCTCGAGCCGAAGATGAGCTGCTTTGCCTGGGCGCCGAACACCCCCTTCACCGCGGCGGTCTCCGCGGCGTCGCCGTACGGCGTGGACGTGCCGTGCGCGTTGATGTAGCCCACTTCCTCGAGCCGGATCTTGCCGTCCTGGAGGCACAGCTTCATGGCATCCTGCGCACCGGCGCCGTCGGGCGCGGGCGCCGTGATATGATAGGCATCGGCCGTCATGCCGTAGCCTACCATTTCACAGTAGATCCTCGCGCCCCGCCGCTGGGCGTGGTCCCAGTCTTCCAGGATGACGCAGGCGGCGCCATCGCCCATCACGAAACCGTCGCGATCCTTGTCGAAGGGGCGGCTGGCGGTCTGCGGGTCGTCGTTGCGCGTCGACAGGGCTTTCATGTTCGCGAACGATGCGATGGCGAGCGGCGTGATCGCGGCTTCGGATCCACCCGCGACCATGACGTCCGCTTCGCCGTGCTGGATCAGGCGGAACGCGTCGCCTAAGGCGTGCCCGCTGGTGGCGCACGCCGACACGGTGCAGTAGTTCGGCCCCTTGAGCCCGTAGCGCATCGAAACGAGCGCCGAGGCGACGTTCGGCATGAACATCGGGACGAAGAAGGGGGAGACGCGGCTGGGACCCTTCTCGATATAGATCCGGCATTGCTCCTCGAAGGTCGCGATGCCGCCCGTGCCGGTGCCGATGATGACGCCGACCCGTTTCAGATCGATCTGATCGAGCTTGCCCTCGAGGCAGGAGTCCTTCACCGCTTGCGCGGCGGCGCCGATCGCGAACTGAGCGAACAGGTCGTAGCGCCGGATCTCTTTCTTTTCCAGGTAGCGATCCGGCTCGAATCCTTTCACCTCGCACGCGAAGCGCACCGGCAGCTGCGCCGGATCGAAGCGGGTGATCGGGGCTGCGCCCGACGTGCCCGCCACCAGGGCCCGCCACGTGGCGTCGGTGGTCGTTCCCAACGGCGTCACGAACCCGAGGCCCGTGACCGCCACCCGCCGCCGCACGTGCTTACTTCCCCATCTTGTCGTGTAGGTACTTCATCGCATCGCCGACGGTGCGGAGCTTCTCCGCCTCTTCGTCCGGGATGTCGATGTCGAACTCCTTCTCGAACGCCATGACCAGCTCGACGGTATCGAGGCTGTCGGCGCCGAGGTCCTCCATGAAGCTCGCGTCCGCGGTGAGCTTGTCGCGCTCGACGCCGAGCTCCTCGACGATGATGTCCTTGACCTTCTCCTCGAGCTGCTTCATGTCCATTGCCATGGGATATCCTCAGCGGAGGTAAGGGGTCGCCTACATCACCATCCCGCCATCGACCACCAGTACTTGCCCTGTAATGTAGCTGGCGAAGTCGGAAGCGAGAAAGAGGACGGCCGCGGCGACGTCGGCACCTTGGCCCAGCCGCCCCAGCGGGATCGCGGCCTGGAGGGCCTGTTTGGCCTCTTCGGCGATCGCCTGCGTCATCTCGGTATCGATGAAGCCCGGCGCGACGGCGTTGACCAGCACGTTGCGCGAGGCCAGCTCCTTGGCGACGGCCTTGGTAAAGCCGATCAGGCCGGCCTTGGACGCGGCGTAGTTGGATTGGCCCTTGTTGCCGGTCAGCCCCACGACGCTCGTGATGTTGACCACCCGCCCCCAGCGGCGCTTGATCATGCCGCGCGCGGCGAGCTTGGTCATCAAGAACGCGCCCTTCAGATTCGTGTCGAGGACGGCATCCCAGTCGTCCTCCGGGATGCGAAACAGCAAATTGTCGCGTGCAATGCCGGCGTTGTTGACGAGAATGTCCACCGGGCCGAGCGCCTTGTCGACCGTGCCGAGGGTCGCCTCCGCCTGGGTCGCATCACTGACATCGCAGGCATACCCCTGTGCGCCTCCGCCGAGCGCCGCGGCGGCCTGTTGCGCCCGGGCGCCGTCGCGCGCCAGCACCGCCACCTTGGCGCCGGCGCCCGCGAGCGCTTGCGCGATGGCGAGGCCGATGCCGCGCGAGCCGCCGGTGACGACCGCGACCTTGCCGCCGAGCTCGACCTTCACGCCGCCTCCAGGAACTTGGTGACCTCGTCGGCCGTGCCGAGCGACACCGCCTGTGCGCCGGGCACGATGCGTTTGAGGAGCCCTGCGAGCACGTTGCCCGGGCCGATCTCGATGAAGCGCGCACCCGCGCCCGCGAGCGCCGCAGCGCGCTCCATGCAGGCCACCCAGCGCACCGGCGCGGTGAGCTGCTCGGCGAGAAGGCGTCGCGCCTGGGCCGCATCGGTCACCGGCTGGGCCGTCGCGTTGGCGATGACCGGGAACGCAAGGTTCGCGAACGGGGCCGCGTCGAGCGCCGCGCGCAGCGCGGCGGCGGCGGGCGCCATGAGCGGTGAGTGAAACGCGCCGCTCACCTTGAGCGCGATCACGCGCTTCGCGCCGCGGGTCTTGCACCCGTCACCCGCCCGTCCCACCGCCTCGGGATCGCCCGAGATCACGGTCTGGTCCGGCGCGTTGAGGTTGGCCGCGACGGCCACGCTGCTCGCGGTCGACGCCTCGCGGCACGCCGCCTCGACCTCGGCCGTCGCGAGCCCGAGCACCGCCGCCATCGTTCCCGGGCGCGCGGCGCCCGTCTCGTGCATCAGCTCGCCGCGGCGCCGTACCAACCGGGCGGCAGCGGGCGCCGTCAGCGCGCCCGCGGTGACGTATGCCGAGTACTCGCCGAGCGAATGACCCGCGGCTGCGGCGGCCGGGCCCAGCGCGGGACCCACGACGGCGAACACCGCCGCGCTGTGCGCGAGGATCGCAGGCTGGGCGTTGTGCGTCTGGGTGAGCGTCTCTTCCGGTCCGTCGAACATCAAGCGGGAGAGCGGGACGGCGAGCGCGTCGTCGACGGCCTGGAGGGTGGCGCGGGCGGCGGGAAACCGCGCCGCCAGGTCCTTGCCCATCCCCACTCTTTGCGCGCCCTGCCCGGGGCAGAGCCAGACCGTGGCTACCACTTCACGACCATGCTCGCCCAGGTCAAGCCCGCGCCGAACGCGACCAGCATGATGGTCATGCCGGGGGTGATCCGCCCGGTGCGCACCGCCTCGTCCAACGCGATCGCGATCGACGCCGCCGACGTGTTGCCGAAACGATCGACGTTGACGTACACCTTGTCCATCGGTATGCCGGCGTGCTTCGCGGTGGCTTCGATGATCCGGATGTTCGCCTGGTGCGGGATGAGGAGGTCGATGTCGGCGCTCGTGAGCCCCGCGCGCTTGAGCGCGTGGTCGCACGCGTCGGCCATCGAGAGAACGGCGGCCTTGAACACCTCGCGGCCGGCCATCTTGATGTAGTAGCTGTGATCCTGGAGCAGCTCCGGACTGGGCGGATGCGAGGCCCCACCGCCCGGGCGGTACAACAGCTCGGCCAGCGTGCCGTCGGACTTCATGTAAGAAGACAGAATGCCGCGCTTACCGTCGCTGCGCGTCATCAGGGTGGCGCCCGCGCCGTCGCCGAACAGCACCGCGGTGCTGCGGTCGCTCCAGTCCATGATGCTGGTGAGTTTTTCGGCCGCAATCACCAGGATGCGCTCCGCCTGCTCCGACGCGATCAGCCCTTCCGCCACGTTCAACGCGTAGATGAACCCTGCGCACGCCGCGCCGACGTCGAACGCCGCCGCGTTCTTGGCGCCGAGGATCGCCTGCAGATCGCAGGCCGCGGAGGGCAGCAGCCGGTCGGGCGACGCCGTCGCGTACACGATCGCGTCCACCTGCTCCGGCGTGAGCTTGTTCTGCTCCAGCACTTGGAGAGCGGCCGCCTTCGCCATGCAGGCGTTGGTCTCCTCCTTGGAGGAGATGCGGCGCTCGCGGATGCCGGTGCGCTCGCGGATCCATTGGTCCGACGTGTCGAGGAGCTTCGAGAACTCGTCGTTCGTGACGACCCGCGCCGGATGATAGCCGCCGGTCCCCGAGAGCTGGGCAAAGGGGCGTTTCACGCCACCACCCCGCCTTCCGCCATCTCCGCCCCGATGTGCTGGCTCAGGTTGCTCTCGACCATCTGTGCCGCGACGCGGATGGCATTGCGGATAGCGCGTGGTGTGGACGATCCATGGCAGATGATGGTGGCGCCTTTGACGCCCAAGAGCGGGGCACCGCCGTATTCGGAGTAGTCGAGGACCTTGAAGATCTGCTTCACGTCGGGGCGTTCCAGCACGTCCGCCGCTTCCCGCTTCAGCATGCCGAGCACCAGGCGCGCCACCGACTCGTAGAACTTGAGGATCACGTTGCCCACGAAACCGTCGCACACCACGACGTCGATGTTCTGACCGCGGACTTCACCCCGCAAAATGTCGCGTCCCTCGACGTTGCCGACGTAACGGATTCCGGGCGTGGTCTTGAGGAGCTGGTGCGCTTCCTTCACCACGGCGTTCCCCTTCTCGTCTTCCTCGCCGATGTTCAGGAGGCCGACGCTCGCGTCGGGGCGCCCCAGCACGTCGCGGCCGTACACGGAGCCCAGATGGGCGAACCCCACCAGCTCGCGGGGGTCGCAATCCACGTTGGCGCCGGCGTCCAGCACGAGCACCGGGTGCTTGGCCGTGGGAAACAGCGTGCCGATCGCCGGCCGCTGCACGCCCGCATGCAGGCGCAGCATCAGCGTAGCCGCGGCCATCACCGCGCCGGTGTTGCCGGCGGAGATGAACGCGTCGGACGTGCCCTGTTTCTGCAGGCCGAGCCCGACCGCGATCGATGACTTGGGTTTGCTGCGCACGGCGGCGAGCGGTTTTTCGCCCATCCCCACCACGTCGGGCGCTTCGATCACGTCGAGCCGGCTGCGCTCCGCGCCCGGCACGTCGCGCCACGCGGCCTCGATGTCCTTGGTGCGTCCCACCAGCTGGATGCGGAAAGTCGGCGGCAGCTCGCGCAGGGCCTGCACCGCCCCCTCGACCTCGACCCGGGGGGCGTTGTCGCTCCCCATCGCATCCAGCGCGATGCGAATCACCTCAGACGTCCTCGACCTCGACCCGCTGCTCGTCCTTGTAGTAGCCACAGGTCGGGCACACCCGGTGCGGTTGCTTCAGGTCCCCGCAGCGCGGGCAGGGCTGCAGCGTGGGAAGCGCGGCCTTGTAATGCGTGCGGCGGGCCCGCTTCTTGCGCTTCGATGTCCTTCGCTTCGGTACGGCCATGCGACGTTCGCCTCGTCAATCGCGGAACTTGCCCTTGAGCGCAGCCAGCGCCTGCCAGCGCGGGTCCACCGCGTCCGGCGCGCAGCCGCAGGGGCCCGCGTTCAGGTCCTTGCCACACCGCGGGCACAGCCCGCGGCAATCCGCGCGACACTCCAAGTACCGCGGGATCGAGAGAAACAACTCTTCCCGGACGGCCGGGGTGAGATCGATCGCCGTGGCGTCCGCCGCCACCGCGTAGGTCTCGGGATCATCCGCCGCGCCGGGTTCCTGCGAGAACAGCGCCGCCACCTGCACCACTACTTCGGCGGAAGCCGGGGCCAGACAGCGGCGGCATTCGCCGGCGATCCGGGTCGCGAGCGTCGCCTGCCAAAAGAACCGCCCCTCCCCGGCCGGCTGCAACCGCCCGCTCACCCGCACCGGCTCGGCCGGCAGGAACTCCAGGCCGGCGAACACCGGGTCGGTCCCCGGGAGCACGCCCCGAGTCTCGACGGGCCCTCGGGCCAGCTCACGCAGGTCCACTTGCAACATGGACAGCGAAGCTAAACCGTTGTGGGACTTGCGTCAAGCGAACTGCGCCGCCGCGTCACCCGGCCGGCACCAGCTCGCTCTCCGGGAAGAAAAACGCCACCTCACGGGCCGCGTTCTCGCTCGAATCGGAAGCGTGAATTGCGTTCCGCTCCTTCGATTGAGCGTACAGCTTACGGACGGTGCCCGGTCGCGCCTCCGCGGGATCGGTCGCACCGATCACGTCGCGCAGGTGCGACACCGCGTCGGCGCGCTCCAGCGCCAACGGCACGCAGGGGCCGGAGGTCATGAAGGCCACCAGCGAGCGGTAGAACGGCCGCTCGCGGTGCACCGCGTAGAAGGCTTCGGCTTCCGCCTGCGACAGCCGCACCAAGCGCGCGGCGCGGAGCCTGAACCCCTGCCCTTCGAGATGGGCGAGGATCTTGCCGGCGTGGCCCGCCGCGACGGCGTCGGGCTTGATGATGGCGAGCGTGAGCATGAGTGAGACGCTAAGGGGCTAGGGGGCTAAGGAGCTAGGGGGTCACGAGGCGGCGGATCAAGTCCGCGCGCGTAAGGAAGCCCACCACGACACCCTCGCGCACGACGGGAAAGCGGTCGACGTCCTTGTTGTTCATCAGGCTGGCGACATCGGACAAGGTCTGGTCCTCGGACACGCACAGGACCGTGCGTGCCATCGCTTCCTTCACGAGGATCTGGCGCGGATCGGCGGTGCCCCGCTGGATCTGCGTGCGGGTGGGCGCGCGAACTTCCCCCGACTTGGTACGCTGCAGGTAATCGGGCAGCAGATGCCGCAGCAGCTCGCGATGCGTCACCATGCCGAGCAGCGTCCCGGCGTCGTTCACCACGGGAATGGCGCGCACGTCCTTATCGACCATGAGGTGAGCCACGTCGCCGAGCGTCTGGTCCGGCCCGCACGTGAGCACGTGAGCGCTCATCACGTCGCGCACGGTCAAGTGGCCGCCCACTTCGATGGCCTCGAGGGCGGGCACGGCGAGCACCGCGGCGGGCGTCTGCGCGGCGAGCAGCGCGAGCACGTTCGTGGGGTCCGCCAGAATGCGCGCCAACGCGCCGATCAGCTGCAAATAGGTCGGCGCCTCGCGTGGCGGCGCGAGGACCAGAATCACGATGCGCGCGGCGCGGTGGCGGTCCTTTTCCCACCGGATGGGCACGGGCGACACGCCCAGCGCCACGACGATGGCCGCGACGGCCTCCGTGCGGAAATGCGGCAGAAAGGCGTGCTCGCCCACCGTCACCATGTCTTCGGGCCACGCCTTGCGGATCACGCCCAATAGCCGGTCGCCGTCGGGTACGCTCCCCGCCTGAACCACGCGCTGCGCCAGCAGCTCGGTCGCTTCGCGCACTGTCCCCGCGCGCAGCGGCACGACCACGTGCTCAGGTCGCATCACGTCGGCGAGCTTCACAGGCGCTCCCGCAGCAAGGGGACGACGTCGGCGGGCCGCTTCATCACGGCGATGCCGGCCCGCGCGAACGCCTCCATCTTTTCCGCGGCCGTGCCCGAGGAGCCCGAGATGATGGCCCCGGCGTGCCCCATGCGGCGGCCCGGCGGCGCGGTTTGGCCCGCGATGAAGCCCACGACCGGCTTCTTCATCCCGCTCTGCACGAACGCCGCCGCTTGCTGCTCATCGGTGCCGCCGATCTCGCCGATCATCACCACGGCCCGCGTCTCGGGGTCCCGCTCGAACGCCTCGAGGCAGTGAATGAAGTTCGTGCCGATGAGCGGGTCGCCCCCGATGCCCACACAGGTGGACTGGCCGAGCCCATTGGTGGAGAGCTGGTGAATGATTTCGTACGTGAGCGTGCCCGAGCGCGACACCACGCCGATTTTCCCCGCCTGGCAGATGTTGCCCGGAATGATGCCCACCTTGCTCTGGCCCGGCGAGATCAGGCCGGGACAGTTGGGCCCGATGAGGCGCGCGCCGCGCTCGTGCACGAACGGCAGCACTTTGGTCATGTCGAGCACCGGCACGCCCTCGGTGATGCACACCACCAGCGGGATGCCGGCGTCCACCGCTTCGAAGATCGCGGAGGCGGCGAACGCGGCGGGCACGTAGATCACGCTCGCATTGGCGCGGGTCGCGGCCACCGCGTCGGCCACGGTGTTGAACACCGGCACGGTACCCTCGAACGTCTGCCCGCCTTTCCCCGGCGTGACCCCCGCCACGACCTGTGTGCCGTAGGCGAGCATCTGCTTCGAATGGAACGACCCGTCGCGGCCGGTAATGCCCTGGACTACGAGCCGGGTGTCGCGATTGACGAAGATGCTCACGCTGCCCGCCCCTTGGCCCGCGCCACGGCCTGCTTCACGGCGTCGTCCATGTCGGTGAGCGCCGAAAAGCCGGCCGCGGTGAGGATCTTCACGCCCTGGGCTTCGTTGGTGCCGGTGAGCCGGATGACGATCGGGACTTTGAGCGGGAATTCTTTCGTGGCCTGGACGATGCCGTTGGCGACGTCGTCGCCGCGCGTGATGCCGCCGAAAATATTGAACAGGATCGCCTTCACGCTTCTGTCTGCGGTGATGATGCGCAACGCGCTCACCACTTTCTGGGGATTGGAGCTGCCGCCGATGTCGAGGAAGTTGGCGGGCTCACCGCCGTAGTACTTCACGAGATCCATCGTCGCCATCGCGAGGCCCGCGCCGTTCACGCAGCAGCCGACGGAGCCCTCGAGCTTGATGAAGGTGAGGCCGGCGGCCCGTGCCTGCACTTCCGACGGGTCTTCGGCGCTGGCATCGCGCAGGACCGCGATCTCGGGCCGGCGGTCCAGCTCGTTGTCGTCGACGACGATCTTGGCGTCGAGCGCGAGCACCTGCCCCGCCGAGGTCGTGACCAGCGGATTGATCTCGGCGAGCGACGCGCCCACCGCGTAGAACGCGACGGCGAGCTTCTTCATCACGTCGGCGGCGGCGCGCGCCTGCGCGATGTCCTTGTACAGCGCGAAACCGAGGCCCAGCGCCTGGTGATCGAGCAGGCCGTAGCGCGGGTCGATCGGCAGGCGCTGGATCTTCTCCGGCGTCTTGGCCGCGACTTCCTCGATGTCGATGCCCCCCGCCGCGCTCACCATCAGCACCGGGCGTTGCGAGCTGCGGTCGACGATGATGCCCACGTAGCTCTCCGACGTGATGTCGGTCGCGAGCGCCACGAGGACCTTGTGGACGGTGAGGCCCTTGATGGTCATACCGAGGATCTTGGCGGCGTGCGCGCGTGCTTCGTCGGCCGTGGCGGCGAGCTTCACACCGCCGGCCTTGCCGCGGCCACCGGCGTGGACCTGCGCCTTGACCACGACCTTGCCGCCCAGGTGCTGGGCGATGGCGCCCGCCTGATCGGCCGTGTCGGCGACGCTGGCGTCGGGCACCGGAATGCCGTAGCGCTTGAGCAGGTCGCGCGCTTGATACTCGTGCAGGTTCACCCGTTCAATCCCTCGTGAGGGTCGTGCCCGCTTCGCCCTTCAGGGCCGCGAGCCCGTGGGCCAGCTCGGCCACGATCGCGCGCTCGCCCCCGGCGCGGACGAAATCCGCCGCGGCTTCCACTTTCGGGCGCATGTTGCCGGTGCCGAGCTCCTTGCCCGCAAGCAGGTGATCGGCCTCGGCCAGCGTGAGCCGGCCGATCCGCTCCTGGTGCGGTGTGCCGAAGGCGCGGTACACCCCGGCGACGTTGGTCAGGATCAGCAGGACGGTGGCGCCGATCTCGCGGCCGAGCACCGCCGCCACGCGATCCTTGTCGACCACCGCGTCGATCCCTTCGAAGCCGAGCCGCGGGTCGCGATACACGGGCGGCCCGCCGCCGCCGCAGGCGATCACGATGTGGCCCTCCGCCACCAGCGTGCGGATCGTCTCGTGCTCCACGACTGCCGTGGGACGCGGGCTCGGCGCCATGCGGCGCCAACGGCCCGGCCGTTCCTCGCCGACCGCCTCGCCTCTCGCCTGGAAGCGTGCGACCGCGGTGGGCTCCAGCGGGTGCCCGATCGGCTTGGTGGGGTTCCGGAGATTGGGGTCGTTGGCCGCGCACTCGGTTTGCGTGATCAGCGTGACCACCGCGCGATCGACCCCGGCCCGCGACAGCGCGTTCTGGAGCGACTGCTGGATCATGTACCCCATCCACCCGGCCGTGGCGGCGACGAGCACCCCCAACGGCAGCGGCTCGACCACATCGGCGGCCAGCTCGTTGCGCGCCAGGTCGTCGCCCACCTGCGGCCCGTTGCCGTGCACCAGGACGATGCCCCAGTCCGCGCGCGCCAGGTCCACGATCGGCGCCAAGCTCGCGCGTGTGTGGCGGAACTGGTTCGAGATGGTGGGTCGCTCGTTGGGCGGTGCCACCGCGTTCCCGCCCAGCGCCACGACAATCGTTCCCGGCTTCACGGCGGCGCAACCTAGCGGCGTGGGGGAGGCGGAGCAAGCTGGCGCCGCTTGACGCCCAGGAAATCCGCGAGCCGGGCGAACAGCTTGCCGAATCCTTCGAGGTCGCCCGCCGCGAGCGCGGAGTCCGCCTGCTCGGCCAGACGTCGCGCCGCGATCCAGCGGGCACCGAGCGACGTATCGCCCAAAGCGCCCGGAACCGCCACGAGGAGCGCGCGCAGCGCCGCCGCGCGCGTGGCGGCGCCTCCTTTCCGGTCGCCCCACGAGAGATACACCGTGTCGATCCGCGGCGTGGTGGCGCCGCCTTCCGGCTCGAAGAACAGTGCTTGGACCGAGACAAGCGCCCCGCCCAGCGTCCACAGCCGCAGCTCGCCCGGCGCCGTGGCGGCGGAACCGTACACGGGCGCCGGCAGCCGCGTGAACACAGGTGTCCAGAGCGCGAGCCGCGGTCCATCGGAGGTCATGACGCCCGCGAGCAGTCCCGAAAACACGCCGGACTTCACCGTCTCGAACCCCTGCGCCATCCAGACGTGGCGCGCGGTGGCGGCGCCGAGCGCCGCCGGATCCGGCGCGGTGAGCTCGTAGGGGTCCGTCGGACGGGCCGTCCAGCCGGCGCTGTCCGGCTGCGCGCGCAGCAACGCCGCCGCCGCGAGCTCGAACGATCGGCGGGGGAATGGCAGGCCCGCGCGCAGCTCCCGCGGCAGACTGTCGAGCGGCCCGATGAGCGGCGCGAACAGCCGCGCCCACGCGGCGGACAGGGAGTCGTAGCCCGGCGCCAGGGTCAGACGGGTGCGGCCCGTCGCCGCCTCCACCGCGCCCACGAAACCCGCGTGCGCATAGCGCACGGTGTGGCCGTCGAAGGCGATGGAGCGCGCCAGCGGGAATGATTCGCTCGTCACGTAGCCATAAGCGAGCCACCAGAGCGCGCCATCGGCGCGCACCGGAACGGGCGCGTCGAAGTGCGCGAACGGCGCCAGGCGCGACAGGCGTTCGGCGGCGTCGCGCCGCCACAAGAGCAGCTCGCCGGCGGCACCGCGCTTGGCCAGCTCGGCGCTCTGCAGCGCCCAGGCGAGCGCGGCCCGCCGCCACCAGCCCCGTAACGGGATACCGGCGGCGTGGAGGGCGGGCCAGGAATCGGGCGCCACCAGCGCGAACTGCACGAACCCCGTGCCGAACCACGCGGCCGTTCCGGGTGCCCCTCCCGGCACCGGCGCGAGTCCCGTATCGGTCTCCGTCACGCGCACTGGACCAGTGGCGCGGGTCCAGGCTCCGGTATGGACCTCGCGCCACGTGGGCAGCGGCGCGGTTTGTTCGAGCGCCGCTTCGTCGGGGGCTGGTGCCACGAGCCAGGCCGGCCGCCCGCCCGGTCCCCGCGCGGCGTCCAGCGCCACCGCGGCGACCGCCATGCGCGGGCCCAGCCAGTCGCTGCGCGCCACGACCCGCGCCACGCGTCCCGCATCCCACAACGGCATCGTCTGCGCGATCGAATCGATGGAGCCCATGGCCGGCGGCGCGCTGTCGCGCAGCGCATCGGTTCCGAAAGCCAGGGCTTCGATGCTGGGGCGCGCCGCGGTGAGCGTGGGGTCGCCGGCCGCCGGTCCCGCCTGGCCGCTGCGCCCGATCGCCGGGACGAGCCCGTAGACCGCCACCAACGTCGCCACGAGGGCGAGCCACGCGGCGGCGACGAAGCGCGGCCAGCCCCAGCCGCTCCACACCAGGGATAACACGGCGACGGTGAACGCCACGACCGCGAGGACGCTGGCGCCGGGAATGCGCAATGCCAGCGCGGCGTGGTCGAGCGGACCGTGCAGTCCGGCCACCACCTGGGCGGGGTCGAGCAGCGCGCCCCAGCCGATGGTCGCGGCGCAGCAGGCGGCGAGAAACCCGAGGTGGCCACGGGCATACGCGCTTACGGCGATCCGCCCCTGCTGAATGCGCAGCGATCCCATACCGACATATAGGAACGCGACCAGTGCGAGGATGACGGCCACGGCGAGCATCGCGTACTGCTGCTGCAGCGATTGCCACGGCAGCTCGCCCACGTAGAACCCCAGGTCGCGGCGCAGCACCGGATCGGTGATGCCGAAACGCGGCGCGCCGGAAGCGAGCGCCGCGGCAAGCCAGTAGCCGCCCGTGCCCCATGCGATGCCGACGCCGTAGGCGAGCCCTGACACGAGCGTGCCGGCGAGCAGCAGGCGCTGTGGCACGGCCTCGACGATCTCGAGATCGCCCAGGCGCCGCGGCATTTGCACCGAGCCGATCGCGCGATACACCCAGTAGAGATGCGACGTGCCCCAGCCGATCGACAGCACGAGCAAGGTCACGCGGACCAGCCGCGCCAGACTGCGGGCGGTGACGTAGACCTCTCCGCCGGCGATGGTATGGGCCCAGGCCCGCTCCGCCGTCTCGAGCGCCAGCCACCGCCCACCCACGAGCGCTGCCACCAGCACCACGACGAGTGCGGCGATCCAGAACGGGCGCCGCGGCTTCACGGGCCCGCGCCGGCGGCCGCGAGCCAGCCCTCCACTTCCTTGCGATAGGCGGCGAGCGCCTCGGCCCGGGTCGCCTCGAAGCGCATCACCAGCACGGGTTGCGTATTCGACGCACGCAAGAGGCCCCACCCCTCGGGGAACGTGATGCGCACGCCGTCGAGTGTCGCCACGGGATAGCGGGCGGCGAAGTGACGGGCGGCCCGCTCCACCACGGCGAACTTGCGGTCGTCCGGGCAATCGACGCGCAGCTCCGGCGTCGCGTACGTGCGGGGGAGGTCCGCGAGACAGCGCGACAACGGCCCGCCTTCGCGCGCCACGTAGGCGAGCAGCCGCGCCGCGGCGAACAGCGCGTCGTCGAAACCGTACCAGTCGCCGCCGAAAAACATGTGCCCGCTCATCTCGCCCGCGAGCGGCGCGTGCAGCTCCTTCATCTTCTGCTTGATCAGCGAATGGCCGGTCTTCCACATCTGCGGTTTGAGCCCCGCCTTGAGCAGCTGTTGCGGCAGCACCTCGGAGCACTTCACGTCGAAAATCACGGTGTGGCCCGCGCCCATGCGGTGCACCAGGTCGCGCCCGAACAGGACGAGGAGCTGATCGCCGTAGACGATCGTGCCGCGCTCGTCCACGGCGCCGATGCGATCGCCGTCGCCGTCGAACGCGATCCCCAGCTCGCAAGCGTCGCGGATCACCGTCGCTTGGAGATCGGCGAGGGTTTCGGGCACGGTGGGGTCGGGATGGTGATGGGGGAACGTGCCGTCCGATTCCGCGTACAGCGGGATCACGTCAGCACCGAGCCGGCGCAGCGCCTCGATGGCCACGAGACTGGTGACGCCGTTGCCGCAGTCCACGGCAACCTTGACGCGCCGCGCCAATGGGCCGTTGTGTTCCACGATGGCGTCGCGGTAGCGGGAGAGAATCGTCGTGTCGGACTCCCGCCCGCCCCCGGCCACCGTCGGGGCGCCGTCCTTAGTGATGATCTGGTACAGCTGCTGGATCGCGTCGCCGAAGACCGCTTCCCCGCCCGCCACCATCTTGAAACCGTTGAATTGCGGCGGATTGTGCGAGCCCGTGATCTGAATGCCGCCGGCGACGTTCAGGACGTGTGTGGCGAAATACAGGGCCGGCGTGGGCA
This sequence comes from Gemmatimonadota bacterium, assembly GCA_041487875.1. Classification (GTDB taxonomy): domain Bacteria; phylum Gemmatimonadota; class Gemmatimonadetes; order Gemmatimonadales; family GWC2-71-9; genus DATLWA01. The sequence continues at coordinate 77,716 of JBGPOE010000003.1, read as the reverse complement.
GCTCGCCGATGTCCACCGCGACGCCGCCCGCGCGGCGAATCCCCTCCATCACGCCCTCGGCGAGGTCGCGGCCCGACGGCCGGTTGTCGCGGCCGACCGCGATGCGGGGGCGGCCGCGCCACGCCGTACCGGCTCCCAGGGCGACGAATCCCTCCCCGATGGCGCGCGCCAGCTCCGCCGTGAGCTGATCGCCCACGGTGCCGCGGATGTCGTATTGTCGGAAGATCGCCGCCGGGACGTTCACGCCCGCCTGCCCGAGCTCACTGACTCGGCGTGTGGGAGCCCGGCGCGGCGGGCGCGGCCGAATGGATGGCGGCGCCGCTCGAGGCCGAGAGATCGAGCAGCCGGTTGGGACGCACGCCGAACCACAGCAGCGCGGCGACCGAGGCCGCCAGCGCCGCGCCCGCGAGCCCCCCCAGCCGCAGGCCCATGTGGGCGTCGGGCGAGGGCTCGGGCTTCATGTACATCGCCATGATCACGGGCAGATAATAGCCCGCCGACACGACGCTCGTGAGCACCAGCAGGGCCGCCAGTGCCCCCTGCCCCGACGCGGTCGCGGCGATCAGGATGTACCACTTCCCGATGAACCCGGCCGTGCCCGGGAAGCCAAGCAGCGACAACATGCACACGGCGAGTGCGAAGGCGTGCCACGGCCGCCGCGTCGCGAGCCCCGCGAAGTCGTCGATCTGCACGTCGTGCTCGCCGTTCCGGCCCTTGGCGGCGAGCAGCGCAAACGCGCCCAGGGTCATCAGCGTGTACGCCACGAGGTAGAACACGAACGCGGCGCGTCCCTGCGGAGAACCCGCCGCCACGGCCACGAGCAGGTAGCCGGCGTGCGCCACGGACGAGTACGCGAGCATCCGTTTGAGCGAACGCTGCGCCAGCGCCAGCAGGTTGCCGCCGATCATCGTGGTGATCGCGAGAGCCACGACCACCGCGTGGGCCGGCGCCGAGGCGCCGAAGGCCTCCCCCAGCACGCGGAACAGCGCGGCGAACGCCGCGGCCTTCACGCCGGTCGCCATGAAGCCCGAGACGGGGGTCGGCGCGCCGTCGTACACGTCGGGCGCCCACATGTGAAACGGGACCGCGGCCACCTTGAAGGCGAAGCCGACCAGCAGCAGACCGAGCCCGAGAATCAACATGGTGGGGTGGGCGCTCTGGTCGAGCGAGACCTGCACACCGATCAGCGACAGGTTGGTCGTGCCGGTTGCGCCATAGATCAGCGCGATGCCGTACAAGAGGAAAGCCGAGGCGAACGCCCCCAGCAGAAAGTACTTGAGGGCCGCTTCGGCCGACCGCGCGCTGCGGCGGTTGGCGCCCGCCAGGACGTACACGCTCACCGACATCAGCTCGAGGCCCAGGAAGATGACCATCAAGTCCTCGCCGCCGCCCATCAGCATCATGCCGAGCGTGGCGAACACGACGAGGACGAAGTATTCGGGTGCCAGGAGCTGCTCGCGCTCGAGGTAATCGAAGGAAAACAACACGGTCAGCGCCGCGGCGCCGAGGAACAGGCCCGCGGTGACGTAGCGGAAATCATCCGCCGCGATCATCGGCGACAGCCCCTCGGCGTGCGCCGCATTCCACCACAGCCACCAGGCGGCGGCGCCGGCGGATGCGAGACCGGCGAGGGTGATCCAGCCCGCGAGGCGCAGGTCCGCGACGGTGCGGTGGCGCCACGCCACGACACAGAGCAGCACCAGCGCCCAGCCGGTGAGCACGAGCTCCGGCAGCAGCGCCGTCAGCATGTCGCGCGAGAGCGAGAGATCGAGACTCATTTGCCGGGTTTCACGAGCTCGATGAAGTGGCGGGCCGCGGGCTCCATGCGCCGCAGGATCGGCTGCGGGTAGACGCCGATCCACAGGATCCCCGCGAGCAGCGGGATCAGCACCGCCAGCTCGCGTGGGGTGAGATCGCGCAGCTTCTCGTTCTCGTGCTTGTCGAGCGGATTGTAGATGATGCGCTGCAGCGCCCACAACAGGTACGCCGCGGCGATGATCACGCCCGTCGTGGCAATGGCCGTGGCGACGGGATAGGTCTGGAACGACCCGACCAGGACGAGGAACTCTCCCACGAACCCGTTGGTGCCGGGCAAGCCGATCGACGACAGCGATACGATCGTGAGCACGGCGGCGAGCAGCGGGACCACGCGCGCGATGCCGCCGTACGCGTCGATCAGGCGGCTGTGGCGCCGCTCGTACAGCATGCCTACCAGGAAGAACAACGCGCCCGTCGAGAGCCCGTGGTTGATCATCACGAGCAGCGCGCCCTGCACGCTCTGTACGGTCAGCGCCCAGATACCGAGCATCACGAAGCCCAGATGCGCCACCGACGAATACGCGATCAACTTCTTGAAGTCGGGCTGCACCATCGCCACGAGACCGCCGTAGATGATGCCCACGAGGGCGAGCGTGACCATCACCGTTTGGACCACGGGATGCAGCGCCACGCCGGGGAAGAACGGCAGCGCGAACCGCAGAAAGCCGTAGGTCCCCATCTTCAGGAGGATGCCGGCGAGGATCACCGAGCCCGCGGTCGGCGCCTCGACGTGAGCGTCCGGCAGCCAGGTGTGGAACGGGAAAATCGGCACCTTGATGGCGAACGCGAGCGCGAACGCCGCGAAGTACCACCACGCGACGGAGCCGAGCGTGCCGATGTTCGCCAGGAGGTGGTCATACCCGAACGAGTAGACGCCCGTGCGACTGCCGACGGTGAGGTACAGCGCCAGGATCGCCACCAGCATCAGCAGCGAGCCGAACATGGTATAGATGAAGAACTTGATCGCCGCGTAGAGGCGGTTCTCGCCGCCCCACACACCGATGATGAAGTACATCGGGATGAGCATCACTTCCCACATCACATAGAAGAAGAACAGATCGAGCGCCACGAACACGCCGATCATGCCCGACGTGAGCGTCAGGAGCAGCGCGTAATAGCCGCGCTCCTTCTTGGTGATGTAGTTGTAGCTGCCGAGCACCGACAGCGGCATCAGGAAGGTCGTGAGCAGGACGAGGAACAGGGAAATGCCGTCCACGCCCACGGCGTAACTGATGCCCCAGGCCGGCACCCATAGTGTTTGCTGCACAAACTGGAAGCCGCCGTCCGGCGCGAACGTCCACCACAGCGGCACCGACAGCGCGAATTCCGCCACCGTCGCGACCAGCGCCAGGTGCTTGGCCCAGTGTTCCGGCGCGAGCAGCACGACACCCGCCGCCACGACGGGCCACACGAGCAGCGCGGTCAGGACCCAGTGCTGGTACATGGGCTACCTCGCCGCCAGGCCGAGCACGGCCAACACGCCGACCACGAACAGCAGGACGTAGAACCCCACCTCGCCGGTTTGCAGGCGGCTGCCGAGCCATCCGAGGGTCTGCGCGGTCCGCGCGGTGCCGTTCACGCCCGCGCCGTCGATCATCCCCTGGTCCACGCCCTGCCACAGGACCCGGTGCGACAGCCACACGAGCGGCCGCACGATGACGGCGTCGTAGATCTCGTCCACATACCACTTCTTCCACAGGATCTTGCCGATGCCCGTCTCGGCGGGCGCGAGGCGCGCCGGCACGAGCGTCGCGGGATCGAGCAGACGCCACGCGGCCACGATGCCTACCAGCGCGATGGCGACGGCGAGCGCCACCAGAATCCACTCGCCCGCCCCCGCCCCCCCCGCCGCGGGCGCGGCGATCGCCGGCGACGCTTCCAGGGCCGGCGCGAGCCAACGCTCGAGCCGTGCCCCGCCGCCCATGAACGCCGGCACGTTGAGGAGCCCGCCCGCGGCACTGAGCGCGCCGAGCACCACCAGCGGGCCGGTCATCGACCACGGTGCCTCGTGCAGCTGGCTGCGCTCCTGCTCGCCGCTGCGGTTGGGCCCGTGGAACGTGTACAGCATCATCCGGGTCATGTAGAACGCGGTGAGCAGGGCCGCCGCGAGCCCCAGCGCCCAATAGAGATACCAGATCGGCTGCGCCGCGCCGCGCGCGAACGCCGCGCCCAGGATCTCGTCCTTGGAGAAGAAACCGGCGAAGGGCGGTACGCCCGCGATGGCGAGCGTGGCGATCCACATCAGCGCGAAGGTCCACGGCAGGTACGCCCGCAGCCCGCCCATGTTGCGCATGTCCTGCGCGTCGTCGTGGGAGTGCGTCGCGTGATACGCATGGTGCATCGCGTGGATCACGCTGCCCGATCCCAAGAACAGCAGCGCCTTGAAGAACGCGTGCGTGGCGAGGTGGAAGATGCCGGCGGCGTACGCCCCCGTGCCCACACCGATGAACATGTAACCCAGCTGTGAGATGGTCGAATACGCCAGTACTTTCTTGATGTCCCACTGCTTCAGCGCGATGGTCGCGGCAAAGAGCGCCGTCACGGCGCCCACGCCTGCGACCACCGCTTGCGAAACGGGTGCCAGGGAAAAGAGCACGTGGCAGCGCGCCACGAGGTAGACCCCCGCGGTGACCATGGTCGCGGCGTGGATCAGGGCCGATACGGGCGTGGGGCCCGCCATCGCATCCGGCAACCACGTGTACAGGGGGATCTGTGCCGATTTCCCGGTGCACCCCAGGAACAGGAACAGCGTGATGGCCGTGACGGCGCCGCCGCCGGCGGCGAGCGTCGTGGGGGCCTTGCTGAAGACCGCTCCAAAGTCCAGCGAGCCGAAGTGCTGGAACATGATGAGCATCGCGACGAGGAAGCCGAAGTCGCCGATGCGGTTGACGATGAACGCCTTCTTGCCCGCGTCGGCGTTCGCCTTCTCGGTGAACCAGAACCCGATCAACAGATAGGAGCAGAGCCCCACGCCTTCCCAGCCCACGAACATCACCGGGAAGCTCGCGCCCAGCACCAGCACCAACATGAAAAAGACGAACAGGTTGAGATAGGCGAAGTAGCGCGCGTAGCCCGGGTCCGCGCGCATGTAGCCCACGCTGAACACGTGAATCAGCGAGCCCACGCCCGTCACCACGAGCAGCATCACGGCGGACAGCTGGTCGAGCTGCAACGCCGCGTCGACGCCGAGGTTCCCCACCCCGATCCACTGCCAATAGCGGAAGACGAGCGGCTCCGTGGGATGCAGCCCCGCGAACCCGGTCACGACGGCCAGGGCGGCGGCGAACGCCGCGACGAGGACGCCCACGCCGATGACCGAGACCGCCGTCTTCGCTTGTGGCCGCGCGAGCGCCAGCGCGCCGTTCGCGACGAAGCCCGCGAGCGGCAGCAGCGGCACGAGCCACAGCCACGTGACCGCGAGCGTCATCAGCCCCTCAGCAGGTTGATGTTGCGCAGGTCCACGCTCTCCTTGTGGCGGAAGATCGCGAGGATGATCGCGAGTCCCACGGCCGCCTCGGCCGCCGCCACCGCCATCACGAAGAACACGAAGATTTGCCCGGCCACGCCGAGGCGCTGGGCCAATGCCACGAACGTCAGATTCACGGCGTTGAGCATCAGCTCCACGCACATGAAGATCACGATCGCGTTGCGGCGTACCAGCACGCCCGCCACGCCGATCACGAACAGCATCGCCGAGACGGCGAGCGACGGTCCGAAGAGCATCAGAGCTTTCGCTTGGCGAGCACCACTGCCCCCACGACGGCCGCGAGGAGCAGGAGGCTCGTGATCTCGAACGGGATCAAGTAGGTGTCGAACAGCGGCCGCGCCACCATGCCCACCATCCCCTGTTGCTGCTGCAGCGCCGTCAGCGCGCCCTCGGGCAGCGCCATGCCGGCGGGCGGCTCGGTGGTGCCGAGCGGCCGCAGCTGCAGCATCAGGACGCCGCCGAGGATGGTCGCGGCCGCGAGGCCGAACGGCCCGCGCAGGTCGGTCGGGCCGGCCCGCCCCAGATTGAGCAGCATGATCACGAACAGGAACAGCACCATGATGGCGCCGGCGTAGACCAGCACCTGCAGCACCGCGATGAACTGCGCTTCGAGCAGCACGAAGATTCCGGCCAGCGAGAACAACGTCACTACGAGCCACAGCGCGCTCGCCACGGCGCTCTTGCGCGAGATGCACAAAACGGCCGCGAACACGGCGATGCCTGAGAACACCCAGAAGATGACCGTGACGAGCGAGCTCATCCGCTCACTCCCCCTTGGGGTCGGAGGGGTCCCACAGCGTCGAGACGGGGTGCGTCTGCGCGCACAGCCGCTCGAGGTCGTAGACAAAGCGGTCGCGCGAGTACTCGGAATTCTCGTAGTGCACGCCGACGTGGATCGCCTCTTCGGGGCACACTTCCTGGCAGTAGCCGCAGAACACGCAGCGGAACTCGTCGATCTCGTAAATCAGCGGGTAGCGGTGCCCTTCCTCATCTTCCCCGGGCACCAGCTTGATGCAGTTGGCGGGGCAGATCTGCGGGCACAGGCCGCAGGCCACGCACTTCGCCCGGCCCTGCTCGTCGGTGAGCATGCGGTGCGTGCCGCGCCAGCGCTGCGAGATGGTCCAGTCGGGCGTGCTGCGCTGCTCCGGGTACTGCATCGTCACCTTGGGCCGGAACAAGTGCCGCAGCGTAAGCAGCATCCCCTTGAGCGTGGCCAGCACGTAGGACGTCTGCGCCCCGGGCCGCTTCATGATCTTCACACCGATGGGCATCAGGCCCGCTCCCGCGCGACCGAGCCGGACACGATGCGGCCGCGGTCGAGCACGAGGAACACGAACCCGCCAAGGATCACGTTGATCCCGAACAGCACGGCGGCAAAGCGTGTGTCATACTCCCAGCCAAGCTGCGCGTGCAGGAACCACACCGCCGAGGCGATGATCGTGAGGTAGAAGAGGGCGAACGGCAACAGGATCTTCCAGCCCAGTGCCATCAGCTGGTCGTAGCGGAAGCGCGGCAGCGTCCAGCGCACCCAGATATAGAGGAAGAGGAAGCACCAGACCTTGAAGGTGAACGCCGCGACGGTGAGGAGCGTCTTCCACACGGTGCACGGCGGCGTATTGTCCCACGTCGTGAAGGGGATGTCCCAGCCGCCGAAGAACAGTGTGGAGACGAGCGCCGCCTGCGTCACCATGCTCGCGTACTCGGCGATGTAGAACATCGAAAACTTCATCGCGCTGTACTCGGTGTGATAGCCCGCCACGAGCTCGGCTTCGGCTTCCGCCAGATCGAACGGCAAGCGGTTGGTTTCGGCGAAGGCCGCGATGATGAAGACGCAATACGCGAGCCCCAGCGGAAACACGTTCCAGGTCACGGGCCACGCCGAGGCCTGGCGCGCGATGATCGCCGACAGCGTCACGTTGCCCGACAGGAGCAGGACGGCCACCGTGCTCAGCCCCAAGGCGATCTCGTAGGAGATCATCTGCGCCGAAGCGCGCAGCCCGCCGAGCAGCGCGTACTTGTTGTTCGACGACCAGCCGGCCAGCGTGATGCCGTACACGCCGAGCGAGCTGATCGCCAGGATGTAGAGGAACCCGACCGGCAGGTCCGCGACCACCAGCGGCACGTCGCCCCACTTGGTGGGGAGCGGCGAGCCGAATGGAATGACGGCGAACGTCATCAGCGCGGGAATGAAGGAGATCATCGGCGCCAGCAGGAACAGCAGCTTGTCGGCCTGGGCCGGGAGCGTCTCTTCCTTCAGCAGACTCTTGAGACCGTCAGCGGCGGGCTGCAACAGGCCCTGCGGGCCCACCCGGTTGGGGCCGAGGCGGTCCTGCATCAAGGCGCACACGCGGCGCTCGACATACGTGAGGAACGCCACGCCCACCAGGGTCACGCTGAAGACGACGACGATCTTGATGATCGACGTGACGAGGAAAAAAGTCACGCTGGCACTCCCGCGGGCTTCCCCGCCGCGATCTTCTTGCCACCGAGGCCCAGCTCGGCGTAACTCAGGCCGGCGAACGCGTCAACGGACTGCGCCAGCTGATCAAACACCTCTCCCGCCGTCCGCGCTCCCTGCTCGCCGCTCCGCAGCAGCTCCGTGAGCACCCACCACGCGGGGCGCGCCATGCCGGGCGCGGGTTTGGCCTGGAGGTAGCGCTGGACCCGGCCGTCGCGGTTGACGAAGCTGCCTTCCTCCTCGGCGACGTTGGTGATGGGCAGCACGATGTCTGGTGTGCGCTTGCTCTCGTGCTCGGGCGGCACGGTGCCGAGGTAGATGAGCGTGCCGTCGGTCTCGACCGCGGTCTGGGGCTCGTCCAGCACGAGCACCACGGCCGCGGACGCCGCGGCGCCGACCGCGGCGGCGAAGTCCGTCCCGTAGCCCAACAGCCCCGCGCCGTTGCCGTTGGGCGCGCGCTCGGGGCGCAGCGCCAGATTCGGGACGCCCGAGAGCGGGGCCGCCTCGCCCATGACGAGCTGGAACGCACCGGTGAAATCGAATCCGCCCAGCAGGCGGCGCGCGAGGAACAGTGCCTCGGTGGACGCCCGCGGCGACACCAGGGCCACCGCCTTGCCCTGGGCCCCGCGCAGTGCCGCGCGCGCGCGATCGAGCGCTTCGTCCCAGTCGACGGCACGGTAGGCGCCGTCGTGCTTCACGAGCGGCGCCTCGATGCGGTCTCCGCGGTTCATCCAGCGGTAGTTCATGCGGCCGTGGTCGCAGATGAAGTAGCGGTTCACGTCGAGATTGACGCGCGGCCGCACGCGCACCACCACGTTGTCGCGCGTGTCGAGCGTGAGGTTGCACCCCTGCGAGCAGCCGGTGCACACCGACGCGGTCTTGTCGAGCTCCCAGGCGCGCGCCTTGTGCAGGAAGTCTTTCGACAGGAGCGATCCCACCGGGCAGAGGTCCACCACGTTGCCCGCCCAGGAATGATCGAGCCGCGCGTCGGGATGAATCCCGATGTAGGCGCGGTCGCCGCGCTCGGAGACGTTCAAGACCGGCTCCTCCGCCACGTTCTCCATGAACCGCACGCAGCGGGTGCACAGGATGCAGCGGTTGGGCACGTATAGCACGTCGGGCCCGAAGTCTTCCACGGGGTTGAAGCGCTTGGCGTAGTCCGGGCTGTACCGCGTGGCCGGACGGCCTTCCTGGAACGTGAAGTCCTGCAGCTCGCACTCGCCCGCCTGGTCGCAGATGGGGCAATCGAGCGGGTGATTGATGAGCAGCAGCTCGAGCACGCCGGTGCGGCCCTTCTTGGCCTGCGCCGACTGCGTGCGCACCACCATGCCTTCGGCCACCTGCGTGGCGCAGGCGATCTGGAGCTTGGGCGCCTTCTCGACCTCGACCAGGCACATGCGGCACACGCCCGCCACCGGCAGGCCCGGGTGGTAGCAATAGTGCGGCACCAGCACGCCCGCCTGCTTGGCGGCCTCGATCAGGAGGGTACCCGCGGGCACGCTGAGCGTGACGTCGTCGATCGTCAGGTTGATAGAGCCGTCAGCCATCAGCCCTCAGCTTTCAGTCCGCTGCGACAGGGCGGCGCTTGCCCGTGATGTAGGCTTCGAATTCGTTCTTGAATTTCTTGATGCCCGATACCACCGGCGCCGCGCACGAGTCCGACAAGACGCAGATCGTCTTCCCGGTCATGTTGTCCGACAGGTCGAGCAGCAGGTCCAAGTCCTGCATCTTGCCCTGCCCCGCGAGGATCCGTTCCATGATCTTCACGGTCCATGCCGTGCCCTCGCGGCACTGGGTGCACTGGGCGCACGATTCGTGGGCGTAGAACTTGGCGAGCCGCATGATCTGGTAGACCATGTCCGCGGTATCGTCGAACACGATCACGCCGCCCGAGCCGAGCATCGAGCCCCGCTCCACCACGCCCTCGTAGTCGAGCAGTGTGGCCTCGATCTCTTCGCGGTTGAGGATCGGTACCGACGACCCGCCGGGGATGCACGCCTTGAGCGTACGGCCGGCGCGCATGCCGCCGCACAGCTCGTACAGCAGGTCCTTCAGCGGGAACCCCATCGTCACTTCGTAGTTGCCGGGCCGCTGCACGTGGCCGCACACCGAGAAGAGCTTGGTGCCCGTGCTCTTGGGATTCGAGAGGCACAGCGCCTTGTACCAGGCGGCCCCCTGCTTCAAGATGTGGGGCACGGCCGCGAGGGTCTCGACGTTGTTGATGGTCGTGGGCATGCCGAACACGCCGGCGGCCGCCGGGAACGGCGGCTTGATGCGCGGATTGCCGCGCTTGCCCTCGATCGAATTCATCAGCGCCGTCTCTTCGCCGCAGATGTAAGCGCCGGCGCCGCGGTGCAGATAGACCTTGACCTTGTCCTTGAACACGCCCGCCTGGTTCGCTTCGGCGAGCGCCTGCTCCATCACCGCGAACGGCTCGGTGAACTCGCCGCGGATGTAGATGTAGGCGATCTCGGCGCGGATCGCGTACGCGGCGATGGCCGTGCCCTCGAGCAGGGCGTGCGGTGTCCACCGCATGATCTCGCGGTCCTTGAAGGTGCCGGGCTCCGACTCGTCGGCGTTCACGCACAGGTAGTGGGGCTTCTTCTTCTCCTTCGGCATGAAGGACCACTTGAGCCCCGTGGGGAAGCCCGCGCCGCCGCGTCCCCGCAGCCCCGAGGCTTTCACTTCCTCGATCACCGCCGCGGGATCCATCGCCAAAGCCTTCTGCAGCGCTTCGTACCCGCCGCGCTTCACCCAGCCTTTGTAGCTCTTCGCGTCGGCGTCGCCGAAATGCTTCGACAGCACCACGGTCTCGCGCGCATGCGGCTTCTGGGGGTAACCCATCAGCCCTCCCCCGCGCCGTTGCCGGACGCCAAGACGGCAAGACGCTGAGCGTTCACTTGTATTTCCTCACCAGCTCCGGAACTTTGTCCGGCGTGACGGATTCAATGAAGTCGTCGTTGATGAGCACGGGCGTGGCGAAGCCGCAGGCGCCGAGGCATTCGACCTCGATCACGGTCCACCTGCCGTCGGGGCTCGTGGCGCCCAAGTCGCCCGCGCCCGTCTCCCGGAGCAGCGCCTTCACCACTTCCTCGGCGCCGCAGATGTTGCACGGCGACGTGGTGCACACTTGCACGAAGTTCCGGCCCACGGGGTGTTGGTGGTACATCGTGTAGAAGGTCACCACGCCCTTCACATAGGCGGGCGTGATGCCCAGCACTTCGCCCACCTCCGCCATGTTGCGGTCGGAGATCCAGCCGCGCGCTGCCTGCACCAGCCACAGCGCGGGCAGCAACGCCGCCTGCTTGGTGGGGTAGCGGGTGAGGATGGTGTTGAGCTGGTCCAGCGTCTTGCCGGTGAAGACGGGCTGATATTCCTCCGTGCCCGCCGGCGCGTGATTCGCGCTCATCGATCGATCTCGCCCATGACGATGTCCACCGACGCGTTGATGGCGATCAGGTCGCTCAACAGGTGGCCCTCCGCCATCCTGGCGATCGACGCCAGGTTGATGAAGGACGGCGGCCGGATGCGCCAGCGGACCGGCTTCGCGGTGCCGTCCGACACGAAGTAATTGCCCAGCTCGCCCTTCGGGTTCTCAATCCCCACGTACGCCTCGCCTACCGGCGCCTTCACGCCTTCCATCACCTGCTTGAAGTGGTAGATCATGGCTTCCATGTCGCTCATCGCGCGCGACTTGGGCGGCAGGATCACGCGCGGGTCGTCCACGTTGATCGGGCCGTCCGGCAGGCGGTCCACGGCCTGCGCCAGAATGCGGTTCGACTGATAGCATTCCTCCAGCCGCACCAGGTAGCGGTCGTACACGTCGCCGTGCTCGCCCACCGGGACGTCGAAGTCGTAGGTCTCGTAGCCCAAGTACGGTTTGTCCTTGCGTACGTCGTAGGCCACGCCGCTGGCGCGCAACATAGGCCCCGAGAGCGACAGGTTGATCGCCTCGTCGCGCGTGAGGATGCCGATGCCCTGCGTCCGTCCCGCCCACACCGCGTTGCGGGTGAGCACGCGGTCGATCTCGTCCAGGGTCTTGGGATAGGTCTCGATGAAGTGGCGCAGCCCCGCGACGAACCCATCGGGAATGTCGGCCATCATGCCGCCCACGCGCGTGACGCTCGTCGTGAGGCGCGCGCCGGTCCACATCTCCTGCAGGTTGTAGATGCGCTCGCGCTCCTGGAACGCCCATAGGAACGGGGTGAATGCACCCAAGTCGATCGACGTGGTGCCCAGCCAAACCATGTGCGAGATGATGCGGCTCATCTCGCAGGCGATCACCCGCAGCACGGTGCAGCGCGGCGTGATCTCGATGCCCATCAGTTTTTCCGCGGCGAGCGCCACGCCGACATTGTTCGCCATCGGCGACAGATAGTCCGTCCGGTCGGTGAGCGGGATGATCTGGTTGTAGTGGCGGTACTCGCCCAGCTTCTCGAAGCCCGAGTGCAGGTAGCCGATGTGCGGGATGACCCGCACCACGGTCTCGCCGTCGAGCTCGACCACCAGCCGCAGCACGCCGTGCGTAGCGGGATGCTGGGGTCCCAGGTTGACGAGCAGGTGCTCGCCCCCGAGGTCGGGCTCTTGTTGCGGCGGCGGCGCGAGCGGCACGCGGTGGGGCGCGCCCTGCGCGTCGAGCCCCGGCGTCGCGAGCTCGAGCTCGATCGTGCGCTTGCTCATTCCGACTCCCGCACGCCGCCGCGCTCGCCCTTACGCAGGCGCTCGCGCATGTCGGCCGGCAGCTCCTGGTAGGCGTCGGCGATGGACAGCTCTTCCAGCGAGTAGTTCGCTTCGGGATTGGCGTTCAAGGCCTGGCGCACCTGCTCGGCGCGGGAGAACCGTCCCCGCAGCGGGAAGTCTTTCCGCAGCGGATAGCCCTCGCGGTACGTCTCCCACATGAGGATGCGGCGCAAGTCGGGGTGGCCGCGGAAGGTGATCCCGAACATGTCGTAGACTTCCCGCTCCAGCCAGTCAGCCCCGGCCCACAGCGACACGACCGAATCCACCGTCAGCTCGCCCGCGGGATCGAGCTCCACCTTCACGCGCAGATCGGCCTGGCGGTGCAGCGCGCGCAGGAAGTAGACCACTTCGAGCGGGCGCTCGCGGTCGCGGTATTCCACGGCCGTGACGTCGACGAGGTAGTGGTATTCGTGCCCCGGCGTGTCGCGCAGCCAGCGCATCACATCCAGCAGGCGCTCGCGCTGGATGTAGACGATGGTGTCGCCGCGCACGTCGAGCGCGCGGCCGATCGCGGATCCGAAGGTCGTGCGCAGCGCGTCGGCGGACGGGTTCACGCCGAGCGGAACTGGTGGACGGAGTTGCCGAACGGCTCCGAGATCTCGTCGATCTGCTCGGGCGAGAGCCGCAGCCCATGGGCGTCGAGCGGCTGTTCGTCGCGGCGCGCCACCGGGTCGAACAGCGACTCACCCTTGATCTTCTTGTGGAGCAGCAGAATGCCGTAGAGCAGGCCTTCGGGCCGAGGCGGGCAGCCCGGCACGTACACATCCACCGGCACGATCGTGTCGATGCCCTGCACCATGGCGTAATTGTCGAAAATGCCGCCGCTCGAGGCGCACGCCCCCATCGAGATGACCCACTTGGGCTGCGGCATCTGGTCGTAGACGCGGCGGATAACAGGCGCAAGCTTAAAAGGCAGGCGGCCGGCGCAGATCAGCACGTCGGCCTGGCGGGGCGAGAATGCCTGCCGCTCCATGCCAAAGCGGGCGAAATCGTAGCGGCTCGCGGCCGTGGCCATGAACTCGATGGCGCAGCACGCCGTGCCGAAGGGCATCGGCCACAGCGAGTTGGCCCGCGAGCTGTTCACCGCCCAATTGACCAGCTGCTCGAACTTGGCGAGCAGGTAGTTGGGGCTCTGGCCCGGCACTTCCGTGGTGGCGAGCACGCGCTTCATGTCAGTCCCACTCCAGGGCGCCGCGCTTCCACACGTAGAGGTAGCCGACGGCCAAGATCGCGAGGAACACGAGCATCTCGACGAGCAGGAAGCCCATGCCGAGCCCGCCCGCCTGGTCTGCGCCGAAAAAGATCGTGCCCCAGGGGATCAAGAACACGGTTTCGATGTCGAAGATGATAAACAGCATGGCGATGAGGTAGAACTTCACGGAGAACCGCTCGTGCGCGCTCCCCAGCGGCGGCATGCCGCTCTCGTATGGCGTCTCCTTCACCGTGGTGGGCCGGCGCCGCATGAGGAGATGGGACGCCGCGATCATCCCCACCGCATTCGCCGCGACGAAGATCGAAAGGAACAGGAGCGGGACGTAGGATTGGAGCATCGGCCTCGTGAAAAAATTCACTAGACGCCGAAAAACCTACCGCACGGCGGCACGCATGTCAACCGAGTCGAGTGGCGTAAGTCACGATGGCGCCGATATATTGCGCCCCCATGTCCATCAAGTCCGACCGCTGGATCCGGCGCATGGCCACCGAGCACGCGATGATCGAGCCGTTCGCCGACGGGCAGGTGCGCGCGGGCGCGATCTCCTACGGCGTCTCGTCCTACGGCTACGACATGCGCGTGGCGCCCGAGTTCAAGATCTTCACCAACGCTCTGTCGGCGATTGTGGACCCCAAGGCGTTCGATCCGCGCTCGTTTGTCGAATTCAAGGGCGATGTGTGCGTGGTGCCGCCCAATTCGTTCGCCCTCGCCCGCTCCATCGAATATTTCCGCATCCCGCGGAACGTGCTCACGATCTGTGTAGGCAAGAGCACCTATGCGCGTTGCGGCATCATCACCAACGTCACGCCGTTCGAACCGGAATGGGAGGGACACGTCACACTCGAGATCTCCAACACGACGCCGCTCCCCGCCAAGATCTACGCGAACGAAGGGATCGCCCAGGTGCTGTTCTTTACGGCGGATCCGGGCGATGAGTGCGCGGTGTCGTACAAGGACAAGAAGGGGAAGTACCAGGCGCAGCGGGGGATTACGTTGCCGAAGTTGTAGCCTCCTGCTTCCGGGCGCCCCACAGCGTGATCAGCACGGCGGCCGCTGCCAGGATGATGAGATCCGGCACCCACCCCGCTTCCAGGGCCGGCACGGCCATCTGCAGAAAATCCATCACGAAGTCGAACGCGAACAGGATCAAGCCCAGCAGCACGGTGCCTTGGAGGACGCGCCCCATGCGCGCGAGGACGCTCCCGGTGGCGAGCGCCACGGCGCCCTGCCCCGCCGCGATCGCCAGCGCCACGACCAGGTCGCGCACGAGCGTTTCGACGAGCGCCGAGCGGCCGGGGGTGTAGCTGAAGAACCAGGTGTGCACGAGCGACGCGAGCAGGCCGGCCCCTGCCGCGCAGATGGTCGCCCACACCGCGTACCACACGATGACCCGCGTCTGTTCTCCCGCTGCATTCGCCATGGCTGTCTCCCTGCTGCCGGGAATTTGCGTGCGGGCGTGCCCGCGCGCTAGCGCAGGGCCGCGCGCGCCTCCTCCAGCGCGGCGCGGGCCTGGTCCACGCGGGCGGCCAGATCGGCCAGCTCGCGCGCGGTGGTCGCGGCGTCGGCGTAGCGGATCGCTTCGGCCACCGAGGGAAACGCGAGGGTGGCGTAGCCGTTGTCCACGTCCGATGCGAATTGCAGGCTCTTGAACCAGCTGTTGGACTTGAGTCCCTCAGGCCGCGTGAGCCGGCGCTCCACTTGCATCAGCGCGGCGTTGACGGGCCCCCACGGCCTGGCCGCGCCGGCGGCGAGCACGCTGTCACGCGCGGTGGCGAACGCCCGCGCCGCGTCGGTGAACCGCCCCAGCGCGTCCTTCAGCCCTTGGGTGCTGACGGTCCATCCCTTCTTGGCGATGCCGCTGTCGAGCTCGGCCACGAGCCCCGTCATCTCGGTGCCGAAGCCCGTGTAGTCAAGCGGCACCACCTGGGCGTCGCCCAGCCGCGCCATCATGACGCTCACGAGTCGCGCGGTGGCCTGGTGCTCGCGGTAGCCCTTGTCGCCGAACCGGATCATCCAGTCGTACGAGTCGTACATCGAGTGATACACGCCGCTGGGGCCGCCGAACCCCACGCCGCCCGACGGGATGCCGATGTGATGATAGAAGCCCTGGAAGTCCGAGCCGCCGCCCATGTTGCCGAGTCCGCTGTCGCCCTTGGTGCGCTTCACCCAGGCGGCGAACACGGTGCCGGTCCCCGACGGATCGGGCACCACGCGGGCCGCGTCGCGGATCAGGCGCTTGAGCGAGGGTGAGCCGTCGCCGCCGAAGTTGAGTCCCTGGGTGACGTCGTCCTCGTTGATGTAGGCGACCGCGTGCGCGCGCAACTGATCTTCCATCTGCTCCGCCCATTCGGTCGAGCCGATCAACCCCCACTCCTCCGCGTCCCACGTGGCGAAGATCAGCGTGCGGGCGGGCCGGATCCCCTGGCGCGCGAGCTGCGCGAACGCGCGCGCCGCCTCGAGCACCGTGACGGTGCCGGAGATATTGTCGGCGGTGCCGGGCGTCCAGGCGTCGCGGTGCCCGCCCACGATCACCCACTCATCGGGGGTCGTGGCGCCGCGGATCATGCCGAACGTGTCCCAGATCGGGTGCATCGCCCGGGCGCCGTGCTCGCGCCGGACCAGCAAGTGGACGCGTACGGGGCCCGACCCCACATGGTAGCGGAACGGCAGCGCCCCCTGCCAACCCTGCGGCACGGACGCGCCCGCCAGGAGGCCGAGAATCTTCTGGGCGTTGCCGTAGCCCATCGGCATCACCGGAATGTGCGGTACCGGGAGCGACTCTTCGGGCACGCGGCGCGCGCCCGGAAGTGACGCGTAGCCGGGTGTCGTGGGGTCGCCGTTGACGTTGAGAATCGAGCCGCGCTGGATGCCGAACGGCGGCCGCAACGGCCCTTTGGGATAGACGTCGCCGCGGAAATACCCGTCGTCCTGCGGATCGGAGTAGATGATCAAGCCGACGGCGCCGTGGCGCTCGGCTTCGCGCGCCTTGATGCCGCGGAACGAGCGCCCATAGCGCGCGATCGCGATCCTGCCCTTGACGCTCACGCCCAGCGAATCGAGGACCTTGTAGTCGTCGATCAGGCCGTAATTGACGTAGACCACTGGGGCGGTGACGTCGCCGTCGCCGGTGTAGCCGTTGAAGGGCGGCACGGCGGGCCCGGGCGTCGCCGCGAGCAGGGGCTCCCCTACCGCGAGGCGCTGCGGCGCGGCGCCGGCGCTCGGGATGACCCATGCCTGGACCGTCTCGGGCCACGGGATGTAGACGTCGTACGCCTGGCTCCACACGCTGTCCAGGCCCCACGCGCGCAGCTTCGCCAACACGTAGTCGCGCGTCACGGCCTGCGCGGGCGTGCCCGCGACGTGCGGCCGTGCGCTCAGGTCGCGCGAGAACGCCCGCGCGCTCGCGGTATCGGGCACGGCGAGGAGCAGCCGCTCCACGCTGTCTTCATGCGCGGCGGCGGCGCTCGAGAAGCCGAGCGGGGTTTGCGCGGCGGCCGTGGTGACGGCGCCGAGCGTGAGCAGAGCGAAGTACGTCGGGCGCATGCGAAGGCTCACGTCTTGGGGTGAAGGGCCTGATCGATCCGGAACCGCAGGTCCTGCAGGTGCACCCGCGTTTCGCGATCGGTCACTTTGGGAAGGGCGGTCGCGAGCGCGGCGTCGAGATCGCGCAGCTCGCCGCGAATCATCGCGCGCGCCTCATCGGGCCGCGGCGCCGGCGGAATGAACCCCGGGAACGGCGGCACGGGCGGGGGCGGCGGCGTCGGCGCGAGCTTGTCGGTGAGCAGCGTGATGAAGTTGCGCTGCAGGTTGCGGCGGTAGACCTCGATGGCGGTGCCCCGCCTAAGCTCGGTGAACAGGCCGCGCCGCACGTCGCCCAACAGGTCGCTGAGGCGGTACGCCGGCGCCGCGGCCGTCGCCATTGCCTCCTGCTCCACCAGACGGTTCATGCGGCTGTCGTTGAACAGCGCGGCGAGCAGCGCCGTTTGCGCGCGGCTGATCTGGTCCACCACGCCCGATTGCTTCACTCGGCGCAACACGTCCTGGTCGAGCAGGAACTCCGGCGTGCGGAAGGCGCGGTCGTTCAAGAAGGCCACGGCCGCTTGCTGCCGCGCGCGCGAGGCCGGCGTGAAGATCGGTCCCGGCTGGTCGGGATAGTGCTCGGCGCGGTACACGCCGCCCACCAGCGTCACCACGTGCCCCAGCTCGCGCTGCCACTGGCCCAGGACCTGGTCGTACATCTCGTTCAGGTCGTCGTAATCCTTGAGGCGGTCGGTGGTGGTGGCGGGCAAGAGCAGCGGCATGACGCGCTCGAGATTCCGCAGGCCGAGGGTCGTGGCCGCGATGGGGTCGGATCCGAGATCCTCGGTTTGCGCCTCCGGATCGATGCCGTCGGCGTTGCCGAAGCGCAGCATCGGATTGCGATCCTGCAAGCGCGCCAGCGAGTCGAGGATGGGCCGCTCCGCGTCCGGCGTCGCCGCGGCCGGCAGCGGGCGGTAACCCCAGTTGATCGCGTAGTAATCGTAGGGTCCCTGGATCGGAATGAGGCGCGCTCCGTCGCCGGGCTGGGACACGTAGTTGAAGCGGCCGTAGTCCATGATCGAGGCTTCGTCGCCGTAGCGCGCCGTGAACGTGCGGCTGCGCAGGGAATCGACCGGATAGGAAGCGGAGGACTTCATGTTGTGCGGGAAGCCGAGCGTGTGTCCGACCTCGTGCGCCACCACGTAGGCGAGGAATTCGCCCATCAATGAATCGGGCAGAGGCAGGATCTTGGCGCGCGGATCCATGGGCCCGGCCTGCACGAAGTACCAGTCGCGCACCAGGTTCATCACGTTGTGATAGAACCCGATGGAGGTCTGCAGGATCTCGCCGGTGCGGGGGTCCGAGATGTGCGGCCCATACGCGTTCTCGATCGGCGACGGCAGCCAGCGGACCGACGAGTAGCGGGCGTCTTCGAGCGAGAAGCGCGGGTCCTCGGCCGCCGTGGGCGCCATCCGGGCTTGAATCGCGTTCGAGAGGCCCGCAGCGCGGAACAAGGGCTCCCAGCTCTCAATCCCCTTCTTGAGCCATGGCACCCACTTCGCGGGTGTCGCGGGGTCGATGTAGAAGATGATCGGCTTCACCGGATCGCTCACGGCGGCCGACGGATCCTTGGGCTCGAGACGCCAGCGCGTGATGTAGCACTTCTGGGCGACGCGGTGCTCGTCGGTGCCGTAGTCGCTCTGTGTCACCGAGAAGTAGCCGACGCGGTTGTCGCACAGGCGCGGCTTCATCAGGCGCGCGGGGAGCAGCACCATTGAGTAGTGGACCAGCGCCGACGCGCTGCTGCTCTCGCCGCCGCCGAAGGGGCCGGCGCCCGGCCCACCCGAATCCGCCATCTCGTACGTCTGGAGCGCCTCGACTTCGACGTTGGTGGGGAACGTGACGGCCCGCTCGATCAGCGAGCGCGCGGGGTCGAGACGGCGGGCGCGCAGCGCACGCCGCGCCGACAGCTCGGGCACGTCGGTGGTGTACAGCGGAGTGACGTCGATCACCGCGTTGCTGTCCGCGTTGGGGCTGTACGCCGCCACGTTGAAGCTTTGGATCACGGGCTCGAAGTTGGAGAGCTGCACCGCCCGCGATACCGGGGCCGTCGAGTCGGCTACCACCGTGTAGCTCACGTTGCGCAGCAGGACGCGGTTCCCCACTCGTTGCCAGCGGACGACACGGTCATTCAGCTCTTCGCCCGCGTAGCGCGTGCCGGCGGGCGTGGCGCTGTAGCGCGCCACCAACAAGAACGGCCGCTCCAAGGCGGCGCGCGGGATCTCGAAGTACAGCTTCTCGGCGAGGCGGTGGACGATGAACACGCCCGTGTCGTTGGTGGCTTCGGCGGTGATCACCTGCGCGTAGGGTTTGGGGCCTTCGGCCGGCCGCTCGGGCCGCTGGGGGGGCGCGGGCGGGTTCTGGCCGAGCAGGGCGTACGGCAGGACGACGGCGCACAGCAGCGAAGCGCGAGCGAGCGACGAGCGCATGCGTTCCCTCCGAGAGTGTACGGCGACACCGGGCGCGAAGCTATCTGCCCTACGCGCGGCCGCGACCCCGCGCTGCGGCTCTATCGGGGCGCTCAAGTTACGCCGGGACCTGAGAGCGCGTCCAGAGCGCGGCCCGCGTTGCGCCCGTCGCGCTCGTCGCACCACATTGTGCGTATGGACGACTGGGTGATCGTCGCGGTGCTGTTTGCGACGGTGCTGCTGCGGCTGGCAATGGTGCTCGGCGTGGCGTATTTCCTGGTGCCGCGGGGGCCCGCGTGCCCGCATTGCGACATGGACATGCTGCCCGTGCGCCACGCGCTGCTCGACCGCTGCCTGCCGGGGCTGCAGCGGCGCTGGTGCCTGTCGTGCGGCTGGAACGGCGTGGTGCGGCGCGGGCCGGCGCCGGCGCCCACCCACTCGGGAGTCCGCTCGACCCGCTAAGGCCGCGTGATCAGGCGCGCGGCGCGCTCGTAGGCGAAGTAATCCCACGCCCAGTTGATGAGCACCACCAGCTTGTTGCGGAAGCCGATGAGCTGGATCAAGTGCACCACCAGCCAGACGACCCACGCGGGAAAACCGCGGAACGAGATGCCGTGGATGTAAGCCACCGCGGCGTTGCGACCGATCGTGGCGAGGGTGCCCGGGTCGCGAAACTGGAATACCACCGGCGGCTCGCCCCGCAGGTGGCGCTGGATATTGTCCGCCGCTACCTGTGCCATTTGGATCGCCACGGGCGCCACCATCGGCAGCGGCTGCCCGCCGCTCTCCACATATGCGGCGTCACCGATCACGTACACCTCGGGGTGCCCCGTTACCTGGAGCGTGGGCTGCACCCGAACGCGGCCCTGCCCCGCGGTGGGGAGGCCGAGTTTCGCGGCAAGACTCGCGGCGCGCACGCCCGCCGCCCAGATGAGCGTGCGGGCCGGGATCGCCTCGCCCCCCTTCAGGCGGACGGTGTCGCCGTCGTAGTCCGCGACGGCCGCGCCGTAGCGCACCTCGACCATCTTGCTCCACAACGTCCGCGCGGCCGCGTCGGCGAGCGGCGCCGGCACGGCGGCGAGGAGACGGTCGGTCGCTTCGAGCAAGAGCACCCGCACGTCCTTCACGTTGAGCCGCGGATAGTCCTTCACGAGGACCAGGCGGATCAGCTCGGACAGGGCGCCGGCCATCTCGATGCCCGTGGGGCCCCCGCCCACCACGACGAACGTGAGCAGGGCGCGACGGCGCTCGGCCACGGGTTCCACCATCGCGTGCTCGAAGGACGCCAGCACGCGGTTCTTGATCAGCTCCGCCTCGTCGATGTCCTTGAGTCCGAGCGCATGGTGTTGCAGGCCGTCGAGGCCGAAGTAATTCGTCTCGCCGCCCATCGCGAGCACCAGGAAGTCGTAGCTGACGGGGCCGCCGTCGGTCGCGAGCTCGCGCCGCGCCAGGTCCGCGCCGGTCACCTCAGCAAGGCGGAAATCGAAGTTGCGCTGTTTGCGCAGGATGGTGCGCACCGGGCGGGCGATGGATTCGGGCTCGAGCCCCGCGGTGGCGACCTGATAGAGCAGCGGCTGGAACAGGTGATAGTTGTGCCGGTCGAGCAGGACGACGTCCACCGGCGCGCGCGCCAGCGCGCGGGCGACTCGCAGTCCGCCGAACCCTCCGCCCACCACGACCACCCGCGGCCGTGCGGTCATCGTGTCACTCCGATCCCGACAGCACTGTGTCCGCCACGCGAGAGTCCACCAAAGTAACACCGGCTGCTCCGCGGCCGTTCCCTTGCTCCCGATGCCTCGTCGCAGGTATCATCTGTCCGTTCTCACCCGCTCTCTGGGAGCCGCGATGTCCCGTGTGCAGCGCCTGGTCGGATCGCTCGTCGGCAAGAAAGTCATCATGGCCGCGACGGGCGTCATCCTGCTCGGCTTCGTGCTGGCGCACATGATCGGCAACTTGAAGGTCTTCCAGGGGCCCGAGCATTTCAACGCGTACGCGGAAGGACTGCGCACGATGGGCGCGCCGTTCTTCGGGCGCGGTCAGCTCCTGTGGATCGCGCGCATCATTCTGCTCGCGTCGGTGGGATTGCACATCTGGGCGGCGTGGGTGGTCACGCGCGCCAGCTGGGCGGCACGGCCGGACGGCTACCGCCGGCTCGACCTGATCGAGACAACGTACGCCGCCCGCACGATGCGCTGGGGCGGCGTCATCATTCTCCTCTATGTCGTGTTTCACCTCCTGGATCTGACGTTCGGCAAGGCGAACCCGAGCTTCCTTCCGGGCGACGTCTATCACAACCTCGTGGCGAGCTTCACGCGTGTGCCGGTGGCCGTCGCCTACGTCGGCGCGATGGTCGTGCTCTGCCTCCACATGTACCACGGCATCTATTCCGGCTGCCAGACGCTGGGCCTCAATCATCCCAAGTACAACCGCTGGCGCCGCGGCGCCGCGCTGGTCTTCAGTCTGGCGGTGGCGGGCGGGTTCATCGCGGTTCCCGCCGCGGTCCTCGCCGGGGCGGTGCGCTAAGCCATGACCCTGCAATCGCGCGTGCCCGGCGGCCCGATCCAGCAGAAGTGGGACACCCACCGCTTCGAGATGAAGCTCGTCAACCCGGCGAACAAGCGGAAATTCCACGTCATCGTCGTGGGGTCGGGCCTGGCGGGTGCGTCGGCTGCGGCGTCGCTGGCGGAGCTGGGCTACCGGGTCTCCTGCTTCTGCTTCCAGGACAGTCCGCGCCGCGCGCACTCGATCGCGGCGCAGGGCGGCATCAACGCGGCGAAGAACTATCAGAACGACGGCGACTCGATCTGGCGGCTGTTCTACGACACGGTGAAGGGCGGCGACTTCCGCTCGCGCGAGGCGAATGTGTACCGCCTGGCGCAGATCAGCGTCAACATCATCGATCAGTGCGTGGCGCAGGGCGTGCCGTTCGCGCGCGACTACGGCGGCCTGCTCGCCAACCGCTCGTTCGGCGGCGCGCAGGTGTCCCGCACGTTCTACGCCCGCGGGCAGACCGGCCAGCAGCTGCTGCTCGGCGCCTACCAGGCGCTGGAACGCCAGATCGGCATCGGCCAGGTGGCGATGTATCCGCGCGCCGAGATGCTCGACGTGGTGGTGATCGACGGCCAGGCGCGCGGTATCGTGGTGCGCGACCTCGTCACCGGCAAGATCTCCTCCCACGCGGGCGACGCCGTCGTGCTCGCCACGGGCGGCTACGCCAACGTGTATTTCCTTTCGACCAACGCGAAAGGGTGCAACGTCACGGCCACGTGGCGTGCGCACAAGCGCGGCGCCGCGTTCGCCAACCCCTGCTTCACGCAGATCCATCCGACCTGCATCCCGGCGCACGGCGAGCACCAGTCGAAGCTCACGCTGATGAGCGAATCGCTCCGCAACGACGGCCGCGTGTGGGTGCCCCAGCGCGCGGGTGACGCGCGCGCGCCCGATCAGATCCCCGACGCCGAGCGCGATTACTACCTCGAGCGCATGTACCCGAGCTTCGGTAACCTGGTGCCGCGCGACGTAGCCTCGCGCCGCGCCAAAGAAATGTGCGATGCGGGACACAGCGTGGTGCCCGGCGGCCACGGCGTCTACCTCGACTTCCGCGACGCCATCGGCCGCGTGGGCCGCCAGGCCATCGCCGAGCGCTACGGCAACCTGTTCGAGATGTATGAGCGGATCACGGGCGCGGATCCCTACCGCGTGCCGATGAAGATCTACCCCGCGCCGCACTACGCCATGGGCGGCCTGTGGGTCGATTACAACCTCATGAGCACGATCCCTGGCCTCCACGTGATCGGCGAAGCGAATTTCTCCGACCACGGCGCCAACCGGCTGGGCGCGAGCGCCCTGATGCAGGGGCTGGCGGACGGCTACTTCATCCTGCCCTACACCATCGGTGATTACCTCGCCCAGGCGAAGCTCGGCAAGGTCACACCTGAGCACGCCGAGTTCCGCCGCGTCGAGGCCGAGGTGGCCGACCGCACCCAGAAGCTCCTGGCCGCGAACGGCAGCCGCAGCGTGGACTCGTTTCACCGCGAATTGGGGGCGCTCTTGTGGAACGCCTGCGGCATGTCGCGTAACGCGGCCGGCCTGCGGCAGGCGATGACCACGATCCGGGAGCTGCGCGAGCGCTATTGGAAGGACGTTTACGTTGGCGGCAAGGGTGAAGACTTCAACCAGTCGCTCGAGAAGGCCGGCCGCGTCGCCGACTTCCTCGAATTTGCCGAGCTGATGTGCCGCGACGCGCTGCAGCGTGAGGAGTCGTGCGGCGGCCATTTCCGCGAGGAGTATCAAACGCCCGACGGCGAAGCCAAGCGCGACGATGCGCGCTTCTCGTTCGCCGCGGCGTGGCAGTTCACCGGCGTGGGCCAGGAGCCGCGGCTCGAGAAGGAGCCGCTCGAGTTCGAGCACGTGCACCTCGCCCAGCGGAGCTACAAGTAATGGACCTGACCCTGCACGTCTGGCGCCAGGCGGGGCCCGCCGCTTCCGGAACGTTCGTCCGCTACGCCGTTCGCGGTGTGACGCCCGACATGTCCTTCCTCGAGATGCTGGACATGTTGAACGAGGACCTGATCCGGCAGAAGCAGGAGCCCGTCGCGTTCGATCACGATTGCCGCGAAGGCATCTGCGGCAGCTGCGGCGTGGTGATCAACGGCCGTCCCCACGGGCCGCACAACGCGACCACCGCTTGCCAGCTGCACATGCGCCTGTTCAGAGACGGCGACGAAATCTGGGTGGAGCCCTGGCGGGCCAAGGCGTTCCCGATCGTCAAGGATCTGGTGGTCGACCGCGGCGCGTTCGATCGCATTGTCCAAGCGGGCGGTTTCATCACGGCGCGCACCGGCAGTGCCCCGGAGGCCAACGCGGCCCCCGTGCCCAAGCGTGACGCCGACCTCGCGATGGATGCCGCGGCGTGCATCGGCTGCGGCGCGTGCGTGGCGGCCTGTCCCAACGCCTCGGCGATGCTGTTCGTGGCGGCCAAAGTCAGCCATCTGGGCGCCCTGCCGCAGGGCCAGCCCGAGCGCTACGACCGCGTGGTGAAGATGGTGGATGTGATGGATGCGGCGGGCTTCGGCGCGTGCACCAACCATGGCGAGTGCATGGCCGCGTGCCCCAAAGAAATCAGCGTCGACTTCATCGCGCGGCTGAACCGCGACCTCTTGAAGGCGACGCTGTTGCCGCCCCCCACGGGGCGGGACTGGTCGGGCGCTTAGAGCTGCACCGCCGCCATCGTTTCCTTCACGGCGTTCGCGGACTTCGCGAGCGCCGCTGTTTCGTCAGCCGAGAGCTGGGCTACGATGATCTTCTCGAGTCCTTTCCTGCCGAGCTTGCACGGCACACCGCAATAGATGCCCGACAGGCCGTACTCGCCTTCGAGCCACGCGGCGCACGGCAGGATGCGTTTCTTGTCCAGGGCGATCGCTTCGACCATCTGCGCCGCCGCGGCCGAGGGCGCATAGTAGGCGGAGCCGGTCTTCAAAAAGGCCACGATCTCGGCGCCGCCGTTGCGCGTGCGGTCCACGATCTTGTCGAGCGTCGCCTTGTCGAGCAGCTGGCTCACCGGAATGCCTGACACCGTCGTGTAGGAGATGAGCGGCACCATGGTGTCGCCGTGGCCGCCCAGGACCATCGCCTGGATGTCTTCAACGGAGACGTCGAGCGCCTCGGCGAGGAACGAGCGGTAGCGCGCCGTGTCGAGCACGCCCGCCATGCCGATCACCCGCTCGCGCGGGAAGCCCGTCACCTGCTTCGTCACCCAGCACATCACGTCGAGCGGATTGGACACCACGATCACGATCCCGTTGGGCGACGTCTGCTTGATCTGCTGCGAGACTTGTTTGACGATGTCGGCGTTGGTGCGCACCAGGTCGTCGCGGCTCATGCCGGGCTTGCGGGCGATCCCCGCGGTCACCACGAAGAGGTCGCTCCCCGCGGCGGCGCCGTAGTCGTTGGCCCCCACGACACGCGTATCGAAGCCTTCGATCGGCGCCGACTCCCACTGGTCGAGACCTTTGCCCTGGGGCACGCCCTCGATGACGTCCACGAGGACGACGGTGCGCGCGAGGTTCTTCTCCGCGAGGCGTTGGGCGGTGGTGGCGCCCACGTTGCCGGCGCCGACGACGGTGATCTTGCTGAGCATGAGTCGCCCGGGATGTGTTGAGAGGACAAAGCTAACCGGAGGCGTTAAACTTTCACCATCCCCGCGCGGAGCGGCGAGTCTCTTGGTCGCGTTTCTGGCGAGTTGGACGCCGATGATGGCGGTGATGATGCTGCCGGCGGTGTGGCCCGTCGCGGCGCGCTACGCCGCCTTGATCGGGCAGCGGCGCCCGCTCGGCGTCGCGGCATTCGGCGTCGGCTACCTCGCGGTATGGACGGTGGCCGGGGTGCCCGCGTGGTTGTTGGTACTCGCCGCGGCACGGCTCAGCGCCGCGACCTCGGTCCGCGCGATGGCGGCCGTCGCGTGCGCGGCCTGCGGCTTGTACCAATTCACCGGGCTCAAGCGCGGGTACCTCGCCCGTTGCCGCGTGCCGCCGGCGATGCTGCTGACCGACGCGTCGTGGACCGGGCCGCTGCGCCATCTCCGCGTCGGCGCGCACCACGGGGCGTCCTGCGTCGTATGCTGCTGGCCGCTGTTCGTCCTGCTCATGGTGGCGGCGCCGGCGGGCCTCGTGCCGATGCTCGCGGTAGTGGCCATCGTGGTCGCGGAGCGGCAATGGAAGGCGCCGTGGATCCCCCGGGCGGTGGGCGTGCTGTGTGTGGGATTGGCGATCGCCCTGCTTTGGAGCCCCCGCGTGGCCCGTGTGCTGGAGGCCGCGCCCATGCCCGGCATGGTGCGATAGCCCCTCACCCGCCCCGCGTGTGCATTTCCCGGCGCGGGTCGGCGCGCAACGCGTCGATCTGATAGAGCGCCCCGCGCTGGGCGACGCTCAACCGCTGCTCGGCGCCGCGATCGGTGCGCGCGCGCCACGTGTCGCTGATCAATGCGGCGAGATCTTCGTCGGACGCGCCAGCTCGCAAGGGCTCGCGCAGATCCACGCCCCGCTCCGCATAGAGACACAGGAACCACGTGCCGTCGGCCGTGAGCCGGCTGCGATCGCAGCTCGCGCAGAAGGGCGCCGTGACCGACGCGATCACGCCGAAGGTCGTGCCATCCGGCAGCCGGAACCGCTCGGCCGGCGCGCGCGGATCGGCATCGTCCCGTACGGGCGTGACGGATTCGTACCGGGCGGTCAGGCGCTCGAGCATCTCGCGCTGCGATACGACCTGCTCCGCCGTCCAATGCGTCGCCCCGCCGACGTCCATGTACTCGATGAAGCGGACTTCGGCCGCGTGCGCCCGGCCGAACTCGATGAGGTCGACGATCTCATCGTCGTTGAAGCCCCGTACCACCACCGTGTTGAGCTTCAAGCGCTCGAATCCAGCGGCCCGCGCCGCGGCAATCCCCAGGAGCACGTCGGCGTGCCGGGCGCTCCGCGCGAATTCCTCCATCCGCTCGGGCCGCAGCGTGTCGAGGCTCACGGTCACCCGGCTGAGGCCCGCGGCGCGCAGCGCCGCGGCATGCTTGGCGAGCAGGACACCGTTGGTGGTGAGGGCGAGATCGCGGACGCTTGCATTGTCGCGCAGCAGCCGTACCAGCGCCGGCAGCTCGTGGCGCAGCAAGGGCTCGCCGCCAGTGAGGCGGACCTTGGTGACCCCCAAGCCCGTGAACACCCGCGTGAGGCGCGCGATCTCCTCGAATGTGAGCAGCGATGCGCGCGGCAGCCACACGTATTCCTCTTCCGGCATGCAGTAGCGGCAGCGCAGGTTGCAGCGGTCGGTGACCGACACGCGCAGCGAGCCAAGCGGCCGCTTGAGAGCGTCTTGGATCACGTCCCCTCCGGTCCTACCACCGCGGGCCGGCCTTGGGGATCCACCCACAGCGTCGAGCCGTCGGCGCGCAGCTCCTTCTTCCAGATGGGCAGGCGCTGCTTCACTTCCTCGATTACGTAGCGGCAGGCGCCGAACGCCTCCGCGCGGTGGGGCGCGGCCGCGGCGATCCCAATGCTCGCCTCCTCCGTCGGCACGAGGCCGAGCCGGTGCCGCACGGCGACGCGTGCGTTGGGCCAGCGCTTCACCACCTCCGCGAGAATGCGGTCGAGTTCGGCGTTCGCCATGGCGTCGTAACCTGAGTACTCGATGCCCGTCACGCCGCCGTCATCGGGCGCGTCGCGCACCGTACCGAGGAACAGACAGGTACCACCGCACGCGGGCGAGGCGACGGCCGCAACCAGCTCCGCGACCGAGATCGGAGCGCGCGTGAGGTGGTTCATCCGCCCGCCAACGGTGGCAGCAGTGCCACTTCGTCGCCGGCGCTCACCGGTGTCTCGGCCCGCGCGTGCTTCAGGTTCACCGCCGCGAGCGGGCGCTCGGGCAACTGCGCCGCGCCCGGCAGTGCGGCTCGCGCGTGGCGCACAACGTCGGCCACCGTGGCGGGCAGCGGCAGCGTCAGACTCGCCTCCTCGCGTCCCACCAGCTCCGCGTAGCGGGCGAAGAAGCGCACGGTCACCGTGCCGTCGCGTGTCATGCTGGGAAGTATACAGCGCCGCTCACGGGCTCGTCGTTCCCGCCGTGAGGCCGCTCCAGATCTTCGCCTGCCGGGCTGTGGGCGAGGCCGCCTTGGACACCGCGAACGCCGACTGAATTCGCTCGCGCACGTGCGTCTGCAGCGTGCGCGGTTGCCCGTTGCGGCGCACTGTGATCGTTACCGCTTGGCCGTTCTGCCCACGGAAGCGGCTGCGAAACGCCTCGCCCCAATCCTGGTCGCCACGAATCGTGACCTCGCCGACTTGCAGCAGCACGTCGCCCGGCGCGAGCCCCGCCTCGGCGGCCGCGCTCCCCGGTTGCACGCCCTGCACCTCGACCTGGCCGTCCGCGGTGAGCCCCGACGACACGCCGAGCAGCGGGGTCGACTCGTCGCGGCGCGTCACCACGATTCCCGCTCGGGCCAACACGGAGTCGTACGGCAGCGGGTCGCGCCCGTTGATGTAGCGTGCGTAGAAGCCGTCGGGGTCGGGCAGGCCCGCTTCCTTCAACAAGGCCAGCAGGTTGGCGGTCGTGAACCCCTTCTCCTGCTTGTAATAGCGGGTGAACAGGCCGCGCATCACGTCGTCCAGGGAATGTTTGTTGTCGGTCGCGTCGCGGATGGACACGTCGAGCAACAGGCCGGTGAGCGAGCCTTTCGGATAGTACAGCTGCGAGCTGTTGACGTAGATCTCGTTGATCCACGTCGCCACGCTGCCATCTTCCTCGCTCCACGGCTCCGGCGCCGCGCCCACCTCGTGCATGTTCGCCGCGATGTTGTTCAGGAAGTCGCTCTCCGTCCACAGGCGCGAGCGTACGTTGGTGAGGTCGGCGTAGTAGTCGGTGACACCCTCCGACCACCAGAGGAGCGGCGTGAACTGTTCGGCATGATAGTCGTACGGCCACATCTCCGCGGGCCGGATCCGCTTCACGTTCCACAAGTGGAAGAACTCGTGCGAGATCAGCGGGCGAATGAACGAGCCCAGCTGGCCGCGCTCGTCCGCGAAGTCGGGACCCGCCGGCATGATATCGTACTGAGAAGCCGCGTGCTCCAGGCCGCCCCCGAAACCGACCGGCTCGTGGATCACGCTGAAGAAGATGGTATACGTGTCGTACGGCGGGCCGCCCATGAGATCGTCCTGCGTCGTGGCCGCGCGCTGGATCACGTCGCGCAGGTTCTTCGCCACGGCGGGCGTGTAGTCGCCCTGGGGGTAGAGAGCCAGGCGAATCCAGTGCCCCGCGACCGGTACGGAATCGAGCGCGTACCGTCCCACGAACGTTTCCGCGTCCGCCAAGGTGTGATAATCGGGCGCGGAGTACGCACCCCCGGCGCCCGCGGCGAGGGCGGTGGTCACGCGCCACCCCGACGGCAGCGCGAAGCGCACCGCGGCGGGCCGCGCAAGCTGTCCTTCCTCGTACAGAAACAGATTCGTGCCGAGGAATTGGCCCCAATCGCCCCGCACACGCGCGATCGACAAGTCGACCGTGTCGGCCAGGTAGTCGAACTCGACCGTAACGCGATCGCGCTTCCCCGTCGTCACGCGCCACGTGTCCTTGTCGAAGCGATCCCAGAAGAGCGCCGAGCCGTCGGCGCCATGCACGGTGAAGTGCCGGACGTAGCGCGCGTAATTCTGGATCTCGTAATTCCCGGGACTCCACGCCGGCAGGGAGAGATACAGCGTGTCTTTTCCGGCGGCTGGAAGATCCGCCTTGACGTGAAACAGATTGTCGGCCGGCAGCACCGAGACTTCGTAGTTCACGGTTTGGGCGGTGAGCGGCAACGCAACGAGCGTCAGCACACCGAGTTGGCGCAGCACGCGGGCTCCGGAGCGAGGGTTCAACCTGGATACACCAGCCAAAACAAAGCGGCCCAGACGTTTAGTCCGGGCCGCCGCTGCGCCGTTCCGTGCCGGGAGTCAGGACGGCGCGCTCACGCGCGCGTTCGCGTCGGCGACCATCGCGCGCAACTCCTTGCTGGGCTTGAAGACAGGTACCGGCCGCGCCGCCACTTCCACCGGATCGCCGGTGCGGGGATTGCGGGCCATTCGCGTCTTCCGCTGACGGATCTTGAAGGTCCCAAACCCGCGTATCTCAATGTTATGCTGCTCGGCCAGCGCGGCCTTCACCGCGTCCAGGAACGAGTCGACGACCCGGGCGCAGTCCTTTTTGGAAATGAGCGGACCCGCCGTGCGGGCGATTTGTGCGGTGACCTTCTCGACGAGATCGGCCTTCGTCATCCGTTCCCCCAGCAGGGCCCAGGGCGGGCGAGCGGGGGCATAATATGGACCTTACCTATTGACTGTCAAGAGCTTGGAGGAACTGCCGAAAGTGCGGTTGGGCGTCGTGTGGGCCCGGTGATGCTTCCGGGTGATACTGGACGGCGAAAATCGGGTACTCGCGGTGGCGCACGCCTTCGACGGTGTGATCATTGAGATTCAGGTGCGTCACCTCCAGCGCCGCGGCGCCGGGGACGCCGCTGGTGTCGCCCTCGACGGCGAAGCCGTGGTTTTGCGACGTGATAAGTACTTGCCCTGTCGTGAGATCACGCACGGGGTGGTTACCGCCACGGTGACCGTAGGGCAGCTTGGTGGTCCGTCCGCCGAACGCGAGCCCGAGCAGCTGGTGGCCGAGGCAGATCCCGAAGATCGGCAGCGTGCCGTCGCCCAGCTCGCGGATCGTCTTGATCGCGTAGCCGACTGCCGCGGGGTCGCCCGGGCCGTTGGAGAGAAACAACCCGTCCGGCTCGAGCTCACGAATGCGTGCCGCGGGTGTCCCGGCCGGCACGACGGTCACGCGACAGTCATTCTGAATGAACAACCGCAGAATGTTGCGCTTCATGCCGTAGTCGTAGGCCACCACATGGTACTTGGCGGTGGCCGGTCCTTCGCCGTACTCCGACTTGATCGTCGCGGCGCTCGCGAGGTCGAGCCCGTCCATCGACGGCGATGCGGCGAGCGCCCGCCGCACGGCGTCGCTCGGCGCATCGCCCACGGCCATGACGCCGCGCATGGCGCCCTTGGAGCGGATGTGACGCGTGAGCTGACGCGTATCGATGTCGGCCACCACCGGCACCTTCGCCTCCGACAACCAGTCGAGCAGCGAGCCGGTCGAGCGCCAGTTGGATGGCTTGAGCGACAGCTCGCGCACCACCACGCCCGCGACGCGTGGGCGGTCCGATTCGATGTCGTCGGGATTGATGCCGTAGTTGCCGATCATCGGTGCCGTCATCACCACGATCTGCCCGAGGTAGGAGGGATCGGTGAAGACCTCCTGGTATCCCGAGAGATTGGTGGTGAACACGACTTCCGCGCACGACGGCTCGAAACCCAAGGGCGCGGTGCCGTGGAAGCAGGCGCCGTCCTCGAGCAGGACGTAGGCGGGAAGGCGGTCAGCGATGCGGCGTACTCGGCGTGGTCGGCGCGGGAGTCGTCGGCAGCGGCAGCGGCGCGGTCTGCGCCGGGGCCTGTTGCTGTTGCGCGGGGAGATTCTGCTCGATCACGGACCGCGCCACGCCCGCATGCGATTGCATGACCGCGAGCACCAGCGCGAGAAAGAGGAAGATCCCACTGCACCACCACGTGACCTTGGTGAGCAGCGTAACCGCCTGGCGGCCACCCATGAATGTCTCGGTACCCGCGCCGCCGCCCAGCGATGCGAGCCCGCCGCCCTGCCCCGCTTGAAACAACACGGCGGTGGTGAGGATCACGGCGTCCAGCAGCAAGATGGCGAGCAGGGTGGTGTACATGGCGGGGGGATAATACCTAGGCCGCTGCCGTCCGCACAAGTCGAGCCCAGCCATCGGCTTCCAGCGACGCGCCACCCACAAGCACGCCGTCCAACTCGGGCTGGGCCAGGAGCTCCGCGATGCTCTTCAGGTTCACGCTGCCGCCGTACAGCACCCGCGTCCGAGCAGCGCGACGCTCCACCAGCCAGGCCCGAATGTGGCGGTGTACCAGCGCGGCGTCCTGCGGCGTGGCGTTCTTGCCCGTGCCGATCGCCCACACGGGCTCGTAGGCGATGACGATCTCTCCCAGCGCCGCGCCGTCGAGGCTCCCCAGGGCGATGGCGAGCTGTCGCGTGACCACGGCCAGAGTCTCGTCGGCCTCGCGCTCGCCCAAGGTCTCTCCCACGCACAGGATCGGCGCGAGCTGAGCGGCGAGCGCGGCGCGGACCTTCTTTTGGGTGTCGGCATCGCTCTCGCCGAACACGTGGCGGCGCTCGGAGTGACCGACCAACGCGGCGCGCGCCCCGGCCTGAGCCGCCAGCGCACCCGAGACTGCCCCGGTGTATGCGCCGTTCGGCTCCCAATGGATGTCCTGCGCCCCGACGCGCAGATCGGCGCGCTGTGCGGCGGCGTTTGCCGCGGCCTCGATGGACACGGCCGGAGGGAAGAACCACACCTCGCGATCGGGGTGCGGTGGGTACGCTGCCATGAACGTCGCGAGGTACGCACGGGCCTCGGGCGGCCCGATGTGCATCTTCCAGTTCGCGGCGAAGAGCAGCTGTCTCACGACTGCTCCAGGGCCACGACGCCGGGGAGCGGCTTGCCTTCCAGGAACTCGAGCGCCGCGCCGCCGCCCGTGGAGACATGCGTGAGCTTGCTCTCGAGGCCCGCCACAGCGGCCGCCGAGTCGCCGCCGCCCACGATGGTGACGGCGCCCTTGGCGCCGGCCTCGAGCAGCGCCTGCGCCACGGCGCGGGTGCCCGCATCGAACGGCGGCGTCTCGAACACGCCCATCGGACCGTTCCACAGGACGGTCTTGGCGCCGAGCAGCCTGGCCCGGAAGTCGTTGCACGTGGCGGTGTCGATGTCGTAGACCGCCCAGTCGGCGGGGATGGCATCGCTCGATACTTCGCGCCGCTCGGCGGCGCGCTCGAGCGACGGCGCCACGACCGCGCCGCGCGGCAAAATGATTTTCTGTCCGCCCTTGGCCAGCAGTCCCTTGGCCATATCGACGCGGTCGGGCTCGACGAGCGATTTCCCGACCGGGAATCCCAGCGCTGCGAAGAACGTGCAGGCCATGGCGCCGCCGATCAGCACCTGGTCCACGCGCGGCAGCAGGGCCGCGATGACGTCGATCTTGCCCGAGATCTTGGCGCCGCCCAGCACGGCGATGAACGGCCGTTGCGGCGCCCGCAGCGCGTCGCCCAGGTAGCGCAGCTCCTTCTCCATCAGGAACCCGGTCACGGCGGGCTGCAGCAGGTGCGCGAGGGCCTCGGTGGAGGCGTGGGCGCGGTGTGCCGAGCCGAACGCGTCGTTCACGTAGAAGTCGCCGAGCGCGGCGAGCGTGCGGGCGAAGGCGGGATCGTTGGCCTCCTCGCCTGGCCAGAAGCGGGTGTTTTCGACCAGCGCGACGCCGCCGCGCGGCAGGCGGCGGGTGGCGGCGACGCCGCTGGCCGGGTCGGGAATGAATTCCACGGGCGAGCCGAGCAGGGTCTCGAGCGGGCGAATGATCTGACGGAGGGAGTACTTGGGTTCAGGCCCCCCCTTGGGCCGTCCCAGGTGCGACAGCAAGACGATGCGCGCACCCTTCTCCCGCAGAAACGTGATCGTTGGGAGGGCGGCCCGCAGACGGCTGTCATCGGTGACGACGCCGTCCTTCAGCGGCACGTTGAAGTCCTCACGCACCAGCGCGCGCTGCCCGTCGATGGCGGCGGCGGGCAGGTCCGTGAGGGTGCGGCGGCTCACCGCCGGCTCGCCACGAGGGCCAGGAGGTCCACGCAGCGCGCCGAGTATCCCATCTCGTTGTCGTACCAGGACGACACGTGAATCAGCGTGCCGTCGATCACGTTGGTGGAGAGAGCGTCGACGACGCTCGAGTACAGGTTGCCGACGTAATCGACCGAGACGAGCGGCTCATCGCTCACGTCGAGGATCCCCTTGAGGGGGCCCTGGGCCGCCTGCTTGAACGCCGCGTTGACCTCTTCGATGGTGGTCCTCTTCTCGACTTCCGCGGTCAGATCGACGAGCGACACATCGGGCGTCGGCACGCGCAACGACACGCCGTCGATCTTGCCTTTCACCTCGGGCAGGACGAGGCCCGTCGCCTTGGCGGCGCCGGTCGTGGTGGGAATGATGCTCAGCGCCGCCGCGCGGGCGCGCCGCAGGTCCTTGTGCGGCAAGTCGAGAATCTGTTGGTCGTTGGTATAGCTGTGCACCGTGGTCATGAAACCGTGCCGGAAGCCCCAGTGATCCAGCACGACCTTCACCACCGGCACGAGGCAGTTGGTGGTGCACGACGCGTTGGACAGCACGTGATGTTTGGCGGGGTCGTACTTCTGATCGTTGACCCCCATCACGATGGTGATGTCCTCGCCCTTGGCGGGCGCGGAGATGATCACCTTGCGGGCGCCGGCCTGGAGATGCTTGTCGGCGTTGGCGCGATCGGTGAAGCGGCCGGTGCTCTCGAGCACGACGTCGACGCCGAGCGCCTTCCACGGGAGCTTTTCGGGCTCCTTGATGGCCGACACCTTGATCTCCCGGCCGTTGACGACGAGCGCGTCGCCCTTCGCTTCGACGGTGCCCGGGAACCGGCCGTGCACGGAGTCGTACTGCAGCAGGTGGGCGAGAGTTTTCGTGTCGGTGATGTCGTTCACCGCCACGAACTCGATCGCCGTCTGCTTGGCCATGACGGCGGCGCGCAACACGTTGCGGCCGATGCGCCCGAAGCCGTTGATGCCGACACGCACTGCCATCGGAGAGCTCCTAAGTGAAGTCCGGTATTGCCGCGCGGCCGAAGGTGACCGCGCCGATGTCACTCGCGCCCGCCGCCGCGAGCGCCGCGGCCGCCGCGACGAGCGTGGCGCCGGTCGTAAATACGTCATCGACCAGAACGAGCGTTGGTCCCAATGCGGAATGCGGAATTCGGAATGCGGAGTGGTGTTCATTTCGCATTCCGCATTCGCCATTCCGCACTTGGAACGCCCCCGCCACGTTCGCCAGGCGCGCTTCCGGTGTCAACGCCGTTTGGGTGCGCGTCTCGCGGCGCCGGATGAGAACATCCCGCACGGGCGTGCCCCAGCGTGCGCCCAACGCCGTGGCCAACTGGGCGCTCTGATTATAGCCCCGCTCGCGCTGACGCCGCGGCGCGAGCGGCACAGGGACGAGCGCCGCGCCCGCCAGCGGCCGCGGCAGATGCCGCACCATGACATCCGCCAGATCCGGGGCGACGCGGCCTAGCCCCCGGTACTTGAGGGCGTGCACGGCAACGCGCGCCCCGCCGTCCAGCCACACGGCGGACCGCACCGACGTGAGCGCCGCGGGCCAGCGGGCGCACAGGCGGCACGGACCGAAGCTCGGGCCGGGCTGGCCGCAGCGCGCGCACCACGGCGGCCGCACCGGGCGCCAGCGGTACCGACAAGGAGCGCAGACGAGCCGGTCCGCCTCGGCAAACGCCAGCAGGTTCCGGCAGAGCAAACACTCGGCCGGGAGCAACAGCTGGTCGAGCGCGTTAGGCATGGAGCGCGCGGGCGACTGCCGCGCGCATGATTTCGAGCGGGGCGCTCGCCTCGGGGAAGAAGCGGTCGAAGGCAGCGGCTCCCTGGCGCACCAGCATCTCGCGGCCGTCGTGTGCCGCCACACCCGCCGCCCGCAGCGCCTGAACCCAGCGGGTCAGCCCCGCGGCGTACACCATGTCCAGCGCCCAGCGCACGCCCGTGAGTCGCGCGGGATCGGCTGGCAGCGGGTCGTTGGGTGCGAGTCCCAGGGGTGTGGCATTGATCACGACCTCGGCGGGCTCCCCGTCTTTGCAGACGGCGGCGCGGGCGCCGTGCTCGGCCGCCCAGGCGGCGAAGCGGGCGGCGCGCTCGGGCGCGCGGGAGCGCACGCGCAGCTCCACGCCGGCGGCGGCCGCGGCAATCGCCACCGCGCGCGCTGAGCCGCCCGTCCCGAGCACCAGCCAACGCCGCGCGCCGTCGGCACCCAGCGCACCGAGCGCCGCGCGGACGCCGGTCACGTCGGTGTTATCGCCCACCAGGGTGCCGCGCTCCACCCAGAACGTATTGCACGCCCCGACCTTGACGCACGCATCGGTTTTGCGCGTGACGTGGCGTTCCACCGCTTCTTTGTGCGGTATGGTGACGTTGCCCGCGGCGCCGATCGCGGCGAGTGCGGCGAGCACGTCCGGGAGCGCGGCCGCCGGCACGCGCAGCCCCACGTACACGGCGTCGAACCCCAGGGCGCGGATGGCCGCGTTGTGCATGGCGGGAGAGAGCGAGTGAGCGACGGGGTCGCCCAGCACCGCCAACAGGCGGGTGCTAGCGCCGATCTCCACTCTGTCGCTCCCGCGCGAGCCGCTCGGTGACGGCCACGCTCAGCGCCTCGAGCTCGGCGCAGGTGTCGCGATACACGTCGAGGTCGCCGCCGAACGGGTCGCTCACCTCCGCGTCGTCGCCGTCGCGGCCGGCGTACTCGCCGAGCACGGACACGCGCCCTTCCCCGCCCAACTCCTCCACCCGCGCCCGGTGGTGCCGCGCCATGGTGAGCACCAGATCGGCGCCTTCCACCAGCTCGCGCGTGAGCAGCCGCGCGCGATGGCCCGACAGATCCAGCCCGCGCTCGAGCCCCACCAGGTACGCCCCCTCAGAGGCCGGAGCACCGTCCCACGCGCCCGTCCCAGCCGACCCGACGTCGATCTCGGGGAACCCGCGCGCAGTGAGGTCACGCCGCAGCAGCGCCTCGGCGAGGGGACTGCGGCAGATGTTGCCCGTGCAGACGAGGAGAATGCGGCTGATCATGGTGCGAAGTGCCCCACGGTCCGCCGCAGCTCGGCGAGCGTGATCGCGCCCTCGCGCACCAAGCGGGCGCGCGGGCGCGTGCAATCGATCACTGTTGAGGGGGGCGAATTGCCGAGCACCCCACCGTCGAGCACCAACAGGCGCCGATCCGCGACGGCCGGGGCGAAATCCCGCAGGATCGCGGCCGCCCCGGGCGCGGGCGATTGCCCCGGCAGGTTGGCCGAGGTGGAGGTGATGGGCGCTCCCAGTCCGGCGATCAGCCGGGCCATGCCGCGGTGCGACGTCCAGCGGACCGCGAAGCCCCCCTCGGGACCGCGTAGCTGATCGGGGAGGCGGCCGCCACCGCCCGCCAGCACGAGCGTGAGGGGCCCGGGCCAGAACGCGCGCGCCATGGCGCGCGCCGCGTCGGTGAAGGCGAGTCCCTGGGCTGCCGCCATCTCGTGGTTCGCGATCAAGAGAAGAAATGGCTTGTCGGGCTGGCGGCCCTTGAGTTGAGCCAGCGCCCGCACGTCATCCGGCTTGGCCCGCGATCCGAGGCCGTACACGGTCTCGGTAGGATAGGCGAGCAGGCCACCCGCCTCGAGGTGCGCGGCAACGGGCGCGAGCGCTGCGGCCACGTCGGCATCCGAGCGAAACGGCAGCGGATTCACCGCACCTCACGCGCCAGCGCTTCGGCCAGCCGCAAATCGTCGGCGGTGGTGACTTTCAGGTTGTGGGGCGAGTCGGGGACGATCTCCACCGGGAAACCCGCACGCTCGCACAGCTCGGCGTCGTCCGTGACGGGCGGGTTCGGCCCCGCACGCTCGAACGCCTGGTGCAGCATGGCGCGCGGGAATCCTTGCGGAGTCTGGGCGCGCCACAACCGGGCGCGAGGAATGGTCCGCTCGATGCGATTCAGCTCGTTGGCTTCCTTCACGGTGTCGCCCATCGGGATCGCGGCTACGGCACCCACGCCCTCGCGGGCGAGCGCCACGACGGCGTCCACCGTGCCGCGGCTGACGAACGGTCGCGCGGCGTCGTGTATCAGGACGACTTCCACGGCGGGGCCGAGCGCCGCCAAGCCGCTGCGCACCGAGTCGACGCGGTGCGCGCCGCCCGCCACCAGCGCCAGACGCTCACCCACGAGTTTGCCGAGCCACTCGGGCGGCCGCTCCGCAAACGCCGGCGGCAACACGACCACGACGTGGGCCACATCGGGATGCGAGGTGAAGGGCCGCAGCGCGCGCAGCAGCATCGGCACGCCAAGGATCGGGCGGAACTGTTTGGGCTCGCCGGGGCCCGCGCGGATCCCCGAGCCCGCGGCCACGACCACGACCCCGACGTCAGGCGGCGAGGCGGCGCGCGAGCTCACCGATGCCCTCCAACCCCACCACGTCCAGCCCTTGCGGTGCCACGCGTGAGCGCGCCGAGAGAAACACGCGGCGGAATCCCTGGCGCCCGGCCTCGGCGAGCCGGCGTTCCACGCCCGCCACCGGTCGCACTTCGCCGCCCAAGCCCACCTCGCCCAGGAACAGCGCGTCGGCCGGCACGGGGCGGTCGTGTACGCTCGAGACGAGCGCCGCCACCACGGCGAGATCGGTCGATGGCTCGAGCAGCCGCACGCCGCCCGTC
Organism: Gemmatimonadota bacterium; assembly: GCA_041487875.1. Lineage (GTDB taxonomy): Bacteria > Gemmatimonadota > Gemmatimonadetes > Gemmatimonadales > GWC2-71-9 > DATLWA01. The sequence goes on along the minus strand of JBGPOE010000003.1, from coordinate 39,107 downwards.
ACGTTCACGAACACGTCGAGTCCCGAGACCGCCAGCCCGCCGCGCCGCTCCAGCACGGCGAGCAATACGGCGAGCCGCCGCTGGTCGAGGCCCGTCGCCACCCGCTGCGGCGTGCCGAAGCCTGCCTTGGCGGCGAGCGCCTGGATTTCGACCAGCATGGGCCGGGTGCCTTCCATCAGTGCCGTCACGGCCGACCCCGCGATCCCTGAGTTCCGGCCGGCGAGGAAGGCGGCGGCGGGATCGGCCACGGGCTCGAGGCCCTGCCCCGTCATGCGGAACACGCCGATTTCGTCCACCGAGCCGAAGCGGTTCTTCACGGCGCGCAGGATGCGGTGATCGAGCGTCGCTTCGCCCTCGAAGTAGAGCACCGTGTCGACGATGTGCTCGAGCGTGCGCGGGCCGGCGATGCCGCCGCCCTTGGTCACATGGCCCACGAGGACGACCGCGGGCCCGGCTTCCTTGGCGAAGCGCATCAGCCGCGCGGCGCATTCGCGCACCTGGCCCACGTTGCCGGGGGCGCCCTCGAGCTCGTCGGTGTAGGTGGTCTGGATGGAATCGACGAAGACGACGCGTGCGTTGAGCGCCGCCGCGTGATGGATGATCGCCTCGAGCCGCGTCTCGCCCAGCACATGCACCGCGCCGGCGTCGTCGGCCAGGCGATCGGCCCGCATGCGAATCTGCTCGGGCGACTCTTCGCCCGAGACGTACAGCGTCGAAACGCCAGCGTGCTCGAGTCGCGTGGCGCACTGCAACAAGAGCGTCGATTTCCCGATGCCGGGCTCGCCGCCCACCAGCACGACCGATCCCGGGACAATGCCGCCACCCAGCACGAAGTCGAACTCGGCGAGACCGGTGGGCCAGCGGCCGAGTGCCCCACTCCCCACGGCGGACAGGCGGACAGGCGGATGAGAGGACACATCGGAGCGTTTGACCGCCCGACCGCCTGAGCGCCCGACCGCCTCTTCCACCAGTGTATTCCACGTCCCACACGCGTCGCAGCGCCCCGCCCATTTCGGCTGCTCCGCGCCGCACTCGGTGCAGCGGAACACGGAGCGCGCCTTAGACACCGACGGCCTCGGGCGGCGCCTCGCGCGGCGAGAAGTTGTCGAAGCGGGTGAATTCCTTCTTGAAGTAGAGCTTCACGGTCCCGGTGGGGCCGTTGCGCTGCTTGCCCACGATCACTTCGGCGACGCCCTCGATGCTCTCGTTGCTCTTGGGATCGACGGGTCCGTCGTAGAACTCCTGGCGATAGATGAAACAGACGACGTCGGCGTCCTGCTCGATGGCGCCTGATTCGCGCAAGTCGGAGAGCTGCGGCCGGCGGTGCTCGCCGCCGCGCTGCTCCGGCGCGCGCGACAGCTGCGACAGCGCCACGACGGGGATATCAAGCTCCTTGGCCAGGGCTTTGAGCGAGCGGGAGATGTAGGAGATCTCCTGCTGGCGGTTTTCCGAATCACTGGGACCCTGCATCAGCTGGAGGTAATCCACGATCACGAGGCCGATGTCGTGCTCCGCCTTGAGGCGGCGCGCCTTGGAACGCATCGCGAGCGGCGTGAGCGAGGCCGAGTCGTCGATCCAGATCGGCGCCTGCCCCAAGAGCCCCGCGGCGCGGGCGAGGCGGGGATAATCGTCGTCGCGCAGCTGGCCGCGCCGCAGCCGCTGGGCGTCCACCAGCCCCTCGGAGCAGAGCAGCCGCTGCACCAGCGCGTCCTTGGACATTTCCAGCGAGAAAATCGCGACCTTCACGTTGTGCTCGATGGCCGCGTGCTGCACCACGTTGAGTGCGAACGCCGTCTTCCCCATGGAGGGCCGGCCCGCGAGGATGACGAGGTCGGCGCGCTGGAATCCCGCGGTGAGACGGTCCAGGTCGGTGAAGCCGCTGGGGACGCCCGTCACGGAGCCGGCGCCCGCCTGCAGCTGCTCGATGCGCTCCATGGTGGGCCAGATCAGCTCCTTGATGCGCGTGAACTCCTCGGCGCGGCGGAACTGAGCGACCTGGAAGACGCGATGCTCGGCATTGTCGAGCACCTCTCCCGCGGCGGTGTGGCCCTCGTAGACGTCCTGGATGATGCCGGTCGCAGCTTCGACCAGGCGGCGCAGCACCGCCTTGTCGCGGACGATGCGCGCGTGGTACTCGACGTTGGCGGCGGTGGGGACGACGTCGATGAGCGTCGAGACGTATTCGATGCCGCCCGCGCGATCGAGATCGCCGCGGCGCGCCAGCTCGTCACGCAGCGTGACGGGATCGATCACGTCGCCGCGCTCGGTCAGCGCGATCATCGCGCGGAACAGGAGACGATGCCCCTCGCGATAGAACATCGTATCGTCGAGGAACTCGGCTGCCTTCAGCGCCGCGTCCTGGTCGAGCAGCATGGCGCCGAGCACGGCCTGCTCCGCCTCGTTGCTCCAGGGAGCCTGGCGGCCGGAGAACTCGCGCTCAGTCGTCGAGGATGCGACGGGCGATGCGGACGTCATCCCAGGTTGGTCTCTTCCAGTTCGGGTTGCGAAGCAGCGCGGCCGGGTGATACGTGACGATCACCGGGATGCCGCGGTAGCGGTGCACGTGATTACGCAGCGCGCCGAGCGCCTGTTTGGTCGCGAGCAGCGACTGCGCCGCCGTACCGCCCATCGCGAGAATCACCTTCGGCTTGAGCAGCTCGAGCTGCCGGTGCAGGTACGGGAGGCACGCCGCGACTTCGTCGTACTGCGGCGTGCGGTTCTCCGGCGGCCGGCACTTCACCACATTGCAGATGTACACCCGTTCCCTCGGCAAATCTATCGCCGCCAGGATCTTTGTGAGCAGCTCGCCTGCCGGCCCCACGAACGGCCGTCCGGTCGCGTCTTCGGTGCGCCCCGGGCCCTCACCCACCACCACCAGGCGGGCATCGGCGGGTCCCTCACCGGGCACCGTGTGCGCGCGGCTCTCGCAGAGGCGACACTTGCGACACCCGGCCACGATCTCGGCGATAGCGGCGATCGTCGCCGCCTGCTGCAGCGGATCGGCGGCGAACAGATCGGCCGAGGGCGGATCGAAGGAGAGCCCAGGAGGAGGAAGCGCGCTCGATGCGGCGGGCTCGGGCGAAGCTCCAACTGACCCCGGGCGCGAGCCCGGAGTGGCCGAGGGGCCGGCGCCCTGTTCTGGCAGCACCACCGCATCGGTCCCCAGCGACTGCTGTTGCTCCAAGTAGGCCCGCGCCAGGGCCCGGGGGTCGGTCACGCGAGCTCCCGCTCCACCGCGTCGAGGATGCGTTCCGCCACGTCGCGCTTCGGCAGGAGCGGCAGCTCGATGGGCTCGCCGCGCTTGCCGATGATGGTCACGCGATTGGTGGCGACTCCAAACCCCGCGCCGGGCTCGAGCGCGTCGTTCAAGATGATGTAGTCGAGACGCTTCTCCCGCAACTTGGCCTGGGCGCGCGCGCGGCCGCCGCCGGTCTCGAGCGCGAAGCCGATGCGCAGACACTTGGCCGGGGTCTTGAGCGTCGCGAGAATGTCGGGCGTCGCTTCCAACTCGACCGTGAGCGTGCCCGCCGAGCGGGGCTGCTTGGTTTTGGCGGCGACACGGGGACGATAGTCGGCGGGTGCCGCCGCCATCACGAGCGCGTCGGCCTGCTTCACCAGCGATTGCAGGGCCGTGAGCATCTCGGCCGTCGTCTCCACCCGGTGCACGACGACGCCGTAGGGGAGCGGCAGCTCGGTGGGCCCCGTCACGAGCACCACGTCCGCGCCGCGCAGCGCCGCCGCCTCGGCGAGCGCGTAGCCCATGCGCCCGCTCGCGGGATTGGTGAGCACCCGCACCGGATCGAGATGCTCGCGCGTCGCCCCGGCCGTCACGATCACCCGTTTGCCGGCCCAGGGCGCGCGCGTCCCCAGCAGCCGCTCGGCGGCGGCGACGATCGTCTCGGGCTCGCTCATCCGGCCCGGGCGCTCGCTCGGTCCCTCGGCGAGGGCGCCCGTTTCGGGCCCCACGAAGATCCAGCCGCGCTGGCGCAGCGTCTTCAAGTTCTCGACCGTGGCCGGATGGGCGTACATCTGATCGTTCATCGCCGGCGCACACAGAACCGGCCCCTGGCGCGCGAGAATGATCGCGCTGAGCACGTCGTCCGCCAGGCCGGACGCGGCGCGCGCCAACAAGTTGGCCGTGGCTGGCGCCAGAATCACCAAATCGGGCTGTTTGGCGAGGCCGATGTGCGCGAGCGCCCGGCCCCGCTCCCACAGGGAGGTGAGGACCGGGCGCCCCGTGAGCGCCTCGAACGTGACGGGCCGCACGAACTCCCCTGCCGCCGCCGTCAGCACCACGTCCACGGTGGCGCCTGCCTCGGTGAGGCGCCGCGCCAGCGTGCAGCTCTTGTAACAGGCGATCCCGCCCGACACGCCCAGTACGACGTGACGGCCGGCGAACGCCATCAGACCTCCTGCCGCCGCCGCCGCACCAGCTTGAACTGCAGCTTGCCCCGCACCAGCTCTTCGAACGCGCGCGTGGTGAGTTTCTGCTCGAAGGTCACCGAGCGGTCGCGGGGAAACTCGTTGACGTAGCGGGCGAACTTCGCCGCCACCAGCACCCCCAGATACTTGTTCTGTGTCTGGGCGGCGACTTCACTCGGCGTCACAATGCGCATGCCTGCTCCTTATGCCCACTTCGCGTTGTTGGTGAACTGCTCCAGCCCGCGGACCAGCGCGCTGATGCAGCGCCGCTCCTCCGCGGTGGGCGGCTGGCGCGGCCGCCGCCCATCGATGATGTCGTTCACCGCCGCTACGGCGTCGTCCAGCGCATCGTTGACGATGCGGTAGTCGAACCCCTGCGCTTCGGCCAGCTCGGTGATCGCCTGCCTCACGCGCGGCGCCAGCGTCTGGCCCGACTCCGTATTGCGTCCCCGCAACCGCTCGATCAGCACCTCGACCGAGGGCGGCAGGACGAAGATCTCCACCGAGCGGGGCCACGGATATAGCTCCCGCACCCGCCTGGCGCCGACGATCTCGATGTCGAGCACCACGTGCCGGCTCGACGCGAGGACCCTGTCCACTTCGGTCTTCAGCGTCCCGTAGCGGGCGCCGGCGTACTCGGCGGTCTCGAGGAACGCCCCCTGCCCTTCCATCTCGGCGAACCGTGCCGGCGTCAGGAAGTGGTACGACTCCCCGTCCCGCTCGCCCGGCCGCGGCGCGCGTGTCGTGGCTGATACCGAGTAGCCCACGTCGTGCCGTCGCGCCAGGACTTCCTTCGTGATGGTCGTCTTGCCGCCGCCCGAAGGCGCCGACAGGACGACGAGCGTCGGTGTCACTCCAGGTTCTCCAGCTGCTCCCGGAACTTCTCGAGCTCGCCCTTCATCACGATCACCGCTTGCGTGATCGCGGCGTCGTTCGCCTTGGAGCCCATCGTGTTCGTCTCGCGCAACAGCTCCTGCGCGAGGAACCCCAGCTGCTTGCCCGCCGCCTCGCTACCCGCGAGTGCCTGACGGCAGGCGCTGAGGTGCGTGCGGAATCGCACCAGCTCTTCGTTGATGTCCACCCGGTCGGCGAGCAGCGCCAGCTCCTGCGCCAGCCGCTGTTCGTCCAGCCGCACGCCCCCGGTCAACTCTGTCACAGCCTGCTTGAGACGATCGTACTCCGCCGTGAGCCGGTGCGGCGCCCGCTCGGCGATGCGATCCGCCTGCGTCGCGAGCGTGTCGAGCCGTTGCGTCAGATCGGCCGTGAGGGCCCGTCCCTCCCGCTCGCGCATGACCAGCACGTCGCGCGCCGCGCGCTCGACCAGCTCCTGCACGTCGTCCCACGTCACCGCCGCGCCCTCGCCGTCCTTGAAGACGAACACGTCGGGCTGCCGCGCGACGAACGCGAGGTCGAGCTCGCCCTTGAGCTTCAACGTCCGCTTCAAGTCCTTGGCCGCGGCGAGCACCTGGCGCGCCCGCTCCACGTCGACCGCGAGGCCCCCGGACGTCTCGGGCGGCTCGATCCAGCGTGCCGTGACGGCCACGTGGCCGCGCTCGAGCCGCTGCCGCAGCCGCTCGCGCAGCTCGCCTTCGATGCCCGCCAGGTCCGGTGGCAGCTTCAACTGGGGGTTGAAATACCGGTGGTTGACGGTGCGGATCTCGATCCGCAGCCGCCCGCCGAGCACCGTCCCGTCGGCTGAGCCGTACCCCGTCATGCTGCGTGGCACAAGACTTTAAGCTTAGTCGCGCAAAGCACTTAGGTCAATCAGTTGGTGAACACCCAGCGCACGCCGTAGAACTGGAAGCGTTTGGGGTAGCCGAGGCCCGGCACGTAGCTCGCGCGCATGCCGTTGGTGTTGCGGATGATGTAGTAGATGGTGACGCCCGCAATCCGCATCTCGATGTTCGTTTCGACAAACGTGGCGCCCGCGAGCTGCAGCGGCACGCCGGTCGAGTCCGCGAACCCGCCGAAGCCGCGGCTCCACGACTCCATCGCGACCTCACCCCGGAGATCGAACACACCGCTCCGGAAGACGCGCCAGAACTTGGAGTGGAACGCGGCCGACAGCCGGGCGTGCTGCGGCGGCTCGAAGTCGCCACCGCCCAGGCCCGTCGGGTGGAAGTACCAGCCTGCGAGCTCGAGCCCCGAGACCGGCCGCACGCTGGCATTCGCCGTGACGTAGCGGTGGGCGGGCGTCAGGCCCAGCGTCCCGATCGACTTGATCCCCGCCGCGAATCCCGAATCGGGAAGGAACTCACCGGCCTGCCCGCCGCCGATCTCGACGGTCAGCCGCGGCGACTCCCACCGCACGGCACCGCTCACGTCGGTGAGGCGCTGCGCCGCGCTCGCGCGGAGCGACGGGGCCGCCACTTCATGGCTCGTCGCCAGGTCGCCGCGCGCCGAGAGGCCAAGTGGCAGGCGCAGGCCCGCGCTCAGATGGATGCGGTCGCCGGTGCGGCTGGAACTGTAGGCGGCATGACGGGCGTCGGCGGCGAGCGTCAGCCGGGGCACCGGATCCCAGGCGGCGGCGGCGGCGAGCTGGAACGGCCGCGGCTGCGACGCGAAGCGTGCGGTGAGCTCCGCATGCGCGCGGGGCCAGTTCTCGCTCGCGGTGAGCTGATTCTGCCACAGCGTCTGGGTGGCGACGGCGCTGTCGCGCGATACGGCGGCGCTCACCACGGCGAGGTCGAGCCGCGGGCCGAAGCCGTCGCCGCGCGTGGCCAGGAAAGCGCGAAAGATGCCATCGCGGCGCTTGAAGGCCCAACGATCCACCAGGCCCGACTCTTCGCCGCGCGTCCAGGTGGAGCTCAGGACTTGGTACGACGCGCCAATCCGCTCGTTGGGGACGTACTGCCCCTCGAGCCAGATGTCGGCGTCGGCGAACTTGGTGGTGGAGGTGCCGGGCCCACCGTCGAGCGTGTTCCAGTCGGCCACGAGCGAGAAGCCCGCGCCCGAGCGCCAGCGACGCTGATAGCCGAGGCGATAGGCCGCGATGCTCTGATAGCCGGTCAGAATGCCTACTTCGGTGGTGGTGGCGGTGGACCGCTGCCGCGCGGTCACGAGGTACACGCGCAGCGCGGCCGCCACGACCACGACATCCACCCGCTCGAGCGGCGCCAGCGAAATGCGCGCGGGGTCGACGTAGACCGAATCGCGGCCCAGGGGCAGGTACGGCACGCCGTCCCAATAGATCTCGAGACTCAAGGGACCCCGCCCGGCATAGAGGACGATCTCCGCCTGCCCGTAAAAGCCGCCCCGCGCGACGTAGACACCAGGCACGTGCGCGAGCAGGTCAGCCAGCGTGCGGACGTTGGAGAAGAGGAACGAGTCGGCCGTGAAGGTCCAGCGCGCGCCGATGGGCAGCGGACCTGCGGGGATAGGCGCCGGAAACCGCGGCACCAGGACCGCCAACGTGTCGCGGCCGGTCGTGTCCTTGCGGGCCGTGGAATCGCACTGCGTCGTGTCCTGGACCGCGGGCGTTACCGGACGACGAGCGGCGCTGTCCTGCTGCGCGGCGAGCGGCGCGCCCGCCGCGAGCGCGATGGCAATGATTCCTGTCAGCCGCGCGCAACCGGGCATGCGATCGGGCGAGTTAAACGCCGGCGCGCGTGAGGACGAATTCCGTAAACAGACGCACGCCGATGGCGGTGGGCCCTTTGGCCTGGTTGGGCGCGTCGCTTTCCGTGTACGCGGTGGCCGCGATGTCGAGGTGGACCCAGGGGAAACCGTCCACGAACTCGCGCAGAAACCAGGCGCCGGTGATCGTGCCTGCCGCCCGGCCGCCGGAGTTCTTCACGTCGGCGATGTCGGACTTGATCAGCTCGCGGTAGTCGTCCCACAGGGGCAGCGGCCAGCAGCGCTCGCCCGCGCGCTCGCCCGCCGCGCGCACCTCCTCGACCGCCGTGTCGTCGTTGCCCATGATGCCGATGGCCGCGTGGCCCAACGCGATGGTGACGGCGCCGGTGAGCGTGGCCGCGTCGAGCACCACGGCCGGCTTGAAGCGCCGGGCATAGGACAGCGCGTCGCACAGGATCAGCCGGCCCTCGGCGTCCGTGTTGATGATTTCGATCGTCTTGCCGAAGTGGCTGCGGATCACGTCGCCGGGCTTCACGGCCGTGCCCGACGGAAGGTTCTCGGTGGCCGGAATGAGACCCACGACGTTGGCGCGCGGCTTGAGCCGCCCCAGCACCTCGAACGTGCCGAGCACCGCCGCGGCGCCCGACATGTCGAACTTCATCTCTTCCATGTTCTGGGCCGGCTTGATCGAGATGCCGCCCGAGTCGAACGTCACGCCCTTGCCGACGAGCACTATCGGCGCTTGGTCACCCGCGCCCTTGTACTCGAGCACGATGAAGCGCGGCTCCTCCACGGATCCCTGCGCCACGGCCAGCAGCGCGCCCATCCCCTCGGCCTTGAGCTGAGCACGGTCGAGCACGGTCACGGAAAAGCCGTGCTGCTTGGCCAACTCCTTGGCTCGCGCGGCGAGGTAGCTGGGCGTGCACACGTTGCCCGGCTGCATCTGGAGGTAGCGCGTGAGCCGGTGACCCGCGGCCACCGCGTCGCCGATCTTGCGGCCCGCTTCGGCATCGGTCGCCTCGGATTTATCGACCACGACCTGCACGGCGTCGACTTCGGGCTTGGGATCTTCCGGCTTCTGCTTCAGCTCGGTGAACGCCCAGGCGCCCTGGGCGGCGCCTTCCACCACGACCTGCGCCAGGTCCTTCGCGCCCAGGCCGTTGCGCGCTTCAGTCGCCACGCCGAATGCGAACCGCGCGGCGCCCAGCATCCGGGCCCGTTTGGCGGCGACGCCCGCCGCGCGGCGGATGGCGTTGCGCGTCACTTCCTGGGCCTTGCCCATTCCCACGAGGAGGATGCGCTGTGCCTTGCCGCCCGCCGGGTACATCAGCAGGACGTCGTCACGCTTGCCCTTGAAGTCGGCGACGGCGCGCGTCAGAACGCCGCCCGCCGCCTTGTCCAGCTCGGCCAGCGACGGCGGCAGCGCGGTGCCCGTGGCGAGGGCCACCGCCAAGAGCGGCGTTTCGATCTGCGCGAGCGGCTGGGGGGCGAGCGCACTGTTCATGCGAGGTGCTCGATAATGGCGTCGCCGAAGGCAGAGGTCGAGACCTCGGTGGCTCCGGGCATCTGGCGGGCGAGGTCGTAGGTGACCCGTTTGGCGGCGAGAGCGCCCTCGATGCCGCGCCGGATCGCCGTGCCGGCGTCCTTCCAGCCGATCTCGTCGAACAGCATGGCGCCCGAGAGAATGACGCTGCCGGGGTTGATCTTGTTTTGACCCGCGTACTTGGGTGCCGTGCCGTGCGTCGCTTCGAACACGGCGAAGCCGTCGCCGATGTTGGCGCCTGGCGCCATGCCCAGGCCACCCACTTGAGCGGCGCAGGCGTCGGACAGATAGTCGCCGTTCAGATTCGGCGTCGCGAGCACCGAGTATTCGTCGGGGCGCAACAAGACTTGCTGGAACATCGCGTCGGCGATGCGGTCCTTGATCAGCACCCTTCCCGCTTCTCGCTTCCCGCTTCCCGCATCCGCTTCGGTGATCGTTTGCGCACCGAATTGTTGTTTCGCGACCTCGTAGCCCCAGTCGCGGAAGGCGCCCTCGGTGAACTTCATGATGTTGCCCTTGTGGACGAGCGTCACCGACGGCTTGCCGTTGTCGAGCGCGTATTGGATCGCCTTCACTACCAGCCGCTGCGAGCCGAACTTCGACATGGGCTTGATGCCCAGCGCGCTCTGCTCGCGGATCTTGGCGCCGAGCTCGGCGACGAGAAACTGGCGCAGCCGGTTCGCCTGGTCGCTGCCCGCTTCGTATTCGATCCCGGCGTACACGTCTTCGATGTTTTCGCGGAAGATGACCACGTCGAGCTTGGCGGGCTCTTTGACCGGGCTGGGCACGCCCTTGAACCAACGCACCGGCCGTACGCAGGCGTAGAGGTCGAGCACCTGACGGAGCGCCACGTTGAGCGAGCGAATGCCGCCGCCCACGGGCGTCGTGAGCGGGCCCTTGATGGCCACGCGGTGCTCGCGGATGGTGGCGAGCGTCTCGTCGGGGAGCCAGCTCCCGTTGGCCTTGAAGGACTTCTCGCCGGCCAGGACCTCGCGCCACACGATGCGGCGCTTGCCGCCGGACGTCTTGGCCACCGCCGCGTCGAACACGCGCTGCGCGGCGCGCCAGATGTCGGCCCCGGTGCCGTCGCCTTCGATGAACGGAATGATGGGCGCGTCGGGAACCACCCAGCGCCCGTCGCGCCAATCGATCTTCGCCCCCACCGCCGCCCCGGCCACGGTCAGCCCCGCTTTCGCAGCGGGGTCCACGTGCGATTCATCGGACCCACGTATTCCGCGCGCGGCCGGATCAGCCGGTTGTCGGCGTGCTGCTCCAGGATATGGGAGCACCAGCCGCTGATGCGGCTGACGGCGAAGATCGGTGTGAACAGATCGAGCGGAATCCCCATCGCGTAGTACGTCGAGGCGGAGTAGAAGTCGACGTTGCAGTACAGGCCCTTCTCGCGCCGCATCACGTCTTCGATCACGCGCTGGATCGCGAACCACTGCGGCTGGCCGGCCTTGCGCCCCAGCTCCTCGGCGACGCGGCGCAGCTGAGCGGCACGCGGGTCGGCGGTGCGATACACGCGATGGCCGAAGCCCATGATCTTCTTCTTCTGCGCGAGCGCATTGCGGATCCACGCCTCGGCCTGGTCGGGCGTCTTGATCTCGAGCAGCATCTTCATCACTTCGGCGTTGGCGCCGCCGTGCAGCGGGCCCGCGAGCGCGGCGATGGCCCCGGTGACCGCGCCGTGCACGTCGGCCAGCGTCGCGGCGATCACCCGTGCCGCGAACGTGGAGGCGTTCAATTCGTGGTCGGCGTGGAGGATCAGCGCCACGTCGAACGCGCGCTCGACGTCCGCATCCGGGATCGCCCCCGTGAGCAAGTACAGGCAGTTCGCCGCGAGCGACAGGCCGCGCCGTGGGGCGAGCGGCTTCTGGCCCGTACGCAGCCGGTGGAACGTCCCCACCATGGTCGGCAGCTGCGCGATCAGTCGCACCGCCTTGCGGTATTCGGCGGCGGGAGTGTTGTCATTCTTGTCGGGGTCCACAAAGACGGCCGCGCTCACCGCCGTGCGCAGCACGTTCATCGGCTTGGCGTCGCGCGGGGCGTCCTTGATGATGCGCAGAATCACGCGGTCGAGCTTTTGCGCCGCTTTGATCTCGGCGGTGAAGGCTTTGAGCGCGTCCTTGGTCGGCAGGTCGCCCTTGAGCAGCAGGTAGGCCGTTTCCTCGAAGGTCGAGTGCTCGGCCAAGTCGCCGATGTCGTAGCCGCGGTAGATCAGGCGGCCTTCGCCGCCGAACACGTAGCAGATGGAGGACTCGTTGGCGACGACGCCTTCGAGCCCTTTGGGCGCGAGGGCTTCCGGCAACGGTGGGGCCATGCTGGTCATGGAGGTGAACGCCAATCCGAGGTCAGGGTAAGTAACGTATCAAGTGCAGTTTACATGGGGCCCGACGGGTTGCGCCAGTCGGCCCACGAGGCATACACTAGGAGCCCATGCGACGTCGCTCGACCGCGCTCGCGCTCACACTGGCGGCCGCCTCTTGGCTGGCCGCGGGGCCGGGCTTTGTCGGGCTCGAAGCGGCGCTCCTGTGCCACCACCATTACGGCGCGATGGGACACCATCACGGGCATCCGACGCCCGCCGAGGGGCCGTGCTTTTGCGATCAGATGATCGGCGCGCTCGACGCGGCGGCCCCTGATGCCGTGGCGGACGCCCCGGCGCGCGTTGCCGTCACCGTCGTCGGCCTCGTGCTGGCGCCGCACGCTTCCCGTTTCCCCCTTCCCCTTTCCCCGTCTTTCGCTCCCGAGACGCCTCCTCCGATCGCCTCCGCCTGACGGCGTGAGGTGGGCAATTCGTTCCACACATCGCAGCACTTCGGAGGAGCCACATGCGCAACGCATGGTGGTGCCTCCTGGGCGTCTGGGCGACGACCACCGCCACGGCTCAGGAGACGCAAGTGTCGTTCGAGGCACCTCAGCCGGTCACGTTGACCGGCTTCGCGATAGGCCAGGCGGGGTACGACCGCGCGCTCAAGACAAACGGCTTTACCGCCGGCAAGATGGCGCTGAGTCTCTTCAAGCCGGCGGGCGACGCGTATTTCTTCGGACAGCTCACCACGGCGCTTGATAATGGCACGTCGTCCACTGTAATCGACAACCTGATCGTGAGCTGGACCCCCGCCGGGGCGAATCGCTGGTCACTCGTCTTCGGCCGGTTCGACGCGCCCCTGGGCGTCGAGCGCGACGACGAGCCGCTCAACTTCCTGCCCACGAGCTCCTTCACCTTCGAACTGGCGCGTCCGGTGAAGTTCACGGGCGTGGCAGCCCGGCTCACCGCCTCGCCGCGGCTCGAGCTCACGGCCGTCGCGGCCAATGGTTGGAGCGCCGATCCCGACAATAATCGCGGCAAGACGGGCGAGCTGCGGGTGCAGTGGCTGCCCACCGAGCGCGTGACGCTCGCCGCCACGGGCACGTACGGTCCCGAGCGCGATTCGACCGACGCGCACCAGCGCGCCCTGCTCTCGGGCGACGTCACGGTGGATGCGGACCGGCTCATTGTGGGGGTTGAGGCGCACGCCGGCCGCGAGCAGCAAGCGGGGGGCGCGCTGGAGTGGCGTGCGGTCGCGGCCACGGGATTTTGGAAACTGACGAACCGTGTGGGACTCGCCGCGCGCTACGATCGCGTCGCCGACTCAGGCGGCGCACTCACCGGCACCGCCCAGACCCTCGAGTCGCTGACGATCGGACCGATGTGGTACTTCTCGAGCGCTCAGGAAGGGATCTTCACCACCATCGAGCACACGCGGTTCCGGCTGCCCCAGATCGCCGTGCGGGGCGCCCTGCGCTTCGATCACTCGACGCAACCGTTCTTTGCGGATGCCACGGGCGGCCGGCGCTCGACCGACACGCGAGCGGTGGTCGAGCTCGTGTACCTCTTTTAGGAGGCGCGCATGCTCTACGACCTGCGCCATGCCGACACTCGACTCAAGTGGCTCGTGACGTGCCTGCTCGCGACGTTCGGCTGGGCCTATCTCTTCGGCGCGTGGATGGTGGGGGTGTACGCCGGGTTCGGGCCCAAGCAGGTCGCCCAAACCTACGCCGGGCCCGCGATGCACATGGCGATGCCGCCCGATACGACCGTCGTGGTCGAGCATCCCCTCACCATGGGCCAGCTGGCGGCCGAGGACCACCACGCGGTGGATCTCGACCTGCTGATCCAGGACACGCACGTGCACGTGCCGATGTACGGCGTGATCGCCGCGGTGCTGTCGCTCGTGGTCCTGGGGCTCGCGCTGCCCCGTAACGCCGGCCTCGCCCTGATCACCCTGCTCTTCGCGGCTCCCTGGCTCGACTTTGCCGGGATGTGGCTCGTGAAGCTCGTGTCGCCCGCGTTCGCGATCGTGACGGTCGCAGGGGGATGGGCGATGGGCGTGGCGTACACCATCGTGACCGTGATCGCCGTCCGGCGGATGTGGTTCGGACGGCAAGGAGCTGCGTGATGCTTACGATCCTATACGGCGGGCTCGCCGCACTGCTATTGCACGTGACGCCCACGGTGGAGCTGGTGAAGCGCGTGGACGTCGTGCGCCAGATCTTCCCCGCCGCGGACGCCTGGTTCGAGCGGGAGCTGCATCTCTCCGATCCCGATGCCCACAAGCTGCACGAGGCGGTCGATTGGAGCCCGGAAGACGGCGTGCTGCGGTTCTACACGGGGAAACACGCCGGGGCGCCGGTCGGCGCGCTGATCTTCGTGCGGGTGGATTCGCCGCACGGTCCCCTGGAGGTGGCGGTGGGGTTCACGACCGACGGCGCGGTGGCGCGTGTGGTGGTCACCAAGGCGACCGTCGAGACCAAGCCCTGGGTGCTCAGCGCGGTGCGGGCGGGGCTGTGCGAACACTATAAAGGAATACGCCCAGGGGCCGTGCCCAGGGCGGCGGAACAGATTCGCGCCGTCGCGGGGCAGTTGCCGACGTATATGGGGGAGCAGATCGACAAGGGAGTGCAACGGGCGTTGGTGGCGTATGCGGACTTCTACAAGTAAGCAGACGTCAGTCGACGGTCATCAGTGAAGTTGCCAGACGGCGAGTTGTCAGCGGTTGCAAGGACTATGGTAGAGAGGAATGCACGACGGGTCGCATCAACAGGCCGGTGGTCGAGACTCTCACCTCGTACTCGGCTGGCTTGTTCCCCGCGATGAAGGCGGCTGAGCCGTATTCGGCGTCCACCATCGCGCCGAGCAGCGTGCGGCGGGCGAGGAAGAACAGGTCTACGGGCTTGTTCTTGCCGATCGGGTAGACGGTGTGCGGTTGGGACTGCTCGTCGGTCACGTCGTTGTAACGGCCGGCGACCCGGTCGAGCTCGTAGGCCGTGTGCAGACCCAGCAGGTTGGCCCACGCGCGCCACTTGAGGATGTGGGCGTCGACGTAGAACGCGTCGCCGGACAGCTCGTACATGGCGATCCGGGTGTCGGGGAACGTGATGGTCGCGCGAAAGCGATGGGGGCCGAGCGGCTCGGTCTTCACCGTGGCGGCCACTTCTTCGAAGGTCAGGGCGCGGTAGCCCCGAATCCCCACCACGATGGTGGCGAGCAGAGCCGCGAGCGTGAGCAGCAGCAGGCCCGACAGCCCGCGCATCATGCCACCGATCCAATGCCGGCGGCGGAACGCCGTAACGGCGGCGCCTAAGAAGGCCAGCCCGAAGGCGAGCAAGCAGAGGGCGATGATGATGGTGGTGGCGGACATGACGGCGCTCGGCCTCTCGCGGCTGGGGATCGCCAATAATATGGTACTGGAACGGGCGGTCGGCCCAGGGAGTTGTTAGCAGGTCCTTCTTCTCAGAACGCGGGCTGGTAGTGCTCGTCCCACGCGACGGCAAAATCGCTCTGGCACCGCTCGCAGCGCAGCTGCTTAGGATGCCCGGGCAGTCGCTCGCGGTGGCGACAACTCGGGCACACGGCGTACTCGCTGCCCCAGCTCGGCGGCATGTTGACGGCGTTGGCCGGGCGCGGGACGACGGTCCAGCGCCGCGGCGGCGTCTGCGTGATTTCGAGGAAGGGGACCAGGACGGGCACCGGGCCCGTGCTCACGTCGAGGACGGCTTCGACGGATGCCATCCGAAGGACGCGGTACCAGCCGCCGCGCCGCAAGTGGCAATCGACATTGGCCTGGAGCCGAGCCCACTGCATCATCGTGTGCTCTCGCGCCGCTTGAGATGGGGCCCGTAATGTGTCGACATGCGACCGTAGAGACTGTGACGGCCGACACACGTCTCGCTTCCCACGTCTTCGGGTGCCATACGGCTTCCGTCAAGACCTACGCCTGCACGAGGTAGGATTCGTCCCACGCCACCGCGAACAGCCCGTTGCAGCGGTGGCACCGCATCGTAGTGGGCTGGCCGAGCAACCGGGCGCGGTCGCGGCAGTTGGGGCAGACCGCGTAGCGTGGGCCCCACGCGGACGGGAAACGAGGTGCCCCTCGGGGGGCTGGCACGACGCTCCAGCGCAAAACGGGCTCGGAAGACAGCTGGAGCTGGGCCCGGGGTACGGCGACAGGCGTCCCCTTCACGTTCAGCGTTGCTTCCACGGACGTGAGCTTTATGATGCGGTACCAGGCTCCCCGGCGCAGCTGCGACGCTGCATCGACCTTGAGGCGAGCCCAGTGGAATGCTGGTCCTGGCACATCATGAAGAGTGCGCATGGGGGCCTGCGGTAACGGCGCCTAGGCGCTGCGCAACTCGGTCGCGAAGAACATCAGGGTGCGCGCCCACGCGTCGCGCGCCGCGTCCACGTGGTAGGCGGGCCTGGTGTCGTTGAAGAAGGCGTGCGGCGCCTGGGGATAGACGTGCGACTCGAACCGCTTCCCTGCCCGCCGCAGCGCCTCGGCGAAGGCCGGCACCGTGCTCGTGATGCGCGTGTCCAACTCCCCATAGAACCCGAGCAACGGGCAGCGCAAGTTAGGTAGCAGCGCTACGTCCGGCGACATGCCGTAATAGATGACCGCCGCGCCCAGCTCGGGCTCGAGCCCCGCCAGCCGCGCCGAAAGCAAACCGCCGTAGCAATACCCGACACTGACAATGCGACCCGTGCATGCGGGGTCGTGTCGCAGGGCGGCGCAGGTCGCCCGCAGCAGCGCCAGGTAACGGTCGGTTGGACGGTTGGGGTTCAGGATTACGCCGATCGTCTCACGCGCGCCGGCGCGTTCACTTTCGGGGAGGCGATCGACGGCCGCATCACGCGCGGCGGCGTCGGACCAGGACGCGGACGGCAACGTGTCGAGCACGCGGACCACCGTCCGGATGCGCTCGGGGGCGAGTGTCACAGGGCGGCGGCCGTCGGTGGCGAAGAGATCGGGTGCTACCGCGTAGTAGCCTGCTGCGGCGTAGCGGCCGACCAAGTCCTGGATGTGGTCGTCCACGCCCCAAATTTCCTGGATGACCACGATGGCGGGAATCGGCTGAGCGACGACGGCGGGGCGTGCCAGGAACACGCGCACGGTCTCGGCGCCGGCGGACCAGTTGACCCACTGGGTCTCGAGCTTCACGGACGGTCCTTCCGTTCAATGCCCGAGGTGAGAGTCGAACTCACACAGGGGTTGCCCCCCGGGGGATTTTGAGTCCCCTGCGTCTGCCATTCCGCCACTCGGGCGCGGATCGTGGGGGAGGAATCTAACGCGGCGGCGGCGCGATGCGCGCCGGGTCCTGCTGCTTCGCCAGCAGCCGCTCGGCGAAGTCCAGCCGCTCCTGCAGCTCCGCCACGTCGTGGCGGGTCTGCTCCAGGTCGCGCGCCAGCGCGTCTTGCTGGGCCTGCAGCTGCTCGGTGCCGGCTGCGGCGCCGTGCCCGCGGATGCGGTCGGCGAATGCGCGCATCAACGGCCACGTCACGATGGCGGTGAAGCCACCTATCACCGTGATGAGGAAGAGCGTGTAGAAGAGGTCCGGTGGCACGCTTTACTTGCCCGGCGGGTTGAGCTGCGCGGCGTCCTTGTGTTGCGCCAGCAGACGCTCAGCGAAATCGACGCGCTCCTCCAGCTCCGCGATGCGACGCTGCACGTCCTGCAGCGCCGCGGCGTGCTCACCCGAGTCGCTACGCTCGCCGGATTCGCCGGGCAGCGTCATGCCCAGGACTGCCCGGGCCCTGCTCCGGGTGTCGCGCCGGGGCAAGCCCAGGACTTTGTACCCCAGCCCGACCAGGATCTGCACGACGCCGACCCCCGCCACGATCGCGACGACGCCGATGGCCCACTCTGGAATGCCGAACATGACCCCTCGCTACGGAGAGTGCCCGCGAAGGTTGCAAATCTAGCATTCCGTCGCCTTTACGGCCTGCGACGCCGCGGCGGCACCCCGCCTCCACCACGCCGACCGGGCCCCGGCCGGCCGCGCAGCCCGCCGCCCGTGCCCTGCTGGTGGCGGATCGCTTCGCCCATGCGCTCCCGGAACCTGCCGCGGAACGTCTGGTACTGCGCCCGCTGTACGGGGGTCAGGTACCCCGCCATCTCCCGGTCTTCCTGATCGTCCACGCGCACCAGCGACTCGTTCACGCGCTGCCGGGCGTCGAGCAAGCGGCTCACGCTGTCGGCCTGCGCCGCCACGCCCGGACGCATCTGCCCCTGCAACCCCAGGTTGATCCGCCGGCGCTGCAACATGAGGTCGCGGCGCTGGCCCCACGCGCGCTCCTGGGTCGAGTCGAACTTCGCCGCCTGGGCGGGCGAAAGGCCCAATACCTCATGTGCCCGCGCGTTGTAGCGCTGCTGAATCTCCTGGCGCAGGCTCTCGATGCGCGCGGAATCGTCCTGCATCCCACTGTCAGGCCGTTGCGCCACGAGTCCCGGCGCCACGCAGAGCACGAGTACCACCCCCAGTCGCTTCACGGTCATCCCTCCAACGATTTGAGCAACGCGCGGAGCTGCGGTTCAGACAAGTCCTCGAGACCCGCGTCTTCCGGCGCCGGCACCGTGACGTCCACCGGCTGATCCAGCTCGTCCAATACCCGGGTCAGTTGATCGGCCGACAAGTCCTGCACCGACCCGACCGGCGGATCGTCCCAGGCACCGCGCACGGGTGTGGCCCGGGGCTGCAACAGGATCCCCGTGCCGAGGAACAACACGACCATCGCCGCGGCACGCACCCACGCGATCTCGGTCCAGGCAAGCCAGGTGCGCTGCCGTACAGAGCGGCGCAGCTCGGCAACGACCGCCGCCGCTGTACGCTCCACGTCCAGACGCTCCGCGGCCCGTACGCCCAACCGGCGCGCCAGCTCCTGCAGCTTGGGATCCTCGATCTCGTGCGGTTTCACGTGAGACTCTCCTTCAATCGTTTCTGCGCGTGATGATAATGCACCCGCGCCGCTCCCTCGCTCGTCCCCAGCGCCGCCGCGATTTCCGTGTACTCGAGGCCCTGCTGGGCCCGCAGCAGGAACACCTCCCGCTGCATCCGCGGCAACCGGCCCAGCTCTTGGGCCAGCTGCTCCGCCGCTTCGCTCGCCTCCGCCTCGGCGTGGGGATCGCCGTCGCTCGTCGCCAGCGCTTCGTCGAGCGGAATCACCTTACCCCGTGCCGCGCGCCGCCCGGCATCCTTCAGGACGTTTCCGCCGATGGTCAACAACCACGTGCGGAACTGGCAGTCCCCGCGAAACCGCTCGATCGAGCGGAACGCCCGGATCAACGTGTCCTGCACCAGGTCGTCCAAGTCCGCGTCGGGCGCCCCCGCCCCCGCCAGAAAACGCGCCAGCGCGCGAGCGTGGCGCCGCACCAATTCGGCCGCCGCCTGCTCGTCGCCGCGCTGCCACGCGGCAATCAGGGCCGCATCGGACGCCGGCGCGGCGACGGGCTGAGGTTGGGCCATGGGCTCCGTTGGTTGACGTGCAGGATCGGTGAAAAGTTAAGAGGTGCGTGGTGCGGAGTGCGTGGTTGCTTTCGGTGGCGGGGCGGGCTAGAATCCGAACGAACGTTCGAAAACCGGTGCCCGTGCGCCCCTACGACCAACGCCTCGATGCCTTGCTGGCCGCCGCCGCCCGCGTGTTCGCGGAGCGGAGCTACCATGCCACCAGCATGCGCGATCTGGCCGCGGCGAGCGGCATGTCGCTCGCGGGCATCTACTACTACGTGAAGGGCAAGGAGGAGCTGCTCCATCTCATCCAGGAGCGCTGCTTCACCCGCGTCTGGGAGGGCGCCAAGGCCGCGCTCGCGCCCGAGTCAGATCCCACCGAGCGTCTCAAGGCCTTCATCCGCCACCACGTGGCGTTCTTCGCGGCGCACATGGCCGAGATGAAGGTCCTGTCGCACGAGGCCAACTCGCTCACGGGCGAGGGGCAACGCCGCGTGAATGCGATCAAGCGGCGCTACGTGGACCTGCTCGAGAAGCTGCTCAAGGAAGCATCGCCCGAAGAGACCGCGGTGGATCGCAGTGCTGCCGCCTACGCGCTCTTCGGCATGATGAACTGGATTTACAACTGGTACGACCCCGCGGGCGAAATCGATCCTCAGCAGCTCGCGGACTTGATCGCGCGCATCTTCCTCGGCGGGTTCGCCGAGGCCCGTTCCACGGTACACGGAGGCTAGGCACGCATGGCGACCATGACGGAACCTCAGGTGAAGACCCTCGTCGATTACCGCGTGGAGGACGGGCTGGCGATCATCGAGCTGAACGATCCCCCCGCCAACACGTACACCTACGAGATGATGCACCAGCTCGACGAGGCGATCTTGAAGGCGCGTTTCGACGACGGCGCGCACGTGATCGTGCTCCGCGGCCATGGCGAGAAGTTCTTCTCCGCCGGCGCGAACATCGCCTACCTGAACCGCATCACACCCCGTTACAAGTACTTCTTCTGCCTGCACGCCAACGAAACGCTGAGCCGGCTGGAGCAGACGCCCAAACTCACCATCGCCGCGCTCAACGGGCACACGGTGGGCGGCGGGCTCGAGATCGCGATGGCGTGCGACATGCGCCTCGCCAAGGAAAACGCCGGCAAGATCGGGCTGCCGGAAGTGAACCTGGGTGTGCTGCCGGGCACCGGCGGCACGCAGCGTCTGGCGCGGCTCGTGGGCAAGTCGCTCGCGATCGAAATGATGGTGAAGGGTGAGACGTTCTCATTCGACCGTGCCAAAGAGCTGGGCATGGTCAACGAAATCTTCCCGGCGCCGGGCTATTGGGAGCAGGTGCTGCTGTACGCCCGGCAGTTCTGCCCGCCCGCCAAGGCGTCGAAGGCGGTCGGCCTGATCAAGCGCGCCGTGCAGTCGGGCGCCGAGGTGCCGTTCGAGTCGGCGCTGGCGATCGAGCGCGAGCTGCAACAGCAGCTGTTCCAGAGCGAAGACGCCAAGGAAGGCATCGCCGCCTACAACGAGAAGCGCGTGGCGGAGTTCAAAGGGCGGTGAGGACCGACCTTTTCATCAATAACGAATGGCGGCCCGCGGCCTCGGGCAAACGCTTCCCCGTGGTCAACCCGGCGACGGAGGAAGTGATCGCCCAGGTCGCCCTGGGCGATGTGGCCGACGTGGACACTGCCGTCGCCGCGGCGCGGGCCTGTTTCGATTCGGACGCCTGGCGCGGCCTCTCCGCGCGCCAACGCGGCCGGCTCTTGTCCAAGGCCGGCGATCTGCTCGAGGCGCGGCTCGACGAATTCGCGCGGCTCGAGACGGCGCACAACGGCAAGACGCTGTTCGAGTCGAAGATCGAGCTGACGCTCACGGTCAACACGCTGCGCTACTACGCGGGCTGGGCCGACAAGATCACGGGCGATACGCTGCCGGTCGACGGCCCGTTCTTCGTCTATACCTTGCGCGAGCCGGTGGGCGTGGTGGGCGCCATCGTACCGTGGAATTTCCCGCTCAACATCGCCAGCTGGAAGTTCGCCCCCGCGCTGGCGGCGGGATGCACGGTGGTGCTGAAGCCCGCCTCGGAGACGCCGC
This sequence comes from Gemmatimonadota bacterium, assembly GCA_041487875.1. Lineage (GTDB taxonomy): Bacteria > Gemmatimonadota > Gemmatimonadetes > Gemmatimonadales > GWC2-71-9 > DATLWA01. Next base: position 17,714 of record JBGPOE010000003.1, on the reverse strand, counting down.
TCACCGCCCTGCTCTTCGCCGAGCTGGCGCTCGAGGCGGGCTTCCCGCCTGGTGCCTTCAACGTGGTGGCGGGCGGCGGCTCGACCGCGGGCGCGGCGCTGGTGCGCCATCCCGACGTGGACAAGATCTCGTTCACGGGTTCCACGGAGGTCGGCCGGCAGATCATGAGGATGGCGGCCGACACCAACAAGCGCCTCACGTTGGAGCTCGGCGGCAAGAGCCCCAACATCATCTTCGCGGACGCCGACTTGAAGGCGGCCGTGCGCGGCGCGCAAACCGGCATCTTCTACGGCAAGGGCGAAGTGTGCGCCGCGGGCTCGCGCCTGCTGGTCGAGAAGAGCGTGCACGATCAGGTGGTGGAGCAGCTCGCCGCGAGCGCCAAGAAGCTCACGGTGGGCGATCCGCTGGACAAGAACACGCGACTCGGCGCGCTCGTCTCCAAGAAGCAGCAGGATACGGTCCTGGGCTACATCAAGAAGGGCGTGGACGAAGGCGCCGCGCTGGTCGCGGGCGGCAAGGCCGCGCAGGCGAACGGTAAGGGCTACTTCGTCGAGGCGACCGTGTTCGACAAAGTCGTGCCCGAGATGACCATCGCGCGCGAAGAGATCTTCGGGCCGGTCCTGGCGGTGCTCTCCTTCGACGACTTCGAGCACGGCGTGGCACTCGCCAACCGCACCATCTACGGCCTCGCCGCGGGCATCTGGACCAAGGATATCCAGAAGGCGCATCGCGCGGCCCGCGCCATCCGCGCGGGCACCGTGTGGATCAACGCGTACAACTTCTACGACGCGGGCGCGCCGTTCGGCGGATTCAAGGCGAGCGGCTACGGGCGCGACCTGGGGCGGGACGCGCTCGACAGCTATCTGGAAACGAAGACTGTGTGGGTGGCGCTGTGAAAGGGGGGGAAGCGGGAATGGGGAAAGGGGAAACGTGACGCGCGAGGCGTACATTTGCGCCGCTCTCCGGACCCCGGTCGGCAAACACGGCGGCAGTCTGGCGTCCGTTCGCGCCGACGATCTGGCTGCGGTGCCGATCAAGGCGATCGTGGAGCGCAGCGGTGTCGATCCTCGGACGATCGACGACGTGATCCTGGGCTGCACCAACCAGGCGGGCGAAGACAACCGCAACGTCGCGCGGATGGCGCTGCTGCTTGCAGGACTGCCCGTCGAAGTGCCTGGTCAAACAGTCAACCGGCTGTGTGGCTCGGGACTCCAGGCCGTGGCGAGCGCCGCGCAGGCGATCAAGGCGGGCGAAGGCGCGGTCTTCGTCGCCGGGGGCGTCGAGAACATGACCCGCGCCCCCTACGTGACGCTCAAGTCCGGCGAAGTGTGGAGCCGGAAGACGCCCGAGGTGGCCGACACCACAGTGGGCTGGCGCTTTACCAATCCCCGTTTCAAGAAAGACTGGACGATCGCGATGGGCGAGACGGCCGAGGTCGTGGCCGCCCGCTACAAGATCGGCCGTGGCGAGCAGGACGCGTTCGCCCTCGAGAGCCAGCGGCGTGCGGCAACGGCGCTCACGGACTGCGTCTTCACCGACGAGCTCGTGCCCGTGGTGCTCCCCGACGGCTCGACGTTCGCGAAAGACGAATACCCGCGCCTCGATGCGTCGGCGGAGAAGCTCGCGAAGTTGAAGCCCGCCTTCCGAGCCGACGGCACCGTGACCGCGGGCAGCTCGAGCGGCATCAACGATGGGGCGGCGGCATTGCTGGTGACGGGCGAGGACGGTCGCGGGCGGGCGCAGCCGCTGGCGCGCGTCGTGGCGACGGCGGTGGCGGGTGTGGATCCGAGTGTTATGGGCCTGGGTCCGATCCCCGCGACCCAAAGAGCGCTCAAGCGGGCGGGCCTCACCATCGACCAGATCGACCTGATCGAGTTGAACGAAGCGTTCGCCGCGCAAGCGATCGCCTGCATGCGCGAGCTCAAGCTCGATCCCGAGAAGACGAACATTTACGGCGGCGGCATCGCCCTGGGGCATCCGCTGGGCTGCACCGGGGCGAAGATCCTGACCACGCTAGTGCATGCGCTGCACCGCACGAAAACGCGCTACGGCTTGGCGACGATGTGCATCGGTGTGGGCCAAGGCATCGCGATGATCGTGGAGCGCGTCTGATGGCCGCCTACGATACGGTGATGGTGGACATCGCGGGCGGGGTGGGCACGGTCACGCTCAACCGCCCCGACAAGCTCAACGCGCTGAACCGCGCGTTGTGCGACGACTTGATCGACGCGCTGAAGATGCTCGCGGGCTCGACCGCGGTGCGCGTGCTCGTGCTCACGGGAGCGGGGCGCTCGTTCTGCGCCGGCGCCGATCTCACCGTGTTGGGCGCCGAGGGTGATGCGCTGGTAGCCGCGGGCAAGACGATCGCGCTGCTGTTGCGTGGGGCGCCGCAGCCGGTGCTGGCCGCGGTGAACGGCGCGGCGGCGGGCGGCGGCGCCAATCTCGCGCTCGCCTGCGACTACCGCATCGCCTCGGACCAGGCGCAGATCGGGCAGGTGTTCGCGAAGCTCGGCCTCGCGCCCGACTGGGGCGGCAGCTGGCTCTTGCCCCGCCTCGTGGGCCCATCGAAAGCGCTGGAGCTGGTGTGGAGCGCGCGCATGATTCCCGCGGCCGAGGCCCTGGCGCTGGGTGTGTTCGACCAGGTGGTGCCGGCCGACCGGCTCGCCGTCGAAGTGCGGGCCCTGGCTATGACGTGGGCTGCCCAGCCGCCGCTGGCCATGCGGCGCGCCAAGGAAGGATTGTACCGGAGTGCTGCGACCTCGCTCGAGGCCATGCTCGATTGGGAGATCGCCACGCAACACGAGTTGTTCGCTACAGCGGACGCGCGCGAACGGATCGCGCAGTCCCTTTCCCGAAGGAGTCGCTGACATGGTTCGCAAGCTGGGCAACTTTGACGACTGGATCGACTACTTCCGTTACTGGCAGGACTCGATCGGTCTGCCGTCGGGTGCGCTGCGCGACTTCAACTTCGACGCCAAGTTCGGCGATCCCGAAGTCCCGCACATCGAGTTCGGCCATTACAAGGGCCAGCGCAAGTGGCCGACCGTGATGCACATCCCCGATCAGCGCATCCGCGACGCGCTGTTGAACCTCATCGTCTACCAGGGCGACACGGAGTTCGCCTCGGTCGAGCAGCAGCGCAACCTGCTGCATCACGCGCCGTCGGACTACGACTTGCTGTCGTTGCAGCGCGTGATGACCGAAGAGATGCGGCACGGCTGGCAGATGTCCTACCTGCTGTGCTCGCATTTCGGCGACGAAGGCAAGCGCGAGGCGGCGAAGCTGCTGGAGCGCCGCGCCGACGAGGGCGAGCGGCTGCTGGGCTCCTTCAACGAGATCGTCGACAACTGGCTCGACTTCTTCACCTACACCCAGTTCATCGACCGCGACGGCAAGTTCCAGCTCAAGATGCTGTCGGTGTCGGCGTTCGACCCGCTGTCGCGCTCGATGGGGCCGATGCTCAAGGAGGAGTCGTTCCACCTGGGCACCGGCAACAACGGATTGCTGCGCATCGTCAAAGCGGGCAAGATGCCGCCCGAGGTGATCCAGCGCTTCTTCAATAAGTGGATTCCCACGGCCTTCGACCTGTTCGGCACCGACAACTCGTCCTCGGCGCACTGGGCCTACGTGTGGGGTTTGAAGGGCCGCTACGACGAGCGCGAGAACATCAGCGAGCCCGACAAGGCCAAGCTCAACGAATACGCCCGCGGCCTGTACCGCCAGGAGATCGTGAAGCTGATCGAGCGGCTCAACATGTTCATCCCCGAGCGCGAGCGGCAGCTCAAGGTCCCCGATCTGAAATTCAACCGCCGCATCGGCCTGTTCGCCCACCAGCACTTCGACGTGGACGGCGAGCCGCTGGACGCGGCGAAATATCCGGCGTACCTCGAATCGGTGCTGCCCCGGCCCGAGGACATCGCGGTGGTGCACGACATCGAGAAGGAGCCGGACTGGATCGAGGCGAAGAAGGCGGACAGCCTGCTGCAGTGACGCGGCCCCTGGTCATCGCCCATCGGGGCGCGTCGGCGTACGAGTGCGAAAACTCTCTCGCCGCGTTCCGGGCCGCCAAACCCCGCGGCGCGGATGGCGTGGAGCTCGACATCCACGCCACGCGCGACGGCATGCTGTTCGTGCACCACGACGAAGCCGTCAATCACACGCACATCACCCGCTCGACGGCCAAGCAGATCGGCGCCCTGCACCTCCCCAACGGCGAGCCGATCCCCACCCTCGAGGAGGCGCTGGCCGCGATCCCTGCGCCGTTGCAGGTGTTCGTCGAAGTGAAGTCCTTGCCGCAGCAGTTCGATGGCCTGCTCTACGCGGTGCTCGATAAGGGCGCCAAGGGCCGGTATGCCGTGCACAGCTTCGATCATCGCATCGTCAGCCGCATCGGGTTCGCGCGGCCCAAGATGCCGCGCGGCATTCTCATCGCGTCCTATCCCATCCGCCCCCTCGAGGAGCTGGAAGACACCGGGGCGCAGACCCTGTGGGAGGACCAGGGGCTGATCGACGCTGGCCTGGTCGATGCGATCCATACCGCGAACTGCCGGATCTTCGGCTGGACGGCGAACGACGCCGAAGACATCAAGCGCATGGTCGACCTGGGCGTCGACGGCATCTGCACGAACTGTCCCGACGTGGCCCGCAGGATCGTGGACGGGGCGGCGTGAGCGCGACGGCGCGCATCACGGTCGTCGGCGCCGGGACCATGGGGCACGGCATCGCCTACGTTGCCGCCCTCGCCGGCTGCGCCGTCACGCTGACGGACACGAACGCCGCTGTATTGGAGCTCGCGTGGAACAAGATCGACGGGTTGCTCGCGGGCGGCATGAAGCGCGGCAAGCTCACCGAAGCACTCGCCGCCGCGGTGCGCGCCCGCGTGCGCACGGAGCCCGACTTGGGCGCCGCCGTGGCGGATGCCGACGTCGTGGTCGAGGCGGTGGTGGAACAGCTCGAGGTGAAGCAGCGCCTGCTCGCGGAAGTGGAGCGGCGGGCGCCCAAGGGCGCGCTCCTCGCCTCGAACACGTCGTCGCTCTCCATCGGGGAGATCGCCCGGGCGTTGCACGACCCCGGGCGGTGCGTGGGCGTGCACTTCTTCAATCCGGTGCACGCGATGAAGCTCGTCGAGGTGGTGACGCACGCCGGTATCGGCCGGGATGCCACGGAACGCGCTCTGGCGTTCGCGCGCTTCCTTGGCAAGGAGCCCATCGTGGTACGCGACTCGCCGGGATTCGTCTCGAGCCGGCTGGGCGTGGTGCTGGGCCTCGAGGCGATGCGCATGCTCGAGCAGGGCGTGGCGTCGGCCGAGGACATCGACAAGGCGATGGAGCTCGGCTACAACCATCCGCTGGGTCCCCTCAAGCTCACCGATCTGGTGGGGCTCGACGTCCGCCTCGCGATCGCGGAGCACCTGCACCGTACGCTGGGCGCGCCGCACTACGAGCCGCCCCGCATCCTGCGCGACAAGGTCAAGGCCGGCGAGCTCGGGAAGAAGACGGGAAAGGGGTTCTACACCTGGAGCGACTGACCCGCATCACTGACGTCCACATCCACATCCAGCCGTGGCGCGACATGCTGCCGCACGTGCAGGAGTCGATGCGCCGCGGCAAAGAAGACCATTGGGATTTCCTGCTGGCGATGATGGACGATCCCCAGGCCCTGCTCGACGTGATGGACCGCGCGGGCGTGTGGCGCGCGGGCCTCGTGAACTACCCGAGTCCCGACGTGATGGGGTTCAACGACACGACCAATGCTTTCGCCGCCAAATACGCGCGGGCGAATCCCGAGCGGCTGCTGCCGTACGGCGGGGTCCATCCGCGCGTCACGCGCGACCCGGCGGGCGACGTGGACCGCCTGGTGGATCTGGGGATCCGCGTGCTCAAGATCCATCCGCCGCACCAAGGGTTTCCCGCCAACGCCTACACCGAGGGTCTCGACGCGTTGGGCGCGATTTACCGGCGCTGCGAGGAGCGCGGCTTGCCGGTGATGGTGCACACGGGGACGAGCATCTTCCCGGGCGCCCGCTCCAAGTACGGGAACCCGATGGAGCTGGACGACGTCGCGATCGACTTCCCCGACTTGCGGCTCTTGATGGCGCACGGCGGGCGCCCGCTCTACATGGAGGAGGCGTTCTTCATTTTGCGGCGCCACGCCCGCGTGTGGCTCGACCTATCCGGCATTCCGCCCGCCAGGTTGCTGGAGTACTTTCCCCGCCTCGCCGAAGTGGCGGATCGGGCGTTGTGGGGCACGGACTGGCCCAGCCCGGGCGTGAAGGACCTGCGGCAGAACATCGACCAGTTCCTCGCGCTGCCACTGAGCGACGACCACCGGCATGCCATCTTGGAGCGCAATGCGCTGGCTCTGCTTCCTTCTCGTCCCTAACGCCACGGCTCAGGCGCCCCGGCCGGCCGCGAAGCCGTTGCGCTTTGACCTCACCGCCCTTCCCGTCACGCGCGATTCGTTCGTCTTTCGCGTGCGCGGCGAGGAGCGGGGCTGGGCGGTGTGGCAGTACCAGGTCAAGGCGCTGGAGACGGGGCAGCAGGTGGTGTTCACCGCGCAGTCGGAGCTGCAGCCCGCGGCCACTGAGCGCTTGCGGGTGGTGGCCGACCGGTTGACGGGCGCGCCGGTGTCCTACTTCCACCACGTCGAGTCGTTCGCGCCGCAGAGCGACACCGTCATGGTGGAGCACGATCTCGACGTGCGCGACGGCCGAGTGGAGGGCCGGCGCCGCGCGGCGGGGCGCAAGGCGGGCGTGACGATCGTGCCGATCCACGTACCGCTGCCGGCCGGGGCGGTCTGGTCCACCTATCAATGGTTCGCCGCCCCGGGTCTCGCCGCCGCTCCGGGCGACTCGCTCGTAGGCCGCGGTTACACCGAGTTCGGCGACTCGATCGAGATGGTGTCCGTGGTGGCCGAGGCCGTGCGCACGATCCAGGTTCCCGCGGGCCAGTTCGATGTCCTGCCGCTCGTGACCGGCGGATTGCGGCTGTTCGTCAGCCGCACCGCGCCGCGACGGGTGGTGAAGGGCGAGACGCCGGATGGCGCGTTCACTTTCGAGCTGGTTCATTCAGGGCCGCCGCTGCCCGCGGAGCAGCCCTGACCGATCTCTGACGCCGCCGCCGGTTCACTCTCCGAACGGAGTACTGATACGATGCGTAGCGCACGTATGCGATCATCTCTCATTCTCGCGGCGGTGTGTCTCGCCGGCGGCGGGCGCCTCGCCGCGCAGGCCGGCCGGATCAGCTACGACACGTTCGCGCTGGCGAACGGCCTCCGCGTGATCTACTCGGAAGACCACTCCACGCCGATCGTGAGCGTGGACGTGTGGTACAACACGGGCTCGCGCAACGAACGGCCCGGCCGCTCGGGCTTCGCCCATTTGTTCGAGCACATGATGTTCCAAGGCTCGGCCCATGTGAGAAAGTCGGAGCACTTGCAGCTCGTGGAGCGGGCCGGCGGCAACGTGAACGGCAGCACGACGGAAGAGCGCACCAACTTCTTCGAGACGGTGCCTTCCAACCGGCTGAACCTCGCGCTGTGGCTCGAGGCGGACCGGATGCGCTCGCTCGCGATCACGCAGGACAACTTCGAGAATCAGCGCCAGACGGTGAAGGAAGAGCGACGGCTGGGCGTGGACAATCAGCCGTATGCGGCTGCCTTCGAGGACGGCACCACGTGGCCGTACGACAGCACGGCGTGTTTCCCCTACGCACACACCGTCATCGGCTCGATGGACGACCTCGATTCCGCCAAAGTCGCCGACGTGCAGGCGTTCTTCGACACGTACTACGCGCCCAACAACGCCACGCTCGCCGTCGTGGGCGATTTCCAGCCCGCCGAGCTGCGGCGGTTGATCACGCAGTATTTCGGCGCCATCCCGCGCCACGCCGCCGCGGCTCCGGTCACCTGCGATTGGAAGCTCGCGCCGGGTGCGCGCGCACGCGAAGTGCCCGACCCGCACGCTAACCTGCCGGCCGACATCCGGTTTTACCGGATTCCGCCGCACGCCGACGGCGACACGCCGGCGCTCGAGCTGCTCAATATCATCCTGGGCCAGGGCGAGAGCTCCCGGCTCAACGTCTCCGTGGTGCGCCACGATCAGGCGGCGGTCCAGGCCGGCAGCTTCCTGCCCGGCGTGCGTCGCGGACCGGGCGTGCTCGCCGTGTACGGCATCGCGAACCAGGGCATCTCCGTGGGGCGCGTGGACACTTTGCTCGCGGCACAGGTGGACAGCATCCGCGCGCACGGCGTGTCGGCTGACGAGCTCACCAAGGCCAAGAACACCGTGCGCGCGAGCTTCGTGCACGGCCGCGAGACCACGATCGACAAGGCGGAAGAATTGCACCACTACGACATGTTCCACGGCTCGATCGCCGAGATCAACACGGACTTGACCTCGCTGCTGGCGGTGACGGCGGACGACATCCGCCGCGTCGCCGCGAAGTACCTGGACCCGGCCAACGCGGTGGTCGTGCTCGTCAAACCCGCGGCGGCGCAGTCGGGAGGTGGCCAGTGAGCGCGGGCAAGCGGGCAGGCGGGCTGGCGGGCGTCTTGGTGCTGGCGATGACGCTCGTTCTGACCGGCGGCGCGGGCGCCCAGGACTCTTTGCCTCCCACACCCCCCGCCCCCACACCGCTCGCGCCGGTGCGCTTTCCGCCGTTCCAGCAGGTGGTGCTGGCGAACGGCATGACGCTGATCGTCGTCGCGCACCACGAACAGCCGGTCGCCTCGGTGACCATCGCCTTCCGCGCGGGCGCGTTGTACGACCCGGCCGGCAAAGAAGGGTTGTCCGGGCTGACGTCGGACCTGCTCACCAAGGGGGCGGGCTCCCGCACTGCGGAGCAGCTCGCGTCCACCATCGAAGGCGTGGGCGGCTCGCTCGGCGCCGCGTCGGACGACGATTTCCTCACGATCTCGGCCGACGTCCTGAGCGATCAGCTGCCGCTCGCCTTCCAGCTCGTGGGTGATGTCGCGCGGCGGCCCACTTTTCCCGCATCCGAAGTGGAGCTGACGCGCACGCGGGCGCTGTCGGCGCTGCAGCTCGCCCTGTCCGATCCGGGCGAAGTGGCCGGCCGCTTTTTCGCGAAGGAGATCTACGGTCGGCACCCCTACGGGCGGAGTCCCACGGCCGACAGCTATCACGCGATCACCCGCGCCGACGTAGCGAAGTTCGCCGCTACGCGGCTGCGGCCCGCGGGCGCGCTGCTCGTCGTCGCCGGCGACGTCACGCTGCCGCAGGCGCGGGCGCTTGCCGAGAAGACCTTCGCGGGCTGGACTGGCGCCGCGCCGGCCGTGGTCACGCCCGCGGCCACCAACACGAAGAAGCGCACGGACATCCTGCTCGTGCACCGGCCGGGATCGGTCCAGGCGAATATCGTCGCGGGCAACCTCACCTTCCTTCCAACGGACTCCGGGTACTACGCCGCCCGCGTCGCGAGCCAGATTCTGGGCGGCGGCGCGGACTCCCGCCTCTTTCTTATTCTGCGCGAGCAGCGCGGCTGGACCTACGGATCGTACGCCGCCCTGCGGCGGCACCGCGGCGTGGGGTACTTCCAGGCGACGGCGGAAACGCGCACGGCCGTGGCCGACAGCGCGCTCAAGGAGCTGTTGAATCAGCTCGATCGCATCCGCGCGGAGCCCGCGCCGGACTCGGAGTTGGTCGGGGCGAAGGGGTTCCTCGTGGGCTCCTTTCCACTGGTGATCGAGACGCCGAGCCAGATCGCGTCGCAGCTCGCGAACGCGCGGCTGCTCGGGCTCCCCGCCGACTACCTGCGCCGCTACCGTGAGCGGCTCAACGCCGTGACGGCGGCGCAGGCGCGGGCCGCCGCCCAGCGCGCCATCCGGCGCGACTGGCTCACCATCGTGGTGGTGGGCGATGCCGAGCAGCTGTACGACAAGCTCAGCGCCATCGCCCCCGTCCGCCTGGTGGATGTGGACGGCAAGGCGATGACGCTCGGTGACCTGCACCCGACGGCCGAGAACGTGATGCTCGACCCGGCCCAGCTGGTGTCGCGCCGCGACAGCTTCCAGATCAGCGTGCAGGGGAACGTCGTGGGCATGCAGGTCGGCACGGTGCACCGCACCGCCGACTCGCTCGTGTACGACGAGCGCCTGGCGATTCCCGCGGCGAGCGCCACGCAGAACACCATCGCGAGCTTCGATGCGAAGACGCTGGCGGTGATGACGGTCGATCAGACCGGCAAAGTGGGTGCGCAAGCCAGCGAGATTCATCTGCGCTTCGCGGGGGGCCGCGTGAAGGGAACGGCGACGATTCCGCAACCGTCGGGTACGCCGCGGACCGTGCAGATAGATACGGCCGTGGCCGCCGGCACGTACGACGAGACGTCGCTCACGGCGTTGATCCCCGCGTTGCCGCTCGCTGCCGGGAAGACCCTCCACCTGAACGTCCTCTCCCCGGGCGCCGGCGCGCCGCAGGTGTACACCCTGCACGTCGCGGGCCCCGACAGCGTCACCGTCCCGGCCGGCAGCTTCCAGGCCTGGCGCGTCGAGATTACGGGCGTCGCGTCCATCGTGATGCACGTGACCACGACGACGCCGCGGCGCGTGGTGCGCATGCAGCCCGTCGGCGCGCCGTACGTGCTCGAGCTCGTGAAGTGATCTCCCAGGAGGTATCACCCATGCGTTTCACCCTCGCCACGCTGCTCGTCTTGGCGGCCGCATGCGCGTCGGCCGGCGCGCGCCCGGCGCAGCAACCGGCGGCGCCAGCGGCTGCTGCCAAGCCCGCTGCGGCCACGGCCGACACGAGCAGCGTCGACCGGCCGCAATACCCGTCGACCTATCGCCGCCATCCCAACGCACCGGTGCTCATCAAGAACGCGACCATCATGACGGCCGCGGGCCAGGAGATCCAGAACGGATCGATTCTGTTTCGCGACGGCCGCATCGTCGCCGTGGGCACGAGCGTCCAGGCGCCGGCCGATGCGATCGTCGTGGACGGCACGGGCAAGTTCGTGACGCCGGGCATCATCGACGTGCATTCGCACATCGGCGTCTACGCGGCGCCGGGTACGGACGCGGAGTCGGATGGCAACGAGGCGACCAATCCGGTCACCGCGGAGGTCTGGGCGGAGCATTCGTTCTGGCCGCAGGATCCCCAGATTCCTCTCGCGATCGCGGGTGGCATCACCACGATCCAGGCGTTGCCCGGCTCGGCCAACCTGATCGGCGGTCGCAGCGCGGTGCTGAAGCTCATCCCGGCGCGCACCGTGCAGGCCATGAAGTTCCCCGGCGCGCCCTACGGCCTGAAGATGGCGTGCGGCGAGAATCCCAAGCGGGTCTACGGCAATCGCGGCGGGCCGTCCACCCGCATGGGCAACATGGCAGGCTATCGCGCCGCGTTCATCGCGGCCGAGGACTACCGCCAGCGCTGGGACAAGTGGAACCGCGATCATCAGGGCGACCCGCCGGGCCGCAACCTCCGGCTCGAGACGTTGGCCGAGGTGCTGCGCGGACACATCCTCGTGCAGAACCATTGCTACCGGGCCGACGAAATGGCGCAGATGATGGATTTGGCGCGGGAATTCGGGTTCCACATCCGCGCGTTCCATCACGCGGTCGAGTCGTACAAAGTCGCCGACCTGCTCGCCGCGAACGGCGTCGCGGCGGCGATGTGGGCGGACTGGTGGGGCTTCAAGGAAGAAGCGATGGACGGCATTCATGAGAACCTGGCGCTGGTGCAGCAAGCGGGTGCCCGGGCGACGATCCACTCGGACGATCCGGGCGGCATCCAGCGCCTCAACCAGGAAGTGGCGAAAGCGATGTACGCCGGGATCCGCGCCGGCATTCCGATCACGCGCGATCAGGCGCTGCGCTGGATGACGGCCAATGCGGCGTGGGTGCTGGGCATCGATTCGATCGTGGGAACGCTCGAGCCCGGCAAGATGGCGGACGTCGTCCTGTGGAGCGCCGACCCGTTCTCGGTCTACGCCAAGACGCTGCAGGTCTACAACGACGGCTGGCTGGTCTACGACCGGAACGATCCCGCGCACCAGCCGCGCACCGACTTCGAGCTGGGGCAAGAGCCCGCCCCCGGGAGCGACCGATGATCGCCTTCCTGCTGGCTCAGACCATCGCGATCACGGGCGGAACGGTGTACCCCGTCTCGGGCCCCAAGATCGAGCACGCCACGGTATTGATCCGCGACGGCCGCATCGTCGCCGTGGGGGCCAACGTGGCCGTGCCCCCCGACGCCACCAAGATCGACGCGACGGGTAAATGGGTGACGCCCGGGCTGATCGACGGCGCGGGCCAGATGGGCCTCACCGAAATCGGCGCGGTGCCGGGCGACAACGAAATGGCGCTGCGCGGCAGCGATATCGCCGCGTCGTTCAACGTGGCGGAGGGCATCAACCCCGCCTCCCAGTTGATTCCGGTCACGCGGGTGGAGGGCGTCACCACCACGCTCGCGAGCCCCGGCGGTGCGTGGATCGAGGGCCAAGCCGTCCTGATCGATCTCGACGGCGCCACGATCGAGCAGATGCTCGTCAAGACGCCGGTGGGGATCGTCGTGGACATGTCGGAAGGCGGCAAGGGCGCGGGTGGCAACTCGCGCGCGGGCGTGGCGCTGCGGCTGCGCCGCGTGTTCAACGACGCGCTCGAGTATGCCCGCCGCAAGGCGGACTACTCGCGGGCGCAGATGCAGCAGCTCGCGGCCCCCGCAGCCGAGCTCGAGGCGCTGCTACCGGTGCTGCGCGGGCAGCTGCCGCTGATCGCCTATGCTAACCGCGTGAGCGACATTCGCACCGTGCTGCGCATCGGCCGCGAATACAAGCTCAAGCTGATTCTCGCGGGCGCGGCCGAGGGCTGGGAGATCGCGGGTGATATCGCGGCGGCGGGCGTGCCGGTGCTGGTCGAGCCGCTCGATAACGTCCCGTCCTATGATGCACTCGGTATCAGGTACGAAAATGCAGCCATGCTCGCCAAGGCGGGCGTGAAGGTCTCGCTGATGGAGACCGACACGCACAACTCGCGCAACATCCGGCAGCAGGCGGGGAACGCGGTGTCGAACGGCATGACGTGGGATCAGGCGCTGCGCGCCATCACGCTCGCGCCTGCCGAGACGTTCGGCGTGGCCGACCGCTACGGCTCGCTCGACGCGGGGAAAGTGGCAAACGTCGTCATCTGGTCGGGCGACCCGTTCGAGTTCACGACGGGCGTGGAGCACGTCTTTATCCGCGGCCGCGACATCCCGCTCACCAGCCGGCAGACGGAGCTGCTGCAGCGGTACCGGAAACTGCCACCGAACTACTAGACGCGTAGGCGCGCAGACGCGCCGGGGCTTCGACAAAGCAAAGGCGGCGATCCGATTCTGGGGTCGCCGCCTTGTCGTTCCTGCGCGTCGAGGCGCCTGGGCGTCTACGCGCCTGCCTTGGGATACACGCTCACCTTCATCCGCTCTTTGTCTTTGTGCTCGAACTTCACCACGCCGTCCACGACCGAGAACAACGAGTCGTTGGAGGCGCGACGCACGTTGGTGCCGGGATGGAATTTCGTGCCGCGCTGCATCACGATGATGCTGCCGGCGGTGACAAACTCGCCGCCATAGCGCTTTACGCCCAGATACTTGGGATTCGAATCGCGGCCGTTGCGCGAGGAACCGACGCCCTTCTTGTGAGCCATGCTGTCCTCAGCCGACTTTCACGTCAGCGATCTTCACTTCGGTGAACTCCTGGCGATGCCCGGCATGCCGGCGGTAGCCCGTGCGGCGGGCGAAACGAAAGATGCGGACCTTCTTGTCCTTGCCGTGACGCACGACCTCGGCCGTCACCTTGGCACCCTTCACCGTCGGCTTGCCGGTGTGCACGTCCTTGCCGTCGCTCGCGAGCAGCACCTCGTCGAACGTGACCTTCGTCCCCGGCTCGGCTTGGAGATGGGGCACCCGGATGGTCAGGCCCGGCTCGGCCTTGAATTGCTGGCCGCCGGTGGAGAAGATGGCGTAGGTCATGGGAGCGGAACTCTAATGGCGACTTGAGTTTCGGTCAAGTATCCATCAGCCATCAGCAGGCGCTCACGGCTGATGGCTCACGCGACCGCATACAACTCCGTCACGTCCCTGCCCGCCGGCTTCGCCATCATCCGGAACTCGTCCAGCCGCATCATCGGGTCGTCGCGCACCTCGAGCTCCAAGCCGGTCGCCTTCTCCAACTGGCGCAAGAAGTTAGGCTCCTGCTCCACCAGGTACAGCGCCACTTCCGGATGCAGCCGCACGGCGAGCTTGCGCTCCTTGTGGTCGGCGCCGGCGCGCCGCAGCGAGCGCTCCATGCGCCGCACCACGACTTCGGGCCGGAACACCCGCCCCGAGCCGCTGCATGTGGGACACTCCGTGGTCATGGATTGCCACAGCGACGGGCGCACGCGCTGCCGCGTCATCTCGATCAGCCCCAACTCGGAGACGGCGAATGCCTTGGTGCGGGCGCGGTCGCGGCCCAAGTGGGTGCGCAGCTCGTGCAGGACTTTCTCGCGGTTGCCGCGGGTCTCCATGTCGATGAAGTCCACCACGATGATGCCGCCGATGTCGCGCAACCGCAGCTGGCGGGCCACTTCCCGGGCCGCCTCGATGTTCGTCTTGAGGATGGTGCTCTCGGGGTCTTTCTTGCCCGTGTAGCGACCGGTGTTGACGTCGATCGAGACGAGGGCCTCCGTCGGCTGAATGATCAAGTAGCCGCCGGTGGGCAAGTCCACGCGCGGCTTGAACAGGTTGCGGATCTCGGCTTCGATGTCGTACTCGTCGAACAGCGACGTCTCGCCCTCGTAGAACTTCACGCGTTGCTGTAGGTCGGGATCGATCTGCTTCAAGTACTGCTCGATGTCGTGGTGTAGCTGCTTCGAGTCGACCAGCAGCGAATCGACCTTGTCGCTGAACAGATCGCGCACGATGCCGCGCGTGAGGCTGGTCTCGCGCTGCAACAGCGCCGGAGCACGGACCGACTTGGCCTTGCGCTGGATCTTCTTCCACAGGCCGAACAGGTGGTCGATCTCGCGCTTGCAGGTGTCTTCGGTGAGATCGTCGGCGACGGTGCGGATGATCCAGCCGCCCTCGTCCTTGGGCACGAGCCGGGCCACCAGTTCGCGCAGCTTGGCGCGCTGATCGCGGTCGGCGATCTTGCGCGACACGCCCACCTTGGACGCGAACGGCATGTAGACCAGGAAGCGGCCGGCGAGCGAAATCTGCGCCGTGACGCGGGGACCCTTCGTACTGATCGGCTCTTTGATGACCTGGACGACGCGGGATTCGCCGCGCTTCAACTCGTCGCCGATGTTGGGCAGCTTGCGCCGGAACCGCCCGCCCGCCCCACCCCCACCCTGGGCGCCGCCATTGCCCCCGCCGTTCCCGTTGGCGGGCTCGTCGGCTTCCTCGTTGTCGGCTTCGCCCGGCTCCTCGTCCTCGTCCGCCTCGATCAGGTCGGAGGCGTGGAGAAAGGCGCTCTTTTCCGTGCCGATGTTGAGGAAGGCAGCCTGGATGCCGGGGAGGACGGCCTCGACCTTGCCGAGGTAGATGTCCCCCACCATGCGGCGGGCGTCGGGACGATCGACCAGCAGTTCAACAAGGCGGTCGTCCTCGAGAATGGCGACGCGGGTCTCCCGCGCCGTGCCGGAGATGAGAATCTCGCGCTTCAAAGCAAGAACCCTCGATCCCGTCGGGGAAACACCCGTGCGGGATCCTAAGATTGTTGTAGCAGGAGCTCGAACCGTCGGAAGAGCTTGGGGGGAGCACCACCACCCGATTGGCGGGCACGTCCGGCCGCCGCGCTGCCAGGCGCGAAAGCTCACGGAGCGATGCCGCAGTCCAATGCATACGGTAAAGTTAAGCGCCCTTGTCACTTACGTCAATTGGGCGTATCGTAGTGCGTTCCAATGACCTCGACTCACGCCCGGATTCCCATCTTGCTGCTCGCGTTGCTCGGCGCGGCGCGCTCCGCCGCCGCCCAATCGCTCACCTACCCGCCCACCAAGCGCGGCGACGTGGTGGACGATCATTTCGGCACCAAGGTCCCCGATCCGTATCGCTGGCTCGAGGACGTGGATGCGCCCGACACGCGCGCCTGGATCGCCGCGGAGAATGAGCTCTCCTTCAGTTATCTCGCGGCCATCCCGCAGCGCGACGCGATTCGGCGCCGTCTCACGGCGCTGTGGGACTACGCCCGCTACGGCGCGCCGTTCAAGAAGAAGGGCCGCTATTTCTTCTTCAAGAACGACGGCCTGCAGAATCAGGCGGTGCTGTATACGCAAAGCTCGCTCGCGGCGCCGCCCGCCGTTCTGCTCGATCCCAACACGCTGAGCGCGGACGGCACCGTGGCGCTGTCGACGCTGGAGCTGTCGGACGATGGCCGCTACCTGGCCTATGCCACCGCCGCGAGCGGATCGGACTGGAACCAGATCAACGTCCGCGAGGTCGCGACGGGCAAGGATCTTCCCGACCGGGTGCAGTGGGTCAAATTCTCCGGCATCTCCTGGACGCACGACAACACCGGGTTCTTCTACAGCCGCTACCCCACACCCGAGGGCGGCAATCCCCTGCTCTCAGTGAACCACGATCACAAGCTCTACTACCACCGCCTCGGCACCGATCAGGGCCAGGACCGGCTGGTGTATGAGCGGCCCGATCATCCTGATTGGGGCATCGGCGCCGGCGTGACGGAGGACGGGCGTTACCTGATCCTCACGTTGTGGCTCGGCACCGATCGCCGCAATCGCGTGGCCTATCTCGATCTGAAGGATGCACAACACCCGGCGCTCGCGGCCAAACCCGTGGCGCTGCTCGACGACTTCGACGCGGGCTACAGCTTCGTGGCGAACGACGGGCCGGTGTTCTATTTCCTCACGGATCTCGCGGCGCCGCGCAAACGGCTCATCGCGATCGACACGCGCCATCCCGACCGCGCGCGGTGGCGCGAAGTGATTCCGCAGGGGACCGACGTGATCGAGAGCGTGGCCCTGGTGCACGACACGTTCGTCCTGACCTTGCTGCACGACGCCCACTCACTGCTCAAGCTGTTCGCGTTGGACGGGCGGCCGCAGGGCGAGATCGCGCTGCCGGCCTTGGGAGCGGTGGGCGAGCTGTCCCCCGAGTCGCGCCACGATACCGAGATGTTCTTCGCGTTCACGTCGTTCCTCTATCCGACGACGATCTTCCGCCACGACTTCGCGACCGGACAGACCGCGGTCTTCAAAGCGCCGCAGCTCGATTTCAATCCGGCTCCCTACATGACCGAGCAGGTGTTTTACACGAGCAAGGACGGGACGCGCATCCCGATGTTTGTGACGCACAAGCGGGACCTGGTGCAGAACGGCCAAAACCCGACCTACTTGTACGGGTATGGCGGCTTCGACATCAGCCTCACGCCCGCGTTCAGCCCCAGCGTGCTCGTGTGGCTCGAGATGGGCGGCGTGTACGCGGTGCCCAATCTGCGGGGCGGCGGGGAGTACGGCGAAGAGTGGCACGAAGCCGGCATGCACGAGAAGAAGCAGAACGTGTTCGACGACTTCATCGCCGCCGCCGAGTACCTGATCGCGCGGGGCTACACCAGCACGCCCAAGCTCGCGATCGGCGGGGGCTCGAACGGCGGTCTGCTGGTGGGCGCGGCTATGACGCAGCGGCCGGACTTGTTCGGCGCGGCCCTGCCCGCGGTGGGCGTCATGGACATGCTGCGGTTCCACACGTTCACGATCGGCTGGGCCTGGGTGACGGAGTACGG
>JBGPOE010000002.1:0-112533 GCA_041487875.1 Gemmatimonadota bacterium | reverse complement strand
CGGGGGACAACACGAAGATGACGATCGAGCTGATCACGCCGATCGCGATGGAAGAGCAGCTGCGGTTTGCGATCCGTGAAGGCGGCCGGACGGTGGGCGCCGGCGTGGCCACGAAAATCTTGAAATAGCGCTCTGAGGACTCAAATGGCTCAAAAGATTCGCATCCGGCTCAAGTCGTTCGACCACGCCCTGATCGATCAGGCGGCGGCGGACATCGTGCGCACCGCGGAGAAGACCGGGGCGCAGGTCTCCGGGCCGATCCCGTTGCCCACCAAGCGGCAGATGTGGACGGTGTTGCGCAGCCCGCACATCGACAAGAAGAGCCGGGAGCAGTTCGAGCTGCGCACGCACAAGCGGCTGATCGACATCCTGGACTCGCGCTCGCAGACGGTGGACGCGCTCACAAAGCTGGATCTGCCCGCAGGGGTGGATGTGGAGATTAAGGTTGAGTAGCGGACAACGGACAACGGATAGCGGACAACGTTTTCCGTCATCCGTTTTCCGTCATTCGAGGAACACATGACCGGATTGATCGGACGTAAACTCGGCATGACGCGCGTGTTCGGCGAGGACGGCGCGCACGTGCCCTGCACCGTGATCGAGGCGGGGCCGTGCCCCGTCGTTCAGGTGGTGGGGGATCGCGTGCAGCTGGGCTTCGGCGCGAAGAAGGCCAAGCGCACGCCCAAGGCGCTGGCGGGCCACGCCAAGAAAGCGGGCCTGGACGCCGCGCCCCGCATTCTCGAGAGCTTCCACCTGGTGGGCGAAGCGCCCAAGCCGGGCGAGGCCGTGACGGTGGCGATCTTCGTCGCGGGCGACCGCGTGAAGGTCGCGGGCGTGACGAAGGGCCGCGGCTTCCAGGGCGTGGTGCACCGCTATCACTTCCACGGCGGGCCGGAAACGCACGGCAACACGCGCCACCGCAAGCCGGGCTCCATCGCGCCGGGCACCGATCCCTCGCGCATCATCAAGGGGAAGCGGATGCCGGGCCACATGGGCGCGCGCAACTTCACCGAGCTGGGCTTGCGCGTCGTGAAAATCGACGCCGAGCGCAATCTCTTGTTCGTGCGCGGCGCGGTGCCGGGGCCGATGAACGGGCTCGTCACCGTCCGCAAGCAGGGAGGCCGGAGCCGCCATGATTGAGGCCCCGCACTACTCCGCGGCCGGCGCCAAGAAGAAGACCATGGCGCTGCCCGAGCCGCTGTTCGACGGCACGGTCAACCGGGACGTGATGCACCAGGCGGTGGTGACGTTCCTCGCCAACCAGCGCCAGGGCACGCACGACACGTTGACCCGCAGTGAGGTCTCGGGCGGCAATCAGAAGCCGTGGCGGCAGAAGGGCACCGGCCGCGCGCGGCAGGGCTCGACCCGCGCGCCGCACTGGCGGCACGGCGGCGTCGCCTTCGGGCCGCACCCGCGCGACTACCGGCTCGGCATCCCCAAGAAGGTGCGGCAGCTGGCCAAGAAGTCGGCGCTGAATCAGCGCGCTCAGGAAGGGCGGCTCATGGTGGTGGACCCGCTCGCCTTCGAGAAGCCCAAGACCAAGGCGTTGGTTGAGCTGTTGGGCAAGCTGGGCGTGGCGGAGCAGAAGGTTCTGGTGCTCACCGCGAGCGACGATGCGGCGCGCGCGGCGAACGTCTATCTGTCGGGCCGCAACCTCCCCGAAGTGCAGGTGCTGCGCTTCGCCGACGCGACGGTGTACGAGATTCTCTGGTCCGACGCGGTGGTGGTCGAACTGCCGGCGCTGGGTGGCGAAGGAGCGAAGGATGCCTGACGTCCATACCGTCATCGTCGGGCCGGTGGTCACCGAGAAGTCGTCGGCGGCGTACGCCACGCGGAAGGAATACGCCTTCCGCGTGCACATCGAAGCCACCAAGCCGCAGATCAAGGCGGCGCTCGAAGCGCTGTTCAAGGTCACCGTCACGGGTGTGCGCACCATCACGACGCCGGCCAAGACCCGCGCCTACGGCCGCTACCACGGCCGCCGGCCGGCCTGGAAGAAGGCGATCGTGACGCTCAAAGAGGGCGACTCGATCGAGGTGTTCGAGGGCTGATATGGGCATTCGACAGTTCAAGCCGGTGACCCCGGCCACGCGGTTCCGCTCGGTGTCGGACTTCGCCGAAGTGACGAAGGACACGCCCGAGAAGAGCCTGCTCGAGCCGTTGCGGCGCACCGGCGGGCGCAACAACAAGGGCCACCTCACCACGCGGCACCAGGGTGGCGGCCACAAGCGGCAGTACCGGCGCATCGACTTCAAGCGCAACAAGTTCGGGGTGCCGGGCAAGGTCTCGGGCGTCGAGTACGATCCCAACCGCACGTGCCGCATCGCGCTCGTCACCTACGCTGACGGCGAGAAGCGCTACATCCTGCACCCCAAGGGTCTGGCGGTGGGAGACAGCGTCGTGGCGGGTCCGGGCTCGGACATCCGGACCGGCAACGCCGTCCCGCTGTTCGAGATCCCCCTGGGCACGGACGTGCACAACATCGAGCTGAAGATCGGCCGCGGCGGCCAGCTGTGCCGCTCAGCCGGCACCAGCGCGCAGGTGGTGGCGAAGGAAGGCAACTACGTCACGCTGCGGCTGCGCTCCACCGAGATGCGGATGATCCGCGGCGAGTGCCTCGCCACCATCGGCGAGGTCGGCAACGCCGAGCACGAGCTGCTGTCGGTCGGCAAGGCGGGCAAGACGCGCTGGCTGGGTCGGCGGCCCAAAGTCCGTGGTGTGGCAATGAACCCGGTGGACCACCCGTTGGGCGGCGGCGAGGGCAAGAGCTCGGGCGGGCGGCCGCCGACCTCGCCCTGGGGCAAGGTCGAAGGCAAGAAGACGCGCCATAAGAAGAAGGCGTCGACGAAACTCATCGTGCGCGGTCGCAAGCGCGGGAAGGCGACGCAGTAATGGGACGATCGGTCAAGAAGGGCCCGTACGTGGAGCCGTCGCTGCAAGTGAAGATCGACGCCTTGAACGCGAAGAACGAGAAGAAGGTCTTCAAGACCTGGAGCCGGCGCTCGACCATCACGCCGGACTTCGTGGGCCACACGCTCGCGGTGCACAACGGGAACAAGTTCATCCCCGTCTACATCACCGAGAACATGGTGGGTCACAAGCTGGGCGAGTTCGCGGCCACGCGGTTGTTCCGCGGCCATAGCGCCAAGGGCTCGGCGGCCGAGAAGGAAGGCGAGGCCGCCGCCGCCGCGCCGCCGCCGCCGTCATCAGGCGGGAAGGCGTAACGCATGGAAGCCCGAGCGATTCAGCGGTCCGCCCGCCAGTCGGCGCGCAAGATGCGGCTCGTGATCGATTTGATCCGCGGCCGCGCGGTGCCGGAGGCGTACGCCATCTTGCGGTTTTCCAAGAAGCTGGCCGCCAAGCAGATCCACAAGGTGCTGCAGTCGGCCGTGGCTAACGCCGAACAGAAAGCCTTGCGGCAAAACGAGGCGTTCGACGCCGACCAGCTGCGCGTGAAATACGCGGTGATCAACGAAGGCCAGACGCTCAAGCGCTTCACCATGGCGGCGATGGGCCGCGGCACGCCGATCAAGAAGCGCACCAGCCACGTGGAAATTCACGTGGCGTCGGAGGCCGTGCCCGCCGTGAAGCCCGCGGCGCCGGCGGCCAAGGGAGCCGCGGCCGCGGCGTCGCCCAAGCCGGCGAAGGCGGCGGCGCGCGGTGCCAAGTCCGCCAAGGCGGCGAGTCCTGAGAAGCCGGCCAAGAAGAAGAAGGCGCCGGCCAAGAAGAGGAGCAAGTAAGTGGGCCAGAAGACACATCCCTACGGGTTCCGGCTCGGGATCGTCAAGCCGTGGCGCTCGCGCTATTACGCGCGCCGCAACTTCCCCGAGCTCCTGAAGGAAGACGATCTGATCCGCCGCTATCTCAAGACGCGGCTGGTGCATGCGGCCATTTCGGACGTGCACATCGAGCGCAAGCCGGGGAAGGTGACGGTCACGGTGCACACGGGCCGCCCGGGCGTGGTGATCGGCAAGCGCGGCGCGGAAGTGGACAAGCTGCGCGACGAGCTGGCGCAGCTCACGGGCAAGGAAGTGGGGATCAACGTCGAGGAGATCAAGCGGCCGGAGCTCGACGCCCAGCTCGTGGGCGACAGCATCGTGCACCAGCTGAACCAGCGCATTTCGTTCCGCCGTGCCATGAAGCGCGCCGTGCAGAGCGCCATGCGGATGGGGGCACAGGGCATCAAGATCAAGTGCGCCGGCCGGCTGGGCGGGGCGGAAATCGCCCGCACCGAGGGTTACCACGAGGGCCGGGTGCCGCTGCATACGTTGCGCGCCGACATCGACTACGCGCAGTCCACCGCGAAGACGACGTACGGCACGATCGGCGTGAAGGTCTGGATCTTCAAGGGCGAGCAGACGAAGGATCTGTCCGGCCGTACCTATTCGACGGGCGTCTGAGCGATGCTGGCACCGAAGCGCGTCAAGTTTCGCAAGCGGTTCAAGGGACGCACCAACGGTCTCGCGACCCGCGGCAACACCGTGGCCTTCGGCCAGTACGGGCTGATGGCGCTCGAGCCGGGCTGGATCACCAACCGGCAGATCGAGGCCTCGCGCGTGGCACTCACGCGCGAGATGAAGCGCGGCGGCAAGGTGTGGATCCGGCTGTTTCCCGACAAGCCGATCACCAAGAAGCCGGCCGAGACCCGGATGGGGAAGGGCAAGGGCAATCCCGAGGGCTGGGTGGCGGTGGTGAAGCCGGGCCGGGTGATGTTCGAGGTGGGAGGCATCGAGGAGGAGCTCGCCAAGAAGGCGCTGCTGTTGGCGGCGGCGAAGCTGCCCCTCCAGTCGAAGTTCGTGAAGCGGGAGGAGCGCTAAGATGGCGCGGTTGAAGCCCCAGACCCTGCGGGAGCAGAAGACCGAAGAGCTCGAGCAGAAGCTCGCGGCCCTCGAGGAGGAGGAGTTCCGCCTCCGGTTCCGCGCGGGCACCGAGGCGATCTCCAATCCGCTGCAGTTTCGCACCATCCGGCGCGACATCGCGCGGATCAAGACCATTCTGGGTGAGCGGAGGACGGCATGAGGGGCCGGCGCAAGACGCGGACGGGCGTCGTAGTGAGTGACAAGATGACGAAGACCGTCACCGTGGTGCTCGAGCGGCGGTTCGCCCACGCGTTCTACGGCAAACAGATGGTGCGCACCAAGAACGTGGCGGCGCACAACGCGGTGGGCGCGAAGGCGGGCGATACGGTCCGCATCGAGGAGACCCGACCGCTGTCCAAGACCAAGCGCTGGCGCGTCGTCGATATCGTCGAGCGGGCCAAGTAAAGCGGAGAGGCGACCGTGATCCAGCAGGAATCCATCGTCAAGATCGCCGACAACTCGGGCGCGCGCAGCGCGCTCGTGATCCGCGTGTTGGGCGGATCCAAGCGCCGCTACGGCGGGCTGGGCGACATCGTGGTCGTCACGATCAAGGACGCCATCCCCACCGGCCAGATCAAGAAGGGCGAGGTGGTGAAAGCGGTGATCGTGCGTACGGCCAAGGAAACGAAGCGCAAGGACGGCTCCTACATCCGCTTCGACGAGAACGCGGCCGTCCTCATCACCGACACGGGCGAGCCGCGCGCCACACGCATCTTCGGCCCCGTCGGGCGCGAGCTGCGCGAGAAGAAATTCATGAAGATCGTGTCGCTGGCGCCGGAGGTGATCTGACATGAAGCCGCTCGTCTACAAGAAGAGCCGCAACGTGCGCGGGCTCGAACCCGCGCGCCACAAGCTGCACGTGGCCAAGGGCGACACGGTCCGGGTGATCCGCGGCGAGCACCGCGGCAAGGAAGGTAAGATCCTCCACGTCTTCCCCAAGAAATTCCGGGTGACCGTGGAAGGCGTGAACGTCGTGAAGCGCCACAAGCGCGCGACCACGCCCCAGGGCGAGAGCGGCATCATCGAGTTCCCGGCGCCCATCGCGGCCGCGAACGTGATGCTCTTGGACCCGAAGTCGGGGCAGCCGACGCGCGTGCGGCGCCGCCGCGACACGGACGGAACGGTGGAGCGGATCGCGGTGAAGTCCGGCCAGCCGATCCCCCGCGTGAGGTAACGCATGGCCGATACGCAAGAGAAGCAGCCGAAGCAGCCCAAGGAGCCGAAGCAGCCGAAGCAGCCGAAGCAGCCCAAGGCGCCCAAGGGGGAAGCCCCGGCGCCCACGGCGCCGGCCGTTCCGGCGGAGCCGGCGCCGCGGGCCCGCCTGCTCAATCACTACGAGCAGCGGGTACGGGCCCGGCTGCAGCAGCAGTTCGGGTTCTCGAACCCGCACCAGGTCCCGAAGCTGAAGAAGATCGTGCTCAACGTCGGGATGGGCGACGCGGTGAAGAACCCCAAGGGGCTCGAAGTGGCGGTGACGGAGCTCGGGAGCATCACGGGGCAGCGGCCCGTGGTCACGCGCGCCAAGAAGTCCATCGCCAACTTCAACCTGCGCCAGGGCGTGCCCATCGGGTGCAGCGTGACGCTGCGCGGCGCGCGGATGTATGAGTTTCTCGACCGGTTCATTTCGGTCGCGGTACCGCGCATGCGCGACTTCCGCGGGCTGCCGTCGGACAGCTTCGACGGACGGGGGAACTACACCCTCGGCATCAAGGAGCAGATGGTCTTCCCGGAGATCGACTACGACAAGGTCGAGAAGATCCACGGGATGGACATCACGTTCGTGACGAGCGCGGGCCGGGACGACACGGCCTTGGCGCTCCTCCGCGAGATGGGCATGCCCTTCCGCGGCGAGACTCCCGTCGCGGTCGGTTAGGAGACCAGGAACATGGCGAAGAAGTGCTGGATCGAAAGGGTCAAGCGGAAGCCGAAGTTCAAGGTGCGCGGCTACTACCGCTGCCAGCGGTGCGGCCGCAGCCGGGGCACGCTCCGCAAGTTCAAGCTGTGCCGCATCTGTTTCCGTGAGCTCGCGCTGCGCGGGGAGATCCCGGGCGTGCGCAAGGCCAGTTGGTAAAGGACGGTCCCCGAGATGAGCGTGATTGATCCCGTTGCCGACATGCTGACGCGCGTGCGGAACGCCTGTGCGGCGGGCCACCGCCGCGCCGACATGCCGGTGTCGAAACTGAAGGTCGAGATCGCGCGGATCCTGCGCGACAACCACTACATCCAGGATTACAAGATCCTGGATGACGGCAAGCACGGGCTGCTGCGCCTGTACCTGAAGTACCACAACAACGCGCCCGTCATCCGCGAGCTGCAGCGCGTCTCGGCCCCGGGCCTGCGGCGCTACGTCAAAGCCCGCGAGATTCCGCGCGTGAAGAACGGCCTCGGTATGGCCATTCTGTCCACGCCGCAGGGCGTCATGACCGATCGCGAAGCGCGCACCGCCCACCTGGGCGGCGAGCTGCTCGCGATGGTCTGGTAGGAGGCGCCATGTCGCGCATCGGCAAGAAACCGGTTCCGCTGCCCAAGGGCGTGTCCGCCACCGTGGCGGGCCGGCAGATCACCGTGAAGGGGCCCAAGGGCGAGATCAGCCGCGCCGTCCACGCCGAGCTCACGGTCGTCGTGGAAGGCGAGCAGGTGCTGGTGCGCCGTCCGTCCGACGAGAGCCGGCACAAGGCGCTGCACGGACTGACCCGCACGCTCGTCGCCAACATGGTGGAGGGCGTCACCACGGGGTTCAAGAAGACGCTCGAGATTCAAGGCGTGGGATACAAGGCGGAGCCCACCAAGGACGGCGTCACGCTGATCGTGGGCTATTCGCATCCGGTCAAATATCAGGCGCCCAAAGGCGTCAAAATTTCGGTGGACAACAACACGGTGGTCAGAGTGGAAGGCGTCGACAAGGAGCTGGTCGGGCAGGTCGCGGCCGAGCTGCGCGCCGTCCGGCCGCCCGAGCCCTACAAGGGCAAGGGCGTCCGGTATCAGGGCGAGCAGGTGCGGCGCAAGGCCGGCAAGACCGCTCAGGCGGCGAAGTAACCCATGCGATCGATCCACAAGATCAAGACGCAGGCGCACCAGCGCTACCGCCGTCATCTGCGCGTGCGCAAGAAGGTCAACGGCACGCCGGAGCGGCCGCGGCTGGTCGTGTTCCGCTCGTCCAAGCACATCTACGCCCAGCTGGTGGACGACACCAAAGGCGTGACGCTATTCGGCGGGTCCGACCGCAGCGAGGGCGTCGAGTCCGAGGGCAAGGGGAAGACCGCCAAGAGCTTCGCCCTGGGCCGCCTGATCGCGGCCCAGGCCAAGACGCAAGGCATCACCGCCGTGGTGTTCGATCGCGGCGGCTACCGGTATCACGGGCGCGTGAAGGCTGTGGCGGACGGCGCCCGCAAAGGTGGACTGGAGTTCTGATGATCAACGAGCACGAGCAGACGAGTCCCGCGCCGGCTGATAGTCCTTCCCCCGACGCAGTGTCCGTGGCCGCGCCGGCTGCGCCGGCCGCCCCCGAGACCGCGAGCGCCGGTGGCGCCGGTTCGGGCAGCGGTGGTGGCGCCGGTTCGGGCAGCGGTGGTGGCGGTGGTGGCGGTGGCGGCGGTGGTGGTGGCGGCGGTGGCGGTGGGGGTCGCGGGCGGGGTGGACGTGGTGGCCGGGGCCGGGGGCGCGGCGGCGAGCGCCGTGACGACCGGCAGAAGGGCGAGGGCGACGGCATCATTGAGAACGTCGTCGCGATCAATCGCGTGGCCAAAGTCGTCAAGGGCGGCCGCCGCTTCAGCTTCAACGCGCTCGTCGCCGTGGGCGATGGGCAGGGCAAGGTCGGCATCGCGACCGGCAAGGCGAACGAGGTCAGCGAGGCCGTGCGCAAAGCCGTAGAGGCCGCGCGACGCCGCATGGTCGAAATTCCGCTCACCGGCGGCACCATCCCGCACGAGATCATCGGCCATCACGGCGCGGGCCGGGTGCTGTTGAAGCCCGCCGCGTCGGGTACCGGCGTGATCGCGGGTGGCCCGGTGCGCGCGGTGCTCGAGTGCGCCGGCGTGCGCGACATCCTGACGAAGAGTCTCGGCTCCACCAACCCGCACAACATGGTCCGCGCGGCGATGAGCGGGCTGGAGCATCTCACGACACCGCGACGCGTCGCCAAGGAGCGCGGCATCGAGGTGGAGCAGATCGCCTACCGGCCGCGGCAGGGAGCCGCCCATGGCGCGTAATCCGCCGACACGGAAGTACCGCAAACGCAAACCGGGCCGCGACCGGCCACTGCCCCCGGTGGGCAAGGGTAAGCTCAAGATCCGCCAGGTGCGCTCGGGCAGCGGCCATGCCGCGCGCTTGAAGCGCACCCTCGAGGCGCTCGGCCTGAAGCACCACCAGGCCGTGGTGGTCCACCCCGACCACCCGGCGCTGCGCGGCATGCTCTACAAAGTGCGGCACCTGGTCGAGGTGTCGCCGCTGAAGGAGAAGGAGTAGGCGATGCCGAAGGCGAAGGCGAAAACGAAGGCGAGAGCGAAGGCGCCCGAGACGGCGCAGCCGGCCGGCAAGCTCGCGCTGCACGACTTACGGCCGGCCCGCGGCTCGCGCACGGCGCGCCGGCGCGTGGGCCGCGGCCCGGGCTCCGGTCTCGGCAAGACGTCGGGCAAGGGCGGCAAGGGCCAGACCGCGCGCTCGGGCGGCCAGACGCGGCCGGGCTTCGAGGGCGGCCAGATGCCGCTCATCCGGCGCATCCCCAAACGGGGCTTCACCAATCCGTTCAAGCTGCCAGCGCAGGTGGTGAACGTGCGGCATCTCACGATCCTGAAGGAAGGCGTGGAGGTGACCCCCGACACCCTGTTCGGCGCCGGCTTGATTCGCCGGCCCGATCATCCGGTCAAGCTGCTCGGCATGGGCGATCTGCAGCGCAAGCTCGTGGTGAAGGGCGTGTCCGTTTCGGCCTCCGCGCGCGCCAAGATCGAGCAGGCGGGCGGGACCATCGAGGGCTGACCGCGTGACTGCGCCCCAGATTCCCAATCTGTTCAAAGTTCCGGAGCTGAAGCAGAAGATCCTCTTCACGCTCCTCTGCCTCGTGGTGTACCGTGTCGGCGCCCACATCGTGACGCCGGGCGTCAACGCCAGCGCCCTCGCCGACTATCTGCGCAACGCGGGGTCGGGCACCCTGTTCAGCCTGTACGACCTGTTCGCGGGCGGCACGTTCGCCCGCGCCAGCGTCTTCGCGCTGGGCATCATGCCCTACATCTCAGCCAGCATCGTGTTCCAGCTCGCCGCGCCGGTGTTCCCGGTGTTGGAGAAGATGCAGCGCGACGAGGAAGGCCGGAAAACGATCACGCAGTGGACCCGCTATCTCACGGTCCTGCTGTGCTTCTTCCAGGCGTACGGCTTCGCCGTGTTCACCGAGAGTCTGCCCAACGCCGTGGCCGATCCGGGGTGGGGCTTCCGCATGACCACGGTGCTCACGCTCAGCACGGGCGGCGTGTTCGTCATGTGGCTGGGCGAGCAGATCACCGAGCGCGGCCTGGGCAACGGCGCCAGCCTGCTGATCTTCTTCTCGATCATCGAGCGCATCTGGCCCGAGACCATTCGCACGATCGAGGAGTTGACCACGTCGGGCTCCACGATCACGGTGCCCAAGCTGCTCGTCGTGCTGGCCGTGATGGTGGCAGTCGTGGCACTCACGGTGGCGGTCACCGTCGCCGCGCGCCGCATCCCCATCCAGATCCCGCGCAAGGTCATGGGCCGCGGCCGCATCCGGGAAGGGCAAAAGACGTTCATCCCGCTGCGGCTCAATACGGCCAACGTGATGCCGATCGTGTTCGCCCAGTCGATCATCATCGTCCCCGGCACCCTCGCGCAGTTCATCGGCGGCCCGGCGCTGAAGGAATTCGCGAGCAATTTCAACACGAACTCGCCCATTTACCTCGTGCTGCTGTGCGTGTTGATCGTGTTCTTCTCCTACTTCTACACGTCCATCATCTTCAACCCGGTGGACCTGGCGGAGAACCTGAAGAAGCAGGGCGGGTTCGTCCCCGGCGTGAAGCCCGGCGCCCCGACGGCCGACTACATCGACGACGTGCTGTCCCGCATCACCCTGCCGGGCGCCTTGTTCCTCTCGGCGGTGGCGCTGATCCCCATCATCATCTCGAACGGCCTGCACATGCCGTTCGGTTTCGGCGGCACCGCCTTGCTGATCGTCGTCGGCGTGGGGCTCGACACCGTCCAGCAGATCCAGCAGCATCTGATTCTCCGCCAATACGACGGGTTCATGCGGGGCGGCGGCCCGTCGCGCCGCTAGGCCCCGGACCGAGCCGTGTTCATCCTCCTCCTCGGCGCTCCCGGCTCCGGCAAGGGCACCCAGGGGAAGCTGCTCGCCGAGCGCCTCGGCCTGCCCAAGATCACCACGGGTGACTTGCTGCGCACCGCCATCAAAGACGGCACGCCGCTCGGGCTCGAAGCGAAGAAGTTCTACGACAAGGGCGAGCTCGTTCCGGACAGCGTCGTCCTGGGCCTCATCAAAGAAGAGCTGGCGAAGCCCGAAGCGAAGGACGGCGCCGTGCTGGACGGGTTCCCGCGCACGCTACGGCAAGGGGAACTGGTCGATCGCACGCTGGCGGAGCGCGGCCAGCGCCTGAACCACATCCTGCTGCTGGACGTGGACGAAGAGGAATTGGTGCGCCGCATGTCGGCGCGGGCGTCGCAGGAAGGGCGCTCCGACGACACCCCGGAGGCCATCAAGACGCGGCTCGACGTCTACCGCCGCGACACCGCCCCGCTCATCGCGCACTACAGCGAGCGCGGCATCGTGCATCGCGTGCCGGGCGGCGGCACGGTCGAGCAGATCACCGAGGAGACCAAGCGGATCATCGGGCGATGATCACGATCAAGTCACCACGCGAAATCGACACGATGGCGGCTGCGGGCCGTATCGTGGGCGAGACCCTCGCCCTCGTCGCCCGCCACACGCAGCCGGGCGTCTCGACCGCCGAGCTGGACCGCATCGCC
Source organism: Gemmatimonadota bacterium (assembly GCA_041487875.1). Classification (GTDB taxonomy): domain Bacteria; phylum Gemmatimonadota; class Gemmatimonadetes; order Gemmatimonadales; family GWC2-71-9; genus DATLWA01. Next base: position 100,687 of record JBGPOE010000002.1, on the reverse strand, counting down.
GAACAATTCATCCGCAGCCATCCGGGCGCCCGTCCGTCGTTCAAAGGCCTGTACGATTTCCCCGCCACGCTGTGCACGTCGATCAACCAGGAAGTGGTGCACGGCATCCCCTCGCCCAAGCGCGTGCTGCGTGAGGGCGACGTGCTCTCCGTGGATGTGGGCGTGTGGCTCGATGGCCTGCACGCCGACTCGGCCGCGACCTTTCCGGTGGGCCGGGTGGCGCCCGAGACCGAGCGCCTGCTGCGCATCACGCAGGACGCGCTCGCGGCGGGCATTGCCCAGGCGCTGGCCGGCAATCACACGGGCGACATCGGGCACGCCGTCCAGACGGTGGCGGAGGCGGCGGGCTACTCGGTCGTGCGCGAGCTGGTGGGGCACGGCATCGGCGCGAGCTTCCACGAGGAGCCGCAGGTGCCGAACTACGGCAAGCCGAAACGCGGGCCGCGCCTCGTGGCCGGTATGACGATCGCGATCGAGCCGATGCTGAACGTGGGCGCGCCGGAGGTCCGTACGCTCGCCGACAAATGGACCGTGGTGACGGCCGACGGATCGCTCTCGGCGCACTTCGAGCACACCGTGGCGGTGGGCGAGAACGGCGTCGCGCCGAGGATCCTCACGCAAGCGGCTTGAGCGGGCGATGCGCCCCCTCGCGGCCTCCCTGATCATCATCTGGTCGCTCGCGGCCGCGGCCGCTCAAACCGCGCCACTCGCGGTCTGCCCCGCGAAACCGCTACCGCCCCGCACGACAGCCGGCCCCGCCGTCTATCTGCCGTGCCAGCTCGATCGCGAACCGCGCCTCCACGACGATAGCTTCGCGGTGACGTACCCGCCGCTCTTGCAGCAGGCGGGGATCGAGGGATTGGCCCGCGTTCAGGTGATCGTCTCCGCGTCGGGCGCAATCGACTCCGGGTCGGTCACGGTCACGGGCGCGATGCACCCCGGCTTCGAGCCCACTGTGCGCCGGGCGGCGTTCCAGATGCGGTTCGATGCAGGCATCCTGGGCGGCCAGCCGGTGGCGTCGCTCGCGACGGTGGATTTCGAGTTCGCGCTGGGGGAGGCGCTGCGCTCGCAGGCGGCGGTCGACACGGCGCACGCGCTCGCGCGGCGCGGCGACGCCGCCACGCGCGAGCGGATCGTGGCGCTGCGGCGTATCGCCGCGCAGCTCTCCGGCCGCGTGGTCCGCGTGTTTCCCTTCGATGGGACGTGGGATGCGGGCCGGAGTCGCCCAGGGGGGAGGGTGCGGGGCCTACCGCGTGTACGTGTCGCCGCCGGCCCAGGCCGGCCCGCCGTTCCGGCTGGGCCTGGCGGCGGAGCTGCGCGCCTGGGCCGACTCCCTCGCCGCGGACGGCACGACGCCCGCGCCGGTGCGCGCGGCGGCCTACTGTCTGGCGCGAGGCTTGGGAGGCTGAATCACTCGCGCACGGCCCGTTCCAGCCGTTCCGCTTCTGCGAGTTGGGCCGTTCCTTTGGTCGCATCGGATAGCGCCGCGACGTTCACGCGCACGTTCTCCACGGCGCCCGTGAGAGCCGCCCGCGCGAGCCCCGCCGCCACCTTCGCGTCCGAGCGCGCGTTCTTGTTGCCGCTGCCGCCGATCTCGACCGCCAGGGCCGCGACCCGCGCCGCCCGCCGCGCCACGTCGAGCGGCGTCTCCGCCGCGCCCACCAACGCCGCGTCGATCGCGCCGGCGCGGCGGGCGTCGTCCTTGGGAATCCTATAGGCGTCGCTGACGCGGCCGTAGGCGTGGGCGTCGTCATCCACCAGCCGCCGCAGCTCGACGAGCAACGTTTCGGCCTCGGCCAGAATCTCTCGCGTGCGCGGCTCGACCGCCGCATAGCCTTTCCGGCCCACGGTCAGCCGGGCGACCATCGCCACCAGGGCCGCCGCCAGCGCGCCGGCGAGCGCCGCCGCGCTGCCGCCGCCCGGCACGGGATTGGCGCCCGCCAGCTCGGCGATCCAGCCGTCCAGCGTGGGTCCCTCGGCCTCGCGGATCTTCGCCTCGAGGATGTGGTCCGGCGCGTCGGCGCATTTCAGGTCGGCCGCCGCGGTGGCGATCACGGCGCGCTCCGGAATCAGTCCCACGATCTCGCTTTTTGCGATCGCCACCCCGCGCGCCCGGGCCGCCTCCTCCACCGCCCGGAACACCGTCGCGGGAGGTGTCACGTCGATGTCCAACAAGTTCATCGACACTTGGGCCTGGCCGTTCACGTCGAAGCCGTTCGCTTGCACCGCGGGCAGGCCGCCGCCGGACGTGCGGATAGCCTTGGCGATCGTTTTGGCGATCGTGACGTCGGCGGTGTCGAGATAGATGTTGTAGGCGACGAGAAACGGCCGCGCGCCGATCGCCGTCGCGCCCGCCGTCGGATGGAGCCGCTTGGGTCCGTAGTCCGGATCCGCCGCGGGATCCGTGCCGATGCGCGCGCGCAGGCCCTCGAACTCGCCTTTGCGGATGTCGGGCAGCCGCTCGCGCTCGGGTCGCGTCGCGGCCCGGGCGTAGAGATAGACCGGAATGTCGAGCTCGCGCCCCACTCGCTCGCCGAGAGTCTTAGCCAGCGCCACGCACTCGTCCATCGTCACGTCGCGCACCGGAATGAACGGCACCACGTCGGTGGCGCCCATCCGCGGATGCTCGCCCGCATGGTGGGTCAGGTTGATGCGCTCGCGCGCGACCCGCACGGCGCGGAACGCGGCCTCGACGGCCGCGTCGGGCGGGGCCACGAACGTGAACACCGATCGGTGATGCGAGGCGTCCGCCTGCACGTCGAGCAGCCGCACGCCGGTCACTGTCGTGATGGCGGTGCGCAGCGCATCGAGCGTCGCCTGATTCCGCCCTTCGGAGAAGTTGGGAACGCACTCCACCAGTTTTCCAGCCATCTATCCGTTCCTCACGAGGTTCAGAAGCCACGCGTGCATCGTCGGGCTGCCGGCGACGATCGATCCCGGGCCGAGCACGTCGGCGGAGCCGTCGAGCGTCGTCACCACCCCGCCCGCCTCGCGCACCAACACCGCGCCCGCCGCGACATCCCAGGGCGCGAGCCACAGCTCCCAGAATGCGTCGAGGCGGCCCGCCGCCACATCGGCCAGGTCGAGCGCGGCGGACCCCGCGCGCCGGATCCCGGCCGTCGCCTCCATCACCCGCGTGAATTGCCGCAAGTATCCGTCGAGCCCCTCGAGCCGCTTGAACGGGAATCCCGTCCCGATCAACGCCTCGCCCGGCGTCTCCGTCGTGGATACGGCCAGCCGGTGCGATCCCATCCACGCGCCTTGTCCGCTGGCCGCCCGATACACAATATCGCGCGCCACATCGAGGATGACTCCCACGCACAACGCACCCCGCACCACCGCCCCGATCGAGACCGCGTATTGCGGATAGCCGTGCAGGAAGTTGGTGGTGCCGTCGAGCGGATCGACCACCCACGCGACGTCCGCCGCGCCGTCCGCCGCGGGTCCCAAATCGGGCGTCAACTCTTCGCCGATTACTTGTGAGCCCGGCATGGCCGACAGCAATGTTTCGGCGATCATCTGCTCGGCGGTGCGGTCCACCACCGTGACGAAGTCGTGCCGGCTCTTTTCCGTCCACTCACTCGGCGCGGGCCGTGGCGCGTCGCGCAGGTAGTCCGCGGCGCGGCCCGCCGCGCGCACGGCAACGTCGACTAAGTCGTTGACGTCACGCATATTGCGGTGCTTCACCCCGCGCCATAGGTTGTGACCCCTATGGCCCGCGTCTTCTCAGGCATCCAACCCTCCGGCGAACTCCACATCGGCAACTACCTCGGCGCGGTGCAGAACTGGGTCCGGCTGCAGCACCAACACGACTGTTTGTTCTCGATCGTCGATCTGCACGCCATCACCCAGGCGTACGACGCGAGCTCGCTCGCCGCCCGCACGATGGACATGGCGACTGGCCTGCTCGCCTGTGGGCTCGATCCCGAGCGCGCCATCGTGTTCGTGCAGTCGCACGTGCGCGAGCACACCGAACTCAACTGGCTGCTGATGACGGTCGCCCCGCTGGGCGAGCTCGAGCGGCAGACGCAGTTCAAGGACAAGGCCCAGCGCCAGGAAAGCGTGCCCGCGGGCCTGCTCAACTATCCCGTGCTGCAGACCGCCGATGTCCTCCTGTACCACGCGACCCTGGTGCCGGTCGGCGAGGACCAGCTGCAGCACGTCGAGCTGATGCGCGAGATCGCGCGGCGCTGGAACAACAGGTTCGCCCCCGGCTATTTCCCGGAGCCGCAAGCCTTGCTGTCCACCGCCAAGCGCGTGCTCGGTCTCGACGGCCAGGCGAAGATGTCCAAGAGCCTCGGCAACACGATCGGGTTGCTGGACACACCCGAGGTGATCTGGGAGAAGCTCCGCCCCGCCGCCACCGACCCGGCCCGCAAGACGCGCAAGGACCCGGGGAACCCGGACATCTGCAACATCTTCACGATCCACCAGGGTTTCTCGCCGCCCGGCACCCTGGTCGAAGTGGCGCACAAATGCCGCACCGCCGGCTGGGGCTGCCTCGACTGCAAGCGCGTGCTCGCGGACAATATGATAGCCGAGCTCACCCCTATCCGCGAGCGCGCAGCCGCGCTGCAGGCGCAGCCCGGACGCGTCAGGGATGTGCTGCGCGCGGGCGCGGCGAAAGCCCGGGCGCTCGCACAGCGCACGATCACCGAAGTGCGCCGGCGCATGGGATTCCTCGAGAGCGCGGAGGTCTGATGCGTGACCTGATGAATCAGGTGATCGATGTGTTCCATCTCGAGCTGCTGCTGCAGCTCGGGCTCGCAACGCTATTGGGCGGGGCGATCGGGCTGGAGCGGGAGCTCGGCGGCAAGCCGGCCGGCTTGCGCACCAACATTCTGATCTGCATCGGCTCGGCCTTGTATACGCAGCTCTCGATCTCGATGGTGCACGGCGCGACGGACGCGACCCGCGTCGCCGGTCAGATCGTCACCGGCGTGGGCTTCATCGGCGCCGGCACGATCCTCCACGCCCGCGGTGCCGTGGTGGGGCTCACCAGCGCCGCCACGATCTGGGTGGTGGCGGCGATTGGCATCGCCCTCGGCTCCGAACACTACCCGGAGGCCCTGCTCACGACCTTGATGGTGCTCCTGGTGCTCCAGGGCCTCGGCCGCGTCGAGATCTTCGTCGAGCGCCAATCCACCCGCAGCCGCCTCACCATCCACGCGCGACCTGAAGGTACTGCCCTCGAGGAGCTCGAGACGCTGGTGCGTCGCACCGGCCTGAACATCACGAGCCAGGAGAGCCGGCGCGAGAACGTGGATCTCATCATCGAGCTCGGTCTGAGCGGACCCAAGCGGCTGCACGACCAGGCGCTGATCGCGGTGCTGCACCACCCCATGGTCCGCACGGTGTCGACCGGGGAGTGACCCGCCGCCTCGTGGTCGACCTGCAGTCGCCGCGCGCCGCCTGGCGCGTGCCGCCCCAGGCGGTGGCGGCGATCGGTGCGGCGCTGGGCCCGGGGTGGGAAGTGGTGAACATCGCCGCGCTGGCCGCGAGTGACGGTGACGGCGGCTCGGGCAGTCCCGAATCCATCGCCGCCGCGCGCGGCGCCGAGATCTACCTGGGCTTTGGCGTGCCGCGCGGCGTGCTCGCGGCGGGGCGGGACACGCTGCGCTGGGCGCACAGCGGCACCGCGGGCGTCGGCGCCAGTCTCGCGCACCTGCGTGGTGCCGGTGTCCTCCTCACAAACTCCGCGGGCATCCATGCCGAACCCATGGCCGACTGGGTGCTCGCGGCGATCGCGTACTTTGCGCGCGGTCTCGATCACCAGGTGGACGCGCAGCGTCGCGCGTATTGGGCGAAGACCGAATTCGCGGACCACGCCGTCCCCCTCACGGAGCTGCGCGACCTGCGCATTGGCCTGCTCGGGCTGGGCGGCATCGGCCGCGCGGTCGCCGCCCGCTGCGCGGCGCTGGGGATGCGCGTCGCGGCCGTGCGCCGCCGCCCCGCGCTGGGCGGCGGGCCCGGCGTGGCGTGGGTGGGCGGTTTGAGCGACCTCTCCCGCCTCGTGGCCGAGTCCGACTGTCTGGTCATCGCGGCGCCGGAGACGGGGGAGACGGCGGGCGTCCTCACCCGCGCGGTGCTCGAGCGCCTGCCCGCGGGCGCGGTGGTGGTGAACGTGTCGCGCGGCGGGCTCGTGGACGAGCAGGCGCTGCTGGACCTGCTGGAGCGCGGCCACCTGCGCGGCGCCGCGCTGGACGTCTTCGCCACGGAGCCGCTGCCGCCCGAGCACCCGTTCTGGGCCCAGCGGCGCGTGCTCGTGAGCCCGCACGTGAGCGCCGTGACGACGCGGTTCTGGGAGCGCGAAACGGCCCTGATCGTGGAGAACGTTCGGCGCTATCTTGCAGGAGAGCGCCTGCGCAACGTCGTCGACCTCGAGGCCGGATACTGATGGAAATGGAAAAGATCATCAAGGCGGCGGTGGATCGCGGCGCCAGCGACCTGCACATCAAGGCGGGCGACGTGTTTCGCGCCCGCATCGACGGCAAGCTCGTGCCCCTGACCAAGCAGCGCTTGACGCCCGAGCAGACCAAGGCGATCGCGCTGCACCTGATCCCCAGCGAAGACGATCGCGCCAACATCGACAAGATCCGGGACTACGACTGCTCCTGGGGCATGCCGGGAGTCGGGCGCTTCCGCGTCAACATCCTGCGCCAGCGCTCCTCCTTCATGATCGTGATGCGCGTGATCCCGTTCGACGTGCCGTCGTTCGAGAAGCTGCACCTGCCGGCCGCCCTCGCGCAGGTGGCGTCGGCGGAGCGGGGGATGATCCTCGTGACCGGCGTGACCGGCTCGGGCAAGAGCTCGACCATGGCGGCGATCATCAACCACATCAACAACACGTCGCACCGCCACATTCTTACGCTCGAGAACCCGATCGAATTTCTGCACCGCGACATCAGCTGCTCGGTGACGCAGCGGGAGATCGGTGTGGACACGGACGACTTCCGCATGGGATTGCGCGCGGCGCTGCGCCAGGACCCCGACGTCGTGCTGATCGGCGAGATGCGCGATGCCGAGACCATCGACACCGCCATGAAGGCCGCGGAGACGGGCCACCTGCTGATCTCGACGCTGCACACGCCCGACGCCGTGACCACCGTGAGCCGCATCGTATCGATGTTTCCGCCCGAAGAGCAGGACATCTCACGCCTGCGCCTGGCCGAGTCGCTGCAGGCGGTGGTGTCGCAGCGGCTCTTGCCCCGCGCCGACGGCCACGGCCGCGCTGCGGCGCTCGAAATCATGATCGTCACCGGCACCGCGCGCGATATGATCAAGGACAAGGACCGCACGCCCGAGCTGCACGACTACATCAAGGAATCGCGCGAGCAGTACGGCATGCAGACCTTCGACCAGCACTTGGGAGATCTCGTGTCCGAGGGCGTCGTGACCTTCGAGGTCGCTATGGCGGCGGCGTCGAATCCGGCGGACTTCGAGCTGCAGATGCGGACGCTGCGCCGGCGCTCGCGGGTGGTGGCGGCCGCGGACACGGTCGCGCCGGAGCGGCCCGCTGGCTTCTCGGACGACCTCTCGAGCATGCTGCCGGGGCAGTGACCGCGCGGCGCCTCGAGGGCGTTTTCGCGCCGGTCACGACGCCCTTCGATCCCAGCCGCGGCGACCTGGTCGCCGCTCCCTTCCGCCACAACATCGAGCGCCTGCTCGCCGCCGGCCTGAGCGGCATTCTCGTCGCGGGGTCCACGGGCGAGGCGGCACTGCTGGACCCCGCCGAGCAGGAAACGCTGGTGCGCTGGGCGCGCACCGTCATCCCGCCGGATCGTTGGCTGCTCGCGGGGACCGGAGCGGAATCGACTCGCCAGGCCGTGGCTCTCACCCGGGCCGCCGCCGCGGCGGGCGCGGACGCCGTGTTGGTCCGGCCGCCGGGCTACTTCTCGGCGGCGCTCACGCCGGCGAGCCTGGGCGACTACTACCGCGCGATCGCCGACGCGAGTCCTATTCCGGTGCTCGTGTACAACATCCCGAAATACACGCACGTCGCCGTCCCGCCCGCCCTGCTCGCTGAGCTGGCCCGCCACGAGCGGATCGTGGGTGTGAAGGATTCCTCGGGCGACGCCCGGAATCTCGCGGCCTATCGCGCTGCCGTGCCGCGCTGGTCGGTGCTCGTGGGCTCGGCCTCGTTGCTCTATCCCGCGCTCGAGATGGGCTGCGACGGCGGCGTGGTGGGAGTGGCGTGCTTTGCGGCCGCCGCCTGCGTCGAGCTGTACGCCGCGTTCCGCGCGGGCGACACGGCGCGCGCCCAGGCGCTGCAGGAGCGCATCGGGCCGCTCGACAAGGCGATCGTCGGCGCGCTCGGGCCCGCGGGCATCAAGGTCGCCATGGATGCGGTCGGCTTGCACGGCGGGCCACCGCGCGCGCCGCTCGCGCCGCTCGGCCCCGCCGACCGCGAGCGCGTCGCCCGTCTCGTCGCGACGTGAACGATTTCCGCGCGCTGCTCGCGGAGCTCGCCGTCCCCCGCCTCACCGGATCGCCGGGCCACGCCCGCGTGCGCGACGTGCTGCAGCGCGAGATCAAGGCGCGCGGCTTCGTGGTGATGGAGCACCGCTTTCGGACCCGTCCCGGCCCCTGGCTGGTGGGCGCGCGCGCCACCGACGCCGTCACGCACATCGCCGTGCGGCCCCACACCCGCGTCGCCACGTGGCTCGTGGCGCATTCCGACGCCAAGGGCCAGCCGCTCTCCATGCTGGCGCGTTTGGGCGCCGTCGCCCTCGTCCTGCTCGGCGTGGTGGGGGCAATGGTGGCGCCGGTGGCCGGCGCGGCGGCGCTCGCGGGGCTTGCCCTGCTTGGCTTCAATCGCATCACCGACCGCTCTCCCGGTGCCGTGGATAACGCCACCGGGCTGCTCACAGTATTGGCAACGGTCGACCGCCTGCCGCCCGCTGCGCCCGTCGGCGTGATCTTCACCGACGCCGAAGAGCTGGGCCTCGCCGGGGCGAGCGCGTTGGTGCGGGAGCGCACCCAGCTCCTCACGGGCACCGCGGTGATCAACTTCGACGGCATCGACGACCGCGGCCCGGCGCGCGTGCTGCGTCACCGCGCGGGGCCCGTGGGCGATGCCGTCGCTCGCGCCCTCCACACGCGGCCACGGGCACTCTTTCCCGTGATCGCGGACGGTAGGGTCCTGGCGCGGGCCGCGGCCGAGTGCGTCACGATCGTGAAGGGCGATTGGCGCACGGCGGCCGTAGTGCATACGGTACGCGATACAGCCGAAAGGCTCGCCGTCACGGGTGTCAGCGAGGTCGCGGCGGCTGTCGCCGCCGCGCTCAGCCTGCAGAAGCCCAGTCGGCAGTAGAGTTGCCAGACGGCGAAGTTGCGAGCGGTTGCCAGGGGCAAGTGTTTCGGGCGTATGCGGAGCAGACTTGTAGCTAGCGGCTTGCGACCGCTGGAAACTTGCCGTCTGGAAACTCTACTGATATCTGCCTGACTGTTGACTGGCGACTCCGGCACCATAGCTTTCCTCAGAGGATATACACGCCCCGCTCTCGGGGCTTTTTTATTGACGGGAGACTCATGTTCGGACCCAAGACCCACTGCGTGGTGGTGGTGGGTGCCCAGTGGGGCGACGAGGGCAAGGGCAAAGTGGTCGACGTGCTCGCCGAGCGCGCCGACCTCGTCGTGCGCTACCAGGGCGGCGCCAACGCCGGCCACACCGTGGACACGGGCGCGGGCGAATTCGTGCTCCATCAGATCCCGTCCGGCATTCTCCAGGGCGCGGTGTGCGTCGTCGGCAACGGCGTGGTGCTGGACCCCGAGACGTTTTTCACCGAGCTCGACGCCTTGGCGGCGCGCGGCGTGAAGCACGAAGGCAAGCTGTTCGTGTCTGACCGGGCCCATCTCACGCTGCCCTTCCATAAGATGCTCGATCGCGCCCGCGAAAAGCACGACCGGCTCGGCACGACGGGGCGGGGCATCGGTCCCACGTACGAGGACAAGTACGGCCGGCGCGGCATCCGCGTGGGCGACTTGAAGAACCTCGCGGGCGCGTCGGCGCGCGTCTGCACCCGCGTGGAAGAGGCGAACCAGATGTTGGGCCTGTTGGGCTACGCCGAGCGCGCCGCCGCGGACGAGCACGTGCGCTTGCTGGAGCGCCTCGCGCCCCGCCTGTTGCCGCTGGCGGTGGACGCCGGTCGGGTGGTGTACGACGCGCTGGCGCGCGGCGAGGCGGTGCTGCTGGAGGGCGCGCAAGGCGCGTTGCTCGACGTGGATCACGGCACCTATCCGTACGTCACGTCGTCCAACACGACGGCGGGCGGCGCGGCCGTAGGCTCGGGCATCGGACCCACCGCGATCGACGCGGTGTTGGGCGTCGTCAAGGCCTATACCACCCGCGTCGGCAACGGACCGCTGCCCACCGAAGCGGAGCCCGTCACGGCCGAGCAGATCCGCCGCCTGGGCGGTGAGTTCGGGGCCACCACCGGACGGCCGCGGCGCTGCGGCTGGTTCGATGCGGTGGTCGTGCGCTACGCCGTGCGCGTCAACGGTCTCACCGGCCTCGCCGTGACCAAGCTCGACGTGCTCGACACGTTCGCGCGGATCCCCGTGTGCGTCGGGTACACCCTCGACGGCCAGGAGCTCGACACCATGCCCGCCGACAGCGAGAGCATCGCTCGGGTCTTGCCCGTGTATGAGCAGCTCCCCGGCTGGGAGAGATCCACCAGCGCGGTACGCCGCCTGGCCGACCTCCCGGCGCCCGCCCGCGCCTACCTCGATCGGCTGCAGGACCTGGCGCGGTGCCCGGTGCGCTACGTGTCGGTAGGCACGCGGCGCGATCAAATCATCGAAGTCCCGTGAAACGGAAGCTCTGGTGGGCCCTCGGCGGCCTGGCCCTCGTCGTCTTCTGGGGGGTCGCCGCCGCGTGGCTGTGGCTCAAGCTGATCGTACCGCCCCTCCAGGGCCGTGAACGCGTGCCCGGGCTGAGCGACGCCGTCACCGTGGCCTTCGACTCGCTGGCGGTGCCGCACGTGATCGCCCGCAACCAGGACGACTTGTTCACAGCCATCGGCTATCTCCACGCCCGGGACCGGCTGTGGGAGATGGACTTGCTGCGCCACGCCGCCACGGGCCGGCTGAGCGAGTTGTTCGGGCCGCAGGCGGTCGCGGCGGATCGCGCGGTGCGCGAGCGCGAGATGCTGCGGATCGCCCGCGCCCATATGGCCGCGGCGAGCCCCGAGTCGCGACGCGTGCTCGCGGCATACGCCCGCGGCGTCAACGCCTGGATCGCCCGCCACAATCGCGCCTTGGAATTCCGCTTGCTGGGTCACGAGCCCGAGCCTTGGCTGCCCGAGCACAGCATCGCCATCGGCGTGCTGCAAGCATGGGAGCTGCACTCCGACGACGAAGAGCTGTCGCTGGCGAACGCGGTCCGCGCGCTCGGCACAGCGCGGGCCATGGAGCTGCGGCCGGACTATCCCGACACGGCGCCCGTCATCCTGCCGCGATTCGGCAAGGCGGCTCGCCCGGCCGCCATCGCGTCGGCCGCGCTTTCGGGGATGGTCGATTCCGCTGTCGTGGCGGACTTCGACCGGCTGCCCGCCGCGTCCAATGCCTGGGCGGTGGGGCCGCGCTGGACCGCATCGGGCAAGCCGATTCTCGCGAACGATCCGCACCTGACGTTGCGCGCCCCGTCGGTCTGGTACCTGGTCGGCGCGCACGCGCCGGGCTACGACGTGGTGGGCGCCACCATCCCCGGCGTTCCTGTGGTGGTGCTCGGCCACAACGCCCGCCTCGGTTGGGGCTTCACGAATGCCATGGTGGACGATGTGGATTTCGTGGTGGAGCAGCTCAGCGCCGACTCCACGCGCGTGCGGACGCCGGCGGGGTGGGCGCCCGTCGAGACGGTGGCGGAGACCGTGATGGTGCGGGGCGGACGACCGGTGACGTATGTGCGGCGCCGCACGGCCCACGGGCCGCTGGTGAACATGGGCTGGACGCCGGACTCCGCGGGGCGCGCGGTCGCGCTGCGTTGGGTGGCCCAAGACAGCGCGTCCGACGAAGTGAGCGCGCTGCTCGGGTTCGGACGCGCCACCACGCTCGCCCAGTTCCAAGCCGCCGTCACCGGCTTTCGCTCTCCCGAGCAGAACGTTGTCTATGCCGATGCCGACGGGAACATCGCGTACTTTCTCGCCGGGCACGTGCCCGTGCGGCGCGCGGGGGATGGAATGCTGCCCACGGCGGGATGGACCGACGCCGGCCGCTGGACCCGCTATCTCGCGCCGGCCGAGTTGCCCATGGCGGTGAATCCGCCGGATGGGATGATCGTCACCGCCAACAATCGCGTGATTGCGGGCGACCGGCCGTTCATTTCGAACCTGTACGAGCTGCCCTATCGCGCCGAGCGGATTCTCGAGTTGACGCGCGGTGACAGCGGCGCGACAGCGGTTTCGGTCGCGCGCCACCAGCTCGACCAGCTCGACCTGTTCGCGCGGCGGACGCACGAGGTCGCAGCCCGCGCCGCGGCGGACGCCGGACACGCCGACGTTGCGCAACGGCTCCGGTCCTGGGACGGCACGATGGCTGTGGCTGCCCGGGAGCCGACCATCTTCTGGACCTGGTACCGCGAGCTGTTGCATCAGACCTACGAGGGGCGTCCGACGGCGTACCACCCGTCGGGACCGCTGCATCGCTGGCTGGCCCAAGGCAACAGCCCCTGGTTCGATTTGCGCGCGCAGGCACGCCGGGCGATGGACAGTGCGTTGGTGCACGGGGCGGACGCGCCCTGGGGTCGAGCGCATCACACGGTCATGGCACACCCGCTCGGCGCTGTCGCGCTGCTCAACAAGGTCTTCGGCTTCAACGTCGGGCCGTTCCCGAACGGCGGCGATACCTACACGCTCGACGTCGCCGTCACGCCAGGACGCCAGCCCCCCTTCTCGAGCGATTACGGGCCGTCGCTGCGGCACGTCGTGGACTTCGGCGACGTGGATGGCAGCGGCGGATTCATTCTGCCGACGGGCGAGTCCGGCCACTCCTTGTCGGGCCACTACCGCGATCAGACCGCCCGCTGGCGCACTGGTCGGTTGTGGATCGTGCCGGTGGATGCGGCCAAGGTGAAAGCCACCGACACGCTCTACCTGCTCCCACAAACGAAAACCCCCTAAGCTTTCGCTTAGGGGGCTATCACCTGCCCGACACCGTGCGCCCTAGAACCCGATGTGAGCGAGGCGATGCTCAAAAGGGCCGGGCGCATCATGCGAACTCCTGGCAACCGGTCCATCTCGTACTCTGAGATCCCCGGTTTTGCGCCCCGCCGTCGCCGACGGTTTGCCCTTTACAGTGAGCTTCCGCATCATTGTCTCAGCAAAAACGGTGCCCGATGTGTAAGCTAAATCACCGCAAGGCCTCGTGTAATTGCCGTTGGCAGATTTCGCACTGCAAAACGCACGATTCATTGCTTATTGCGAGGTACTTCATTGGGCAAGCTCGTTCTCGTGGCTCCGGCGGCGTTCAAGGGCTCATTCAGCCCCCGTGCCGTGGCCGACGCGATCGCGGCTGGCGTGCGCCGCGCCGCTCCTGAAGCGACCGTGCTGCTGTGCCCTGTGGCCGACGGTGGCGACGGGTTGCTCGACGCCGTGTTACCACCCGGGTCCCTCCGCGAGCGGGTGCAGGTAAGCGGGCCGCTCGGCACACCGGTCGCGGCGGAGCTCGGGTGGGTGGAACCCGAGACGGCGATTCTCGAAAGCAGCACGGCATGCGGACTGGCCCTCCTGGCGCCCGAGCAACGCGATCCCCTTCGCACCACGACGCGCGGCGTGGGAGAGCTCGTGTGGGAAGCGGTGGATCGCGGCGCCCGCACTGTGGTGGTCGGGATGGGCGGCTCGGCAACGGTTGATGGCGGCACGGGCGCGGCGCGCGGATTGGGTTGGACGTTTCTGGACATGATGGGTCAGCCGCTGCCCGAAGGCGGTGGTGCACTGGCCGAGCTGGCGAGCTGCGGCAGCGGCTGGGGTCTCGCGGCACAGGTCGTGGCTCTGGCCGACGTCACGACGCCGCTGGTCGGCCCCGCCGGGGCCGCGCCGGTATTCGGTCCGCAAAAAGGGGCGACGGCGGAGACCGTGGCCCGACTCGCGACGGGGCTCGATCGGCTGGCGGAGGTCATGGCGCGGCAAGGCCACCCCGAGCTGGCGACGCTGCCCGGCGGCGGCGCCGCGGGGGGACTCGGTGCGGGGCTCGTGTTCTTTGCCCGGGCGCGCATCGTGCCCGGCGCCGATTGGGTGCTCGAGCGGGTGGGGTTCGACGCAGCGTTGGCGAAAGCGGATTTCGTGTTGACGGGGGAGGGCGCGTTGGACCGCACGTCGCGCGTGGGCAAGGCGACAGGCGAGGTGATCCGGCGGGCCGAGGCCGCGCGCAAGCGCGTGGCGGTCGTGGCGGGACGGGTGGAGGATGGGGCCGGGCTCGCCGCCTACGGTGGCGATGGCGCCACGCTCGACGCCGCAGGCATCGCGGCGCTCGCCGAGCGGGCCACGCGCGACGCGCTCGGGTTGCCCGGCTCTCAGGCTCCGCCTTAACTTCCGCGTCCTTATGCCAGAGAACCTGATGGACAAGCTCGTGTCGCTGGCCAAGCGACGCGGGTTCGTGTTCCAGTCGTCGGAGATCTACGGCGGGCTCGGCTCGGTGTGGGACTACGGGCCGCTCGGCGTCGAGCTCAAGAAGAACATCAAGGAGCGCTGGTGGCGCTCAATGGTGCACGAGCGGCAGGACATCGAGGGGCTCGACGCCGCGATTCTGATGCACCCCAAGGTCTGGGAAGCCTCGGGCCACATCGCGGGCTTCACCGATCCGCTGGTCGACTGCAAGCATTGCAAGAATCGCTTCCGCGCCGACGATCCCCGCATTAAGGGGACGCCCGGCCAGCCCGACGGCCAGTGTCCTGCGTGCGGCACCAAGGGAACGCTCACGGCGCCGCGGCAGTTCAATCTGATGTTCAAGACGTTCATGGGGCCGGTGGAAGAGGACGCAGCGGTGATCTACCTGCGCCCGGAGACGGCGCAGGGGATCTACGTCAACTACCTGAACGTGCTGCAGTCGTCGCGCCAGAAGATCCCGTTTGGGATCGCGCAAGTCGGCAAGGCGTTCCGCAACGAGATCACGCCCGGGAACTTCATTTTCCGGACGCGCGAGTTCGAGCAGATGGAGATGCAGTTCTTCGTGAAGCCGGGGAGCGAAGGCGAGTGGTTCGAGTTTTGGCGGGCGGAGCGCCTCAAGTGGCTCCAAGGCCTCGGGATCCGCGCCGAGAAGATGCGTTGGCATCAGCACGGCAAAGATGAGCTGGCGCACTACGCCAAGGACGCCTACGACATCGAGTACGAGTTTCCGTTCGGCTGGCACGAGTTCGAGGGGATTCACAACCGCACGGACTTCGATCTCAAGAACCATCAGCAGCATTCCGGGAAGAAACTGGAGTACCTGGACCCGGCGACGAACGAGCGCTTCATCCCGTACGTGGTTGAGACGTCGGCGGGGGCCGACCGGACGACGCTGGTCGTGTTGTGCGACGCGTACCGGGAGGAGGAGGTCGCGGGCGAGCAGCGCGTCGTGCTGAAGCTCGCGCCCTCGCTGGCGCCGCTCAAGGCCGCCGTTTTCCCGCTCGTGAACAAGGACGGGATGCCCGAGCTGTCCCACAAGATCTACGACGAGCTGCGCCGCCACTTCAACGTGTTCTACGACGACGGCGGGTCGATCGGCCGGCGCTACCGCCGCCAGGACGAGGCGGGCACGCCGTTCGGCATCACCATCGACGGCCAATCGACGCAAGATCAGACGGTCACTGTGCGGGACCGGGACACCCTGCTGCAGGTCCGTGTGGCAACAGACCAGCTGGTGGGCTACATCGAGGAAAAGATCGCGGGATGAATGGATCTGCCATCGTTCCGCTCGCTGGTCGAGCGCCTCGCTAAGGACATCCCCCCGGAATTCCAGGACGGCGTTGTGGCCCTGGACGTGCGGCCGACCAGCGTCCCGCACCCGGTGCACGCCGGTGTCTACACGCTGGGCGAGTGCGTGCCGCTCGAGTGGAGCGGTAACGGTGCCGATCTGCACTCGCGCATCCTTCTCTATTACGGCTCCTTCCGAGCGCTGGCGCGCGGCGATGCCGAGTTTCCCTGGCAGCGCGAGGCGTGGGAGACGCTCAGTCACGAGCTGCGCCATCACCTGGAGTGGCGCGCCAACGTCGCGGCGCTGGAGGACTACGACTGGGCCGCCGAGGAGAACTTCAAGCGCCACGAAGGCCAGCCGTTCGATCCGGCGTTCTACCGTTCCGGTGAGCGCGTGGCTCCCGCCGTGTACAAGGTGGACGACGACGTATTCCTGGAACGGCGGGTGTCGTGGCACGGACGGCGTTGGCGCGTGGCGGCCGGGGCGATCGGGTCGGTCCCGCGCGGCGCGGCGGCGTTCGTGACGCTCGAGGGGCTCGCGCCGGAGCCCGCGGGCGATGCCGTGCTGGTGATCCCACATCGTTCCTCGCTGCTCGACCTGTTCCGCCGCGCCGTGGCACCGGTGCAGCTCTCGCAGCGTGTGGAGCCGGGCGATGGCTAAGCGCGTCTACCTCGCGACCC
This sequence comes from Gemmatimonadota bacterium, assembly GCA_041487875.1. Lineage (GTDB taxonomy): Bacteria > Gemmatimonadota > Gemmatimonadetes > Gemmatimonadales > GWC2-71-9 > DATLWA01. The sequence goes on along the minus strand of JBGPOE010000002.1, from coordinate 84,116 downwards.
GCGATTTGTTGTTCCGCGGCAAGCTCGGTGCCGTCTGCGCAGCCGCCCACGCCGAGGTGGTGCGGGACGAGGCGGCCTGCGACTTGGCCGTTCTGGAGCTCGACGCCGCCGGGGCGGCGGACCAACTCCGGGGGCTCGTGGCACAGGGCGTACCAGTTCTGGCGTTCGGATCGCACGTGCTCGCCGATCAGCTGCGCGCCGCGCGCGACGCCGGCGCCGAAGCCGTGCCCAACTCCCAGATCGAGGCACGGCTCCGGGCGTTGCTTCAAGCCTAGGATGCCGCAGCCCGTTATCTTTCCAGTCCCTATGGTCCACACCACGACGGTCGCTCTGCCTCCTCAGGAGATCCTCACCCGCGCCAAGCGGTTCTTCGCCGAGCGCGTACCCAACGCGAGCGCGTATCCGGAAAAAGAAGGCCCGACGTTCCTGCTGCTGCGCGGTCAGGGCGGCGAGGAAGTGGCGCTCAGCGCCGTGGCGGCTGACGGCGGCGCGCGGGTACGGGCGTCGACGTTGTTCTTCGATCAGGCACTCGATCGCTTCCTGTCGACGCTGCCGCTCACCGCCGAGGTGCTCGTCGCATGACGGCCGTGGCCGAGCACTTCGCTGTGCGGGTGATGGTGACCGACGTGTGGGACCAGGTGTTCCTGCCGGCTGAGCCCACGACCACGGTCGCGGAGCTCAAGAAGGAAGCGCTCGCCAAGGCGCTGCGGCGCCCGGCGCGGACCGACGAGTACGTGGTGAAGTTCCGCGGCGCCGAGGTATTCGACGAGACGCTGACGTTGGCGGCGCTCGGCGCCGGCGCGAGCGCGCCGTTCATCGTGCTGCCGCGCCGGCGCCAGCCGGTGCGATGACGGCGCCGAGCCGGACCCTCACCACACTCGCTGTCGGGTTTCTCGCGCTCGACGCCGTGCTGTTCGCCTACTTGGGATTCGCGCTGAAGCGACTGGTGTTGGTTGCCGCCGCGGCCGTGTGCGCGGCCGGCGCCGCGGCGGTCGTGCTGGCGTGGCGGCGCTACCGCCGCCTCCTCACTGAGCTGGCGCACGCCCGTCGCGCCATGAAGGACGAAGCGGACGCCCTCCGCGCCCTCCTCCAGAGCCATCACTCTCACAGCTAGATGAGCGTTGCGGTCGTCTGGCACCCCGCCTGCGGCCGGCACGATCCGGGTCCGGGACATCCCGAGCGGCCGGAACGCATCGCGGCGGTGCTCGCGGCGTTGCGCGCGCCCCCGTTCGCATCACAGATCGATTGGGTCGAGGCTGCGCCGGCGGGGCGTGACGCGCTCGCGGCGGTCCACGGCCCGGCCTACCTCGATCGCCTGGAGCGGCTCGCCGCCGCGGGCGGCGGCGCGCTCGATTCCGACACCATCATGAGCGCGCACAGTTGGGAGGCGACGCTCGCAGCGGCGGGTGCGGCGCTGGGCGCGGTGGAGCAAGGCATCACGCGCGGGACGGCGTTCGGTGCCACCCGGCCGCCCGGGCACCACGCGCTGGTGGATCGGGCGATGGGCTTCTGCTTCGTCAACAACGTGGTGGTGGCGGCGCGGCACGCCCAGCGGTTGGGACGCGCGCGCGTGCTGATCGTGGATTGGGATGTGCACCACGGCAACGGCACGCAAGCACTAGTGGAGCGCGACGCGTCGATCCGGTTCGTCTCGATGCATCAGTATCCGTGGTATCCCGGCACTGGCGCCGCCACCGACCGTGGCGTCGGTAACGTGTTCAACGTACCGCGCCCGCCCGGCTTGCCGCGCGCTACGTACGTGCGCGATTTCCTGGCGGCAGTCGACGCCGCGCTCATCGGGTGGCGGCCCGATCTCCTCCTGATCTCGGCGGGTTTCGATTCGCTGGCGGGCGATCCGCTGGGCGGGTTCACGCTCGAGCCCGATGACGTGACACGGTGGGTGCAAGCCCTGCGGGAGCGCGCGGGACCAGCGCCGTTGGTGGCGCTGCTCGAGGGCGGGTATCGCCTCGACCTGCTTGCCGCCGGCGCGTGCGCGACCGTCGCGGCGCTTGCTTGACCCCGCGGCCCGCTTCAACTTTCGGAAATGCCGCTGCGCCTTGCCTTCGACGTCGTCACCCTTCACACGCGCCACCCTTTCATCATCGCCCGCGGGGGTCGCAGTGAGTACCAGGTGGTGTGGGTGCGGGTCGCCGACGGCGACGGCACGGAGGGCTGGGGCGAGGCCTACCCTTCCTCTTATTACGGCGAGAGTCTCGAGAGGGTGCAGGCGGCGCTGAGGCGCGTAGCACGCGAGCTGCCGGCCGATCCGTTCGACCTGGAAGGCGCGGAGCGGCAACTCGCCCGGTTGATCCCCGAAAGCGCCGCCACCCGCGCCGCTCTGTCCGAGGCGTACCACGATCTCGTGGGCAAGCGCTTGGGCGTCCCCCTGTGGAGCCTCTGGGGGCTCGACGCCAAGAAGACGCCGCAGTCCTCGTTCACCATCGGTATCGACGACCCGGACAAGATGCGGCAGAAGGTGACCGAGGCGGCAGCGTATCCCATCCTGAAGATCAAGCTCGGCACCGATCGGGACGAGGCGATCCTGCGGACCATCCGCGACGCCACGGACAAGCCGATCCGGGTGGACGCGAATGCCGCATGGGACCAGGCCAAGGCCCTGCGCATGTTGCCGATCCTGAAGGAATACGGCGTGGAGCTGTTGGAGCAGCCGTTGCCGCCCGAGGACCTGGACGGCATCGCCGCGGTGTGCGCCGCCTCGGACATCCCGGTGGTCGTGGACGAGAGCTGCCTCGTCGCGACGGACATTCCGAAGCTCGCCGGCAAGGTGGACGGCATCAACATCAAGCTCGCGAAGTGCGGGTCGCTGCGCGAAGCGTTGCGGATGATCGCCACGGCGCGCGCCCACGGGATGAAGGTGATGGTGGGGTGCATGATCGAGACGTCGATCGCGATCACGGCGGCCGCCCATTTCACGCCGCTGGTGGATTTCGCCGACCTGGATGGCGCCGCACTGACGGTGGACGATCCTTTCGCCGGCGCGACGATCGACGGCGGCCGGATCCGACTCCCCGACGGCCCCGGGCTCGGCGTGCGGCGGAAATGACGTCGTCCGGCCGGTACGCCGAGGTCGTCCTCCCGGTTCCGGTCTCCCGCGCTTACAGCTACGCCGTTCCCGACGCCCTCGCGGCCCGAGTGGTCGTGGGTGCGCGCGTCGTCGTTCCCGTGCGGCAGCGGCGGCTGGTGGGCCTTGTGACCACTGTGGATGTCGCGGCACCCGCGGCGGGCGCGAAGGCCATCCTCACGGCACCCGATGCCGCACCGACGCTTTCGCTCCCGCTGATCGAGCTGGGGCGCTGGATGAGCGACTACTACGGCGCGCCGCTGGGGCTGGCGCTGCGCGCGCTGTTGCCGGGCGCTCTGTGGCGGGTGGAGCGCCCCTCGGGTCCGGCTGAGCAGGTGGAGCGCGTGGTGGTCCTGACACGCGCGCTGCCGGCCCTGCTGGAGCGGGAGGCCGCGTTCCGTCGCGCCCCCAAGCGCCGCGCGGCGTACGAAGCCGTCGAGGCGGTAGGCGGCAGCGCGCCGCTGCGCCATCTCGTCGAGCAGATGAAGCTCTCGCCCGGGGTGGTGGACGGCCTCGTGGCGCACGGCCTGGCCCGCTACGAGCGCCACACCGAGCAGCGCGATCCGTTCGCCGGGTCGAGCACCCCGCCGCCGCCCGAGCTGACGCCGGACCAGCACCGGGTGGTCGCGGCGATTCGGGCGACGCCCGTGGAATTGCCCGGCCTCCTGCACGGCGTGACCGGATCGGGGAAGACGCTCGTCTACCTCGAGGTGCTGCGGCAGCTCGTGGCCCAAGGGCAGGGGGCCATCTTGCTGGTGCCGGAGATCGCGCTCACGCCGCAGACGGTGGCGCGCGTGCGCGGCGTGTTCGGCGACCAGGTGGCGGTGCTGCACTCGGGGCTGTCCGAGGGCGAGCGGGCCGACGCGTGGCGCGCGTTGCGCGCGGGCGAACGCCGCGTGGCGGTGGGGCCCCGCTCGGCCGTGTTCGCGCCGGTGCAGCGGCTCGGCTGTATCGTCGTCGACGAGGAGCACGAGTCGAGCTACAAGCAGGGCACGGCGCCGCGCTATCACGCACGCGACGCGGCCGTGGTGCGCGCGCGTCTCGAGGGCGCTCGGGTGCTGCTGGGCAGCGCCACGCCGTCGCTCGAGTCGCTGCACGAAGTGGCGGCGGGCCGCATGCGGCTGTTCGAGCTGCCGCAGCGGATCGGGGCGCGCCCGCTGCCGCCCGTGGCGGTGGTGGACCTGCGCACGGCGCCGCGCGTGCGCGAGGCCGGGGCCATTCCGTGGAGCGAGACGCTGGACCACGCGGTGGTGGGCGCGCTGGCGCGCCACGAGCAGGTGATCCTCCTGCTCAACCGCCGCGGCTTCGCCCTGTTCCTGCAGTGTCCCGCTTGCGGCGACGTGCACGACTGCCCGCGCTGCGCCATCGCCCTCACGGTGCACAAGACGCCTGCCGCGCTGCGCTGTCATTATTGCGCGCACGAGGAGCCGATCCCCGATACCTGCCGCCGCTGTGGGCAGGCGGTGCAGCGCATGGGGGGGATCGGCACCCAGCAGCTGGAGCAGTTTGTGGCCGCGCGGTTTCCAGCGGCACGCCTGGCGCGCATGGACCTGGACACGACCAGCACGAAGTGGGCGCACCACCGGATCCTCGATCGGGTCGCGCGTCGCGAGGTGGACGTGCTGCTGGGGACGCAAATGATCGCCAAAGGGCTCGATTTTCCCACGGTCACGGTGGTGGGCGTGGTCGACGCCGACACCTCGCTCCATTTCCCCGATTTTCGCGCTGCGGAGCGCACGTTTCAGCTCGTGGCCCAGGTGGCGGGCCGGGCGGGGCGGGGGCCCCTGGGTGGCAGCGTGATCGTGCAGACCCGCGCGCCCGAGCACCACGCCCTGCGCGCCGCCGCGGCGCACTCGGTGCGGGCTTTCGCCGACGTCGAGCTCCCCCTGCGGCAGGCGCCCAACCCGCCGTACCCGCCCAGCGTGGGGCTGGTGCGGTTCGTGGTGGCGGGTCCGGACCGGACGCAGGTGGAGCGCACTGCGGAGCGGCTGGGGGCATGGCTGCGCCGCGCCAACACCGAGCGTTTAGGTGGTGCTTTGGTGGTGCTCGGCCCCGCGCCGTGCCCGATTCAGCGCTTGCAGGGGCGGTGGCGCCGGCACCTGCTCGTGAAGTCGGCCGAGGCGCGGGCGCTGGGGCGGGTGGTGCGGGCGTGGCGGCGCGTCGGCGCGCGCGGCGTGACGGTGGATCGCGATCCCGTGTCGCTTCTCTAGGGGCGGTGCGGCCGTTAAGTTTGCCACCTCATGCGTCCGCGCTTTCAGTATCGACCACCCAACTTCGATACGCCGCCGCTGTCGGCGGCGCCGGAGGCACGGTTCGAGCCCGCACCCGCCGACGGGGTCCTTCCCGACGGCTTTTTTTCGACCAGCAATCTTCCGACCTACGTGAAGAGCGGCGGCGCGTGGCGCCGGCCGCGGCTGCCGCGCATGGACTGCGTGTTCGTGCTGCACGCCAACGGCGATCTGGTGACCACCGAGCCGCGCAAGGTGGCGAAGGGTACGCGCGTGTGTGTCGCCACGGCGGAGGACGGCAGCGAGGGCGTGTTCGTGCACTCCGAGGGTTTCCTCGGCGGGCGGCACAGCGCCAACGAGTTCCGGTTCATGCAAACCGAAGTATCCCGCGAGCGGCCGGTGGATTATGCCACGCTGGCACAGCTCCTGGGCGAGGAGAAGCAGCTCGGCGGCAAGATCCTGTGGGTGGTGGGGCCGGCGTTGGTGCACGCGCGCGCGCGCGAAGACATGATCTGGTTCATCAACAACGGATACGTGGGCGTGCTGCTGGGCGGTAACGCCGTCGCGGTGCACGACCTCGAGGCGGCGATCTTCGGCACCACCCTGGGCATGTCGAGCACGGGTGAGGGCGTGGAGGGCGGTCACGCGCTGCACATGCGTGCCATCAACGCCATTCGCCGGGCCGGCTCGATCGAGGCGGCGGTGAAGAGTGGTCTGGCGTCGGGCGGCATCATGCACGCCTGTGTGACTCACCGCGTGCCCTACGTCCTGGCCGGCTCGATCCGTGACGACGGCCCTTTGCCCGGAGTCTTCAGCGACACGCTCGCGGCGCAGGATGCGATGCGCGCGCACACGACGCAGGCGACCTTCGCCGTATTCATCGCGACCGCGCTGCACGCCATCGCCGTGGGCAACATGCTGCCGGCCTTCGTGGACGCGGCGACGCCCGACGGCGTCCGTCCGCTCACCACGATCTGCGTGGACCAGACCGAGTTCGTCGTCAACAAGCTGCGCGACCGCGGCACGCATCAGGCGTACGGGGTCGTCACCAACGCGCAGGACTTCATGCACGTCCTGCGGTTCTACGTCGAGCGATGGGAACAGGCGCAATCCCCGGCTCCGGCGCCGATCGCCCGTTAGGGCAGGGCCCGGGCTGGGCCAAGCTCGCCGAGGCCGTCCAGGCGCAGGTGCCGCCGGGCGAGATCGACACGATCTACTTGTTCCGGCCCTTGAAGCGCGAGGGCCGCGAGTGGGGCACGGCGGTGGTGACGCGGCGGGACCCGGACGGGCGGCAGCGCGTCTACACGGCGAAGTACATGCTGGTGGTGCGCGGCAAGGAGCGCGGGCAGTCCAAGGTGGTGGTGGAAGAGGTCGCGCTGTCGCCGGCGGAGGTGGTGGCGCAGGTGATGCAAGGCGCCGCCGACCGCACGGGGGAGCCCGAGCCGCCGGTAGCGGTGGGCCCTGGGGTGTGGTATGAAGGTTGACGCGGGACAGCTGCTCGAGACGTTCCGGCGCTACCTGCGGGACCACAGCCTGCCCGCGACGCACCAGCGGCTGGCGGTGGCGGAGGCGCTGTTCGAGACGGGCGAGCATCTGTCGGTCGAGGAAGTGGCGCGGCGCGTAGCGAAGCGCGGCGGCCCGGTGGGGACGGCGACCTTGTACCGCACGCTCGACCTGCTGGTGCGCTCGGGTGTGGCGCGGGAGCACGAGTTCGGCGAAGGGTTCAAGCGCTACGAAGCGGTGCCCTCGGACCAGCCGCACGAACATTGCATCTGCTCGTCGTGCGGCAAAGTGATGGAGTTCTCCAACGACCGGTTGGAGCGGATGATCGCATTACTGGCGGAAGAGGTGGAGTTCCGGCCCCACCATCACCGCCTGGAAGTGTACGGACTGTGCCGGAGCTGTCAGCAGGCCAACCCTCTAGCGCGGACGAGGTGACGGGTTGATCGATCCGAAACTATTCGTGCCGACCAAGGCATTCCTGACCAAGGGCGTCGGCCGGCACAAGGAGAAGCTCACCAGCTTCGAAATGGCGCTGCGCGATGCGCACCTCGCGAGCTACAATCTCGTGCGCGTGAGCTCGATCTTTCCGCCGATGTGCGAGCTGGTGGACCGGGAGGAAGGGCAATCGAACCTACGCCCCGGCCAGGTGCTGTTCACGGTCGTGGCGGAATCGTCCACCAATGAGCCCAGCCGCCTCGTCACGGCGTCGATCGGGCTGGCGATGCCGTCGGACGCCTCGCACCACGGCTACATCTCCGAGCACCATAGCTACGGCCAGAACGAGGTCGTGGCGGGCGAGTACGCCGAGGATCTGGCGGCGTCGATGCTCGCCACGGTGCTGGGCGTGCCGTTCGATCCCGACAAGGCGTGGGATGAACGCCGCGAGCAGTGGCTGCTCTCAGGCGAGATCGTCCGCACGCTCAACGTGACGTCCTGCGCCGAGTGCGGCGAGGACGGCCGGTGGACGACGGTCGTCGCGGCGGTCGCGTTCTGTGGATAAGGCGCTCGCCCAGCTGCCGTGGGGCGCGCCGGTCAATTTTCTCGGATTGCCCGAGGCGGAGACCACATACGACCGGGCGCCGGTGGTGGTGCTGCCCGTGCCGTACGAAGCCACCGTGTCGTACATGGGGGGCACGCGGTTCGGCCCGCGGCGGATCCTCGAGGCGTCGCGTTACCTCGAGCTGTACGATCACGAGCTCGACAGCGAGCCGCACGCGGTCGGCGTGCACACCCTGCCCGAGCTGATGCTGTCGGGCGCGGGCCCGGCGGAGGCGCTGGCCGAGCTGCGCCAGGCGTACGACGCCCTGCTCGCGGCGCACAAGTTCGTGATCATGCTGGGCGGCGAGCACTCGATCTCGGCCCCGCCCATTCAGGCGCACGCGGCGCTCCTGGGCAAACGGCCGCTGTCGGTGCTGCAGCTCGATGCGCACGGCGACCTGCGCCCGGAATACGAGGGCACGCCGTACTCACACGCCTGTGTGATGTACCGCGTGCATAAAGACGTCAATCTGGTGCCGGTGGGAATCCGGGCGATCACCGCGGAAGAGCGCCAGCTCATGCGTGACCGCAAGATCCCCACCATCTTCGCCCACGAGCTGGACCAGGGCGAGGTGTGGATCGACCGGGCCCTGGGCGCCCTGGGCGAAGACGTCTACATCACGATCGACATCGACTTCTTCGATCCCGGTCTGGTACCCGCGACGGGTACCCCCGAACCGGGCGGCGGCACGTGGTATCCGGCGCTGCGACTGCTGGAACGCGTGTTCGCGCGCTGCAACGTGGTGGGCGTGGACGTAGTGGAGCTGGCCCCGATCCCCGGGCTCGTGGCGCCCGATTTTCTCACGGCAAAACTGGTCTACAAGCTGATCGCCTACTACCAGCGTGCTCACACCGCAAAGCCCGAGCGACGCCGCTAGCGGCGTCTCCTTCGCCGTCGCGTTTGCCGCCGGGCTCTTGAGCTTTCTCTCGCCCTGCGTCCTGCCGCTGATCCCGAGTTACGTGGGATTTCTCACCGGCCTCACGGTGGAGGAGCTGCAGCGGCGGCGCGGCGCCGCGCTGCTCCACGCGGTGTGGTTCGTCGGCGGATTCTCCTTCATTTTCATGGCACTGGGTGCCAGCGCGTCGGCCCTGGGCAACCTGCTGCTGCATTATCAGGTGTGGTTGGGCCGGCTGGGCGGCGTGCTGATGCTGCTGTTGGGGTTGTACCTGCTGGGCGTGCTGCGGCCCGCGTTCCTGATGCGCGAGCGCAAGATCGAGCTCGCCACGAAACCCATCGGCTACGTCGGGTCCGCCGTGGTGGGAATGACCTTCGGCGCCGCGTGGACCCCCTGCATCGGGCCGATTCTGGGCGGCATCCTGACGCTGGCGGCGGCGCGCGGCAGCGTGGGGCAGGGCACGCTGCTGCTGGGCGTGTACGCGCTGGGGCTCGCCGTCCCGTTCCTGATCACCGCCTTCGCGCTCGACCGCTTTCTGGGATGGTTCCAGGGGTTCCGGCCTTACATTGTATGGGTGGATCGCGTGGCGGGGGCCCTGCTCGTGCTGCTCGGGATCCTGCTCGTCACCGACCGCTTCACCCTGCTGGCCAGCTGGCTGCAGGGGCTCACGCCGGAGTTCTTGAAGAGCCGCCTGTAGGGACGCGCTGGCGGAATGCGGTTATCGTTCACCGATCGCGCGGGACGACCCCGCGCGCACATGGAGCCCATATGACTCGGACGACTCTCTTGCTGCGGCTATCCGCCGCGCTGGCCGTGACCCTCACCGGCGCGTGCGCCAGGGGCGATCAGGCGAACAAGCCCTCGGCGGACAGCACCGCCCGTAACCTCACGATCGCGCAGCCCGAGTCGGGCGCTGCGCTGAGCGACGTACCGGCGAAGACCCCGGCGCCGGCCACGCCGGTGCGGACACCCACCAAGCCGCCGGTCGTGACCAAGGCGCCGCCGGCGCCCGTGTTCTATACGGCGGCGAGTGGATCGTTCCTCGACATGGCCGTGACCGATACGATCTCCTCGCGCACCGCGAAAGCGGGCCAGGGATTCACGGCGAGCGTGGTGGACGACGTCAGGGACGCCGCGGGCCACGTGGTGATCCCGGCGGGCTCTGCCATACAGGGGACGATCGACGCGGTGAAGCCCGCGCCCAATCCCAACACGCCGGGGACGCTGACCGTGTCGGTGACGAGCGTGACCATCCGCGGGACGAGCTATACGCTCGACGCGCGCATCGATTCGCTGGAAACGGTGCGGCAGGGCCGGGGCGTGACCGCCGGCGACGCGGCCAAAGTGGGCGCGGGTGCCGCCGCGGGCGCGATTCTCGGCCGCATCATCGGCAAGAACGCGAAGGGGACCATCATCGGCGGAATCGTGGGTGGCGCCGCGGGCGCGGCCGTGGCCGTGGGCACCAAGGACGCGGACATCGTACTCCCCAAAGGGGCGCACATCAATGGCACGTTGACGAAGGCGCTGGTGGTGAAGCAGTAGAGACGTTCTCCGTTTTCCGTTGTCCGTCGTCCGATTTCACGGACGACGGACAACGGATAACGCCGTTCGCAGTTGTCAGTACCCCACCGCTTCGCCCCCGCGCCGCGGGTCCGCCACGCCGACCCAGCCGGCCGCGGTTCGCTCGATCGCCGCGATGTCGCCCGAATAGCCGCCGTGCATGCGGAGGATATGACCCATCGCCTTCAGGCTGTCCACCACGGCGGGGAGCAGGCCGTTCCTTTCATAGAACACGACGTCGGGGAGCGCCTGGTGGTGCACCCGCGGTGCCGCCACGGCGTCGGCCAGGGTCATGCCCTGGTCCACCACGTTCACGATCACCTGAAACACGCTGGTGATGATGGTCGGCCCTCCGGGCGTACCCACCACCATGAACAGCTTGCCATTGCGATCGAGCACGATGGAGGGTGTCATGGCCGAGAGCATGCGCTTGCCGGGCACGATCGCGTTGGCTTCGCCCTGCACCAGGCCGTACTGGTTGGGCTTCCCCGGCGCGGTGGTGAAATCGTCCATTTCGTTGTTCAACAGGAACCCCGCGCCGGTGACGGTCACGGCGCTGCCGAACCCGCCGTTCAACGTGGTCGTCACCGAGACCGCATTGCCCGCCGCGTCGACCACGGAGTAATGCGTGGTCTCGAGCCGCTCGTCGCCGCCGCTTTGGAAGGGCGGGGTGGGCGTGGCGTGGCGCGGATCGATGTCGGCGCGCAGGCCGGCCGCGTATGACTTGGACAGCAGCCGCTCGAGCGGCATGGACACGAAATCCGGGTCGCCCAGCCAGTGGTTCCGGTCCACGAAGGCGCGGCGCATGATCTCGCTCTCGAGATGCACGTAGCCGGCCGAGCCGAACGGCGGCAGCGTGTCGTAGCCCTCGAGCATGTTGAGCATCTCGCCCATCGTGACGCCACCCGAGCTCGCCGGCGGCATCGAGTAGATGGTGTAGCCGCGGTAGCCCACCTGAACGGGCGTGCGCCACCTCGCGCGATACCCCGCGAGATCCTCCCGGGTGATGAGCCCGTGACCGCGCTGCATCTCGGCGACGATCAGCGCGGCGATCTGGCCGCGATAGAACACGTCGGGGCCCGAGTCGGCGATGAGCTGCAGCGTACGGGCAAGCTGCGGCTGGCGGAACATCGTACCGGGCGGTGGCGCGCTGTCGTTCACGAGAAACTGCGCGCGCGACGCGGGGAACAACCGCAGCCGGTCCGCTTCTTCGGCGATCGAGCGGCTGCGGGCGTGGTCCAGCACGTGGCCCTGCGCGAGCCGGATGGCCGGGGCCAGCACGTCGCGCCACGCCAAGCGGCCCCCGGTCCGCCACGCCTCGTACAGGCCGGCCACGGAGCCGGGCACGCCGGACGCGAGGTGGCCGGTGAGACTCCGCTCGGTCGGATTGCCGGTCGAATCCACGTACATCAGGCGCGAGGAGCTGGTGGGCGCGGTCTCGCGGTAGTCGAGCGCGCGCACCCGTCCGCTGGTGTCGCGGTAGACGATGAACCCGCCGCCGCCGATGTTGCCGGCCTCGGGCAGCACCACGGTGAGCGCGAATCCGACCGCGACCGCGGCGTCCACCGCGTTGCCGCCCTGCTGCAGGATGTCGGCGCCCACCTGGCTGGCAAGCGGGTGGCCCGACACGACCATCGCGTGCGCGCCCGTCACGGGCTTGGCGCGCGCCGCGAGCGCCCAGTCGGGCGGCAGGACGGGCCGCCCCGTGACCACGGCACCACGGGCGGCGCCGGCGCCGCCCGGGCGCGGCGCGGTCTCGGGGGTGGTGGCGGCGCCGCCGCAGGCCGCGGCGAGCACGAGGGCGAAGGGCAGGAGTGTGCGCATCCCCAATTGTGCACGTTGACCCGCAGTGCGGTCAACGCCTAGTTTCTCAGGCCCCACATGCGCACCCCCGACTTTCACGATCCGCGCCTCACCGAGCAACGCAATCCGCGCACCGAGCGCATCGACGTCGCGTCGAGCCTCGAGATCGTGGACGCGATCAACGCCGAGGATCGAACCGTGCCCGACGTAGTGCACGGCGTCCGCGAAGACTTGGCGCGGGCCGTGGATCTCATCGTCGCACGGCTGCAGGGTGGCGGGCGGCTGATCTACGTGGGCGCCGGCACGTCGGGGCGGCTGGGCGTGCTGGACGCGGCGGAGTGCCCGCCTACCTTCGGCACGCCGCCGGAGCTGGTGGTGGGCGTCGTCGCCGGCGGCTATGCGGCCATGGTAAAGAGCGCCGAGGGCGCCGAGGACGATGTCAACGCGGGCGCCGCGGCGATGGACGCCCAGCGCGTCACGGCGAAAGACGTCGTGATCGGAATTGCCGCGAGCGGCACCACGCCGTTCGTACGGGCGGCGCTGGGGCGCGCGCAAACGCTCGGCGCCGCCACGGGGCTCGTGTCCTGCTCCCCGCCGCCCAAGATCCTGGCCGACACGTGCGACGTCCTGATCGTGCCGCTCGTGGGCCCCGAAGTCCTCACCGGCTCGACCCGTATGAAGGCGGGCACCGCCACCAAGCTCGTCCTCAACACACTCACCACCGGCGCGATGATCCGTCTGGGCCGCTGTTACGGCAACCTGATGGTAGACCTCCTGGCGGTGAGCGACAAACTGAAGGACCGCGGCGAGCGCATCGTTATGGAGTGCTGCGCCGTGGATCGCGCCACCGCCCGCCGCGCGATCGAGTCCGCCGCGGGGTCGGTGAAACTCGCCATCGTGATGGCGCGCCGCGGCGTGGATCGTGTCGAGGCGCGCCGCCTGCTCGACGCCGCGGGCGGATTCGTGCGCCGCGCCGTGGGCGATCCGCCTCCCGTGCAGCGGTGACGGAGACGCTCGCCGTCGGCGTGATGTCCGGCACGTCGCTGGACGGCGTGTCGGCGGCGCTGGTGCGGTTGAGTGAGGGCCCCACCGCCCGGCTCGTCGCCTTCCATCAGGAACCCTACGCCGCGGCCGAGCGCGGCCAGATCATCGAGGCGATCGCGCGCGGCGGTGCCAAAGATCTGGCGCTGTTGCACGTGGCCTTAGGCGAGCGCTTCGCGGGCGCGGTGCTGCAGCTCCTGGCCAAGGCGAAGACGGCGCCGCCGGCCGTCGCGTTCGTGGCGTCGCACGGCCAGACGATCTGGCATGAGCCGGGAAAGGCCACGCTCCAGCTGGGCGACCCCGCGGTGATTGCCGAACGGGTGGGCGTGCGGGTGATCAGCGACTTCCGTGCGCGTGACGTGGCGGCGGGCGGGCAGGGCGCGCCGCTCGTGCCGCTCGCCGACGTGATGCTGTTCGGCCATCCCGAGCGCGGCCGCCTGCTCTTGAACCTGGGCGGCATGGCGAACGTGACCTGGGTGCCGCGGCGCGGCGAGACCGCCGGGGCGCTGGCGTTCGACACCGGCCCGGGTGTCGCCATCATCGACGCCGTGACGCGGGCGATCGACCCGGATGCGTCGTACGACACCGACGGCGAGCGCGCGCGGCGTGGCCGGCCCGTGACACGGGTGCTCGACGTCCTGCTCGCGGACCCGTACTTCGCGGCTCGCCCGCCCAAGAGCACGGGTCGGGAGCGCTTCGGCCTTGAGTACGCGGAGCGGCTGCTGGCGCAGGTGCGCGCCGGCGGCGGGTCCGCAAACGACGCCGTGGCGACGGCCACGGCGCTCACGGTCGAATCCGTCGCCCGGGCGATCGAGCAGTTCACCGCCGCGCCCGCGGACGCCGAGCTCGTGATCTCGGGCGGCGGCGCGCGTAATCCGGTGCTCGTCACGGCACTTGCCGCCCGCGTACGACCGCGGCCCGTGCTCTCCTTCGATCAGCTGTTTTTCGACGGCGACGCCAAAGAGGCGGTCGCGTTCGCGTTTCTCGGGCTTCTCACGCTCGCAGGCTCGCCCGGCAATCTCCCCGCGGCCACGGGCGCGCGGGGGCCACGGGTGCTGGGCCGCATCACGCCGCTGTGACCACGTCGCTGGCACGGCTCGTCTTCCCAGCGCTGCGGTGGCGCCGGGGATCGTTTGCGCACGAGCGGCAGAAGATCGACCGCGCGCTCGCGGCGGGCGCCGGTGGATTCATTGCGTTCGGCGGGACGCGCCACGCCGTGGCGGCACTCACCGCCGACCTGCGGGCGCAGGCGGGCCGGCCCTTGCTGATCGGCGCGGACCTGGAGCGCGGCGCCGGCCAGCAGGTCCGCGGACTCACCGAGCTGCCGCCACCCGCGGCCCTCGGTGCCTTGGACGACCTCGACGCCACGCACGCCGCGGCGCTCATCACGGCGGGCGAAGCGCTCTCCGTCGGACTCAACTGGGCGTTCGCGCCGGTATGCGACCTCGACGTGGAGCCCGAGAATCCCATCATCCAGACGCGGTCGTTCGGCGCGGACCCACAGCGGGTGGGGGAGCAGGCGGCCGTGTGGATCCGCGGCTGCCAGGAGCACGGCGTGCTCGCCTGTGCCAAGCACTATCCGGGGCACGGTCGCACCATCCAGGACTCCCACGCCACCGTGCCGCGCGTCGCCACGCCGTTCGCCGCGCTCGCCGCCACGGATTTGGGGCCGTTCGAATCCGCGATCGGCGCGGGCGTGGGCAGCGTGATGGCCGCCTACGTCGCCTATCCCGGCTGGGACTCGAGCGGCCGGGCCGCGGCGTTCTCACCAACAATTCTCGGATACCTGCGCGACCCGCTCAACTTCTCCGGGTTCGTGGTGACGGACGCACTGATCATGGGTGGCGCCACCGCCGCGCAAGCGGAGGCGCCGGCCACGGTCGCGGCGGTGGCCGCGGGCTGCGACGGGTTGCTCTATCCCGAAGATTTCGCCGCCGTGATCGCTGCGCTCGACGCGGCCGTCGGGAAGGAGATCTCATCCGCCAGGGCGGACGAGGCTTTGGCGCGTTACGAGCGGACAATCGGGGAATGGGGAAGGGGGACAGGGGACAGGGACGTCGACTTGGCCGCCAACGCCCTCTTCGCCGATCAGCTGGCGCAACGGACGCTACGGTGGGTGCGCGGCGAGCAACCGAAACTCGGCGCCGCGCTGCGCGTCGCGGTGGTGGACGACGACGCAGGCGGACCCTACACCGTCGGCCCGCGCGACGTATTTGCCGGGGAGCTGCACAGTCGCGGGCGACGGATAACAGAGAACGGCACACGCATCATCGCCGTCTTCGCCAATCCCCTCTCCTGGAAAGGCCACGCCGACTTGAGCGCCCGTTCACGCGCCGCGCTGCGGCGGCGGTTGCCCGGTGCGGCGCTGGTGGTGCTGTTCGGCCATCCGCGGCTCGCGGCACAGATCCCGGGGCGCGTACCGGTGTTGTGTGCGTGGGGAGGAGACGGAGTCATGCAGCGCGCGGCGGCGCGCGCTATTTCAGCAGATTGAGCGACTTGAGGTAATCCACCACGAAGTAGGCCGGAATCGAGAAGATGATCTTGCCGCCGGACTCCCGGTTGCCGCCGTACAAGACCGCCACGACGCGGCCGTCGCGGTCGAAAATCGGGCTGCCCGAAGAGCCGGGCGCGCCGTATCCGTCCACCTGCACGAGACTGTCGAGCACTTTGCTCACCGTACCCGCGGTGAGGGTGGGATCGGCGACGGCGTTCACCCCCTGGCCGCCTTCCATCGGTAAGTCGACGCCGAGCGGGAAGCCGATGATGGCGACGGGATCACCGCGCTGCACGGCGTGAGCCTCCCGGGCGATCCCGGCGACGCGCGGCACGCCCCCCTTGATGTCGACCTTGACGACGCCCAGGTCCCACTTGCTGGAGACGCCCACCATGCGGCCTGGGAACCACTGCTTGGAGCCAGAGAATTTCACCGCGATGCGCTGCGGCGTGCGGTCGGCCTCTTCGCCCACCAGGACGTGCTTGTTGGTGACCAAGGTCCCCTGCGAGTCCACCGCGAACGCGGTGCCGCTGAATACCTCGCTGGCACCGAAATCCACCAGCACCAGCGCCACGGCGTCCTGATTCTTCTGGCTGATGCCGCGATAATCCACCGCCGCCGCCCCGACGATGCTGCGATAGCGGTGCTCGGCGGCGTCGAGCTCGGCGCGAAGGCGCGTCAGGGTCGAATCGTCCCCCACGCGGCTCGCCGCGACGAGCTCGCGATCCAGCCGCGAAACCTCCTGCCGCGACTGCGTCAACGCGTCGTTGAGCGATTGCAGCTGGTTCTGGAACTGCGCGCGGTCGTGCGCGCGGTCGCGTCCGCCCTTCCATTGCAGGAATCCGAACAGCGCGAACGCCAGCACCAAGGCGCCGAACAGCAGCTTCGTGGTGCGGCGGAGGTGGGCGACTTCCTGCGCGAACCGGACGGCGGTGCTGGAGCGACGGGGCGGGGCGACGGGAGCGGGGGCGGGGGCGGCGCTCGCGGCGAACGATTCTCGCGGCGCCGAGGAGCGCCGGGCGAGATCGGCGGCGCCGGCCTCGGAAGGCGCCGCCTCGCCCGCGTCGACTACGTGAAACTCGAGTGCCGGGCCCTTGTCGCCGAAGGCGATGATGTCGCCGTCCCGCAGCAGGACGTCGGCCGCGACCCGCTTGCCGTTGACGAACGTGCCGTTCTTGCTGCCCAAGTCCTTGAGCACGAACCCCCCGGCCCCGCGCGTGATTGACGCGTGCCGCGACGAGACGTCGAGATCGCGCTCGGCGTCGAAGCGGACGTCGGAGAGTGGGTGCCGTCCGACGCCGATGTACGCCTTGCCGAAGGCTTCGACTTCACCGGCGCGTGCGCCCGAGAGGAACTTGAACTGCGCCTTCACCGGACGAGCGCGAGATAGAGGGCCACCGCCCCCGCGCCCGCGAGCAGCAGCACCGTGAGCCAGCGGGCGCGCGCGCGCCGCGCCGGCACCGGCGCCTTGCTGCCCTTGTAGACCGGCACGGGCTCCGTGCTCGTCTCGGTGTCGATCAAGGGATAGACCTGGTGGCCGGCCGGGTCGGGCGTGTCGGCGGGCAGGCCGTCGCCCTCGAACCGCGCAATCACGACCGTGATGTTATCCGGGCCGCCGCGGTCGTTGGCGAGGGCGATCAGCTTCTCGCAGGCCACGGCCAGGTCCGGTTCCTTGCCGGCGACGCCAGCGATCTCTTCCTTCTTCACGAGGCCCGACAGCCCGTCGGAGCAGAGCACCAGCACGTCACCGCGGCGCAGATCTTGGAAGGTGAGATCGACCTTCACTTTGGGATCGGGGCCCAAGGCCTGGAGGATGATGTTGCGGCGCTCACTCTGCGCCGCCTCTTCTTCGGTCAGCTCGCCCGCCTCGACCAGCCGCTGCATCAGCGACTGGTCCTTGGTGAGCTGCACGGCGACGCCGTCGCGCACCAGATACGCGCGGCTGTCGCCCACCTGCGTGAGATAGAGGTGATCGGCCAGCACGCCCACGGCGGTCGTGGTAGTCCCCATGCCGCGGACTTCGGGGTGCGCCTTGGCGTACGCGTGGATGTGGCCGTTGGCGGTCTCCACGGCTTCCTTGAGGCGCGCGGCGAAGCGCTGCGCCGTGAGCTCCGTTTCCGCGCCCCAGCTCTTCATCAATTGCTCGTAGATCGTCTTGGTCGCCATGTCGCTCGCGACTTCGCCCGCCGCCGCGCCGCCCATGCCATCCGCCACGACCAGCAGGGTGCCACGCTCGCCCACCTCGTGCTCGCGCACGGTCGGCTGGAGCGACGCGTCGCCGCGCGTCAGGTCGGCCACGAGGAAGCAGTCCTCGTTGTGGTCGCGCGTCTTGCCGAGATCCGTCTTGCCGAAGACGCGGACCCGGATGGGCTTGGGGTTGGAGGAGCGTCCGAACATGGCTATTGGCACTGCGACGTGGCGACGGTGGTGAACGTCGGCGTCGCGGGATCGAGGGTTTGGGCGCGCCGAATCCACGTGCAGCCCTGCGGACGATTGCCGAGCTTCCAGAACGCGTTCGCGATCACGAACGCCGCCATGGCCTTGTCGGTCTTGGCCACTGACGCCGCCTCGTACAAGACGGTGGCTGAGTCACGCGCAGCCGCTGGATCGCGGTCGACCAGATCGGTCAGCGCGTCGAGCGCGTCCGCCGCCTTCGCCGGGTCCACGCGATGTTGCGTCGCCGTCGCGGAGGTACCGGGATTGGTCGTGTTGTTCGGCGGTTTCGACGCGTGCTGCGTCTTGCTCGTGTCGTGGGGCACTGTGGTGACCTGTTTGGTCGTGTCGGCCGGGCGCTGCGCGCCGTTGGCCGGTGGCGTCTTGTGGCCGAACACGGCCCATGCGCCGCCGCCCAGTGCCAGCACCGCCACCACGCCGCCCACCATCGGCACGAGCGAGCGCTTCTTCTCGGACGCCGCGCCGCGCGTGGCGGGCGCCGCCTTGGCGCCGGCCCGCTTCGCAGGGATCGCTTTCGTGGCCGACGCATCGAGCAGCTGCGTCTTGTCGCTCGTGACGTCCGATCGGGTCGCGGGCACCGCCGTGGTCGCCGTGCTCACGCCGGTGACGCTCGCCACGTCCTGCGAGAACTTCGAGACCGTCTGGTAGCGGTCCACCGGCGTGCGGGCCAGCGCGTTGTCGAGCACCTCCTGCAGGCCGGGCGGGAACGGCAGATCCGGCCGCAGCGCGGCGAGCTTGGCGGGCTCGTCGGTGAGGCGCTTGATCATCGTTTCCTGGACCGTGTCGGCCTCGAACGGCAGCTGCCCCGTCAGCATCTTGTAGAACACCAGTGCCAGCGAGTACAAGTCGCTGCGGCCGTCCAGCTTGTCGCCCGAGAGCTGCTCCGGACTCATGAACTCCGGCGTCCCCACCACGAGGCCGGTTTTGGTCACCTTCTGGCCGGACTCGTCGCCCCCTACGGCCTTGGCAATGCCGAAGTCCACCACCTTCACCATGTCGGCGCCGCCGCGCGTCTTGGTGAGCATGATGTTGTCGGGCTTCAGGTCGCGGTGCACGATGCCAAGATCGTGCGCCGCCTGCAGGGCGTCGGCCACCTGGCGGAAGATGTGCACGGCGCGCGGCACCTTGAGCGCCCCCTCGCGGTGCAGCAGGTCGGTCAGCGGCTCGCCCTCGATGTATTCCATCGCGAGGTAGATCAGCCCCTCGGGCGTTTCGCCGAAATCGTAAATGGCGCAGACGTTGGGGTGGGTGATGCGGCTCGCGTTGGATGCCTCGCGGTTGAACCGCGCCACCGCGTCGGGGTCGTGCACCATCGACGGGTTCATCACCTTGATGGCGCTGCGCCGCCCCATCTTCACGTGCTCGGCGAGGTAGACCTGCCCCATGCCGCCTTCGCCCAGCTTCTTCACGACGTGGTAGCGGTCGGCCACCACCTGGCCCACGAGATCGGACATCGGGGACGCCGAGCGCAGGGTAGCGCCGTCGTTGGGACAGAACTTCACGTCGTACGGAAATTCCGTGGAGCAGACGGGGCAGAGCTTCACGGCAGCTCGAGGCGCATGAGTTTGTCGCCGACCAGCAGCTTGGACTGGTGCTTGAGCGGCATCGCGCCCCGCGCGGCGAGGGCGACGCCGTTGCGGCTGCCGGCGTCGAGCACCACGAAGTCGGCGTCCTCGGAACGGATCAGCGCGTGCCGGCCGCTCATCGAGGGATCATAGGGAAAGAGCCAGTCCCCCTGTTCGCGCCCGATCAGCACGTCGCGGCCGGGCGAGAGATGGATCACGTCGCGCGCGCTGCCGTCGGAGCGCAGCTGCGTGAGGCTCGCGATGTCGGCGCTCGGGATCAGACTGCCCATGCGCTTGGTGGCGTCCGCCTCGGGTGCGTGCGGCCCGGGATAGCCGAGCCGGCGGAACCGCAGCACCTGCGAGCCGACGAGCAGCAGGTCGCCGTCCATCAGCCGGTAGGGTGCATCGAGGAAGACCCAGGTGCCGTTGCGGCTGCCGAGGTCGCGCACCACCAGCTGCTGATCTTCCCACGACAGGCGGGTGTGCAGCGGCGAGAGGAACGGGTCTTCGGGGAAGCGGATGTCGCCGTCGAGCCGGCCGATGGTCGTGTCGGTGCTCTTGCGCTCGAAACGCTGGCGCGGCTGGCCGGCGTCGTCGAGCTGGACCAGCACGAACGAAAAATCGGTGCGCGGCGCGGGCTGCGATGAGGGCCGCTGCAGCGCGGGGGCGGCGATGTCGCCCAGGGTGGCTCCGCAGGTGGCGCAGAACTTGGTCCCGGGAGTCACCGGCGAGCCGCAGCGCGCGCAGGCCGGCCCCGAGCCCGGCGCCGACAGGCGCCGCCCGCAGTGCGGACAGTAGGGCAGGTTGCCGTTGACCGGCTCGTTGCAAAACGGACAGGGCGCGGTCCCGGGGGCGTCCGTCGGCGCGGCGGCGGGGGCTGAGAGGACTTGGGTGCCGGGCACGGCCGCGCCCGGGCCGGCCGACGCGCGCGGTGCGGCGGCCTTCTTCATGGCTGCCGCTTCCTTGCTGAGCGGCTTGCCACAATCCATGCAGAACTGCGCGCCGGGTTCATTGGCGCGGCCGCAGTACTGGCAGGTCGTCATGAATGGGGGAACCTCACGAAGCCCAAGTAAAGGTACGCCAATCTATTGGTGAAATTGACGGGTCGAAAGGGGAGACAGTAGCTTGCGCGCCTATGCGACGGGTGACGCTCATCACGTCCGCGCTCGGGGTGCTGGCGCTCGTCGCGTCGCTCCCCCGGCCGCTCCGCGCCCAGGACCCTGCGGGTCCCTGGCGCACGCTGCACACCGCACACTTCCGCCTCCATTTCCGGCCGGCGCTCCGCGCGGTGGCGGGGGACGCCGCCCGCGAAGCCGAGCGCGCCTACGGGCTGCTGGCGCGCGAGCTGCACGCTCCCCGCGGCACCATCGACCTCACCCTGTCCGACGACGTCGATGCGGCCAACGGCTTCACCAGCGTCTTCCCGTCCAACCGCATCGTCGTGCTGCTGGCGCCCCCCGCCCTCGATCCCGCCCTCCAGCATTACGACGACTGGCTGCGTCTGGTGATCACGCACGAGCTCACCCACGTCTTCCATTTGGACCGGAGCGCGAGCTTCTGGGGCGGGCTGCAGCGGGTGTTCGGCCGGGCGCCGGGATTGTTCCCCAACGCGTATCAGCCGAGCTGGGTGATCGAGGGACTCGCGGTCTATTACGAATCGCGCCTCACCGCGGGCGGGCGTGTCACCGGCAGCTATCATACCGCGCTGCTCGGCGCCGAGCGCGGGGGCGGCACGTCGCGCCGCCCGTGGGACGCGCTGCTGTTCACGCGCTGGCCCGACGGCGAGATGCCGTACGCCTACGGCAGCCGGTTCTTTGCCTACGTGGCGCGCGCGCGCGGCGACTCGGTGATCCCGCGGTTCGTCGAGGCCACCGCCGCGCAGACCATTCCGTATCGCGTGGGACGCCAGCTGCGTCATGCCGACGCCACCGCGGACCTGAGCGCCGACTGGCGCCGCGCCACGCGCGATGCCGCGCCGCCGCCCGACGGGCCGCGCGGCGCGCTGCTGGCGGACGGCTTGTGGACCATGCCCAATCCACAGGCGTCGCCCGACGGCCGGCGCGTGGCCTTCGTGCAGGATGACGGCAAGGGCCCGCGTGCGCTCGTGGTCGCGGACGGCGCCACGGGGCGGCCGCTGCGGCGCCACCTCGTCAATGCGCTCGCCAGCGCCGATTGGCTGGGCGACACGCTCGTCGTGTCGCAGCTCGACTTCACGTCGCGCTGGCGCGCCCGCTCGGATCTCTACCGCTGGACGCCCGACGGCGCGTGGCGCCGCACCACGCACGACGCGCGCCTCACCGAGCCGCACGCGGCCGCTGGCGTAGTGTCCGCCGTCGCCATCGGGGCCGGCGACAACCGCCCCACGCTTCCCGGCGTGCCCGATCCACCGGGCACGACCTGGGGCGCGATCGTGCCGTCGCCGGACGGGCGCTGGGTGGCCGCCTCGCGTCACGCCGCTGGCCACTGGGCGCTGGTGCGTTGGCCGGCGCACGCGCCTGATTCGAGCGTCGTGCTGTTCGAGCGGGCAGGAGTCGTGACCGATCCGGCGTGGACGGCGGACGGCGCGCTGCTCTTCGTCGCCGACCCGACGGGCCTCGCGCAGGTATACCGCTGGACCGACTCGGGCGCCGTGCGCCTCACCGCCGACCCGGCGGGCGCGCGGCATCCCGCGTCGCTCGTGGACGGCACGATCCTGTACGCCACGCTCGGCGCGCGCGGCTGGCAGCTGCGCCGCGCGACGCCGCTCGCTGCCGCCGCGGAGCCCGGCACCACACCCGCGCCGTTCGACACGGCGCCCGCCGTCCCGGCGCGCGAGACGGGGTACAGCGCCTGGCCGTCCCTGCGGCCGCACTTCTGGGTGCCGGCGTTGCTCAGCACGAGCGGCGCCGGGACGTTCGTGGGCGCCGTCACGGCGGGCTCCGACGCGCTCGCGCGCAACTATTACGTCCTCGAGGCGTTGGTGGCGCCCGGCACGCGACGCGCTGCCGGCGCCTTCACGCTGATCGATCAACGCCTGGGGAATCCCACGCTCGACGTGTCGGCCTCGAGCGACTGGTCGTTCATCGGGTCGAATGCCGTCGCCAGCGTGTCGGAGCGCACTCAGGACGCGGCGGTGGGCGCCACGTTCGTGCGGCAGCGCTGGCGTACCGCCGTGAGCCTGCGCGTGGCGGGGGAATTCGAAGGCCGGCGCTTCGTGGCGGAGCCCGACACGCCGCTGGTCGCCGTGTGCGTCGGCTGCGCCGATCGCGATCTCGTGGGGGGCTCGGTGAGCCTCGGGCTGGCGCGCGCGTTCGCCGGGCCGCTGTCGATATCGGCTCAGAACGGCTTCTCCCTGGTGGCGCTGGTGCGGCGCCGCGAGCGCCAGGGTTCAGGCGAGTGGTCCAACGAGGCGCGCGGGCGGCTGGGTCTGTACCTGCCGGCGCCGGGCCTGGGTGGGTTCGCGCACTCGGTGCTCGCGCTGCGCCTCGCTGCCGGGGCCACCGCGGGCCCATTGCCGACGCTGCTCGGCGTGGGCGGCGTGTCGTCGGGCGCGCTCGACGTGGGCTTCGGGCGGAGCGTCGGGACGGCGCGGGCCTTCCCGGTGCGCGGGTATGGGGCTGGCGCCTTGCGTGGCCGGCGCGCCGCCACCGCGAGCGTCGAGTACCGCCTGCCGCTTGCGCTCGTGGGGAAGGGCGTGGGTCACTTGCCGTTGGGTGCGGACAAGTTCTCGCTCTCGCTGTTCGGCGACGCGGGGGACGCCTGGGATCCGGGCGCGCGACCGCGCCTCGCGCACATCGCGTCGGCCGGGGCGGAGCTCGTGAGCGACGTGACGATCAGCTACGATCTGCCGCTGCGCCTGCGGCTGGGCGTGGCCGAACCGCTCGCGCCGTTGCCGAGTGGTGGACCGCGCCGCCTGCAGGTGTATCTCGGGTTCTCCTCGGATTTCTGACGAACGCTCGCGGGCGGCCGGGTATAATGGAATAGCGATGCGCACCGCCACCGTGATCTTCTTGGTCTTGCTGGCCGCGAGCCCGCCAGCCCGCCTGACCGCCCAGGCGCCGGCCGAGCGCGCGGCGATCGAGCAGCTGCGCGACTCGCTCGGCGGCGTCACCGACTCGTTCGCTCTGCGACGGCTCGAGCAGGCGACCATCACGCTCGCCAAGGTGGATCGCGACAACGCGCTGCTGCACCTGCGGCTCGGGTTCATCGCGTACCGCCTGGGTGAGGTCGGCAATGCCAAGTCGCATTTCGATGACGCGTCCGGGGAGTTCGAGTGGGCGAGCGAGCTCCAGCCCGGCTGGCCGTATCCCTGGTACGGTCTCGGCACGGCCCAGCTCGCCGTGGGGGAGAATCCGAGCCCCGTGGTCGAAAATCTGCAGCAGTGGCTGCACAAGGATTATCTGTCGAAGGCGGCGAACGCGTTCGCGCGCGCGGCCATGGCCGATCCGTCGTTCGCGCAGGCGACGGTCGATCTCGCCACCACCGCGCTGTCGCAGCGGATCGGCCCGCGGCTCGACGTGGCGCTCGCAGCGGTGCGTCAGGCCGCCACATCGCCCGCGGGGGCCCGGCCCGCGCTGCAGATGATGCGCGGCCGGGTGGAGCGGGAGGTGGGCGACGCCGACTCCGCGCTCGTCGGATTTCAGGCATACCTCGCGTTGGGGGGCGACTCCGGCGTGGGCTACCTCGAGCTCGCGCGCACCGCTTACAAGGCGGGGCGCTCGACCGACGGCGCGCGCTGGTACTACGCGGGTGCGCGCGCGGCGCAGAGCGGCGAAGCGCGGGCCGCGTACCGCGACGACGTGAGCTGGCTGGCGACCCCCGCGGATCTCGCCACCTTCGACACGCTCGCGGGCGGCGCGGGGCGCGTCGCCTGGCTGGAGCCGTTCTGGGATCGCCGCGACGCGGCCGACGCGCGCGACGCGGGTGAGCGGCTGGCCGAGCACTATCGCCGCTGGTTCTACGTGCGCGAGCATTTCCGTTTGCCGAGCCGTCACCGCCACTACGACATCACCGACGTCTACCGCACCGCGCAGCGCGAGTTCGACGACCGCGGCGTCATCTATCTGCGACACGGCGAGCCCGATCGGCGGGCGTTTTACGAGAAGCCGGGGGTCGAGCCCAACGAGAGCTGGTTGTACCTGCGGCCCGAGGGCGACCTGGTGTTCCACTTCGTGGCGCGTGAGCACAATCAGGATTACAAGCTGGTGGAGAGTCTCGTCGACGTGTTCGGTTTCGCGGGCGGTGTGGTGGCGCCCAGCGGCACGTTCGCTTCGGTGTCCGACCTGTACTCCTCGCGGGAGCTGTTCGGGCCCTTGTACATGCGCATCAGCCACGGCACGGCGGCGCAGGGCACGGCGCTCGCCGAGGAGCGGCGGGCGGGTCAGCGCAGTATCGCGATCGGCACCACCACCGACAGCTATCGCCAACGCTTCGACGCCTCGCTGGGCCTCGTCACGCGCGACTTCGTGGTGGGCGACGGCACCGGCACGGGCCAGGCGCTGCACGTCGTGTTCGCGGTGCCCGCGGACCGCCTCGCCGGCCGCGCGGTGGTCGGGGACGGCGTGGTGTACCCGCTGCATTTCCGGCTGCTCGTCTCCGATACGGCCGACCGCTTGGTCGCGCGGGTCGATACGGCGCGCCTGTTCCACGCTCGCGAGCCGCTGGGCGGCGACGCGTATCTCACGGGCCAGCTCGCCGTCCCGGTGCCGCCCGGCGATTACCGCTATCGCCTGCTCGTAAACACCCCCGACAGCGCGGGCGGCGACGTGGTCCTGGGCGACTCGGTCACGGTCGAGCAGCTGGACGGCTCCGTGGTGGCCGCGAGCGATCTGGTGCTCGGCCGCCGGGGTGCGGGCCTCTTCTGGAGCGCCGCGGGCGATACTGTGCTGCTCAACCCGCTGGGGCGCTTCCCCCAGGGCAGCGCCGCGGAGCTGTACTACGAGGTGTACGGCATGGAGCGCGGCGCAGCGATGCACACGGTGGTGCGGCTCGAAAGAGAAGGCGGGCGCTCGTTCTTCGGGGCGATCACGGGACTGTTCGGCGGCCGGCGCGCGCCCGTGATGCTCGAGTTCGACGCGCCCGCGGACGGTCCGATCACCCGCGTGCACCGCGGCATCGACCTGCGCGACACGCCGCGCGGGCGGTATCTCCTCAGCGTCACGGTCACGGCGGGGTCGCGCGTCATCACGCGCACCCAACGCTTCCAAATCACGGCGCGCTAGTCGGTTGACACTGCTCGCCTGCGACCCGTAAGTTTCCGCGTCCCTCCCGGACGCCGGAATGTACTGCTCCCGCTGCGGCACCCAGAACCCCGATCCCGCCAAATTCTGCCGGTCCTGCGGCCTGGACCTGACGGCCACCACGCCGATCAGCACCGTCCGGGACCAGAACCCGGAGATGACGGAAATCGACATGGTGCGCGAGCAGCTCAAAGAGGAGTACGACATCCTCGACGAGCTGGGCCGCGGCGGCATGGCGATCGTGTTCAAGGCGCGCGAGCGGCAGCTGGAGCGCGATGTCGCGATCAAGGTCCTGCCGTTCTCGCTCGCCTTCGACAAGGAATTCGTCGAGCGGTTCCAGCGCGAGGCGCGCACGTCGGCCAAGCTCGAGCACCCGGGCATCATCCCGATCTACCGCGTCGGCAAGTCGGGCCGCGTGATTTACTTCGTCATGAAGTTCCTGCGCGGCAAACCGCTGTCCGCGATTCTCGCCGGACGGGGCGCGCTGCCGCCGGGGGAGATCCGCGTCGTGCTGTCCCAAGTGGGCCGCGCCTTGGGCTACGCGCACAAGAGCGGCATCGTCCATCGCGACATCAAGCCCGACAACATCATGTTCGACGAGCACGGCCAGGCCGTCGTCACCGACTTCGGCATCGCCAAGGCCGCCTCAGGCGGCAAGCTCACGGGCACGGGCATGTCCATCGGCACGCCCCACTACATGAGCCCGGAGCAGGCTCGCGCCCAGTCGCTCGACGGCCGCAGCGACCTCTATTCGCTGGGCGTCGTGGCGTACCAATGTCTCACCGGCGGCGTGCCGTTCGACGGCGAGGACTCGTTCTCCATCGGCTACAAGCACATCATGGAGGACCTGCCCGCGCCGGCGCTCGACACGCCCGACAAGCGCGAGCTGTTCCAGGTCGTGCGCAAGATGATGGCCAAGTCGCCCGACGATCGCTTCCAAACGGCGGACGAGATGGTCACGGCGGTGGAGGGCGGGGCGTTCACGCCGCTGCAGATGTCGATCTCGACCGCCGCGACCCGTGCCCTGCCGTCGCTCTCGGGCGTCCCGCGCGTGTCGGCCGCGCCGACCACGCCGCTGCCGCGCGTCACCACCGGCGGCCCGGCGGGCCCCAAGCACTCGGTGGTCGGCGCGGTGATCACGTGGCTCGCGCTGGTCGCGTTGATCTTAGGAGGCGGCGGCTACTTCGCCATGAAGAAAGGCTGGGTGTTCGCGGGGGCGTCGGGCGCCAAGCCAGCGTCCGATTCCGCCTCGCAGCTGGCGCGCGATTCGGCGCTGCTCGCGGGCGGCGACAGCACCGCGGCCGATTCGGCCGCCCGCGACACCGCCACGCACCCGACGTTCCCGCCCGGCACCCCCGGCAAGCTCGTCCTCCAGGGCTTGCCGCAGGGGGCCCGCGTCAGCTTGAACGGCCAGCCGGCGCACAGCGCGCAGCCCGAGCTGCAGCCCGGCAGCTACAAACTCACCGTCACCGCGCCCGGCTACGCCACGTTCGAGCGGCCGGTCACCATTGTCGCGGGTCTGCCCACCACGGTGCGCGTGGCGATGGAGGAGGCGGACGATTCGCCGCGCGGCAGCGATCCCTGCGGCCAGTACGGACCGGCCTACAACCAGAACAGCATGTGCTGGGATGCCCGCCCGGTGCCGCTCACGCCGACGTTCATCCCCGTGCCGTCCGACGCGCCGATCTTCCCGCGCCAGGCCATTCTCCTGGTGCACGTCTCCAAGGACGGCGAGACGATGGAAGCGCGCGTGTTCTCGGGGTCCAACGTCGAGACGTTCAATCAACAGGCGCTGGACTTGGCGAAGCTCATCCGCTGGAATCCCGCCCAGAAGAACGGCGACGCCGTCGACGCCTGGGTGCAGTGGCCGTTCCAGCCGACGAGACAGTAATCAACATCGATCCCACGGCGTTCATCGCCCCCACGGCCGCCGTCCTGGGCGACGTCACGCTCGGGCCGCGCGCCAGCGTGTGGTACCAGGCCGTGCTGCGGGGCGACATGGCCGCGATCGTCGTGGGCGAGGCGACGAACCTGCAGGACGGCACGATTGTGCATGTGGATGAGGGCAAGCCCGCCCTGATCGGTGCCCGGGTGGGCATCGGGCACCGGGCGATCATCCATGGCTGCACCATCGAGGACGACTGCCTGATCGGGATGGGCAGTGTCCTGTTGAATGGGGTCCGTATCGGGACCGGAAGCGTCGTAGCGGCGGGGGCGGTGGTACCGGAGGGGATGCGCGTGCCGCCGGGGTCGCTGGTGATGGGGATACCGGGCCGGGTGGCCCGGGCGGTGGACCCGGCGCTCGCGGCGCGGATTCGGAGCACCTGGGAGCACTATGTGAAGGAAGCCGAGCGGCACCGCGCGGGACGGTTTCCGCTGGCGCGGCCAACTTTGTGATGTGAATTGCGGGGAAGCTCGCGCCAGCGCGGGTTTCGCCTGCGTCTTGCCCGGCCGCCCGCAAGTTTCTACCTTGACCTTCCGCGCTTTGAATGCTGTTCTGCGGGTAGCTGGGACTACTTCAGTCAGTCATCTCAAGCACTGAGTCACTGCGAACCGCTCTCACCGTGAGGGACGAGCTAGGATGACCGCTTTCGCCAAGAAACTCGACCTGAGCGCCAACGCGCTCACCGTGCTCGAGCGCCGCTACCTCGTGAAGGGCGACGACGGCAAGCCCGTCGAGGCTCCCGAGGACCTCTTTTGGCGGGTGGCCCGCACGATCGCCGCCCCGGACAAGACCTATGGGGCGTCCGACAGAGCGGTCGAGACCTTGGCGGAGACGTTCTTCGATCTGATGGCCACGCGGGCCTGGATGCCCAACTCGCCCACCCTCATGAACGCCGGCCGGCCGCTGGGCCAGCTGTCGGCCTGCTTCGTGCTCCCGGTGGACGACGCGCTCTCCAACGGCAAGAGCGGCATCTACGACACGCTGCGCGCCATGGCTCTGGTGCACCAGTCGGGCGGCGGCACCGGGTTCGCGTTCTCGCGCCTGCGGCCGCAAAACGACGTCGTCCGCTCCACCATGGGCGTGGCGTCGGGCCCGGTCTCGTTCATGAAGCTGTATGACGCCTCGACCGACGTCGTCAAGCAGGGCGGCACGCGCCGCGGCGCCAACATGGGCATCCTGCGCGTGGACCACCCCGACATCCTGGAGTTCATCACCTGCAAGGACGACCTCACCCAGGTGACGAACTTCAACATTTCCGTCGCCGTGACCGACGCGTTCATGCACGCCCTGGAGCAGGGGGCGAGCTACGATCTGATCCACCCCCGCACCGGCAAGGTCGTGGGCCGGCTCGATGCGCGCGAGGTGTTCCGCAAGATCGTGCACGGCGCCTGGAAGACGGGCGAGCCGGGGGTGTTCTTCATCGACCGGGCGAACCACTACAACCCGGTGCCCGCCCTGGGCAGCTACGAGGCGACCAACCCGTGCGGCGAGCAGCCGCTCCTCCCGTACGACGTGTGCAACCTCGGCTCGATCAACGTCGGGTTGTTCGTCAAGGACGGCGACGTCGACTGGGACCGGCTGCGCACGGTGGTGCACCTGTGCACGCACTTTCTCGATAACGTCATCGACGCCAACAAGTATCCGCTGCCGGAGATCGACGACCTGGCCAAGCGGATTCGCCGCATCGGCCTCGGGATCATGGGCTGGGCGGATCTGCTGGTGCAGCTCGGCGTGCCCTACAACTCGGAAGAGGGCGTGGCGCTGGGGCGCAAGCTGATGGCGTTCGTGGACGAGGAGTCCAAGGTCGCATCGGAGAAGCTCGCCCAGCAACGCGGCGTCTTCGCCGAGTGGGAGCGCTCGATCTGGGGCCCGGACAAGACGTGCGCGCGCGACCCCCAGGGACAGCGCATCCGGCCGCTGCGCCGGTTGCGCAACTGCAATCTCACGACCGTGGCGCCCACGGGCACGATCTCCATCATCTCGGGTTGCAGCTCGGGGATCGAGCCGCTATTCGCCGTCGCGTTCATGCGCAACCAGGCGGGCGTGCTGATGCCCGACGTGAATGAGGCGTTCGTGGCCATCGCCCGGCAGGAAGGGTGGTACAGCGACGCCCTGGTGCAGCGCATCGCCGCATCGGGCCACATCCACTTCGATGAGGTCCCGGCCAAGTGGCAGCGCGTGTTCGTCACGGCCCACGATGTCACGCCGGAGTGGCACATCCGGATGCAGGCCGCCTTCCAGGAGTTCACCGATTCGGCGATCTCCAAGACCTGCAACTTCCCCCACGAGGCGAGCGAGGACGACGTCGAGCAGATCTATCGGCTCGCCTTCCAGCTCGACTGCAAGGGCGTCACGGTGTATCGGGACGGGGCGCGCGAGGGCCAGGTGCTCTCCACCGGCTCTACCGCCAAGAAGGTACAAGCGCAGTCGGGGCAGGCAGCGGCGGCGGCTCCCGCGACCCAGGCCGGCCTGTCCGAGGCACTCGGGCGCATCGCCGAGCTCGAGGCCGAGTTGGAGCGCACGCGGCGCCAGTTGCACGAGGTGGAGGCCGAGAATCTGCAGCGGCGCGCCAAGCGCTCGCGGCCCGATCTGCTCCGCGGCGCCACGCGGCGCGTCGAGACGCCGCTCGGCACGATGTATGTGAACATCACCGAGGACGACAAGAACCAGCCGTTCGAGGTGTTCATCTCGCTTGGCAAGGCGGGCGGCGCCCTCATGGCGGACGTCGAGGCGATCGGCCGGCTGATCTCGCTGGCCCTGCGCTCCGGCATTCCCTTGAAGGAGATCCATCGCCAGCTGCGCGGCATCTCGTCGGACCGCGTGGTGGGCCTGGGACCGAACAAAGTGATGTCGGTCCCCGATGCCATCGGCATCGCGATCGAGAAATGGCTGCAGGAGAAGCAGGGCATCCAGCAAGACCTGCTCGGCACGCCGGCACCGGCGGTGCCCTCCCGCGAAATCGTGGCCGGCTCCTCGGGCGAGGCAGTGCTGCGCTCGGGCGGTGAGGCGCAGGACTTCATCGGCGCTTGCCCGGATTGCGGCTCGCAGCTCGCGTTCGTGGAAGGCTGCGCCAAGTGCCACGTGTGCGGCTTCAGCGAGTGCGGCTGAGCTGACCCACGTGGCCCGCGGCAACGTGACGCCGGCCCGCCTGCCGTGGGCCGGCGTCGCCGTTTGGACCCCCGGCTTGACGCGGGGCGGGGACGGGCGAGTGTTGGAGCATGAAGATCCTCATCGCTGAAGACGACCCCGTCTCCCGCGCCAAGCTCGCGGCGCTGCTGCGAGCGCAGGGGCACGACGTCACCGCGACCGACGACGGGATGGAGGCGTGGGGGGCGTGGCAGATTGCGCAGCCGCGCGTCGTGGTGTCGGATTGGGCCATGCCGCAGCTCGACGGTCTCGAGTTCTGCCGCCGCCTGCGGGCGCGGCGGGGTGATCGCTACACGTACTTCATCCTGCTCACCGCCACGGGCGGGCGGGAGAACTTCCTCGCCGCCATGGAGGCGGGCGTGGACGACTTCATCACGAAGCCCGTCGACCCCGAAGAGTTGCGCGCGCGGCTCACGGTGGCCGAGCGCATCCTCGGTCTGCGCGAAGAGCTGCACGCGCTCGAGGGACTGCTGCCGATTTGCAGCTACTGCAAGCGCATCCGCAACGATCGGGACGAGTGGTCGTCGCTGGAGGGGTACATCGAGAAGCGCTCACGCGCCGAGTTCAGTCACGGCATCTGCCCCGATTGCTACCGCAAACATCTGGAGCCGCAGCTCGGGCCCCAGTGAGTCGTTGAGACGTAGCGTGCGGGACGGCCTGCTTCTTATATTGCGGCCGGGCCGCACCACACGCTGACCGCCGCCGCTGTGACCGCGCTCACGCCGGGAGAATGGAAAGGGAGTTAGATAGGATACCTATGGAATCCCGTCCCATCACCCCCACCCGACTGCAGGCGCGCGGCTGGGCCCGCGTCGGCCCGTCGGGCGCGCACACGCTGCGCCGCGGCGCGTGGTACCCCGTCGTGCGCATCTCATCGACCAACATCGTCGTGTTGGACGTCAACCGCCACAACGTACCGGTGGACCGCCGGCTGCTCGAGATCCGCTACCATCCACCGGAGCGGTGGAGCATCGTGCGCTGCGAGCCGCGCGAGATCCAGCGTGTGGGCCGGCTGTTCCCCTTGACCTACGGCGTGTGCCCCACGTGCCGCCATCGCCAGGCGTTCGACGCAGGGCTCACGGAGCTCGCGTGCGATCGGTGTCATGCTGTTGCTGGGTTGGCTTGGGATGAAGTCAATTAGCTGACAGCGGACAGGTCAGTTCCCAGACGCCAAGTTACCAGTGGTCGTAAGTAACGCAGTGGCCAGTCTGCTTTCGAGAGCAGCTGGCCACTTTTCACTTGGAACCACTGGTAACTTGGCGTCTGGGAACTGTTCTGACGGCTGACGGCTGACCGCTGACGGCTATATGGCGGCTAGGATCATCCCAGCCCGCAGCACGCCTGTCCCCTCCGCCACCGCATAGTACCCGCGCATTCCGTCGTCCAGGAATTGCAGATGCTCCTTGAGCACCTGCGCTTCGACGCGCTCGCCCAGGGCCCAGCCCGTGAACGGCCGGCACGGATGCGCGGGCTGCAGCACCCGCAAGCGCACCACCTCCTGCCCCGCCGCGTCCAGCACGGTGCAGCCCAGCGCCACGTCGTCCCAGGTGACGTGACGATCGGTGTCGACGATGATGTTCTCGCCCGCGACACCCATGGTCACGTGCGGGCCGAAGCGCTGTTGCATCGCGGCATAATGCGACGTGAAGCCCACCGACAGCCCGTGCAGGCCGTCTTCGTTCTTGGTCTCGGGATGCGCGCGATGGTGCACGTCCACCACCCAGCCACCATCCATCGCGCCGCAGGCGCCATCGGGGTGCACGGCGAGCGCCGGCACCGCCAGGAGCGGGCGCGGGTCGTAGGTGCGGTTGGGCTTCTCGCCGGTCTTGAGGGTGGAGCGCTGAACTTGCAGGCGCAGGATCGGGCCGATTACGCGCATCGGCGAAATGTAGTATGATGGTCCCCGCCTATGGGGAAGCTCGGTTGGGCCCGCTGCATCGACAGCGTGGCGGACGTCATGCGACGCGGCGCGTGGTATCCGATCCTCGAAGAGACCGCGGACGGCCACGTGCTGCTCGAGGTCCACCAGCGCCGGCTGCGCCTGTCGCGCCAGGAAATCCGTGTCCGCACCGACCCGCCCACCCGCTGGAGCATCGTGGTCCGCACCGGCGTCTTGCGCCCCACGTTGGGGGGCGGGCGCGACAAGGAAATCACCACCACGTACGCGGTGTGCCCGCATTGCCACGAGCGGCAGGACTTCGCGGGCAAACCGGCCGAGCTGCGGTGCGTCGGCTGCGGCAAGGACTCCGCGGTGGACTGGTCGGAGACCTGCTAGGAGAGGCCGGCCGCCGCGGGATCGAGGCGGTCGAACACGCGGCCCAACCACGTCACGGCGAACGCGATCGCGCATCCCACCGTGACGACGCCGCCCACCACACCGGCCGCGACGCCCCACACGAGCGGCACCCCCGCCACCTGTAGCAGGCCCGCCACCACCGCGGCCACGACCGCGCCCGGCAGCAGTCCCACGAGCAGCGCCAACCAGCCGCCTACCATCACGAGAATGCGCTGGCCCAGGGCCTCGACGCCGGTCGCGCGATCGGGGCCGATCGCCGCCCAGGCGGGGAACAACAGCACCACCGCGTTCTGATAGGTGACGAGGAGGCCGCAGAACGCCGGCACCGCGGCGAGGGCCGCGACCAAGATGGCGGTGCGCGGGCCCAGTGGGGGCAGGCCGGTGACGCGGGGCAGGGTGGCGGCGTAGGCGATCAGGGCGAACGCCCAGACGAATGCGGTGACCGCAACGACCGGAGAGAGAATCTCGCCCGCCACCACGTCGCGGCCGCGCACCGGCGCCGACTTCAGCACGTCCACCAGTTCGAGGTCGCGCCGCAGATCGAAGCGCACGATGAACGGGCCGAACACCATCGCGTAACCGCCGAAGATCAGTGCGAAGGTGGCGAGCCAGTCGAGCGGCGTGAACGCGCGCGAGCCGAGGCTCCCGGCCACCGCCACCGCGAAGATCGCGAGGAAGACGAGGGTGCGGGGCCGGTTGGTGCGTGCCAGTCCGGTGAGGTTCTTCCAGAGGATGGCGCGGGCCGGCGGTCCAGTGGGCGCGAGGCGGAGCAGGGCGGGGCGCCGCACCCGGGAGGGCAGAGGCGTCTCGAGCCCGCGGCCGCGGCGCATCGCGTCGATGCGCCGCGCGGTTTTCTCCGCCGCCTCGGCCGCCACTTCCTCGAACGACAGGGCTGAGCTCACCACCCATACGTAGTGCGCCGCCAGCACCAGCAGAGCTGCCGGAAGCGCCGCGACGAACGCAGCGGGCGTCGCCGCGAACAGCGGGCCGAGCAGCGCCCGCAGCGGCCACAGCAGCACACCCAGCACCCCGCCGCGCAGGGCGCCACCGAGCGCCGCCGCACCCTGCGCCGGGTCGTCGCTGAACGCGGCGGCGATC
Organism: Gemmatimonadota bacterium; assembly: GCA_041487875.1. Lineage (GTDB taxonomy): Bacteria > Gemmatimonadota > Gemmatimonadetes > Gemmatimonadales > GWC2-71-9 > DATLWA01. Next base: position 49,748 of record JBGPOE010000002.1, on the reverse strand, counting down.
CCCGGCAGCGCCTGCCGCACCCCCCACCACCCGAGCCCCACTACCACCGCCGCCCCCAGCACCAGGCCGGCACGCCGCCGCCACCCGGTGAGCCCGTGGTCGGTGAGGTTGGCCCGGGCGAACGCCGCCGCCGCGAAGTTGAGCTGCAGCGTGGCGTAGACCAGCCACAGCCCGCCCATCCGCATCAGCCGCGAGGCAGTGAAATGGAAGCCCGAGAACAACAGCACGGAGAGGATCGCCGAGAGCAAGAGACTTGTCTGCGAGCGCAGCACCTTGAACGCGATCACCTGCCGGCGCGTCAGCGGGGCCGTGAACAGGAACTGCGTCTCCGCCAGACTGAAGCTGAACGGCGTCTCGGACGACCCGGCGATCCACCCGACGAGCAGCAGCACCGCGAGCGCCAGGGCGCCGAGCGGCACCAGCTGGTCGACCAGGGCGGCCGCGAAGGCCGGCGCGGGGCGCGTGCCGCGCGGCCGGTAGAGAAACCACCAGAAGTAGAGCAGGCCAACCACGAACCCGACGAGATACTTGGGCTCGCGCAGGCGCCGCAACCGCCGCCACGTGGCGTTCACCAGCGAGCGGCGCGACAGGTACAGCGCAGCCGTGATCACGTCTCGGCGCCCGTCAGCGCGAGGAACACCTCCTCGAGGCTCCGCCCTTGCAGGTCGGGCCGGCCGGCCAGGATCTCGGCGATGCTGCCGTGCGCGACTTTACGGCCGCGCTGGATGATGAGCACCCGGGTGCAGATCTCCTCCACCAGATGCAGCAGGTGCGAGGACAGCAGCACGGCCGCGCCGCGGCGGGCCCGCTCGACGATCGTCTGCTTCATGCGGCGGATCCCCACCGGATCGAGCCCCGTGAGCGGCTCGTCGAACAACAGCGCCTTGGGCTCGTGCAGTAGGCCGCACGCGATCGTCAGCTTCTGCTTCATGCCCCGCGACAGCTCCCCGGGGAGCGTCTTGGCCTTGTCGACGAGCTCCAGTTCCTGCAGTAGGGCAGGGGCCCGGGTGTCCACGTCGGCCACGCCGTACAGCCGGCCGACGAAACGGAGGTGCTCTTCCACGGTGAGATAGTCGAACAGGCGGGGCTCGTCCGGCATGAAGGCGAGCAGGGCCTTGGCGGCGACCGGTTGCCGCTGCAGGTCGTGGCCGCCGATCACGATCTGCCCCCGGGTCGGCCGGATGATGCCGGCGATGCTGCGCAGGGTGGTGGTCTTGCCCGCGCCGTTGGGCCCCACCAACCCCAGCACCTCGCCCGCGGCCACGCCAAAGGAGAGCTCGGACACGGCGGTCAGCGTGCCATACAGCTTGGTGAGATCCTTGACCTCGATCATGCGAGAGAATGTAGGGAAAACCGGGGCCTTGCGGGGATCGCTGATATGTTAGTATGTTAATGGTCAATATATTAACAAACACCCATGACCGACCGTTCCGAGCTCGCCCTGCAGTTGACCGACGCCGTCGCGGCCGCCGCCGCCGCCCTGCAGCGCGCCGGAGACCGCGCCTTTCGCTCCTACGGGCTCGGGCACCGCGCCCAGAGCGCCCTGGTGGCCGTGGATCAAGGTGGGGCCGACGGTGCCCGCCCCAGCGAGGTGGCGCGTCACCTGGGGGTGTCGCGCGCCGCCGCCACCACATTCATCCAGCGGCTCGAATCGAAGGGCCTGGTCGAGACCACGCCCGACTCCGACGACGACCGCGGCGTCCGGGTCACGCTCACCCGGCGCGGCCTCGAGGCGTTGCTCAAGGCGGGCCAGCTGGAGCGCCGCCTCGCCGCGCGGACCATCGAGGGGCTGCCGGCAACTTCCGTCACTCGTACGGTCGCCCTCCTGGAGGAGCTCAAGCGGCGCCTGGAAGGGCGGCAGATCGCTGTCGTCCCGTGAGCTATACGGCTGTGGACAACTTTATGCATCGAGGGATGGGAAACGGCGGAGTGCCGGGACCGCGCAGAGGTCGCTTGATCTCGTGCTCGTACCGGCGCACGCAAACGTCACTTACGCCGCTCCCATCGGCCGGTGGTTCCGCCGCCAGCGCGGGACAACTGTCACTACCTAGCGCCACCGGTTTTTCCACAAAGCCATCCTCGGCTAGAATGTTGATAACCGCTCCTGGCGAGGTCGTGCGAGGCGGGACTGGTGCGCCGGCTCGCGCCCGCTGCTTATTTAGCGGCCCGACCTCACCCCCACTCGAGGTTTCGAACGCGTGATCCGCCGCACCAAGATCGTGGCGACCCTCGGCCCGGCTACGGGCACTGAGGCAAAGATCGCGGCCCTGCTCGAGGCCGGCGTCAACGTCGTCCGCATCAACGCATCCCATGGCACGCCTGAGATCCGCGGCACATGGATCAAGCTGGTGCGGCGCGCCGCTGAAGCGCAGGGGCTGCCGGTCGCGATCCTGGTGGACCTGCAGGGCCCGCGCATCCGCGTGGGGCAGCTAGCCGAGCCGCGCGAGCTCGTGCCGGGAGCCGCGGTGGTGTTCGCGCCGGAAGCGGTGGCCCGGGGCGACGAGCTCCCCACCACCTATGAAGACCTCGCCGAAGACGTGCGTGTGGGGGCCAAGATCCTTCTCAACGACGGCCTGCTGTCGGTCGAAGTGACCCGCGTGGCGCCGCCGCGCGTGGAAGGGCGCGTGGTGGACGGGGGAACGCTCACCTCCCACAAGGGGATGAACCTGCCCGGGCTGCAAGTGAGCGCGCCGGCGCTCACCGACAAAGACCGCGAGGACGTGAAGGATGCGGTGGCGGTCGGAGCGGACTATCTGGCGCTCTCGTTTGTGCGCAAGGCGGAAGACCTGGCCCAGCTGCGCCAGCTCGTGCCGCCGCAGATGAAGCTCGTGGCCAAGATCGAGAAGGCCGCGGCGCTGGACGAGCTAGCGCGCATCTTGGGCGCGTGCGACGCGGTGATGGTCGCTCGCGGCGATCTGGGTGTGGAGCTGCCGTTCGAGGAAGTTCCCATCGTCCAAAAGCGGCTGATCCACGAAGCGAACCAGCACGGCAAACCGGTGATCACGGCGACGCAGATGCTGGAGTCGATGGTGCACAACCCGCGGCCCACGCGAGCGGAGGCCTCGGACGTGGCCAACGCGATTCTCGACGGCACTGACGCCGTGATGCTCTCGGCCGAGACCGCCACCGGCGACTACCCGCTCGAGGCGGTGCGGGCCATGGACCGGATCTGCCGCGAGATGGAGCGGCACGCCCTCGGTAAGGACGACCGGCGCCTGGCGCCGCGCGGCGAAGCGGCGGTTCCGGTCGAAGACTCTATCGCCATCGGCACGAGCGCCGTCGCCCGGATGCTCAAGACGCCGCTCATCGTCACGCTGACCAAGGGCGGCTTCACTTCCCGCAAGGTGGCGGCGCAGCGGCCGCCGGTGCCCATCCTCGCGGTGACGACAGAGGTCGCGTCCTACCGCCAGCTGGCGCTGGTGTGGGGCGTGGTGCCGGTGTTGGTGGATCGCGTCCCGGGGTACGATGCGATGCTCACGGTGGTGCGCGACCTCATTTTGAAGCGCGGCTACGCCAAGCCGGGCGACCACATCGTGATGACCGCCGGCGTGCCGTGGGAGGTGTCGGGCAGCACCAACCTGATCAAGGTCGAGGAAGTGTGACGTGCGGCTGACCCTCCTCGGCACGGGGACGTCGTTCGGCGTTCCCCAGGTCGGGTGTTCCTGTCGCACGTGCACGTCCACCGATCCGCGCGATCGTCGCACGCGCACGGCGGCGTTGTTCGAGTCGGGTGAGCGCCGGATCTTGATCGACACGCCGCCGGAGCTGCGGCTGCAGCTGGTGGCGGCCGGCGTGTCTCGCCTCGACGCCGTGCTCTACACCCATCCCCACGCCGACCACGTCCACGGCATCGACGATTTGCGCGCGCTCTCCGTGAAGCAGGGCGCGCCGCTCCCCGCGTACGGGTCAGCGGCCACGTTGGCGGAGCTGGTGGCCCGCTTTCGCTACATTTTCGACGCAGCCGTCCAGGCCCAGCCCGGCACGTCAAAACCCGAGTTGGTGGCGCGTCCCCTGGAGCCGGGGCGCGAGACGGACGTCGCGGGCTTTCCCGTCCTCCCGCTCTTGTTGCCGCACGGCGAGCAGTGGGTGTTCGGATACCGGATCGGGCCGCTCGCCTATCTCACCGACGTGAAGGTTGTGCCGGCCGAGGCCCGAGCGGCGTTGGCCGGTGTGCGCGTGCTGGTGCTCAACGCGTTGCTGCGCCACCCGCACCCGTTGCATCTGTCCATCGACGAAGCGGTGGAAACCGCGCGCGCCATCGGCGCGCGCCAGACGTGGCTGACGCACCTCACGCATGCGACGCCGCACGCCGAGTTAGCGGCGAGTTTGCCTCCAGGCATCGCGCCCGCGCACGACGGACTGGTTATCGACGTGGACGCGGTCTAAATTCTTGCCCGGGGGAGGGTTGCGCTCATGGCCCAGAACGTCCAAGAGATATTGAAGCGGTTTCGTGAGCCGGCCGTGCGCGCCAGTGCCGCCATGGACGACTTGGTCCGCCAAGCGGTGTTCGGCGACCAGGACGCGCGCGAAGTAGGCCGCTGGCTGATCTGGGAGATCGGCCAGCACGCGGGGGTGCGTCCGGCGTCGATTCACGAGCTGTACATGGCGCGCGGCAGGGGCGAGGCGCCAGTGTTCACCACGCCCGCGATGAACGTGCGGGTGCTGTCCTACGATACGGGTCGCGCCATTTTCCGGGCGGCCAAGCGGCTGGAGGCGGGCGCCGTCATCTGCGAGATCGCCCGCAGCGAAATCGCCTACACCGACCAGCGCCCCGCGGAATACGTCGCCGTGATGACGGCGGCGGCGCTGCGCGAGGGCTTTACGGGGCCGCTCTTCATTCAGGGCGACCACGTGCAGGTGAACGCCAAGAAATACGCGGCCGATCCCGACGGGGAGCTCGCGGCGATCCGGGCGCTGATCGACGAGGAGATCGCGGCGGGGTTTTACAACATCGACGTGGATACGTCCACCGTGGTCGATCTCTCCAAGCCCAGCCTCGACGAGCAGCAGCGCGTCAACTACGAGCGCGCGGCCGAACTCACCACCTACATCCGCGGCCGCGAGCCGGCCGGCGTGACCGTCTCGGTGGGGGCGGAAATCGGGGAGGTGGGTGGCAAGAACTCCGACGTGCACGAGCTGCAGGCATTCATGGACGGGTACAACCGCACGCTCAAGCGGCTGGGCGGCGCGGTGGGCATCTCCAAGATTTCGGTGCAGACGGGCACGAGCCACGGCGGCGTGGTCCTGCCGGACGGCACCATCGCCAAGGTCCAGCTCGACCTCGACGCCCTGAAGGCGCTGTCGCACGAAGCGCGCACCAAGTACGGCCTGGGCGGCGCCGTGCAGCACGGGGCCTCGACGCTGCCCAACGACGCCTTTGGCAACTTCCCCAAGTGCGAGGCGATCGAGATCCATCTGGCGACCAACTTCCAGACCATCGTGCTCGATCATCCCGCGCTGCCGGCCGGCGTCAAACGGGACATCGCTGAGTGGGTGAAGGCCGAGTGCAAGGACGAGTGGAAGAAGGGCGACACCGAGGAGCAGTTCCTCTACAAGAGCCGCAAGAAGGCGATCGGACCGTTCAAGCGGAGGCTGTGGGATTTGCCGGCCGAAGTGCGGGCGCAGATCGGGGCGACACTGGAGCAGACGTTTTCCTTCCTGTTCGAGCAGCTGCGGGTGCGGAACACGCGGCAAGTCACGGGCACCTTCGTGCGGCCGCCACTGGCGTCGCATGCGGCCCCGCGGCCGGTCGCCGTGGCGGCGCCGGACGACGCGGAGGCGGGCGAATGAGCGAACGTGAAGGCGGGGGCGGCGCGGCCGGCGCGTTTCTGTTGGGGCTCGCGGTTGGCGCCGTCCTGGGCGTGCTGTTCGCGCCGGAAGAGGGTGGCGCGTCGCGGCGCAAGTTGTCGGGGAAGCTGCAGGGACTGCGGCGGCTGGTGGCGGAGGCAGCCGGCGAAGCGGGCGATCTGGTGGCGACCGCGCAAGGCGCCGGCCAGGCGGCGCGGCGGACGGCGGCCGAGGAAGTGCGGCGGCGGCTCGAGGCCGCGCGCCGCCGGCGGCGCGGCGCGGGGCACATCACCGGGGGCGCTGAAGTCGCCGACGAGGAGGACGAGACGCTCGCGTGAGACGCGAGGGGGGGTGGCATCGGTCGCCGTTCGGCGTGATCCGCCGCACCCTCGAGGCCGCCTTCGAAGACAACATCCCCTTCCTCGCGAGCGCCCTCTCATTCGATCTCATCCTCACGGCCCTGCCGTTTATCGTGCTCGTGCTCGCCGCGGTCGGCTACCTGGTGCAGCACCAGATCACCACCAACCAAATCGCCGTGCACGAGCTGCTGGCGCGGTTCCTGCCGCTCGGGGGCACCGATAGCCCCGAGATGTTCAAACGGGTCGAGGGTATCGTCACCGCGCTTGTGAAGGCGCGCGGGCGGCTCACCGTGTTCGGCGTGCCGCTGTTCCTGTGGTTTTCGTCGCGCTTCTTCGGCGGGCTGCGCGTCGCCCTGAACGAGGTGTTCGACTCCGACGAGATCCGCTCGTGGCCCATCGCCAAGCTCACCGACCTCGCGATGGTGTTCGTGACGGCGTTGTTGCTGGTGGCCAACGCCGCGCTCCCGGCGATCAGGGCCCAGTCGGACGCGGCGCTGGGCGGCGGGTTCGTGCTGGCATGGCTGTACCGGTTCAGCATCGAGTTGATCACGTTTGCGTTCAGCACTGCGCTCTTCTTCCTCATCTTCGAGATCCTGCCGAGCCGCCGCCTGGCGTGGCGCACGGCGGTGGTATCCGCGGTGTTCTCCGCGGTGGCCTTCGAGGTGGGGAAGCGGTTGTACGCACTTTACCTCACCCGCTTCGTGACGCTCAACCGCGTGGCCTCGGATGCGAATCTGGTGGCGCTGTTTCTCTTTTTCATCTGGATCTACGGCATGGCCTACGCGTTCCTGCTGAGCTGCGAGGTCGCTGAGGTGGTGGAGCTCATCCGGTTGCGGCGCTCGCAGCGCGTGGGGCTGGGATGAGCGCGCCGATCGATCTGCGCTCCGACACGGTCACGCGGCCGTCGGCGGCGATGCGGCGCGCCATGGCCGAGGCCGAAGTCGGCGACGACGTGCTGGACGGCGACCCCACGACGCGGCGGCTGGAGCAGCGCGTGGCCGACCTCCTGGGGATGGAGGAGGCGTTGTTCTTTCCCTCCGGCACGCAGGCGAACCAGACGGGCATCGCCCTCGCCACGCGCCCCGGGACCGAGCTGTTGATCGAGGCGAACGCCCATCTCGTGCATTACGAAATCGCGGGCGTCGCCGCCCTCGCCGGCGTGCAGATCCGGCCGGTGACGACTCCGGACGGCCTGCTCACGGCGGAGCTGCTGCGCGCGGCGCTGCGGCCGGCGTCGCCGCACGTGCCGCGCGCGTCGGCCGTGGCGCTCGAGAACACGCACAACGCGGCGGGCGGAAAAGTCATGCCCCCCGACGTGCTGGCGGCCAACGTCGCGGTGGCGCGCGGCGCCGGCCTGCCGGTGCACCTGGACGGGGCGCGTCTGTGGAATGCGGCGGCAGCGCTGGGCGTGCCGCCGGCGCGGCTCACGCAAGGCGTGGCGAGCGTCATGGTCAGTCTCTCGAAGGGACTGGGCTGCCCGGTGGGCTCGTGTCTCGCATTTCCGCGAGCGCAGCGCGAGCGCGCCTGGGAAGTCCGCAAACGGTTGGGGGGCGGGATGCGGCAGTCGGGGATTCTCGCCGCGGCGGGGCTGTACGCGCTGGAGCATCACCTGCCGCGCATCACGCAAGATCACAGCAACGCCAAGCTGCTCGCCGAGCGGCTCGCGGGCTGTCCCGCCGTGCGGCCGCTCGCGCCCGAGACCAACATCGTGATGATCGACCTCGTGCGCCCCGGCGACACGGCCGAGACGGTCATTCCCCGGCTCGCGGCGGCGGGCGTGCTGCTGGTGCCGTTCGGCCCGAAGCGGCTGCGCGCGGTGACGCACCTCGACGTGACGCGCGACGACATCGACCGCGCGGCGGCACTTATCGCCACGACGCTCTCGTGACCACACCGCGAGCGACACCGCCGCCGCCCCCGCCGCCCCCGTCCGGAAGGCCGGTGCGTCAGGCGCCGATCCCGACCGAGCGCGCGGTCCTGTGGCTGCCGCAAGGCGGGACGGTCGCGGCGCCGGTGCAGTTCCCCGTCTTTTTCGGACAGTCGACGCTGCGCGCGATCAACGAGCACTTCCGGGCGTCGCCCGAAAGCGGCTTGCTCGGATTCCTCACCGGTGATTTGTGCGAGGACGCCGCTACGCACGCCCGCTTTGTCGTCGTCGACTCGACCATCCGTCTTACCCAGCCGATCTACGGCGACAAGACCACCGTGGTCGTGAGCCGCGTGATGGAGCGCGTCCAGAAGGAGCTTGCCAAAACCAACGGGGCGGTGATCGGCTGGTATCACAGCCACCCGCCGCTCGGCCTGTCACTGGCGGCGGGCGACCTCGAGACCCATGTGACGTTTTTCGGCAAAGCGTGGCACGTGGCGCTGGTATTGGGCGGCACCGCGGATCAGCCCGCCGCCGCGCTGTTTCGCTCGCCCCGCAATGAGCCGACCGCCCTCGTGGCGCTGCCCTTTTACGAGCTGATCGACGAGCGCGAAACGGCGGCGCCGGGCGGCAAAGTCTCGCACATGCCGTGGCGTAATTTCCGCACGGCGGACCGAGCGGCCACGCGCGGGGCGAGCGCCGCGGTGCCGGCGCCCCGCGCGTCGCAGGTGCGAGGATCGGCCCCCGCGGAACGATCGACGCTCGAGGTGACGGCCGCTCCACCTCCGCCACCGCCACCGGCGCCCCGACCGGCGGCCACGATGTCGCCGCCTGTGGCCCGCGCGGGGCCCCCCGAAACGGCAGGGTTGCCGCTGATGGAGCTCGGCGCGCCGATGCCGGATGTGCCCGCGCCGCGCGCGCCGCGTGCCTCGGGCCCGCCCGCGCCGCCTCCTGCTCGCCGGACGACCACGCCCGCACGCCCATCCGCTCCGCCGCCCGCGCCGCGCACGTCGGACCCGCGGCGGCGCACGTCGCGCCCCGTGGTCCGGGCATCGCTCAGCGAGGCGCAGCGGCGCGGGGGATCGGGCCGCGGCTGGATCTGGGGAGTGCTGTTGGTGCTGGGCCTGGGAGCCGGCGGAGCATACTACTACCTGAGACTTCGTCCCGGCGCCGCCGGCCATGCGGCGACTGTGCCGCCGGCTACGGCGGTCGGCGATTCCGCCCTCCATGGATTCGAGCGCGTGTCGGACACGATGACCGGCACCGTGCGCAGTTACAACGATCGCGCACGCCTGTTCGACAACCGTCAGATGACGTGCACCGACCTGGCGCGCGGGGTGGTGGCGGTGGAAAACGGTTGGACCACCTACAACCTGCGACGCAAGGCGCTGACGGGCCCGCTCGACGCCGTGCACGCCGGGCGCGACCAGGCGGTGTACGCCGCGGTGGACTCAGTCGAGCGGCATTTCGATCGCTCGCGATGCGCGCGTCCGTGAGAGCGGCGGCGGCGCTCGCGCTCGCGCTGGTGGCCGGGCCCGTGCGCGCGCAACAGCTGCAGCCCCTGCGCAAGAGCGATCTGGTCCGCCTCCTTTCGGGCTCCGCGCTCGGGTCCGCAGAGATCGCGGGTTTGATCAAGCGCAACTGTCTCACATTCACGCCCACGGGCCGCGACCGCGCGGATTTCACGGCGCTGGGCGCGAGCCCCGCTGTCTTCCGGGAGATCGACGGATGCGTGCGCCGGGCCCAACCGCGAGCGGCGGCCCCGCCGCCACGCCGCGACACCGTGCCGGCACGAGCGCCCGCTCCCCGCGTCGGCCCGCGACCCGCTCCCCCGGGCGCGGCCCCAGCCGCCGCGGCGCCCGCCGCCGCGCTCGTGGCCCCGCCGCGCGCGAGCCGGGCCGATGCGGCCCACTCGGCGTGGGAGGCGACCAGCATGCGCGGGACGGCCGGACAACGACTGGCGGCGGCGCTCGTGTTCACGGCACGAGACTCGAGCGGTACCCCACTCGCCGCCGTGCCCGTGACGCTCACAGCCACCAACGCGACCCTCGACGCCGCCAGCACCGTGACCGACGCCCTGGGCCGCACCGCGATCGGCGTCACGTTCGGCGCGCAGCCGCTCCCGGCTGTGGTCACGGCGTCGCTCGGGTCCGTCGCACTGCCGGTCACGATCCTGCCGGCCACGGGCGCGCCGGCGCGCCTCGCGCTGTCCTGCGGCGGCCAGACGCTCGTGGGATTGCTCGTGCTTTCGGCCGGCGCGCGCGTCGCGCTGGGCGTGCGCGTGCTCGATTCGTTCGACACGCCGCTGGCTGTGGACACCGTGGCGGTCGTATCGACGGACGAACGCGTCCTAAAGATCGGCGTCGTGACGCCCGCCGCGGGCGCCGCAACCGTGGAGCTCGAGCCGCGGGGCGGCGGCACCACCGTCCTCGCCGTGTCCGCGGCGGGACTCAAGCGTACCCTCACGGCGGCGGTGCTCTCCGAGGCCGTGCCCGGGGTAGTGCCGTGTGTGTCTTCGCGCTAGCTTTCGCGTGCCCCAGGTCCGTAGGTTTTCCGCGCGCGAATCGCGTCAGGCCCCCGCAGGGAGCAGCGCTAAGCGATGTCGGGACTCGTTACGGGGTGCCTGGGGCATTTTACGTTAGATTCCGCTCATGATCGCCCTCGCCCGTAAGTACCGCCCCAAACGCTTCGCCGACTTGATCGCTCAGGACCATGTGGCCGCGGCGTTACGGGGCGCCGTGGCGCAGGGGCGTGCCGCGCACGGCTATTTGTTCGCGGGCCCCCGGGGCGTCGGCAAGACGACGGCGGCGCGCATCCTCGCGATGGCCTTGAACTGCGAGCGCAAAGGCGCCGTGGCGGGCGAGCCATGCGGCGAGTGCGACGCCTGCCTGCGCACGTGGAATGGATCGGCGGGGCTCGACGTGGTGGAGCTCGACGCCGCGTCCAACCGCGGTGTGGACGACGCGCGCGATCTGCGCGAGCGCGCGATGTACGCGGCGAGCACCGAAGGCCACCACAAGGTCTACATCGTGGACGAGGCGCATATGCTCACGCGGGAGGCGTGGAACGCGCTGCTCAAGATCCTGGAGGAGCCGCCGCCCAAAGTCGTCTTCGTGTTCGCGACCACCGAGCCGCACAAGATCGCCCAGACCGCGGCGCCCGTGTTGTCGCGGCTGCAGCGGTTCGATTTCCGCCGCATCGGGCCGCACGCCATCGCGGAGCGGCTCCAGGCCGTGGTGCGCGCGGAGGGCATCGCCGCCGCGGACGACGCGCTGCACCTCATCGCCAAGAGCGCGGACGGCGGCATGCGCGACGCCCTGTCGGTGTTGGATCAGGTGCTGTCCTTCGGCGAAGGTCCGATCACCGCCGCCCGGGTGCGCGCGGTCCTCGGTCTCATTCCCGACGAGCTGTACGGTGAGATGCTGCGCCTCGTGGCCGAGCGCGATGCCGCCGGCGTATTTCCCCTGGTCGAGCGCCTGCTCGAGGCGGGCGCGGACCTCGGCGAGTTCGTGGATGGGGCGGGGGAGACCCTGCGCGCGCTGTTGATCGCGGGGCTGGGCGGCCAGCCCGAGGGGCTCACGGAGGGGTTGGCGCAGGTGGTACGGGGCGCTGCCGGCCGGCTGCCGCCGCCCGACGTCGTCCGGCTGCTCGCGGTGCTGGGGGAAATGGAGGTGCAGATCCGCCGCGGCGGCAATACGCGCCTCGCGGTCGAGCTGTTGCTGCTGCGTTGGGCGATGATGGATCGGACGGTCGAGCTGGCGGAAGTGCTCACGGCGTTGGGGAAAGGGGACAGGGGACAGGGGAAGGGTCCGGCTGCGGCGCCGCCTGCGCCGCCGCAATTGCGTGACGTCGCTCCATCCGCGGCAGCGCCTGTCCCCATTCCCCCGTCCCCTGTCCCCACGGAGCGCGGTCCCGCTTCGCTCGACCGCCTCCGCGCGCTGTGGCCCCGCATCGTCGCCGATGTGCGCGCCGAGAACCCGATGATCGCGAGTCTCGTGGCCGAGGCGGTCGTGTCGGCCGTGGCGGGCGGCGTCGTGACGCTCTCGCTCACCGACGCGCATCACGCCGAAGGCGTCGACCGCAAGCGCGATGCGCTGGCGCAGGTCATGGGGCGCTACGTCACGGAGCCGCTGCGCGTGCGGGTGGCGGTCGGCGGGGAGCGGGCGGCGGGGAGCGGCGGCACGGCGGCGGCGCGCGGCGAGCGGCTCACCGAGCAGAGCGCCAACGCGGAGCGGCTCAAGTCGCTGCGGCAGAAGGATCCGACGTTGAATGCCGCGGCCGACGCGCTCGATCTCGAGCTGCTGGAGTAGCTTGCGGGGCCCTCTAGGCGCGGGTAACTTTCGACACATGGCGGATTTATCCAGCCTGCTCCAGCTGGGGCAGCAGATGCAGGGGCGGCTCTCGGAGATTCAGTCCCAACTCGCGCAACAGACGGTGACGGTCGCGGCGGGCGGCGGGATGGTGCAGGCGACGGCCGACGGGCGCGGGATGATCCGCTCGATCAAGATCGATCCCCAGGTCGTCGTTCCGGGGGACGTCGAGCTGCTCGAGGACCTCGTCGTAGCGGCGGTCACCGAGGCGCAGAAGCGGGCCGCCGAGCTGTACCAGGCGGAAGTGAAGAAGGTCGCCTCCGGCTTGCCGTTTCCGTTCCAGCTGCCACTGTAGTTCGTCGTGTCGGCCATCGAGGATCTCGTGACGGAGCTGGCACGGCTCCCCGGGATCGGACGCAAGACGGCGCAGCGGCTGACGTTTCATTTGCTGAAGCAGCCGCCCGACGTGGTCGAGCGGCTGGCCGAGGCGATCCGCCGGGTGCGCACGCAGGTGGAGGCATGCGGCGTGTGCGGCAACCTCTCCGACGAGGACCCGTGCGCGATCTGCCGCGATCCGCGGCGCGACGCGACCATGTTGTGCGTCGTGGAGGAGGCGGGGGATGTCGGCGCCATCGAGCGCGCGGGCGGGTACCGTGGCCGCTACCACGTCTTGGGCGGCCGGCTGTCGCCGCTCGAGGGGATCGGCCCGGAGGCCCTGCGCATCGAGCAGCTGCTCGCGCGCGTGACCAACGGCGCCGGGGTTGGCGAAGTGATCGTTGCGACCAACCCGTCGATGGAGGGCGAGGTCACCGCGACGTATCTGCAGCAAGTGCTCAAGCCCGCGGGAGTCCGGGTGACGCGCATCGCGCGCGGGCTGCCGGTGGGCGGGGATCTCGAATACGCGGACGGTGTGACCATCGCGCAGTCGCTGCTCGCGCGCCGCGAGATGTCGGAATCGGAGTGACCGAGGGAGCCGGATGACGGGTGCGGCCAGCTGGTCGTTCAGCGAAAACGACTTCAAGCAGATTCAGACGCATCTCCAGGCGTATCTGCGCGAGTCGAACGCGCGCTGCGCGCTGCTCGTGGATCGCACGGGACAGCTCGTCGCCACGGTCGGCGAGACACCGCACTTCGATCCCACCGCCTTCGCCTCACTCACCGCCGCCGATTTCAGCGCCAACGACCAGCTCGCCAAGATGATCGGCGAGCCGGAGTTCGCCTCGCTCGTGCACCAGGGCGAGAAGGAATCGATGTATCTCGCCGACGTGGCGAAGCGCGTCATCCTGGTGGTGCTGTTCGATCAGCGCGCCACCCTCGGCCTGGTGAAGCTCAAGGCGCGCAGCGTGGTGGAGAGTCTCAACAAGGTGTTCGAGGAGATGTTCAACCGCGTGGGGACGGGCGGCTCGGCGCAGCAAAAGGGGCTGCTCGAAGGGGCGGAAGACGAAATTGACAAGCTCTTCGGCTAAGGGGACGCGTCCATGTCGATGATCAACTACGCGTCCCGCGAGATCAACTGCAAGCTCGTGTACTACGGTCCCGGTCTGGGCGGCAAGACCACGAACCTGGAGCACGTCTACGCCAAAGTCTCGCCCCAGACCCGCGGCAAAATGATCTCGCTCGCCACCGAGACCGAGCGCACGCTGTTCTTCGACTTCCTGCCGGTGGATCTGGGCACCATCCGCGGTTTCAAGACTCGCTTCCACCTCTACACGGTGCCGGGCCAGGTGTACTACAACGCCAGCCGCAAGCTGATCTTGAAGGGCGTGGACGGCATCGTGTTCGTCGCCGACAGCCAGCTTGAGCGCATGGAAGCGAACGTCGAGTCGATGCAGAACCTGTACGACAACATGGCGGAGTACGGGTACGATCTGACCAAGATCCCGTTCGTGATCCAGTACAACAAGCGTGACCTGCCCAACGCCGCGCCGATCAAAGACCTCCAGGCCGCGCTCAATCCCGGGTGGCCGATCGACGACGGCCCCCAGCAGAAGGTGACCCCCGACCCCACGCACCCTGGTGAGAACCTGGTGGAGAACGTGGGCGGCCAATGGGTGGGGCGCGCGCCGTACCTCGAGGCGGTGGCGGTGCGGGGCGACGGTGTGTTCGACACGCTCAAGGTATGCAGCAAGCTGGTGCTCAAAACGTTGAGTTGATCGGGCGTCTCATGCGCTGGACCCTGCCCAACATCCTCACGCTGGCCCGCATCGGTCTCACGCCGGTGATCGCTCTGCTGCCGTTCATTTCGGGGTATTGGCCCAAGGTCATCGCCTTCTTCATCTTCCTCATCGCTGCCTTCAGCGACGTGGTGGACGGCTGGCTCGCCCGCCGGCGCAACGAGGTGAGCGAGCTGGGCCAGCTGCTGGACCCGATCGCCGACAAGTTGATGTTGTTCGCGATGCTCATCCCCATCTTCTGGATCACGCGGCACCCCACGATTCTCGTGGACTACCGCATTCCGTGGTGGGGCAGCATCCCCGTATGGGCGCTGCTGATCCTGGTGGGGCGCGAGGTGCTGATCACGGCGTTCCGCTTCTTCGCCAAACGCAAGGGCGTCGTGATTCCCGCCGCCGGGGCGGGGAAACTCAAGGCGGTGATGCAGAACGCGTTCATCGGCGCCACCATCGCGTGGTTCGCCTGGAAGGACGCGCTCGCCGCCCACCGCTGGGCGGGCTGGTTCCGCAACTTCTGGGACCAGTTCCATGGGGGGGTGGTGGCCCTGACGCTGGCGGCCGCCGTGCTGCTCACGCTCTACTCCCTGGGCGTCTATCTGTACCGCTATCGCGCGCTGCTGAAGAGCGGCGGGTGAAGCTCGAAGTCCTCACCATCGGCACCGAGCTCGTGCTCGGGCACACGCTCGACACCAATGCGGCGGACATCGCCCGGGCCGTAGCGGCCGCCGGCGGCGAGGTCGTGCGCCACACCTCGGTGCCCGATCGCCCGCCGGCCATTCGCGCCGCGCTGGCGGAGGCGCTGGACCGCACGGGCTTCGTCATCGCCACGGGCGGCTTGGGTCCCACACGCGACGACATGACCAAGACCGTGGCGGCCGAGCTGTTCGAACGGCCGCTCCTGCTCGACGACACGGTGCTGCGCGCGCTCGAGGCCCGCTTCCGGCGGCTCGGCCGCCCGATGCCCGCGGTCAATCGCTCGCAGGCGCAGGTGCCGCAGGGGGCCACCGTGCTCGCGAATCCGCGGGGCACGGCGCCCGGCTTGTGGCTGGAGGACGCCAAGGGCCGGGTGGCGGTGCTCCTCCCGGGCGTGCCGCGCGAGATGCGCGGGCTGCTGGTGGAGGAAGTGCTGCCGCGGTTCACGGCGCGCCTGGCGAAGGACGGCGAGCCGCCCCGCGTAGTGCAGTCGCGCACCATCCGCACCACGGGCGTCCCCGAGTCGGCGCTGGCCGAGCGGATGGGCGACATCGAAGAGGAGATCGCGCCGCTGACGTTCGCGTACCTGCCCGGGGAGGACGGCGTGGATCTGCGGTTCACGGCCTGGTCGCTGCCGTCCGCGGACGCCGCGGCGCGCCTCGCCGCGGCGGAGCGGGTGGTGCGCGCGCGCGCGGGCGAGCACGCGTACGGGGCGGACGGAGCGGATCTCGCCGCGGTGGTGCTGGACCTGCTGCGCGCGTCGCACCGCCGGCTCGCGGTGGCCGAGTCGTGTACCGGCGGGCTCGTCGGGGCGCGGCTTACGGCGATCCCGGGCGCGTCGGACGTATTCGCGGGTGGCGTCGTGGCGTATGACGACGATGTGAAGCGCGCGCTGCTCGACGTCCCGGCGGACGTGCTCGCGGCGCAGGGCGCGGTGTCGGAGGAGGCGGTGCGCGCGATGGCCGCGGGTGCACGGCAACGCTTCGGCGTCGCCGCGAGCGTCGCCGTGACGGGCATCGCGGGCCCGGCGGGGGGGACACCCGAGAAGCCGGTGGGCACTGTGTGGCTCGCCGCGAGCGTCGAGGGAGAGACCCGCGCGGTGCGGCGCGTGTTCCCGGGCGAGCGCGAGGAGATCCGCCGGCGCAGTGCGCAGGCGGTGCTCGATCTGCTGCGCCGCGAGCTGGAGCGCCGCTGATGCCGCAGCTCACGGCGCCTGACGGGACGTCGCTCGTCTACGACGGGTACGAGCCCGCGTCGCCCGTCGCGGCCGTGCTGTTCCTCACGGGCTGGTCCGACCACGCGGGCCGCTGGGCCCCCGCGGCCGCGCGTCTGCGCGACGCGGGCTACGCCACGTTCGTGCTCGACCAGCGTGGCCACGGCCGCTCCGGCGGGCGGCGGGGCCACTTGTCACGGTTCAGCCAGCTGCTGGGTGACCTGCAGGCGTTCCGCCGTGCCATCCGGCAGCGCACAGCCGCGCCGCAAGTGTTGCTGGGACACTCGTTCGGCGGCTTGGTGACGCTGCGCTACCTCGAGACGCAACCGCTCGAGCCGCTTGCGGCGGCCGTCATCGCGAGCCCGTTTCTGGGACTCGCCTTCCAGCCGCCCGCCTGGAAGCGCGCCGCCGGCCGCGTGCTCGCGGACTTGTGGCCCACGCTCGCGCTGCCCACAGGCGTCGTCACGGATCACGTGAGCCGCGACCCGGCGGTGAACGAGGCGTACGCGCGCGATCCGCTGGTGCACCAGCAGATGACCGCCGGCGCGTGGCGCGAGATCCAGTGGGCGCAGCGCGCCGTCCCCGCCGACGCCGCGCGCATCGAGGCCCCGCTGCTGTTCCTGCTCGGCGGCGAGGACCACCTCGCGGATGCGCACCTGGCTCGCGCGTTCGCGGGGGCGCTCAAGACGCCAGCCGAGGTGCGGTGGTATCCCGAGATGTACCACGAGGTGCTGAACGACCCGCAGAAAGACCGTGTGCTCGACGACGTCGTCGCGTTCCTGCGAGCCCGCGTGCCGCGCCTGTAACCTCGTGCGCGCGGGCCCGTAGTTTACGCGTCCGATGCGATCCGCTAGCTTCAGCGAGCCACGATGACCGAGAAGAAACACCGCCACCACGGCCACACCGCCGGCGCCCACCCGGCGACCGAGCCTCCCAGCGGCGGGGAGGCGGTGCCGGAAACTGCCGCGTCGCCGCTCGAGACCGAGCTCGCCGACGCGAAGGACAAGTATCTCCGCTTGGCGGCCGAGTTCGACAACTTCAAGAAGCGCAGCGCGCGCGAGCGGACCGAAGCCTGGAGGCGGGCGCAGGCCGACCTGCTGGCCCGTCTGGTGGATGGGCTCGACGACCTGGCGCGCTTCGCCCACGTCGATCCGGCGCAGACCGACGCCAAGACGATCCACGACGGCGTGGACATGGTCGAGCGCAAGATCTGGAAGCAGCTCGAAGCGATGGGCGTGACGCGGCTCGATCAGCCGGGCGTTCTGTTCGATCCTCACGTGCACGAGGCGGTGACGGTGCAGCCCGCGCCGTCGGCGGCGCAGGATCACACGGTCGCGGCCGTGCTGCAGCCGGGCTACAAGCTGGGCGAGACGCTGATCCGGCCGGCGCGCGTCATCGTGCTCGCGTGGCACGGTGGCGACTCGCCGGCGCCGGACGACCGTCCGCGCGACGAACCTCTGACGGCTGACGGCTGATGGCGCCGCAAAAGGACTACTACCAGACCCTCGGTGTCTCCGAGACGGCCACGACGGACGAGATCAAGAAGGCGTTCCGCCGGCTGGCCAAGGTGCATCACCCCGACCGCAATCCGGGCAACCCGCAGGCCGCGGAGCGCTTTAAGGAGATCAACGAAGCGCACGACGCGTTGAGCGATCCCGACAAGCGCAAGAAGTACGACACCCTGCGCCGCTATGGCGCCTACGCCGGAGCGGGACGCACCGCGCGCGGACCCGGCGGCGGCGCCGCGTCGGACAACTTCTCGACCGACTTCGAGTTCTCCGACCTCGGCTCGTTCGGGGGGCTGGGCGATCTCTTCTCCTCCATCTTCGGGCGCAAGGGGACCGGACGGGACGAGCCCGACGACACCGTGGAGACCACGCTCGCGGTGCCGTTCCGCGTGGCGGCACTCGGCGGCAAGCTACCCGTGACGCTGGCGATGGCCGCGGTGTGTCCCACGTGCAGCGGCAGCGGCGCTGCGCCGGGCGCCACCATCTCCACCTGTCCCGAGTGCAAGGGCCGGGGCACCGTTTCGTTCGGTCAGGGGGGCTTCGCCGTCAACCGGCCCTGTCCGATGTGCCGCGGCAAGGGCCGCATCCCGTCGCAGCGCTGCGGCACGTGCCAGGGCTCGGGCGAAGTGCGCGTCGAGAAGCAGCTCATGATCACGGTGCCGCCCGGCACCGAGGACGGCAGCAAGGTGCGGCTCCGGGGCCAGGGCGCCAAGGGCAGGGGCGACCTGCAGGTCGAGTTCCGCGTGGAGCCCGATACGTTCTTCCGGCGCGAGGGACTGGACGTCGTGTGCGTCGTACCCGTCAACGTCGTGCAGGCGGCGCTCGGCACCAAGATCAAGGTGCGGACGCTGGACGGCCGGCGCGTGGTGTTGCGCATTCCCCCCGGCACGCAGCCCGGCAAGAAATTCCGCATCGCGGGGCAGGGCATCGAGAAGAACGGCCGGCGCGGCGATCAGCTGGTGGAAGTGCGCGTGGACATCCCGGAGAAGCTGTCGCCCGAGGAAGCGAACGCCCTCAAGGCGTTCGCCGAGAAGAAGGGCCTCAAGTACTGACCAGCACCACCTTGCCGATGTTCTTCCGCTCCTGGATATAGCGATGTGCGGCGGCCGCGTCCGCCAGAGGGAACGCGCGGTCCACCCGCGGCCTGATCCGTCCCGCCGCGGCGTACTGCAGCAGGGCCGCGAGCTGCGGGTGCAGCAGCGCGTCGTGCTCCCACAAGTGCCCGATGTTCACACCCGCCACGGCGCGATTGTCGTTCATCAACGCCAGCGGTCCGAAGCGGGGAAAGCGCAGCAGCTGCCACAGCGCGGCGAAGAGGTGGCGACCGCCCGGTTGCGACAGCGCGGACGCGCCGAAGCACACCAGCCGGCCCCCGGGCGCGAGCAGGCGATAATCCTGCCGCCAGTAATCGCCGCCCACCGCGTCGAGGATCACGTCCACTCCGCCCGGCGCCACGCGGCGCACGGCGTCCGGCCAACGCGGGTCGCGGCCGTCGAGCGGTTCCACCCCGTAGGTGCGTAACACGTCGTGCTTCGCGGGCGAAGCGAGCCCGATTACGCGCAGCGCGAGAATGCGCCCCAGCTCCGCCACGGCCAGGCCCACGCCGCCCGCCGCCGCATGCACCAGCACGCTCTCCCCGGAGCGCACCGCCGCCACGCGGGTCAGCATGTGGTGCGCCGTGAGGTAGACGACCGGCAAGGCGGCGCCTTCCTCGAAGCTCCAGCCCGAGGGGAGGGGCAACACCCGCCCGGCCGGCACCACGACCACCTCGCTCTGGCCGCCAAACCGGGTCAGGGCCACCACCCGGTCGCCGGGACGCGGCGCCGTGACGCCCGCAGCCACGTCTTGGACTAGGCCTGCGACTTCGTATCCCGTCGTGCAAGGCGGCTTGGGAGCGTCCGGGTAAAGGCCCTGGCGCGCCAGAATGTCGGAGAAGTTGAGACCCGCGGCGCGGACTCGGATGCGCACGCTGCCGGGAGTGAGTGCGGGTTCGGCGGATTCCCGGACCTGCAGGACGTCGGGGCCGCCGTGCCGCGTGATGACGAGCTGCTTCACACCGCGAGCCGCCGGCGCATCACGACGGCGCTGTCGGGGCAGGCGCCCGTGAACTCGGCTGAGCCCTTCACCGCGGGCTCCACTTCGGCGCGCGTGATCTTCTGGAACCCGAAGCGCGGGAAGAAATCGGCGGCCGTCTCCGTGAGGAGGTACAGGGTCTTCACGCCGCGTTTGCGCGCGACCTCCAGGGCCGCTTCCGTGAGATCAATCCCGAGCCCGAGCCCGCGATGCGCGATGTCCACGGCCAGCGAGCGCAGCACGCCGGCCGTGCCGTACACCTCCACCGCCGCGCAGCCGATGATGCGGGTGCCCTCACGCGCGACGAAAGCGTCGTTGACATGGTCGGCGACGCCCGCCTGCGGCAATTTGCTCCGCTGGAGCAGGTCCAAGATGGCCGGGAGGTCAGCCGGGGCGGCGGGCGAGAGGACGGTGTTCAGGCCGCCATCAGCCTTTCAGACCCGGGGCTTTCTCCATGAAGGCGTCGATCACGGGACTGCCGACGCTGGGCCGCAGGAATTCGAGCACGATCCGGCCCAGCCGGGGGACGTCGTCCTTGCCGACGCCCGCCGCCGCGAGCGCCGCCATCAGGCTGGCCGGCCCGACCGGTGCCACGAGCTCGGCCGTGCGCGCACCGCTCATCAAGGCGTGCCCCATCATGCGCTCGGCGTTGGGCACCACGGCCTTCACGTGCTCGAACGTCGCCTTGTCGGAGGACATGCGCAGCGCCGTCAGGATGGCGCCGATGCCTTTCTCCGCCTTGCTCTCGTCCATTGCGAGATTGGCGACCACCTGTTGGAGCAGTTCCATGGGGCTCAAAGATAAGCAATCAGCGTTCAGCCGTCAGCCATCAGCGTTCTGGCTTGCTGACGGCTGATGGCTGACCGCTGACGGCTCTCAGCTGCCGACGGTAAAGTCGATCCGCTTCAGCACGTTCCCGGCGGCGTCGCGCACCTCGACGTGCCACGCTCCGGTCCACTCGGCGGGAATGGTCTTGCGGCTCCACGTGCGCCACGGCGAGCCGTCCACGTGCAGCTCGATGTCCGCCACCTGGGTCTCGCCGTGGAACCACACGTGGTGGACGGTGGTGCCGGCGCTGCCGCCGCTCACCTTGGTGAAGCAGACGAGCTGCGCCACGGTCGCCGGGAACGCCGAGCCGGTATCCTGCGGCGCGCGATCCACGACGGTCTGCGCCACCACCGCTTCGGTGACCGTGATGGTCGCCGCGGGACGTGGCTTGGTGGTGTCCTGCATCTGCATGGTTCCCTGCGCCCGCACGACGCCTGCAGCGAGGGGCGCGAGCGCCAGAAGCAACGTGGTTCTCATGGGGTCTCTCCTTGGGAGGATGCCCGGGATTGTACGGCGCGACGGGCGCGGAGTTCCCGCGCCACGCCGATCAGGGCGACGACCACACACCCCAGCGCCGTACCCAGCGTCTGGAACTGGATCTGGTATTGCAGCACGCGCCCGTGGCACTTGGCCGCGAACAACGGGCCGACCATGCTGCCGCACGAGGCGCGGGTATAGGCGAATAGGTAGCCCGTCGCGAGCCCCAGCAAGAGGGGCAGCGCCGCGATGAGCAGATTCTTGAGCAGAATGCGCATGAAACCTCCTCAGCGGCCGCGCTCGATCCGCCAACGGTCGATCTCGCGGCCGTGCTGCATGACATGATACTCGTCGAAGAGCGCGACGGTGAGGCAGGAATGATTGGGAATGAGCTCGATCTGCTCGCCCACTGGGAACTTGCCGTCGAACGGTGCGGCCCCGCGGATGATGCCGTGCTCCTGCGACACCGACGTCACGAGCACGCCGGGGTGCCCCCGCACCGCACCGAAACTGACCGGCAGCCCGAGATGTGTCGGCCCCAGGTCCTTCGACAGCTCCAGCGCGCCCGCGTCAACAATCACCTGCGCCGCGCCGGGCTGGTGCGACACGACGGTGGCGAGCACGGTCACCGCCACGTCGGCGGGCTCGCAGCAGCCGATCAGCACCATCGTCCGGTCGTAAAAGATGTAGTTGCCGGGACGCGCCTCGGTCACGCCCGTCAGGTCGTGCACCGCCGCCATCGCGGGCGTCGAGCCGACGCTCACCTCGCGCACGGGGATGCCGTCGCCGCGCAAGCGCGCGGCGAAGCCGGCCATGACCGCGCGCTCTTCCTCCGCGACCGCCGCCGCCTCCGCCCGGTTGCGCGTGCGGTAGGCGTGGCCGGAGTGGCTCAGGATGCCGTCGAACACGAGCCCCCGCTCGGCGCCGAGTTCCCGCGCCACCGCCAGCGCGTAGGGCGATGCAGGGTCTACGCCGGCGCGGTGATAGCCGCAATCGACCTTGAGAAGAACGTGCAGGCCGCTGCCGCCCAGCGCCCGCGCGGTCGCGAGATCGTCCGTCACCACGCGCAGCGTCGTGTGTTCCGCGATGCGCCGGGCGGGGCCGATATGCGACGGGTCGAGCGGGAACGCCCACGTGATGTCGGCGACGCCGGCCCGCGCGAATACCTCGGCTTCCACCAGCGTCGCCACCGTCAGGCCGCGGGCGCCTTGGGCCAACTGGCGGCGGCCCAGCTCCACGCACTTGTGCGTCTTGGCGTGCGGCCGCAGCGCTATGCCCAACTCGCGGGCGCGCTCGGCCATATGCCGCAGATTCGCGTCCACCACGTCGAGGTGGAGCAGCAAGGCCGGCGTGGCGATGGCCATTCAGGCCTAGCGCGCCAGCACGCCTGCCGCGAGCGCCGCCCAACCGGCGAGGAACAGCAGGCCGCCCACGGGCGTGATCGCGCCGAGCCAGCGCGCGCCGGTGAGACTCAACAGATAGAGGCTGCCCGAGAAGAACACCGTGCCCGTGAGGAACAACCAGCCCGCCGCCCGCGTCGGCGTCGTGGGCCAGCGGGCGAGCGCCCAGGCGACCGCGAAGAGCGCCAGCGCGTGGTACATCTGGTAGCGGGCGCCCGTTTCGAACACCGCGAGCAGATCGGGGGAGAGCCGGTTCTTGAGCGCGTGCGCGCCGAACGCCCCGGCCAGGACCGCGATGAACGCTGAGACGGCGCCCGCGGCGGCAAAGAAGCGGTCCATCAGTCGATCCGGCGGCCCGTCACTTCGATGGTCCGGAAGCGCTCGATCCGTCCCGAACGCCCCACGAACGACGACGCCAGCCACCCGGTGACGCCCAGGACCAGCGCGGCGAGCACGGCGGCCAGGAGGCCGGTCACATGGAAGCCCGGCACCAGCCAGGCCACGAGCGCCAGCGAGATCCCGTTCACCACCAGAATGAACAGGCCCAGCGTCAATAGCGTGATCGGGAACGTGAGGACGAGGAGGATCGGCCGGATCACGGCGTTCACGATGCCCAGCAGCAGGGCCGCCACCACCAGGGCGCCCCAGCCCTCGAAGGACACGCCCGGCACGATCGTCGCGGCGAGCCACAGTCCCAGCGCCGTGATCACCAGGCGGAAGAAGAACCCTCTCATGAGCGGGCGTTCCAGGCGGCGAGGTTGCGCTCCAGTTGGCGCGCGTGGCCCTCGAGGTGCGCGGCGTAGATCCTGATCCAGTCCTCCATCGCGTACGTGCCCGACTCGCTGTGCGTACCGCTCTTGCGCCATTGCGCGTCGCTGAGGCGTCGCAGGATCGGCACCGTATTGGCGCGCACCGCTGTGGTGGTGGCGAGTGCCGGCTCGAGCGGCAGCGTGTGGTAGTCGAGCTCGCGCGCCCAGCGGTCCTGGTCGTAGCCGTGAATGACCGGTGTCTCGTCGGCCAGCAGCTGGCGGATCCGGCCGTGCGAGTTGGTCTCGCTGTCGGCGCAGTGCACGATGATCTCGTGCGCGGACCACTTCCCGGGGCCGGGGCGCCACTGCATGGCCGCGGCGGGAATCTTCTGGAGCGCGGCCTTGAGCACGGCGGGGCCCTTGGCGTAGCGCTCGATCAGCGTCTCGCGCTCGGCACGCGATAGGGGCATCTCACTCCCTCCCTTGGCGGAACAGGTCCACGATGACCAGGGCCACGCCGGCGATGCTCGCGGCGAGCAGCAGCGGCCGCAAGCTGGCGAATGCGGTCCGCGACGTGCCGTAATAGAGTCCGGTCGCGGACTCGGGGAGTCGCGGCAACAGGAAGGCGAGGAACACGCCGTCCAACAGAACGATCGCGAGGATGGTGACCCCGAGGACGCCGAGCGGCCGGTCGGGGAGCCGCGCCGACGCCGCGAGCGCGGCGGCGAAAACCAGGACGGCAGCGGTGATGCCGCCCGCCACGAATGCGGGCGCGTGCGCCACCACGCCGCCCGCCACCACCCACGTGAAGCCGCCGATCACGCCGCCGGCGAGCCCGCCCACAAAGCCCCAACGCGAACGCACGCCGTCGTCCGTCGTCATGCGCGAAAGATAATCGCTAGCGGCTGCGCGGGTGCGGGCGGCCCGCCACGAACTGCGCGGTGACCCCCGGCTTGACCTGAATGCCGAGCCGCGCGTCGAACAGCAGGTTGCCCACGAGGGAGTCGCCCCACTGGGTCGCCTCGATCCCTGAGAAGGGTCCGAGATCGACGGGCCAGCCGATGATGATCACACGGCCCGCCTGCGCGAACGACGCGGCCTGCCCGAACCAGGTGACGGGAAACGTATCGCGCCGCGGGACCGTGAAGACGAGCGCCCCGCGGAAGCGGCAGCCCTTCCCGGCCGCGGTGGTGGTGGTGTCGAGGCGCACGTCGTGCAGCCGAAAGCGGTCGCCCATCTGCGGCAGTGTGAGCGTGTCGCCGCGCGCCACCACCCAGTCTCCGGCGTAGGGCAGGGACGTGCGGGCGAGCAGCCGGAACGCCGTAGAGTGGCAGGGATCGGCCGGGCCGCAGGCGGCGAGGAGCGCCGCCAGGGCGGCGCAGAGGCCCCGGGGACGAGCGCTCAGTGTATCGTGTCCGTCGATTGCACCTGCGCGCTGGTCGAGTCCGCCACGCGCATGGCTTTCGCCACGCCCGAAGCGCCCGGAATGCGCGATTGCCCCAGGACGGAGTCGCGCTGCCGCTCGGTCAGCGTGTCGCGGTTGATGGCGTTCTGCTGCTTGCTGGCGTCGCTCCCGCCACATCCGACGAGCAGCACCGCCGTTGCGAGCAACACATGGTTCAGTCTCACCTGGCAACTCTCCTCTTGTAACCGCTGGCAACTTGCCGTCTGGCAACTATTCTGGCGGCTGCCTACTGCGTGACTGGCAACCCGCTCGTGAGCAGTCCTTCCATCGCCACCGCGAACCGATCGATCTCATCCGTTGTCGTATAGACATTGGGCGTCACGCGGACGCAGGAGAACTCGGGATGCACGATCGGCGTGACGATGATGCGGTAGCGATCCCAGAGGAAGCCTCCCACCTTGCCCACATCGAGCGCGGCGGGCGTGAACGACGCGAGCCCGCACGACTGCGCCGGGTCGTACGGCGTGAGAATCTTCACGCCGGGGAGCTTCTCGATCCGCTTGGCCCAGCGGTCGCGCAAATAGCGCAGGCGCGCGGCCTTCCGCTCCGCACCGATCATCTCGTAAAACGTCACCGCCTCGGCGATCGCGTTGTGGTTTGCCGCGGGGTGCGTGCCGATCTCCTCGAACTTGCGGATGTTGCCGTTCATCTCCGGCGGGGCCGCCATCATCGGCCAGATCTTCGCGATCTTCTCTTTGCGGACGTAGAGGAAGCCCGTGCCGATCGGCGCCGTCAGCCACTTGTGCAGACTGGTCCCGTAGTAGTCGCAGTCCAGCTCGTCGCGCTTGAACGGGAAGTGCGCGTAGGCGTGCGCGCCGTCCACGATCACCTCGATCCCCCGCGGCCGCGCCAGCTGCATGATCTGGCGGATCGGGAAGATCTGGCCGGTGAGATTCGTGATGTGACAGACGTGGATGACCTTGGTCTTGGGCGTGATCGCGTCGGCAAAGCGGCGCACCAGATCGTCCGGCGACGGCGGCGGCACCGGGAACGTGATCTGTTTCAGGACGATGCCGTCGCGCCGCTCCCGCTGCTTCCACGTCGTGATCATGCGGGGGTAGTCCTGCGTCGTCGTCAGCACCTCGTCGCCGCGTTCGAGCGGCATCCCCAGCTGCGCGATTTCCAGCGCCTCACTGGCGTTGCGGGTGATCGCCATCTCTTCGGGGTCGCACCCGAAATTGGCCGCCAGGCGCCGCCGCACCGACTCGATCTGCGGCTCCAACCAGGCCCACATCGTCATCGACGGCGCCTGGTTCGAGATCTCGAGGTAGCGCTGCAGCGCGTCCTGCACCACGCGCGGGCTCGGCGCCACACCGCCGTTGTTCAAGTTGATGAGCGTGCGATCGATCACGAACGCGCGTTGGATCTCCTGCCAGAAGTCCTCGTCCTGCGCGCCGTCTCCGGGCGACGTGTGCTTGGCCCGCGCGACGATCCCCGCCACGCGGTCCAGCGTATCGTTGCGGAAGGCGGGCACGGCGGCGGAGGCGGCGAACAGGGAGCGCAGAAAGTGACGGCGGCTGCTGGTCATGAGACGGCCTCGTGTGATCAAGAAAGCAGCTGTTGGCCCGGGCGCGCCAGCGCCCGGCACAGGTCGAGCAGCTCGCCCGGCAGTGCGAACATCGCACCGATCAGCGCCTGCTCCTCCGCGGAAAGGGCCTCGCCGTTGGAGCGGCGCACGGTCAGCGTCCCCGTACCGCGCACCGTGGCGAACGGCTTGTCGTTCACGCTCAAGGCGAGATCCGCCTTGGTGACGGTCCCGAATTGTGTCGTGCCGGACATGCGAATCTGCTGCGACTCGATGTCGGACAGGGCGCTCACGTCCACCGTATCAACCAATCCCGTGGCCGAGAAGTGGAACACGAGATCGAAGGCGAACGACACGGCCGTCGCCGTGGCGGTCCCCGAGATGGTCACGATCGTAACGCCGCCCGCGAGCCGCTGCTGCACGCTCGCCGTGACGCACAGATTGCGCGCATTGCTGTCGTCCACGCAGCCGCCCGCCACGGCCTGGAACGAGTCCGCGTGAAACGTGCCGCTGAGCAGGTAGGCGACGACGGTCTCGGGCGCGCCCCCGTCCACGCGCACGTGCAGCGCGGTGGTATCGGGCGGGCCGTCCTGAAACTCGGCGGTCCCGATCTGGGCGGTGGGCTCCACCGGGCGCCCGGTCACGGAATCGGCGGCGTACAGAATGAAGCGCACGCCGCGCGCGGGCGTCGTATCCTGCGTGGCCAGCGCGTACGCGTGTGTGCCGATATTCCAGGTAAACGTGCGGCCCCGCAGGGAGTCGGGGAAGTACGGCGCCGTGGGCGACGTGCCGGGGACCCGGATCAGCGGCCCGAGCCCGGCGAAGCTCGCGAACACGGGAGACGTGATCAGACCCGTGGCGGTATTGATGTTCGCCGCGATGACGTCGGGGGCGAAAGGAATCACGGTCGAGCCGAGGTCGGTGCACGCCACGACTACGACGAGCAACACCCAGGTGCGGCGGGGCATTCGTCGCAGACTCAATACCCCCGCAACAGCGCGAAGTCGGGCTGCGCCATGCGGGTAACGCTCGTGAAGTAGCGATCCGGAGCGCCGAGCAGGCGGGAGATCGCAAACGCGGCGCCGCTCGAGACAGCCGCGCCGTCACCGTCCAGAATCTGCGGCGCGTCGGCCGTGCCGCGCATCGTGGCGAAGGTCACTGAGCCGTCCCGGAATGTCAGATCCAGCATCTCGTCGGGGCGGGCAGCGGCGACGTGGGTGAGGACGAACGTCCCGATCATGCTGACCGTGTGCCCGCCGTGCGTGACCCGGAAGTCGAGCGAGCCGAACAACGTGTCCCCGGCCACGACATCCGAGTGAAACGAACGCACTGCCACGTCCCGCTGGGGCACGGCCACCGTGATGAGCGCCTGGGTGATCGTCGGCGCGACGTCGAGCGTCATATGCACCGTCCCGGCCACCGCCTGGCGGATCGTCCCGTCGAGGGTGACGGTGTACGCCTCGGTGCCGAAACTGCCGCCCACCACGTAATCCCCGGCCGGGAGTGCGCCCGCCGAGTCGCGCAGCACGGTGTGCAGGGCGGGAGCCCCGCGGCTCGTCGTGGCGATCTGGTCGGTGATGCCCACTTCCACCAGCGGGTAGGTGGGATTGGCGTTGGTGGTGGCGTCGGGCCGGTACAGGAGGAACCGCACCGCGCCGGCCGGCGCCCCCGCCCGCGCGCCCTCGAGGTAGCGCGCGTCCGCCGGGCTCCACTCGAGCGTCTTGCCGAACAGCGTGTCGCCGAACACGGTCCCGGACCCGCGCGCCACGGCCATCTGGGGCGCGAGCGCTATGTAGGTTTGCAGCAGGGAGGCTCGCAGGATGGCGTCGGCGTCGGTCATGGCCGACACCGTCGGGACCGGGTCCGGCGGACGCGCGGGCTCGACGGGGTCGGCGCAGCCCGCGCCCAGAAGGCTGAGCGGAACGAGCGCCAGGCGGACTGCGAAGGCCGGATGTCGCATGACCGGACCCTCAACGAATAACATGAACGCCCCCGCCGGGCCAGGGCCCGACGGGGGCGCATGCTTGCCATCCCGGGTCAGCCCGTCACGGGCCGCCGAAACCGATCAGGTTACCGGCCGGGTTCACCAAGTCGCCCAGCTCGTCGAACAGGTCCTGCGGCGCTTCGAAGAGGCGCCCGAGGGCGGCCAGCTCGTCCGCCGTGAGTTGCCGCCCGCCCGGCCCCGTGAAGGTCACCACTTCGCCCGTGTCGCTCGGCGTCGCGGTGATGGTGGCGAAGGTGCCGCCGCCCGCCTGGATCGTGAAATGCGCCGTCACATTGCCGAGCGTATCCACCGTCAGGCTGCCGGAGAGCCGCACGCTCTCGCCGCCGTGGGTGATGCGGTAGTCGACCGTAAGCGACAGACCGTCTGTGGTCTGGGTGATCCGCTCATACAGCGCCACGTGCGCATCCGCCGCGTTGTTGTCGAGCGTGGCGTTCGCCGTGACGCCGGTGAGGTTGCCGGTGACCGTCATCGCGAAATCGAGCCGGTGCGAGCCATCCGTCACGTATCCCGCCACCGACGCTGTGAACGACGTGCTGGTGCTGTGGCCGCTGACCGTATAATCGACGTAGGTGACCGTGCCGTTCGCGCTCTTCACGACGAAGCGCACCGCGGGCACGGTCGCCGAGCCGACGTCGATGATATCGACGTACCCGACCTCCGTGGCCGGGCAGACGATCGTGGCGGTCGTGTCGACCGCATACAAGAGAATCCGGATGCCATTGGCGTCGGCACCGGAGAGGGTATCGCGGATGTAGGCGCCGCCCGCGCAGTTGTAGGTGAACGTCTTGCCGCGCACCGAATCCGGGAAAATGCCCGACGGCGAAGCCATCAGGCTGAGCGCCGGTGCCAGCCGCTGCAGGGCGCGCGCCCGTGCCGCGTTCGAGAATGCCCGGCCCGCGAGGCCCGGGACGTGGGGCAACGTCCCCCAGAGCAGCCCGCCGATGGGCGCGGCGGCCGCGGGGCCTGTGGCGGAGAGCGCGCTGCCCACGGCGGCGAAGCTCCGGAACACGGGTGTGGCGAACGAGCTGTCTATGCTCGCCACCGCCGCCGACGTTTGGGTCGGATTGGCGAGCGAACCCGGGCCGGTCGAGTCGCTGCACGCCACGACGATCGCGGCGAGCGCCGCGCCTCCGGCCAGATAGCGCAGAACGCGGAAGCTGCTCATGGCACCTCCAGAAAGAATGTCCGGAACCCCTATGCTAGCTGGCCGGCGCGGGGCGGGATGTGACCTGGGGCACTCAGGCGATGAGGCCGCCTCCGAGCAGGCGCTCGCTGTCGTCGTACAGGACGCCCGACTGACCGGGCGTGATCGCCCGGACCGACTCCGCCAGCCGGAGCGCGAGCCGTCCGTTGCCGATTGCATCTACCGTGCCGGGCACGGCGCGGGCGCGGTAGCGGCACTGCACCCATACGGGATCGCCGGCCGCGAGCGGCTCCGTGAGCCAGTTGACCTCGTCGAGGGACACGGTGTGTCCGAACAACTCCTCGCCCCGACCCACCACCACCTCGCGCGTCTCGGGCCGGATCGCGACCACGTACATCGGCTCGGCAAACCCGCCCGGCAACCCGCGCCGCTGGCCGATGGTGTAGCGCGCGAACCCGGCGTGCTCGCCCACCACATCGCCACCCGTGGTGACGAGCGGGCCCGGTGTGAGCGCCGGGGCGTCGGCCGGCAGCCGCCGTTCGAGTACCGCCACGTAGTCGTCGTCGGGGACGAAGCAGATCTCCACCGATTCGACCTTGTCGGCGGTCACGAGGCCGAGCTGGCGGGCCACGGCCCGCGTCTCGCGCTTGGTGAGTCCGCCCACGGGGGCGAGCATCCGCTGTACCACGGCGCGGTTGATGCCCCAGAGGAAATACGACTGATCCTTTTGGGGATCGCGCCCGCGGAAGAGCGCGCCGTCCCGCGCCGTCACGTAATGGCCCGTAGCCAGGTAGTCGCAGTCCAGCGCGTCGGCGTGGGACAGGAGGTCTCGGAACTTGGTGAACGCATTGCAGCGGACGCAGGGGATCGGCGTGCGGCCCCGGGCGTATTCCCGCACGAAGTCGTCGATCACGTCGTGGCCGAAGCGGTCTTCCAGATTGAGCACGTAGTGGGGAATGCCCAGCTTGTGCGCCACCAGCTTCGCGTCGGTGATCGAATCGAGCGAGCAGCAGGGGCGATCCGGCACGTCGTCGCCGTAGCAGAACAGCTTCAGCGTCGCGCCGATGACGTCATAGCCCTGTTCGACTAGCAGGGCGGCAGCCACGGACGAGTCCACTCCGCCGGACATCGCCACCAGCACGCGGGCACCTGTTCCGCATTCCCCATTCCGCGTTCCGCGTTCGCTTCTCATCGGTGCAGCACCGCGCTCAACGACCGCACCTTCGCCACGATCTTCGGCAGCGCCGCGATCACCGTGTCTACGTCCTCGGCCGTGCTGTCCCGGCCGAAGGAGAAGCGCAGCGCCGCGACGCCCAGCTCGCGCGGCACGCCCATCGCCGTCAGCACGTGCGACGGCTCCACCGAGCCCGTGTTGCATGCCGAGCCCGACGAGCACGCGATCCCGGCGAGGTCGAGATGCATCAGCAGCGCTTCGCTGTCGGTGCCGGGAATCGACACGTTGGTGACGTGTGGCGCGCGCGGGGCGTGCCAGGCGTTGATCACCGCGTCCGGTACCACGGCGACCAGCCGCTGCTCCAGGTCCTCGCGCAGCGCCTCGAGCCGCGCGGCGCACGTCGCCTGCTCGGCCGCCGCCAACGCCACCGCCCGCCCCAGCGCGATGATCCCGGGCACGTTTTCCGTCCCCGGCCGGATCCCGAACTGTTGCGCGCCGCCGTGGATGATCGCTTCCACCGCACGGCGGTCGCGCACGATGAGCGCGCCGATGCCCTTGGGTGCGCCGATCTTGTGGCCGGAGATGGTCAGCAGCGTGCAGGGGACGTCGGAGAATGACACGGGAACCTTGCCGAACGCCTGGACGGCGTCGGAATGGAAACAGACGTCGGCCGCCCGACATCGCTCGGCCAGACGCGCCACGGCCTGCACGACGCCCACTTCGTTGTTCACCCACATCACGCTCACCACCGCGAGCCCGCCCGCGAGCGCGGCGGCGAGCGCCGCCTCGTCCACCAGGCCCGCACTCGAGACCGGCAGGATCACCTCGTCTCCGCCGAGCTGCTTCACGGCGTGCGCCGCGGCGAGAACCGCCTTGTGCTCGATCGCCGACACGGCCACCCGGAACGGCCCGCCGCGCTCGCGCGCCGCCAGCGCCGCGCCGATGACCGCGAGGTTGTCCGCCTCCGTGCCGCCTGAGGTGAAGATCACCTGGTTCGGCTCGGCGCCCAGCGCGTCGGCGATCGTGCGCTTCGCTTCCTCGATCCCCGCCCGCGCCGCGCGCCCGAACCGGTGCGCCGAGGACGGGTTCCCGAACGCCTCGGCGCCCAGATAGGGCAGCATCGCCTCGAGCACCTCGGGCCGCACCGGCGTCGTGGCCGCGTTGTCGAGATACACCACGCGCTTGCTCATGGCAGGCAATGTATCGGCTACAGGGACTGCACGCCAAGCTGCAACACGTCGTCCACGTCCACGGTCTCGTACGTGAAGAACGGCTCGCCGTAGGGGCGGCGGATCAGCGACCCGTAGTGTGCCGACTGGATGCGAATCAGTTCGTACAGGTCCTGTCCGGTGGGGAAGATCTCGCCCGCGGCCTTGGCGCCGTCGAACTGCGAGGCGTAGCAGCGGATCGCTTTCATCTTCGCGTCGAAGCTGTCCGAGATGTCCACCACGAACGACGGCTTCACCGGGTCTTCGCGATAGGCCAGCGCGTACAGGATCTTGAACGGCCGGTGCGGCGCACCCGCGCCGCCGAACTTGGCGAGGCCCGCCAGATAGCAGGCGTCGCGCCCCAACTCGGCCGCCGTGCGGTGGTCGGGGTGGCGGCCCACGGCGTAGGGCAGGATAACCGCGCGCGGCCGCGTTCGCCGGATCAGCTCGACCAGCACCGCGCGCGACGCTTCGTCGTTGTGCAGGTGCGCGTCGGGCAGGCCGGCGTTGAGCCGCACCTGCACGCCCAGGGCCGTGGCGGCCCGCATCGCTTCGGCGGCCCGCGTCGCCGCGTCGCCCCGCGTGCCGGTCTCGCCTTGTGTCAGATCGACGATGCCCACGCGGTGACCCTGCTGCACTGCCTTGGCCAGCGTGCCGCCGCACGTGAGCTCGACGTCGTCGCGGTGCGCGGCGATCGCCAGCAGTTCGACTTCGTCACTCATGACGGAGAGCCTCCACCGGATCGAGTTTCGCCGCCCGTGCGGCCGGGGCCACGCCGAACACCAGCCCGATCAGCACGGAGACGAGGCATGCCGCGGCAGCGCTCCAGACGGGCACATGCGCGTCGTAGCCCAGGACGGTCTTCACTACCTGGCCCAGCGTCAGGCCCAGCACGATGCCGAGCACGCCGCCCAGCAGCGTCAACGTCGCGGCTTCAACCAGGAACTGCCACATGATTTCGCGGCGCGTGGCACCCATGGCCTTGCGGACGCCGATTTCGCGGGTGCGGTCGGTGACCGACACCATCATGATCGCCATCACGCCGATGCCGCCCACCATCAACGCCACGCTCGAGAGCGCCAGCATCACGACGAAGAAGGTCGACGTCAAGCTGTCGAACACGCTGAGGATCTGGTCCTGGCTGATCAGGTCGAACGAATTGGGGTCGCCGGGGCGCAGGCTGCGCATGCGCCGGAGCTGCAACGTCACCGCGTCCATCGCCTGGGTCACGGCAACCCCGTCCCGCGGCTTGACGACGATCCACAACGCGTTGGTCTCGTCGTAGCGGAAAAACCGCCGCGCCGTCTCGAACGGCAGGATGGCGCCGATTTCCTGCGACGGTGGCTGGAAGATGTTGTCGGGGTTCTGATACAGTCCGATCACGCGCAGCGACTTTCCCGCGAGGCGCACGTAGCGATTGAGCGGGTCGAGCCGTCCGAACAACCGCTCGGCAGGCTTCTGCTCCAGCACCACCACCGGATCGCCGCCGTTCAGCTCCGCCGGCGTGAAGAACCGGCCCTCCAGGAGCTGGCCCCCCTGGATCTCCATGTAGTGCTCGTCGGCGCCGAACTGCGTCATCAACTGGGTGCGCGTGCCCTGGTACTCCATCTTCTGGAACAGCTGCACCCAAATGCCGGCGTAGCGGATTTCGGGCAGCCGCGCCAGCGCTTCCGCCTCCCGCGGCTTCAGCACCGGGCGGATGCGCACCGCCTTCGGGAGCGCGTCGGGATTGAGCGGCGTCTGCGAGAAGAAGCGCATCACGTAGAATGTGGTGGGCCCCGCGACTTCGATCGTGTTGATGATCTGGTCGCGGATGCCCTGCACGATCGACGCCATCGCCATCACCGTCGACACGCCGATCACCACCCCCAGGATCGTCAGCGCCGAGCGCAGCTTGTTGGCGCGCAGCTGCTCGATCGCGATGGCCAGCCCTTCGGTGAGCGAGTGGAGCTTCATTCGGCCCGCAGCGCCACGATCGGGTCGAGCCGCGCCGCTCGCATCGCGGGGTAGACGCCGAACAGAATGCCCACGCCGGCTCCGATGCCCAGCGCCAGCGGCGGCACCCACCACGGCACCCGCGTCGGCAGCGGCGAGATCGCGGCCACCAGCCACGCGAGCGTGACGCCCGCCGCGAGGCCGAGCGCCCCGCCCACCAGCGCCAGCGTCCCGGACTCGGCCAGGAACTGACGCCGGATGTCGCGCCGGGTGGCGCCCAGCGACTTGCGGATCCCGATCTCCCGCGTGCGCTCATTCACGCTCATCAGCATGATGTTCATGATCACGATGCCGCCGACCACGATCCCGATGATGACCATCATGGGGACCACGGCGAATAGCACGCGCGTCAAACTCTTCCAGAAACTCACCAGCGCGTCCGCCGTGTCGACCGTGAAATCGTCGGGCGCCCCGGGCCGCAGCCGGTGCGCGATGCGCATCGCCTCCTCGGCCCGCTGCATCCCCGACGTCACCGATTCGGCGTCCGGCATCTTCACGGAGATCACCGTGGTCTGGCGCCGCCCGTACAGGCTCTCGAACGTGGTGAGCGGCATCATCACGAACCCGTCCCAGGATTGCCCCAGCACCGTGCCCTTCTTGGCGATCACCCCTCGGACCGTGTACTGCTGGCCCCGGATGCGCAATCTCTGGCCCACCGCCAGCGCCAAGTTGTGGTCGAACAACTTGTCGGCGATGTCGAAACCCAGTTCGACCACCGGGCGGCGCTCGCGCACGTCCAGGTCGGAAAGCGGCTCGCCCGCGGCGAACTCGTAGTCCTGCACCACCTGGAACGGCGCCGTCACGCCGAACACGAATGCGTCTCCCACCGTGCGGTCGCGCCACACGATGTCCGCCTGCGGCGTGGGCCAGCCCGATTGCAGCGCCACGGCCCTGGCCTCGGGGATGGCGCGCTCCACGTACGCCACGTCTTCCGGGGCGATGATCGGCCGCCGCTGGATCGCCTTCCATTCTTCGTCGTCGATGAGTCCGATGGCGATCGGCGTACGGCGCACCTGGAAGGCGTTCACGCCCACGATGGCGCCACCGATCTTCTCGCGCACGTAGGCGTTCATACCCTGGATCACCGCCACCACGGCCACGAGGAACGCGACCGACACGATGATCCCGAGCAGCGTGAAGAACGAGCGGAGCTTGTGGCTCCACGCCGCCTGTAGGGCTTGGACAATCGCTTCGGTGAGCTGCATGGCGTTCGAAAGCTAAACGGAGCCGGAAGGACGGTAAGACGGAAACGGGATGCGGCACGCGTCTCCGCATCCCCCATCCGTCATTCCGTCATTCCGTCGCTGTTATTCGTAGCGCAGCGTTATTCGTAGCGCAGCGCGTCCACCGGATCGAGCTTGGCCGCGCGATTGGCCGGGTACAGTCCGAACCCAATTCCCGTAAGCGCAGACGCCGCGAGTGCCACCACCACGGACCACACGGGGACGTAGGCGGGGATGGGCGTAACCGCCGAGAGCAGCCAGGCCACGAGGCCCCCCACCAGCATGCCGATGGCCCCGCCCACCAACGTGAGCGTCGCCGCCTCGACCAGGAACTGCCACAGGATCTCGCGCCGCGTGGCGCCCAGCGCCTTGCGCACGCCGATCTCCCGGGTCCGCTCCGTGACCGAGATCATCATGATCGCCACCACGCCCACGCCGCCCACCATCAAGCCGATCGAGGAGAGCGCGATCATGACCAGAAAGAACACGCCGGTGACCTGGTGCCAGCTGTCCAGCAGCTTGTCTTGCGTCACGATTGAGAACGTGTTCTCCTGCGCGGGCTTGAGATTGCGCATCGAGCGCAGCGTGGCCGTCACCTCGTCGATGGCCTGCTGCTGCGGGATATTGACGTCCGGCGCGACCGCCAGCCGCATCCACCCCTTGAAGAAGGGGATGTATTTCACGAACGCGCCGTGGGGCATCCCGGCGAACGGCGGGCTGGCGCCGCTGAACAAGCTAGCGGGCGGCGTGTAGACGCCGATTACCTCGAAATGCACGCCGGCGATCTTCACCGTTTGGCCGATCGGGTCGCGACCCTCGAACAGCTGCGACTCGAGTTTCCGGCTGATCACGACAACGCGACTGTTGGCCAGATCCTCCATATGCGTGAACGAGCGGCCGGGGTAGATGTCACCACCGTTCACCTCGATCCACTGCGAGCTCAGGCCGGAGATGCTCACCGACTCCAACTTGCGGTCGCCAAATTCCACCTGCGCCGAGCTCTCATCGCGGCGCGTGACATAGCGCACGCTGGGGAGCTGGGCGATGCGATCGGCCTCCGCTTCGCTGATCGCCGGGTTGCGACGCCACGGGCTGTTCTCGTCCGACCCGTCGGAGATGTTCACGCCGGCCTGGAAGAACCGCCACACCAGGAAAGTGCGCGGCGCGATCTGCTCGAAGGTGTTCGACACGCTGCGGTTGATGCCGCTGATCATCGAGGCGATGATCATCACCACCATCACGCCGATCGCCACACCCAGGATCGTGAGCGCGGCGCGCCCCTTGTTGGCCCGGAGCGAGCCCAGCGCGATGCCGACGCCTTCGAACAGGGGGGTCACGCGCTCACTCCTGCCGCAACGCCGCGATCGGGTCCAGCCGCGCAGCGCGGCTCGCGGGATATACGCCCGCGACAATCCCGACCGTCGCCCCGAGCGTCACGCCCACGGCCACCGACCACGGGGCGACGCTCGCCGGCAGCGGTGTGAACGCGGCAACCAACCCCGCCAGCCCGATGCCCGTGGCGACTCCGATCGCGGCCCCGACCGTGGCCAGCGTCGTCGCCTCGACCAGGAACTGGCGGAGAATGTCCCGCCGGCGGGCGCCCAACGACTTGCGCAGCCCGATCTCCCGCGTGCGCTCCGCCACCGCCATGAGCATGATGTTCATGATCACGATGCCGCCCACCACCAGCGAGATCGCTACCAGGCCCGGCAGGGCGAGGAACAGCACGCGGCTGATCTTCCCCCAGAAGTCGAGCACTTCGTCCGCGGTCTCGAGCGCGAAATTGTCGGGATCGCGCGGCCGCAGGTGCCGCCGGGTGCGCATGATCCCCTCAGCCTGCGCCATCGCTTCCCGCATCTCCGGGAGCGAACCCGCCCGCACGGCGAGCGCGTCCACGATGCGCGGCGGGTTGACGTAGCGCTTGACCGGCGCCGTGGCGGGCGTGACGGCGAACTTGTCGAGCGAGAGGCCGAACAGATTCCCTTGCTTTTCGACCACACCGATCACGCGATAGGGCAGGCCGAAGATCTTCACTTCGTGTCCGAGCGGATCCTCACCCTCGAACAGCTTGGCCGCAAGCTCGTAGCCCAACACGACCACCGGCACTCCCGCGTGCACTTCTTGGGGCGTGAACGCCCGCCCCTGCTCGATCGTGAGCGACCGGATCTCGAAGTACCGCTCGGTCGCCGCCGTAACATCGACATCTTTGGCGATCTTGCGGCCTCCTTCGAGCGTGGCGCGGGTCGAAGACTCCCATGCCGTCGTCACCGGCACGGACAGCTCCTGCATCACCGCCTGGGCGTCCTCGTAGGAGATCCGCGGCCGGTGCAGCCAGGACCGCCAGGTGGAATCGGTCACGTTGCCCAGCTGGACGTCGGGGAACTGGCGCAAGCGGAAGGTGTTCACGCCGAGCAGCGTACCGGCGAACTTGTCGGTCATGTAGCGGTTCATTCCCTGGACGATCGACACCACGGCGATCAGAAACATCACGCCGATGATGACGCCGATCAGGGAGAACGCGCTCTTGAGCTTCTGCGTGCGCAGGCTTTGCAGGGCGAGGCGGATCGCTTCGATGAAGGACATGCCGTGCTACTCATACCGCAGTGCTTCAACCGGATCCAATCGTGACGCCTTGTTGGCGGGGTAGAGGCCGAACACCACGCCGGTGAACGCCGCCGCGGCCAGGGCGGCCAACACCGAGCCGAGCGGCACGTGGGCCGGAACGGGCGTCGCCACGGCGAGGAGCAAGGACACGAGGCCGCCGCCGATCATGCCCACGATCCCGCCCACCAGCGTGAGCGTCGCGGCCTCGACCAGGAATTGCCACATGATCTCGCGGCGCGTGGCGCCCAGCGCCTTGCGCACGCCGATCTCGCGGGTGCGCTCGGTGACCGAGATCATCATGATCGCGATCACGCCGATGCCGCCCACCATCAACGCCACCCCGGAAAGCGCGAACATGACTACGCGGATGATCAGCGTCATGCTGTTGAGCTTCTCCAGGATCTTTTCCTGGCTCACCACGGCGAAGTTGTTGTCCAGGCCGGGGCGCAAGTGCCGGCGCAACCGCAGCGCCTCGGTGACGTCTTCCATCGCCTGCGCCGTCGTCGCCGCTGGCGTCGGGCCCACCAGCAGGTCCATCCAGCCCTTCCAGTAGCGCACGTACTTCACCAACGCCCCGTGGGGGATGATCGCCTCGGGCGACGGCTGCCCGCCGAACAGCTGAGGCGGCGGATTGAACACGCCGATGACCGTGTAGGGCAGGTTCTGGATGTGCACGCGCCGCCCGATCGGGTCCATCTGGTCGAACAGCAGCTCCGCGAGCTTCTGGTTGATGACCACCACTTGGCTCGCCGACGCGTCCTCGACCTCCGTGAACGAGCGTCCCGGCGAGATATCGCCGCCGGCCACGTTGGGCCAGGCCGCGCTGCGGCCGTGAATTTGCACGCTGCGCTGGGCCTTGTCGCCGAACGTGATGTCCGCCTGCCCACCCTCGTCCACCGCCACCCACGCGACCGACGCCAAACTCGCGATCACCCGGGCGTCGTCGACCGACACCGGCGGGTTGTGGCGCCAGGGGCTCATCTCATCGGAGCCATCGGAGATGTCCACGCCGCCGGAGAAGTAGCGGCCCACCCAGAACGTCTTGGGGCCGGACTGCTCCAACATGTCGGCCACGCCCTTGTTGAACCCGCTGACGATGGCGCCGATCACCATCACCACCATCACGCCGATGGCGACACCCAGAATGGTGAGCGCGGCCCGCGCCTTGTGCGCGCGCAGCGACTCCAGCGCGATGCCGACGCCTTCGAGCAGCGGGGTCATGCGATCACTCCTGGCGCAACGCCGTGATGGGATCGAGCCGCGACGCCCGGCTCGCGGGATAGACGCCGGCCACGATGCCGACGCCGCCGCCCACGATCACCCCGAGCACGATCGAGAACGGCGACACCGCGGCTGGCAACGGTGTGGCCACCTTCAGCAGCAACGACAAACCAACGCCCGTTACGATGCCGAGGCTCGCGCCCACCGTGGCGAGTGCGGTGGCCTCGGCCAGGAACTGGCGCATGATGTCGCGGCGGCGGGCGCCGAGCGACTTGCGAATCCCGATCTCGCGCGTCCGCTCGGCCACCGCCATCAACATGATGTTCATGATCACGATGCCGCCCACCACGAGCGCCACGCCCACGAGGCCGGGTCCCACGACGTACAGGATGCGGCTGAGCTTCTTCCAGAAGTCCAGCACGCCCTCCGACGTCATCATCGCGAAGTTGTCGTCCTGGCGGGGCCGCAGATGCCGCCGGCTGCGCATGACGGCCTCGGTCTGGTCCATGGCTTCGCGCATCTCAGGCTCGGAGTTCGCCTTGATAATGAGCGCGTCGACCACTCCCGGCGGGTTCACCTCGCGCTGGATCGGCGAGAGCGCGGGGGCCACCACGAACTTGTCGAGCGAGATGCCGAACAGATTACCTTGGCGCTCCACCACGCCGATCACGCGATAGGGTATGCCGTGAATCCGCACCTTGCGGCCGATGGGGTTCAGGTCCTGGAACAGTTTCTGAGCCAGGTCCCAGCCCAGCACCACCACCGTCACGCCCGCTTTCGACTCCTCGGCCGTGAACGGGCGGCCGATGGCGATGGTCAAGTTCATGATGTCGAAGTACCGCTCGGTGGCACCCTCGAGCGTAATGTCCTTCGCCACCTTGCCGTTGAATTCGACCGGCCCGCGGTCTTCGGAATACCAGGCCGTCAGCACCGGCACCGTCAACTTCTCTGTTACGGCGTTCGCATCCGCGAACTTGATGCGGGGGCGCCGTCGCCAGGAGCGCCACACCGAGTCGTCGACGTTGAAGTTGACGTTGGGCGCGCGCCTCAGGTGGAAGGTGTTTACGCCCACCAGCGTTCCCGCGAACTTGTCCGTCATGTAGACGTTCATGCCGTTCACGATCGACCACGCGCCGATCAAGAACGTGACGCCGATGAACACGCCGATGAGGGAGAAGCCGCTCTTGAGCTTCTGCGCGCGGATTTGTTGCAAGGCCAGCCGGATCGCTTCGAAGATTCGCATCTCAGGCCGCTCGGGCTTGATCCGTGGCGATGAGTCCGTCGCGCAGGGTCACGACCCGCTTGGCGTGCGCCGCGATATCGGCTTCGTGCGTCACCATCACCACGGTTTGCCCCTGGTCGTGCAGCGTGGCGAACACGTCCATGATTTCGCTGCTCGTCGCCGAGTCGAGATTCCCCGTGGGCTCATCCGCGAGCAGGATGCTCGGCCTGTTGACCAGCGCGCGGGCGATCGCCACCCGCTGGCGCTGTCCGCCCGACAGCTCGTTCGGCTTGTGTTCCATGCGGTCGCCCAGGCCCACGCTCGCCAGCGCTTCGGCCGCCCGTTCACGGCGGACTTTGGCCGAGGCGCCCGCATAGATCAGCGGCAGCTCCACGTTGTGGAGCGCGCTCGCGCGGGGCAGGAGATTGAAGGTTTGGAAGACGAACCCGATCTCCTTGTTCCGAATGTGGGCCAGCTCGTCGTCCGACAGATCACTGACCTTCTGTCCGTTGAGCCAGTACTCGCCGGCGCTCGGCGTATCGAGGCAGCCGATCAGGTTCATGAGCGTGGACTTGCCCGAGCCGGACGGCCCCATCACCGCCACGTACTCGTTGCGACGGATCTGGAAACTCACCCCACGCAACGCGTGCACGATCTCCGACCCCATGTCGTAGTCGCGCGCCAGCTTGTGGGTCAGAATGATGATGTCCGGCAGGGGCGTGTCGCCCGTGCGGAACTCCTGGGGCTGGCTCATCAGGAGGTCTTCTTCACTTTGGTGGTATCGGCGCGCTGCTTCGCCTCGCGCACGTGCGTCCCGTCACGCAGGTCGCGGATCGCCTGATAGGGGCCCGCGACGATCTGCTCTCCTTCGCGCACGCCGTCCAGCACTTCGAAATACTCGTCGCCCGCGATGCCGACCTTCACCGGCCGGAACGTCGCGACGCCGTTCGTGATGATGAACACGCCTTCTGTGTCGCGCTTCTTCCCGGGGGCCTTGCTTGTGTCGACCGGGCGCGGCCGGTTTTCGGTGGCCACGGGACTGTTCTCGCGCACCGTCAACGCAATGATCGGGATCGCCAGGGCTTGCCGGCGCGTATCGGTGATGATGCGCGCCGTGGCGGAGAGGTCCGGGCGTACGTCGGACGGCGGATTGTTCAAGGTGATTTCCACCTGGTAATCCACCGCCTGCGTGTTGCTGCCGGCCACCGATGCTCCGGCCGTGAGGATCGCGCTATCGGAGATCTTCGTCACCCGCCCCGCGAAGACCGTATCGGGGAAGGCGTCGATCGACACTTCCACTGAATCGCCCAAGTGAACGCGGACCACGTCGGTCTCGTCCACCTGCACCTTCACTTGGATCACCGACAGATCGGAGACCGTCATCAACAGGCCGACTTCCTGAGAGAACGTCCCCGGCACCGCGACTTCGCCTTCTTCCTTAGCGAGGCGCGTGATCCGGCCGGTCATCGGCGCCACGATGTGCGTCTTGGAGAGCTGGTCCCGGGCCGACTGCACTGCGGCGCGCGTCTGCTCCGCCTGGTGTTGCGCGGCATTGAGATTCGCCTCCGCGATGTCGAACGCGGTCTGCGCTTGCTCCAGCTGCTCCTCGGTCACGAGCTGCGGGTTCTGGGTGTGCAGCTCCTTGGTGCGGGCGAGCGCGCGCTGCGCCTGGTCGCGGTTCGCCTGCGCCTGCACGGCATTCGCCTGCGCCGAAGCGAAGCTCGCCTGCGCCTGCTGCAGGTTCGCTTCGTAGGTCGTGGGGTCGATCTGCAGCAGAAAGTCGCCCTTGTGGACGAAGTCGCCCTCCTTCACCGCGATCCGCGTAATACGGCCGGTGATGTCCGGGCTGATGTCGACTTTCTTCTTGGGCTGGATCTTCCCGCTCGCTGTCACCGCGGCCACGAGGTCGCGCCGGCCGACCTTCTCGAACCGTACCTCCACGCCGTGCTCGCGATTCGCGCTGGCGCTCACGACCACGAGGACGATCAGCAGCACGCCGACGCCCGCTCCTACCAGTACCTTGTTGCGCTTGGACATGTTCGCCTTATTCCTCTCGTTAACGAAGCGACCGGCCGACCGCGGCTTCGAGCGCCGCGAGGGCGCGATGGTAATCGTACACAGCGCCGACGTAGTCGGTAGCGGCGCGCAGCGCCGCCACCTGGGCGTCCTGCAGCTCGAGGAACGAGCCCGAGCCGATGGTATAGCGATCGGTGGCGAGCTGCAGTTGCTCCTGTGCCGCCGTGCGGTTCGTGTCCTGGATGGCGATCGTCTGATATGCCGCCGCCAGGTTGAGGTACGCCTGGCTCACCTCGGTCTGCACGCCGAGCCCGCGCGCCCGCACCGACTCTTCCAGGTCCTGCTGGTTCGCCTTCGCCTCCGCCACCTGCGCGGGCCGCTGGAAGTTGGCGAATAGGGGCAAGGTGATCGTAAGCCGCGCTTGGAACGGCTGGCTCGTGAAGTTGAACGGGAACACGGAATTCTGCGCGCGCAGCTGCGCTTCGTTCTGGCTGCCCCACACATACACCGAGCAATCGTTGGGGGACAGGCCGGCGTTCGTGCGGATCTGGTTGTTGTCCTGGCAGTCCTGATACAGCGCACCGTACTGCGCCTGCGACGAGAGGATCACAGGGTTCACGTTGGTGAACTGCTGGGTGAAGCCCGACCAGCCGGCCGAGGCGTTGAGTGACGGCCCGTAGCTCGCGACCGCCGAGCGCGTGCCCCACGCGGCGGCCGTCTCGCGCGCCCGCAGCGCTTTCAGGGAGGGGTTTTGCTCCGCCGCCATCGCGAGGAGATCCTCGAGCTTCCACGTCGGCTGTTGCACCGCGAAGGTGTCGCTCAACGCGATCGAGTCCACCGTGGTCGGCGGCGTCACGCCCAGCTGCTCGAACAGACGCAGCTTCTGGATGCTCGTGGCGGTGCGCGCCTGCAACAAGGCGACCTCGGTCTGTCCGCGCGCCACCTGCGCCTGCCGCACGTCGATCAGACTCGCCCGGCCCACGGCGTAGCGCGCCTGGGCCAGCTTGAGCGCGTCTTCGTTGCGCGCCAGCTGCCGTTCGGCCACCCGCGCGTTATCGATTGCCTGCAGGACGTTCAGGTACTGCGTCGTCACGTTGGCGACCAGCGCCTGGCCGGCGCCCACGATATCGGCGTCGACGGCGTTCGCCTGCGCCCGGCGCAATCCGGGCGCGGACAGGGTCGTCCCCGAGAGTTCGTAGCTCAGGCTCAGGCTGTAGTTCGACGACACGGTCGAGACCGACTGCGAAAACGTGTTGGTGAGGAAGCGTTGCTGACCCGGGCCGGTATAGCTCACCCCGCCCGATGCCGTGACCGACGGCAGCACCAGGCTGGTATACGCGCCCCGGGCGTTCCACGCCGCCGCCGTGCGGTTGTTCAACGTCTGTCGGTAGGCGGGATTGTGCTCGCGCGCGATGGCGAGCGCGTCGGCGAGCGAGAGGGTGGCCGGGACGGCCTGTTGAGCGATCAAGGCCGGGCACACGAACAGCCCGGCGGCGAACAAGGCGTGTCTCATTTTGTTTCCTGGATGCGTA
The DNA here is from genome assembly GCA_041487875.1 of Gemmatimonadota bacterium. GTDB lineage: Bacteria > Gemmatimonadota > Gemmatimonadetes > Gemmatimonadales > GWC2-71-9 > DATLWA01. Next base: position 5,979 of record JBGPOE010000002.1, on the reverse strand, counting down.
CAGGTCGTTGGGACGCCACCGTATACGCGCTACGGCGGTCTCGAGTTTCGACCTATGGCACGCGCGCTGCGGTCGGATTATCCGATTAACCTAAGATTGATGGCGCCGGGGGGTCAACTGGCGGGCAGGCGCTCCACCACGACGTGACGCGAAGGGATGTCAATGCGCAGCATCCGCCCCGCGGGATCGAGCCACAGATGGACGACGCCGTTGACGCCGCCCGTAACCGTGACGTGCCGGAGCGTGAGCCCAGCGTGGTTCACCGTGATGGCCTCGGGCCCCTGGTCCGTGACGGTGAGGGCCTCGCGGCGCAAGGCGCGCGGGAAGATCGCGTTGATGGGCGTGGGCTCGGCGCGGGCGCGCCAGGCGGCGAAGACGTACAGTGCATAGACGGAATCGTCCAACACCACGGTGTTGCCGTTGGCGGGGAACTCGCGCGCCTTCTCCACCGAGCGTGCGATGAGCCGGACCGTGAGCCGCCCCCGGCCGAGCTGGGCGAGGATGCGCAGCGGCCCGCGCGGATCGGCGACATCGTATTGCAGGGTGAGCGGCAACGAGTCCGCGCCGACCTCCAGGATGGGCGCGAGCGACAGCACCGGCCGGACGCGGTCATACCGCACGGTGGCGGCGAGGGCCCAGCCGATGTTTCCGCCGCTGAGGGGCCCGGCGGTGAGTCGGAATCCCTCATGCGCCACGTCAACGCTGTCCTGATGGATCACGTACGTGCCCTGGTCGATCGGCGTTTGCAGCAGGGCGAGAGCGAGGAGGCCGGCAATCATGAGGGGCCGCCATTCAACACTCGCGTCGCGATGCGTTCACAAATCATCTTATAGAGCCGCGCGCCCTTCACCGCCGAAGCGATGGTGGGGCGGCCGAGCGAGCCGGGGCTGCGGGCGGGTAGGGGCGAGCCGCGGCGGTAACGCGCCCGCGCCTTGCCGGGCAGCTCGAAGTCCTGCGCCAGGTCCATGCGTACCAGGTCGGGGGCGAGGTGGAGCAACAGCGACGTGTCGAGCTCACCGCCGTGCGTGGGGCCGTCCGGGTCTTCGAGCAAGCCGGTGAAGTCGAGCGCGAAGACGTCCACCGTAAAGACGCGGGCGCGCCGCGTGCGCAGCGTGGACAACGCTTCTTGGTGCGGATCGTGGCCGTGGGCGGTGAGGATGACGAACGTCTCCACGCCGCACTGCTCCCACGCGCCGAGCAGATCGTTCATCCAGCGGTGCAGGGTCTTGCGGCGAACGGCCGCATTGCCGGGAAAGGGGCGCTTGGTGGCGGTGTTGACGCCGTACTCGACGGTGGGCGCGCGCAGGATGCTGCACGCGACTGAGAGGTCGTCCGCGAGCCGCTCGACGATGATCGTGTCGCACCCGAGCGGCAGATGCGGGCCATGCTGCTCGCACGTGCCCACGGGCACGAGCAGGCGCGGGTCGCGCGCCAGCGCATCGCGGACAGCGTCGGGAGTGAGGTCTTTGAGATGAAGCGGTCCACTCACGTGGTGCTCGCGGGCGCCGTCGCGACGATCGCCGCCGCCGAATGGCTGCACAGCGGCGGTGCGGCTTGGATCGCGGTAACCGCGGCGAGCGGCCTCACGGCGGTGGCTCTCGCGCCGTGGGCGCGCCCGCGCGGCCGGACCCTCGCGGCCGCCGCGGCCGCACTGGTCGTCGCTGCAACGCTGGTCGCCGGGTGGCTCGAAATCCGGCGGATCGAATGCTGCTGGCCGGCGGAGCGGGAGGCGCGCATCACGCGCGACTCGCGCGCCCTTGCGGCGGCGCTCGATGCCGCGGTGTCCGAGGCACGCCGCCTGGCGGAGCGGGGTCGCACGGCGGCGCTGCTGCCGCGCGAGGGCGTGTTCGCCGTGCTGCGAACTGCTGTGGCGGACGAAGCCGCGATTCCCGAGCATGGCGTGGCCGTCTTGGCGCCGGACGGCGTCCCGTGGGGATGGGCCGGACGCCATCGCTTCGTTCCCGAGCGGGACGCGGTCGATTCGTTGCGGGCCGTCATCACCCCATTCTACGTGATCCTCGAGGCCCGGCGCCAGACGGAAGACGGCGGCCAGGCCGTGGGCACCGTGCTGCTCGACGCGGGGCCAGCGATCGCCGACCGAGCGGGCGCACTCGGCGTGGCGTTCGGCCGGACGCACGGCCTGGCGCTGCGGTTCTATGCCGCGGGCACGGCGCCGAACAGCCCTGACATGTTCGACTTCGCACCCGAGCGTGAGCGGCTGTTCAGCGTTGAGCCGGCTCCGCCGGCGCAGAGCGACGCGAAGCTGGCGGCCCAGACGCGGTGGGCGCGCTGGGGCGCTGTGGCACTCGCCGCTGCAATCGCCTTCCTTCTCGTCGCGGCGCCGAGCGGTCCATGGCGCTGGGTGGTGGTGCTCGTCGGCGCCTGGGTGGCGGTGCGCGCGCCGCTTGGTCCCGCGCTGTCGCTCACGGCGGCGTTTTCGCCCGCCACGTTCTATCGGCCGGCGTTGGGGGCGTTCACGGCCTCAGCGGGCTCACTCGTGGCGGCGAGCGTCGTGTTGCTGTTGGCGGCCAGCGCACTGTGGCGCAAGGGTCTGCGGCGCCGGTGGTGGCAGATCGCGGCGGCGGCGGCCCTCGTGCTGTGTGCGCCCTATATGGTGCGCTACCTGGGGCGCGGCATCGCACCACCGGCGAGCGGCGTGAACCCCGGGCTGTGGCTGACGTGGCAGGCCGCTCTTGCGGGCACGAGCATGGGGCTCGTGCTGCTCGCCGCGGCCCTCGTGCGCGGGCCGGTGGAGCCGCGGCGGGTGCCGTGGGCGCTGCCCGCGGCGTGTGCCTGGGCGGCGCTCGCGGGTTTCGCGGGCCTCTGGTTGTGGCAGCCGTACGGAGCGTGGCCCGAGTGGTACACGTTCGTGTGGCTGCCGGCTCTGGCCGGCGTGCTGGTCCCCGCGCCGCGCACGTGGGCGCTCGCCGGAATCGCTACGGTTGCGGGAACGGCGGCGGCGCTCGTGACCTGGGGCGCTGCGGTGGAAGGCCGGCTGGCGCTCGCCGAGCGCGACGTGCAGCGGCTGGGCGCGGAAGGCGACGCACTCGCCGTGGCGTTGCTCGACCGCGTTGCTGAAGCGGTCCGCGCGGGGCCTGCTCCGGAGTCCGCAGGCGACCTGTACGCGCTGTGGCTGCGCTCGCCACTCGCGGCGGAAGACTACCCCACGACGCTGGGCGTGTGGCGGCGGGACGGCTCGCGCGCCGCCGAGTTGCCGCTCGCCGCCGTCGACCTGCGGCCGTCGCTCGTGGCCGGGCTCGTGCGCTCGCCGCTCACCAAGTTGGGCCCTCGAGTGGAGCGTCTGGAGCGAATCCCGGGCATTCATTATCTGTTGGTGGACCCGCTCGCGGACGGGCGCGTGCTCACGGTCGGCGTCGGTCCGCGCTCGCGCCTCGTGCCGCCGAACCGCGTGGCGCTCGTGTTGCGAGGGACGGGAGGTGCGACGCCGCCGTATGCTATTTCGCTCTCCCTTCCGAATGCCGGTCCGGGCGCGCCCAGCGCGCGCGTGATTTGGACGCGCACCGGATGGGCGGCGCGCGGCGAGCGCCGCATCGCGTACGCCGACGGCGTGCGGCACGTGCACCTCCTGGTCGATTTGCGCGGGCCGTGGGTGCTGGCCGTGCGCGGCGCGCTGGTCGTCCTGGCGGACATCGCGTTGCTCGCTCTCGCATGGCTCTTCGCATGGTGGGTCGGCGGCGGCGCACCGCTGCCGTGGCGCGCCGGGATCGCGGTATTGCGCACCAGCTACCGCGCGCGCCTCACCGGCGCGCTGGTCGCGTTCTTCGTGCTGCCCGTGGTTGCGTTCGCCGCATGGAGCTTCACGCGGCTGCGGGACGAAGCGCAGCGTGCCGGCGACCTGCGTATCACCCAGACGTTGCGCGACGCGGCGGGCACGGCTGGAGGCGTCGCTCTCGACCGGCCGGACGCCGAGCAGGCGGCGATCGTCGAGCTGGGCGAGCGACTCGATGCCGATCTCTGGTTGTACCGCGACGGCGTGCTGGCCGGCTCGAGCGCGCCGGTACTGCGTGAGTTGGGCCTGCTGGACCCGCTGCTCGAGCCACCGGCGTTCGAGCGACTGGCGCTCGAAGATGAGCTCGAGACGACGGCCGACGGCCGCGCCGCCGGCCGCCCGATCCGCATCGGTTACCGCGTGGTACTGGCGGGCCCGCCCGAGGTGCAAGCGGTCTTAGCGGCGCCGCAGCTGCTCGACGACGAAGCCGTACGCCAACAACAGGCCGACCTGGCCCTGGGTCTCGTGCTGGCCACGCTGGCCGGCTTGGCCGCCGCCGTGTACTTGGCCGGGCTTGCGGGCCGCACGCTCGCTCGGCCGGTGGCGGCGTTGCGTGACGCCGCGCTGGCGGTGGGGCGGGGCGCAGTGCCGCCCGCGTTTCCCGCGTCGGCGCCCCGCGAGTTCGAGCCCGTAATGACCGCGTTCGGGCGCATGGCCGCCGACGTGCGGCGCAGCCAGGCGGCCGTGGAGGAAGCACGGGAGCGCACGGCACGTGTGCTCGCGAACGTGGCGACCGGTGTCGTGGCCGTGGACGCTGAGCTGCGCGTGACGCTCGCGAACTCCCGCGCCGCCGAGCTACTCGGCGTGACGCTCGACCCGGGCGATCAGCTCCCCACCATCGCGGGTGCCGAATGGGCTCCGGTGTGGGCCGCGGTGGAGGCGTTCTTGGGTCGAGCCGATCCGGGGATTGCCGAGCACGAATTCGAGATCGGCGGCCGCCAGATCCGCGTGCAGCTCGCGGGCCTGGGGCCGGCGCCGGACGGCTGCGTGGTCGCGCTGGACGACGCCACCGCGCTGGCGCGCGCGGCGCGCGTGATCGCCTGGGGCGATATGGCCCGCCAAGTGGCGCACGAGATCAAGAATCCCCTGACCCCGATCCGACTCGGGATCCAGCACCTGCGCCGCGCGCGGCGGGGAGGCGAGCAGGCCTTCGACGCGACGCTGCGCGAAACGACGGACCGGATCCTGACCGAAATCGACCGTCTGGATGGGATCGCTCGGGCCTTCTCGCGGTTCGGCGCCCCGGCAGCGGAGCAGCCGCCGCTCGAGGCCGTGGACTTGCTCGCGGTGGCACGGGAAACCGTACAGCTGTATGGGTTGAGCGGCGGCGCGGGTGGTGCAGCGGTGCGCTTCGAAGCGGACGGCAAGATGGCACTGGTGCAGGCCCGGCGGGATGAGGTCAAGGAAGTGCTTGTCAACCTGCTCGAGAATGCCCGCCAAGCCGAGGCACGGCAGGTGGTCGTGCGGCTCGAAGCGGGTAGCCGGCGCCTCACGGTATCGGACGACGGCCGCGGCATTCCGGCCGATGCCCTGCCGCGGGTATTCGAGCCGGCGTTCTCCACCACCTCGAGTGGCTCGGGGCTGGGCCTCGCCATCGCCCGGCGCTTGGTGGAAAGCTGGGGCGGTACCATCACGCTCGCGAGCACGCCCGGCCGCGGTACCACGGTCATGCTCGACCTGCCGCTCAGCACGTCATCGTCGTGACTCTAATTAAGGAAGGACGGGACACCTTTCCCGCTCCACCAAACGCTGACGTGGGTGGACGGCGGCCGCGCTCCACCGGCCGCGGTCCTGATTAGATTGCTCTGCCCATGAGTGCCACGCGCCGGCGCACCGTCACCGTGGATGTGGGCGGCGTCAAGGTGGGCTCGGCCCATCCGATCGTCGTCCAATCCATGACGAACACCGACACCGCGGACGCGGACGCGACCGCGGCGCAGGTGCGCGCGCTGCAGCAGGCGGGCTCCGAGCTGGTGCGCGTCACCGTCAACAACGACGCCGCGGCCGCCGCCGTGCCGCACATCGTGGAGCAGGTCGATGTGCCCGTAATCGGCGACTTCCACTACAACGGGCACCTGCTGCTCACCAAGTATCCGGCGTGCGCCCGCGCGCTCGCCAAGTACCGCATCAACCCGGGCAATGTGGGTTCCAAGCACCACGACGCCCACTTCCGCCAAATCGTGGAGGTG
>JBGPOE010000001.1:0-118994 GCA_041487875.1 Gemmatimonadota bacterium | reverse complement strand
GAGCTGTCGGTTTCGCCGGAGGATTTCTTCGAGGTGGAAAACGCGTACGTCCGCTTCGTGAAGGGCAACGACACGACCTTCTTCACCGGTCGCGTTGGAGTATTCCATTCTTGGGAAGGCTTCGGAGCATCGGACCGCCCGCACTCCAACGCGCGTCCCCTGTTCCAGACATCACCGATCTCGTCTTCTGGCCGCGCCATCCCCTATCTGTTCCAGCCCTGGGGCTTGGACGAAGTCGGCATCGAGCTGGGCGGGGACATCCACAACCTCTCACTGCGCGGGGCTGTGTTGAGCGGGACCTTCATGCGGTGGGAGGGAGAGGCCAACGCATTTCTGGCATTCCCGGCGCAGACCGGACCGTGGAAGGGTGCCAACCAGGCTGTATCGGCACTGGGCAAGCCGTACAATGCTGTAGGGCACAATGTCCCGGACTTCTCGGCCAATGCTACGTACATCCTGCATCCGGATGGTGGCGCGATCTCGCTCATCTACTACCATGGCAATGTGGCCACGCCCACTCACTGCACGGATAGCACGGCCATCGGCCAGATCAATGCCACTACGAGCGAGCCCTGTGGTGTTTCCGCGGCAGGTGCTGTGGGAAATACCGACTTCGATTTCACCGCAGCCACTGCGTTCCGCAACACCTTCGACCGCGTTGCGGCATATGTGTCGTATCCAGTGGGCAAGCACTTCCTCCCAATGATGGGATACCAGATCGGGCGCGATCACACACCGGTCAATCCGGTTGCATTCCCGACGGTGGGTGGTCTGACGACGTTCACCAGCAGGGGAGCGTTCGCCGACGGCGTGTTCCCGATCAACCAGTTTCTCACGGCGGGACTCCGGTATGATTGGTTCCATCCGAACACCGCGAAGCTGAACAGACAGTGGGCTGTCACTCCGTACGTCAACATCCCGCTGAACAACGGGTTCCAGATCATCGCGGAGTACCAGCACCGGGATTTCCAGCTTGATGCGACACACAGTAGGAAGAACGACACGTTCCAGATGCGGGTGATCTTCATCCAGTAGCCAGCCGACCGAAGACGGCGCGTCGGGAGGCTGTGACAAACGCGAGGGATCGCCCTGCGGCGGTCCCTCGCGTCCCATCTCGGCCCAGCGGCGCTCAGAAGGTGAGCGTCAGCGTCGCCGTCACATTGTTCGTCGTTGGCAAGCCGCCCTGCGGAGCGTCGTGGTGGTACTCGAGCGCGCAGCGCAGGTACTGCGGGAGCGTCACCGGCAGGACGGACCCCACCACGTAGCGGTGCAAGCCGTCGGCCGCGGTGGACGTGTTGGGATCGAGGAACTCATAGCGCCCGTACAGCGTGAGCTCGGGTTTGCCCAGGAAGTACTGGCCCGACACCCAATAGGCCATGCCCTTCGTTTCGGGCGCCCCGCCCGGCAGGTCCCGGTCGCGCGCGTAGAGGAGGCCACCGAGCACCTCGAAGTCATGGTAGATCTTGTTGGCGCTCACCCCCACGCGCCAGAAGTGTGAAGTGAGTCCCGGCGCCACCAGCGTGTCGAGGTCAACGACCGAGCCGTAGTAGCCGACCGCCTGCACGCCGGATCCGGCATTGTCGAGCAGGAGTTGGTCGGTGACGAGGAAGTCCTTCTTGAGGTTCCCTTCCCCCACGTCACCCGTGCCGTCCGGGGCGACACCGTTCAGAACCTGCGCCGACAGCCGATTGGACCCCATCACATAGTACGCTTCGGCGCCGAGCCGCGGACCAGCGAGGCTGAAGGGAATGGTGCCGGTCATCGGGCCGTCCAAGGCCAGCGGCATGGTCGGGCCAGGCAGACGATCGAAGCCCGCGACGCCCCACTCGACGAAGTTGTGGATCTGGCCGGCGCGGAAGCCGCCGTAGCCCTTCGCGGTGCCCCAAATGCTCGAGATCTGGAGGACGCGCTCGATCTCGCCGTTCGGCCCGTGCGCGAGCTCCAAGAACCCGCCGAAACTCTTGCCGAAGGGACCGGCGTAAAACAACACAACGTCGGGCGCCGAAAACACGTTGGTCGTCGCCGCTGGGGCGCCGCTCGTCTTCTCGTACGTGAAGTCCACTTCCGCGCCCGCCGAGACATAGTTCTGGACCTTCTCGACGCTCACCGCCTCACCGATCTCTTCGGGCATCCGGTAACCCGCCCACTTGAAGCGCATGCCCGTCGCGTTGAGGCGCGGCGGCGCGGGATAGTGGCACCCCGAGCAGTTCATGTTGTACTTGCGCGCCCAGGCGGGAATGCGGGCGTGGGCCCGCGCCAGGTAGGTCACCGCATAATTGGCGACGTAGCTGCGCACCGCGGCGCGGTCACCCGCCGCGGGGCCGCTGGCCCCGCCCAGACTCGCCAACAGGAGTAGCGGAATTGCAATCATGTCATCCTCCTCGAGAGATGGACCGGCCGCCCGTCACTGATGTGCTGGGATCGCCGGGAACGTGTCGACGAACTGCGGCTGCACCTCCGGGCCCGCCTTCCCGCGCAGCGTGGTGAGGTAGCGGGCGACTTCTTCGATCTCCTCATGCGACAGCGCCGGCGGCCCGTAGGCGGGCATGCGGGAGTCGGGGTGGAAGCGGCTGGGCTGCTCGACAAAGCTGTGCAACCACGCCGGCGAATGACGCAGGCCGACCTCGGTGAGATCGGGCCCCTGATCGCCGCCATTCCCGAGGATCTTGTGACAGCCGACGCATTGCTGCGAGTGGAACAACGCCCGACCCGCGCGCTCCATCGAAGTCAGCGGGCGGCCGACCTCCTGCGGTATCTCGGGACCTGAGCCGCGGATGGCGGCGCCGATCAGCAGGCCGCATCCTCCCAGCAACACGGCCAGGCCCAGACCCGCCACCGGCCGCTTCAGGAGGTTGCGCGCGCTGCCCTTGTCGAAGAACGGCAGCGCCAGGAGCACCACGATGAGTGCGGTGGGCACGCCGAACGCCACGAGGCTCTCCAACGAGCCCGGGACCAGCTTCAGCATTTGATAGAGCGGCAGGAAATACCATTCGGGCCGCGGCACGTAAGCCGTATCGGTGGGGTCCGCCGGCGCCTCGAGCGGCGCACCGAACGCGGCCGCGAGCAGCACGATCACCGCGACCGCACCCAACGCGACGAGTGCGTCCTTGCCCAAGATGTCGGGCCAGAACCGCACGCCGCCCCGCTTGGTCGCCGCGTAAGCCTTGTGGTAATACGCGGGATATTCGGGGCTCCCCGTTGAAGGCGGCGCGCCCGCCTCGAGCGCCACCGGCCGCGGCGCGATCCCTTGCCGGACGACGAGCACCAGGTGGACGAGCACCAGCATCCCGACCGACAGGGGCAGCCACAGCACGTGGAACGCGTAGAACCGCGTCAGCGTCGCCGCGCCGAGCTCAGCGCCGCCGCGCAGCAGCGTGGCCAACCCCGCGCCGAGCACCGGAGTCGTCCCGGCGATGTTCGTGCCGACCGCCGTCGCCCAATAGGCCTTCTGGTCCCACGGCAGCAGATAGCCCGTGAAGCTGAAGCCCATCACCAGCAAGAATAGCCCGACGCCCATCACCCAGTTGATCTCGCGCGGATACTTATAGGCGCCCACCGAGAACACGCGGATCATGTGCGCCACGATCAGCACCACCATCGCGCTCGCGCCCCAGTGGTGAATGCCGCGCAGCAGGGCGCCGCTCGCCACCTGCCCGTTGATGAACCGGATGCTGTCGTAGGCGTGATCGGGGGACGGCGCGTAGTAGGTCGCGAGCACCACGCCCGTGACGATCTGCACGACGAACACGGCGAGGGTCGCGCTCCCGAGCGTGTGCCACCACGTGAGCCGGTCGGGCACCTCGCGGTCGAGCAACGCCCGCTTCGCCCCCTTCAGGTCGACGCGCTCATCGAGCCAACGCAGGAGGTTCATGCTAGACCGAGACTTTCTGAGGCACGCCCACGCGGAAGTCCTGGTAGGCGGCGTAGAGAATGCCGTCTTGCACTCTCGTGTCCAAGCGGTCGAGTGCGCGCGGCGGCGGCCCCGCGAGCACCGCCCCACTCTTGAGGTCGAACACCCCCAGGTGGCAGGGGCAACGGAACAGCTTGGCGTCCTTGTCGAACCCGAAGCCGCAGCCCAGGTGCGTGCAGCGGCCGTTATAGACGACGAAATTTTCCCCGTCGGATGTGTAGACCCACACGCTGCGCAGCACGCGGTTTTCAACCCACGCATCCGTCACCGTTTCCACGAAGTCCACCTTCACGGGCAGGTCGAGATCGAACTGGTCGGCTTCGCCGAGCTTCACCCAGGCGACGCCCTGAGGCTTGCGGAATGCTGGGGAGAAGAACGCGCGCAACGACGGGACGCCCGCCAGACAGGCAGCCGCAAACCCGCCCAGGACCGTAATCCACTTGAGCACGCGCCGCCGCAGCGGGCTCGGTGCCCCATCACGCTCGGAATCCATCCAGTACCCCCCCTTTGAGACCGTAACGAGCCCCAACCTCGGCGCGAACTCGTGAAACCGGGATGAAGGGCCGATGAGAAAATCCGGCGTGGCCTTTCACCAATGCCCGAGAAACATGCGTCGTAACGGGACGACCGCCAGGCGGTTAGACTTTACCGCGTGTCCTGGCGCACCGTCACGCTCTGCCTCGCACTCGCCGGCGCCGCCGCCCCAACTGCGGCGCAGGCGCCCCTCATTCCCCAGCCGCGGGAATACGCGACGTTCGCCGCTCTACCCCTGCGCGGCGGCGCCGCCATCACCACGGGTCGCGCCGCGGAGGACCGCTTCGCGGGGCAGGATCTCACCGCCGGCTTGCAAGCGCGCGGCGTGCGCGTCGTCGCGCCCGGGACGCCGGGCGCCATCCCGATCGCGCTCGCCCGCACCGGGACGGCGGCGGCCCGCCAGCTGCTCGCCGCGCGCCACCTCGCGTTCGATTCCACGATGCACGACGAAGGCTACGTGCTGGTGGCGGACGCGGGTCGTGTAACCATCGTCGCCGCGACCGGGGCGGGAGTGTTTTACGGCGCGCAGACCCTGTTGCAGCTTGTGTCGGGTGAAGGCCAGGCGGCGCGGGTGCGCGGCGCCGTGATTCGCGACTGGCCCGCCATGAAGTACCGCGGGTTCCAGGACGACCTGTCGCGCGGTCCCGTGCCCACGCTCGACTATCAGAAGCGCCAGATCCGCATCGCGGCTTCGCTCAAGCTCAACGTGTTCAGCCCGTACTTCGAGCACACGCTCGCCTACGATGCGCATCCGTTAATCGCGCCGCCGGGCGGGGCCATGAGCCACGCCGACGTACGCGAGCTGGTCGCCTACGCCGCGCGCTACCATGTCACGATCGTCCCGGAGCAGGAAGCGTTCGGGCACCTGCATCACGTGCTGCAGCTCGAGACGTATGCGGGGCTCGGCGAAACGGCGCACGGACACGTGCTGGCGCCGGGCGATTCGGGCGCCCTGCCCTTGATCACGAGCTGGTTCAAGGAGATCGACTCGCTATTTCCGGGGCCGTTCGTCCACATCGGGGCGGACGAGACGTTCGAGTTAGGGCGCGGGCGCACCAAGGCCCAGGTCGATTCGATGGGCATCGGACCGGTCTACCTCGCCTTCCTGTCGCGCATCGAGCAGGCACTGGCGCCGTCGGGCAAACGGCTGCTCTTCTGGGGCGACGTGGCCGTGTCGAGCCCCGAGCTGGTGAAGTCGCTGCCACACGACTTGATCCCCGTGGCGTGGAACTACTGGTCCAAGGACGGCTTCGATCCCCTGCTGCAGCCGTTCCGCGACGCGGGCCTCGAGACGTGGGTGGCGCCGGGGACCAACGGCTGGAATCGCGTCTTCCCCGACTACTCGGTCGCGTTGCCCAACATCCAGGGGTTCATCGCGGCGGGCCAGCGGCTGGGCTCGACCGGCGTGTTGAATACGACGTGGGACGACGATGGCGAAGATCTGTTCGAGCCTAACTGGTACGGCATCGCCTTCGGGGCGGCGGCGAGCTGGCAGCCGGGCGTGGCGGACATCACCGCGTTTCAAGAGCGCTTCGGCGCCGCGTTCACGGGCGACACGACGGGCGCGGTGGACGACGCCGAGCGCAAGCTGGCGCAGGCGCACGCGCTGCTCGACAGCGTGGGCGTGGGCGGCGGCTCGGACGGCCTGTTCTGGATGGACCCGTGGAGTCCGCGCGGCCGTCAAGCCGCGGCCAAGATGCGGCCGGTAGAACACGACGTGCGGCTCTTGGCCGAGCAGGCGACGGCATTAGTCCTTCGCACGCGGCCCTACGTGGATCGGAACGCTGCGACGCTCGACGCCATCGAGCTGGGCGCGCGGCGCATCGGGTTCATCGCGATGAAGTTCCAATTCGCCGACGAAATCGTACGGCTGTACGCGCTGGCGCAGCATCCCGACTCGCCCGCCACGGCGCAGGACTATCTCACCGACATCACGCAGATGAACGGCCGCACGCAGGACCTGCGGGACGGCTACGCGCTGTTACGGCAGCTGTACGAGGTGGCGTGGTTGCGGGAGAATCGACCGTACTGGCTCGGCAATGTCCTGGCGCGCTACGATCTGGCGACGCAATTGTGGATCACGCGGGGCGACAAGGTGGCGGACGCGCTGCACCAGTGGTGGGACACCAAGACCCTGCCGAGTGCTGCGGACCTGGGGATCCCGGCGGACACCCTGCACTGAGCGGGCGCCCGCCGGAGTCGCGGCTGACTCAATACGCGCGGTGCAGGGCCGAGACGTAGAGCATCAGGGCGGCCGCGATGGTGATGTTTTTCCAGAAGTTGATGCGGTCGTTCATCTTCCCCATCGGGTCCGCCACGGCCCAGTAGTTGTGCATGATGAACGCGGTCGGCACCAGGAACAGGATGAGCAAGCCGACGCCGTACGTCACGTGCCAGCCGGTGAGCACGGAGAGCGCGCCCGCGAGCATGATCAGCCCCGTCACGATCGTGCTGACCTGGGCCATCGGCACCCCCTTGGATTGCGCGTAGCCCGCCAGCATCGCCGACTTGGTGAGGTGGTTGTACGCCGACATCAAGAAGAACCCGGCGCACAAGAGCCGCCCCGCCCACATCACCACGGTCCACAGCGTCATGATCGGTCCTCCGGTAGAAGGCCCTCCGAAAGTAATACCCGGGCTTGACAGCCGCCTTCCCATGTAACCGATTACATCCCCGAACGCCATGGTGACCATCAAGGACGTCGCCCGGGCCGCCGGGGTCTCTGTCGCCACCGTTTCACGCGTGCACAACGACAGCACGCTGGTCACCGCGGATACGCGGGGACGGGTGCGCGCCGTGGCGGCGCGACTGGGCTACTCACCGCACGCCGGCGCGCGCAGCCTGAGCACCCGCAAGACGAACGGCATCGGGGTGCTGCTGCCCGATCTGCACGGTGAGTTCTACTCGGAGTTGATTCGCGGCATCGACCAGCGGGCGCAGCGCCACGGCTTTCATCTGTTGCTGGCGAGCTCGCACGACGAGAAGGCGGCCATCGCGGCGGCGCTGCAGTCGATGCGGGGACGTGTCGATGGCTTGATCGTGATGTCCCCCGCCCCGGGCGCCCATCTGCCGGTGCGCGACTTGACGAGCTTCCCGGTGGTGCTGTTGAATTCAGCGGCGGTGGGGGCGGCGTTCGACTCGCTCGCGATCGGGAACGCGGAGGGGGCGGCCCAGATGGTGCAGCACCTCGTGGCCCTGGGCCACCGGCACATCGCGATGATCCGCGGGCCCGCGCGCAACCACGATGCGGCCGAGCGGCTGCGGGGTTATCACGCGGCGCTGCGCGCGGCGGGAATCGCGCCGGGTCCTGAGCTCGAGGCCCAGGGCGACTTCATCGACGCGTCGGGGTTTGCGGCGGGATTGGAGCTGTTGCGGCGGCAACCACGCCCCACGGCTATCTTCGCGGCCAACGACGCGATGGCGATCGGGGCGCTGAGCGCCTTGCGCGAGGCGGGCGTTCGGGTCCCGCAAGAAATGGCGGTGGCGGGCTTCGACGACATCCCGATGGCCCGCTACATGCACCCGCCGCTCTCGACCGTGCGCGTGGACATCGCGGCGCTGGGCGAGCGGGCGACCGACCGGCTGCTCGAGGCCGTCACGAGCCGGCGGCGGCACAAGAAGCGGCAGGAAGTATTGCCGGTGACGTTGGTGATTCGCGAGTCGTGCGGCGGAGGCGGCGATCGCTCTTCCGCCATTTCACCCGTGAGGAGGGACGCATCATGAGATGCCATGCCTTCGTGCGAAACCTGGGGCGGGCGCTGCTGGTGAGCGGCGTGGTGGCCGCCTGGGTCGGACCGCTGCACGCACAGACGACCACCGGCAGCGTGCGCGGCTACGTGCGCGATTCGACCGGCGGCGCGCTGTCGGGCGCCGATCTCGAAGCGCGGAACGTCGCCACCGGCGCGCGGCGCACCGCGACCACCCAATCGGACGGCGCGTACAGCCTTTCCGGCCTCGTGCCGGGCGTCTATGAGGTGGTGGCGCGCCACATCGGGCATGCGCCGCAGGGCCGGCGCGTCACGGTGCAGATCGGCGCCACCATGGTCGTCGACTTCGCACTGGCTGCCGGGGCGGTGCAGCTCCAGGCCGTGACGATCGAGGCGGGACCGACGGTCGAAATGCGCACGTCGGAGGTCGCGACCAACGTCACGCAGCAGCAGATCCAGGCGCTGCCCACGCCGAGCCGCAACTTCCTCGATTTGGCCGGGCTCGCGGCGGGCGTACAAGTGTCGGAGGACCGCGTCAACGGCACCGGGTTCCGCTCGTTCTCAGTCGGCGGCGGCAGCCCCAATCAGGTGAACGTGTTCGTGGACGGCGCGAGTCTGAAGAACGACCTCACGGCAGGCGGCGTCGCCGGGCAGGATGCGAGCCGCGGCAATCCGTTCCCCCGCAACGCGATTCAGGAGTACCGCGTCATCACGCAGAACTTCAAAGCGGAATACCAGAAGGCGGCGAGCGGCATCATCACCGCCACCACCAAGTCGGGGACGAACGTGTGGTCGGGCAACGTGGACTTCGGCTATCAGAACAAGGGCCTCGTCGCCCTCGACACGTTCCAGCGCGCCGCCAGCGTCACCAAGCCCGACTACACCCGCTCGCTGGCGAGTATCAGCGTGGGCGGGCCGATCCAGCGCGATCACCTCTTCTTCTTCGGCTCGTACGAAGGGAACTATCAGAATCGCGACAACCTGGTGACCCTCACACCGCCGTCAGGGTTCCCATTCCTCGACACCGTGAATCTGGCCAAGTACAACGGCAGCTTCACCTCGCCGTTCCGGGAAACACTGCTGTTCGGGAAGCTGACCGACAACATCAACGCGCACTCGTCGGCGGACCTGAGCTTCAGCAACCGCCACGAGACCGACGTGCGCGACTTCGGCGGCACGAACGCCTTCCAGGAAGCGGTGAACTTCCGCCAGAACCTGACGACCGGGACGCTCAAGTACAGCTACTTCACCGGACCCTGGCTCGACCAAGCGGCCATCATCTATGACCGCGCCGAGCGTAATCCGGCTCCCAACGAGCCGGGCATCGCCTCCCGGATGTACCATTACCCGGCTCAGACTGCCGTCATCGGCAGCAATCTGAGCACGCAAGACTTCACGCAGCGGCGCATTGGGTTCCGCAACGACGTGACCTACAGCGGCTTTGCGCAGCACGTCTTCAAGGGTGGCGTCACGGTCGACCTGGTGCACTACGACATCATCAAGCAGAACAACGAGACGCCGCAGTTCGAGTACGCCGATACCGTGAACCTCGGCTGCTGGTGCCGCGCGCCGACCGGCCAGGCGTTCGCCTATCGGTCGCCCTTCCAGCTCAACTACGCGACGGGCAATGGCGGCATCAAGACGAACAACAACCAGATCGGCGCCTACCTCCAGGACGACTGGAGCCCGACGCCGCGCTTGACGCTGAACCTCGGTGTGCGCTGGGACTTCGAGTCGCGGATGCTGAACACCGACTACGTCACGCCGCAGGACGTGGTGGACACTCTCACGCGCTATCGCGACTCGCTGCCCGCGCCGCTCCTCGACCTGAGCCGCTACATCAGCACGGGCAGCAACCGCAAGCCGTTCTACGGCGCCTTCCAGCCGCGGCTCGGCTTCTCGTACGCCCTGGACGGGGAGAACCGCACGACCGTCTTCGGCGGCTTCGGCATCTATTACGACCGCTCGATCTTCGATTTCTCGGTGGATGAGATCCAGAAGCTCACGCGCCCGACGTACCACGTGCGCTTTGCGGACCCGGACTCGGCCCCCAGCGGGCCGTACGTGCAGTGGCAGGACAGCTACCTGACCGCCGACACGACCACGCTCAATGCGCTGGTCAAGAGCACCGGGCTGCCGGAAGCATTCCTGCTCGACAACAAGATGAAGCCGCCCATGTCGAAGCAGTGGAGCTTCGGCGTGCGCCACATGGTGGGGTCGATGGTGGCGTCGCTCACCTACCAGGGACAGCGCGGCACGAATCTGTTCACCTACAACTGGGCCAACATCGGGCTCGACACCGCCGGCCGCTGCTGCACCAGCTTCAACATCGCGAATCACGGGTTCCAGAACATCATCTACGCCACGGAAGACGGGAAGACGTGGTATGATGCGGTGTCCCTGGATTTGAACCGGCCCTATCGCCGCAGCAGCGCCCAGTTCGGCTACGGCTGGGGTGTCACCTACACGTATGCCAGGCGTTCGCTCGCGGGCGTGGATAACCTCAACGACATCTCCTCGTCGTTCCCTGGCGGATTCCCGCGAGCCGCGCCGATCGGGAAACACTCCGACAACGGCGGCAACGACGAGCGCCATCACATCGT
The DNA here is from genome assembly GCA_041487875.1 of Gemmatimonadota bacterium. Taxonomy (GTDB): domain Bacteria; phylum Gemmatimonadota; class Gemmatimonadetes; order Gemmatimonadales; family GWC2-71-9; genus DATLWA01. The sequence continues at coordinate 108,240 of JBGPOE010000001.1, read as the reverse complement.
CGCCAACTGGATCATGGACTTGCCGTATCTGTACGGCGTCCAGTTCAGCGGCCTGATCACCCTGGGGAGCGGCGCCAACTTGGACGTCGGGTGCCCCTCGCGCTTCTGCGGCCCCGCCACCTACATCAACGGCGGGTTCACGCCGCCGCACTACAGCTTCCTGATTCCCGCAAAGCTGTGGGCGTACCGGCGGGTTGATGTGCGGCTGCGCAAGGACTTCCCCAGTTTCTCGGGCACGCAGCTCGGCCTGACGCTCGACGTGTTCAACGCTTTCAACTACCAGAACTTCGGCTGCTACGACGTGGGGTTCGCCTCGCCAACGCAGGGTAAGTCGTTCTGCGTCGTGAGCGATCCGCGGCGCGCGCAGATCGGCGCGTCCTACAGCTTCTGACCTTCACCCGTCGTGGGCCACCGGTGCCGTCCGGCCGGTGGCCCACGCGCGGCAACCGCGGTATCCTCTCCTGATGCGACCGCACGACTCGCGCTGCGCCGCGACGCTCGCCGCGCTGCTGCTCTCGGCCTGTGCCGCGAGCCAGCCGGTCCAACCCCCGCCGCCCGATTCGACCCAGACGCAAGCGTTCCTCGACAGCGTCGAGCAGCGCACGTTCCACTATTTCTGGGACCTCACCAATACGACGAACGGCCTCACGCCCGATCGCTCGCCATCGCCGTCCTTCTCGAGCATCGCGGCCGTGGGATTCGCCCTGACCGCGTATCCGATCGGTGCGGAGCGTGGCTACGTGACGCGCGCCCAGGCGCGCGACCGCACGCTCACCACGCTGCAGTTCTTCTGGACGGCGCTGCAGGATACCACGACCACCGGCGCGACCGGCTACCGCGGGTTCTTTTATCACTTCCTCGACATGACCACCGGGGCGCGGTTCCAGGATGTCGAGCTCTCGACCATCGATTCGAGCCTCTTGCTCGCGGGCGTCCTCACCTGTCAATCGTATTTCGACAGTGTGTCGGACTCAGGCGAGACCCAGATCCGCCGGCTCGCCGACTCCATTTATCGCCGCGCCGACTGGGCCTGGATTTCGCCGCGCGCGCCGCTCGTGGCGATGGGCTGGAAGCCGGGGACGGGCGGCGGCTTCCTCGCCTACGACTGGCGCGGCTACAACGAGGCGATGATCCTCTACATCCTCGCCCTGGGCTCGCCCACCCACCCCATCGACTCGACCGCCTGGGCCGCGTGGACCACGGACTATCAATACGGCACGTTCGAAGGCCAAGCGCACGTGGGCTTTGCGCCGCTGTTCGGCCATCAGTACTCGCATGTGTGGATCGACTTCCAGGGAATCCGAGACCCATACATGAGCGGCAAGGGAATCGACTATTTCGAGAACTCGCGCCGCGCCACGCTGGCGCAGCGGGCGTACGCCGTCGCCAATCCCAACAACTGGCGCGGTTACGGCGCCAACCTATGGGGTCTCTCGGCCTCCGACGGCCCGAAAGACGCGACGCTCATCGTGGCGGGCCGCTCGCGGCAGTTCCATACGTACTTCGCGCGCGGCGCGTCGTTCACCGAAATCCAGGACGACGGCACCATCGCGCCCACCGCGCTCGGCGGCTCGATCCCGTTCGCCCCCGAAATCACGATTCCCACCCTCTACGCTATGCGCCGCACCTACGGCGCCAATCTGTTTTCGACTTACGGCTTCTTCGACGCGCTCAATCCCACGTTCCCCACGAACGTGACGCCCAGCATGGGGCACGTGGTCTCGGGCGTCGGCTGGTTCGATACCGATTACCTGGGCATCGATCAGGGCCCGATTCTCGCGATGATCGAGAATTACCGGACGGGACTCATCTGGCGCCTGATGCGGAGCAATCAATACGTGATCCGCGGGCTGTGCCGGGCGGGATTCACGGGCGGGTGGCTCGCGACGAAATGCTGAAGCGCTGGCCGCTGATCCTGTGCGGCCTCGCCGCCTGCCGCCCCGCCGCCGCCGGCGTGGAGCTCGAGTTCTGGGGCCTGGGGCGCGAAGGCGAAGTCGTGGAACAGATGATCCCCGAGTTCGAGCGCACCCACCCCGGTATCCATATCCGCACCCAGCAGATCCCCTGGACCGCGGCGCACGAGAAACTCTTGACGGCGTACGTGGGCAACGGCACGCCCGACGTGGCACAGCTCGGCAACACCTGGGTGCCCGAGTTCGTGGCGCTCGACGCCCTGCAGGCGCTCGATTCGGCAGTGGCCCGCTCGAGCGTGCACCAGAACGACTACTTCGCTGGTGTCTGGAGCACCAACGTGCTCGACGGCACGCTGTACGGCGTGCCGTGGTACGTGGACACGCGCCTGCTCTTCTATAGAAGAGACCTGCTCGCGCGCGCGGGGTACCCCACACCACCCGTCACCTGGGCCGGCTGGCTCGCCGCGATGCAGGCGCTGAAAGCGCGCGACGGCCCCGACCAGTACCCGGCCTACATCCCCACTAATGAATGGCCGCCGCCCGTGATTCTCGCCCTGCAGGCGGGCTCACCCATCCTCAAGGACGGCGCGCGCTACGGGGCGTTCACCGACGCCGCGTTCCGCCGCGCCTTCCACTTCTACCTCGACTTCTACGCCCGCGGCCTGGCGCCCAAGCTCGGCATCAGCGAAGTCGGCAACATCTATCAGGAATTCGGCCGCGGCACGTACGCGATGTGGATCACCGGTCCCTGGAACATCGGCGAGTTCCGCCGCCGCCTGCCGCCCGCCCAGCAGCACTCGTGGGCCACGGCTCCGATGCCCGGGCCCACGGGCGCGGCGTCCGGTGTGTCGCTCGCAGGCGGGTCGAGCCTCGTATTGTTTCGCGCGTCGCGCCACCCGGCCGAAGCGTGGCAGCTGATCGAGTTCCTGTCGCAGCCCGCGCAGCAGCTCAAGTTCTACAAGTTGACGGGCGACTTGCCCGCGCAGACGCCCGCGTGGCGCGACCCCATCCTCGCGGACGACGAGGCGGCGCACGCGTTCTACGAGCAGCTGCAGCGCGTGGTCCCCACGCCGCAGGTGCCCGAGTGGGAGCTGATCGCGACCCGCATCTTCGATTACGGCGAGCAGGCGATCCGCGGCGGCGTCCCGGCCGACACGGCGCTCGCCCGCCTCGAGGACGAGGTCAACCGCATCCTCGAGCGGCGGCGCTGGCTGTTGGCGCGCGCGGCCGCGCGGGGCCACTGACATGCTCCCGGGCGAGCGCTCGCAGCGGCAGGCCGCCTGGCTGTTTCTCGCCCCCGCCCTGATCCTGCTCGGCGTCTTCTTCTTCCTGCCCGTGGTGGCGGGCCTGGCGCTCTCCGTCACCGACTTCGATCTCTACTCCATCGGCCACGCCGAGAACGTGCGCTTCACGGGGCTCGCGAACTACCAGACGCTCGTCCACACCCCGCTCTTCTGGACCGCGCTCAAGAACACGCTGTACTTCGCCTTCGTGGGCGCGCCGCTGTCGGTGCTGGTGGCGCTGATCGCGGCGCTGCTCGTCAATTCGCGCCTCACGCACTGGTCGAGCTTCTTTCGGACGGCCTACTTCGCGCCGTTCGTGACGACGCTCGTCGCCGTCGCCATCGTCTGGAAATACCTGTACCACCCGCGTTTCGGGCTGCTCGACGCCGCGCTCGGCGCGGCGGGAATTTCACCGATTGACTGGCTCGGCGACCCCAAGTGGGCGATGCCCGCGATCATCGTCGTGGCGGTGTGGCGCAGCTTCGGCTACAACATGCTGATCTTCGTGGCGGGGTTGCAGCGCATTCCCCTGCAGCTGTACGAGGCGGCGGAGCTGGATGGCGCGGGCACCTGGAGCCGGCTGCGTCATATCACCCTGCCGCAGTTGGCACCCACGTTCGTGTTCGTGGGCGTGATCACCGCGATCGGCTTCTTCCAGCTGTTCGCCGAGCCGTACGTGATGACGCAAGGAGGGCCCCTGAAGAGCACGCTGTCCATGGTGCTCTACATGTACGAAGAGGGCTTCCGCTGGTGGCGGCTGGGCTCGGCCGCGGCGATCGCGTTCGTCTTGTTCGCGCTGGTCTTGGCGATCACACTGGTGCAGCTGCGGCTGCAGCGGGAGCGCACGCCATGAAGCGCCGCTGGGCCTCGCTCGCACTCCATGCGGCGTTGCTTGTCGGTGCCGCGGCTGCCCTATTCCCGCTCCTGTGGATGGTGTCGGGCTCGTTCATGTCCACGGGCGAGGCGAACTCCTTCCCGCCGCGCCTCCTGCCGCAGCATCCGACGTGGGGCAATTACGCGGCGCTGTTCACGCGGCTCAACATCGGGCGCTATTTCCTGAACAGTGTCATCGTAGCCGGTGCGGCGACGACCATTGGTTTATTCGTCAATTCCCTGGCGGGCTACGCGCTCGCCAAGCTCGAGTTCAAAGGGCGCGAGCGGCTGTTCCGGATTCTTCTGGCGGGCCTCGTGATCCCGGCGCAGGTGAGCATGCTGCCGTTGTTTCTCGTGCTGCGCTCGCTCGGGCTCGTCAACAGTTACGTCGGCGCGATGGTGCCGGCGATGGCCACCATCTTCGGCATTTTCCTGATCCGCCAGTACGCGCTGTCGGTGCCCGACGACCTGCTCGACGCGGCGCGCATGGACGGCGCGGGCGAGTTCCGCATCTACTGGTCGGTGGTGCTGCCCGTGATCCGGCCGATTCTCGCGACGCTCGCGATCTTCACGTTCCTCTCGACGTGGAACGACTTCCTCTGGCCGCTGGTGGTGCTGACCGACAACGCGAAGTACACGCTGCCCGTGGCGCTCGCGGGCCTCGCGGGCGAGCACGTGCAGGACACCGAGCTGATGCTCGCGGGATCAGTCGTCACCGTACTTCCGGTACTCGCCGTCTTCATAATACTGCAGCGGTTCTACGTGGCGGGCATCCTCGCGGGGAGCACCAAGGGATGAACGCCCCTAATCACGTCACTATAGAAGCGCGCGCTGGCCTTGGGCGTGCGCCGCTGGGTGGCGAAGTCCACGTGCACGATGCCGAAGCGCTTGGAGTAGCCCAGCACCCACTCGAGGTTGTCGAGCAGCGACCAGGCGAAGTAGCCGCGCAGGTTGACGCCCTGGCCGATGGCATCGAGCGCCGAGCCCAGATGGTCGCGGTAGTAGGCGACGCGCAGCGGGTCGTCCACTCGGCCGTTCACGGGGGTGGCGGGGTCGGGGAAGGCGGCGCCGTTCTCGGTGATGTACAGCGGCAAGTCGCCGGTTCGCTCCCGCACCCACAACAGCGTCTCGGCGAGGCCCAGCGGGTACACCTCCCAGCCGGTCTCCGTGTAAAGGGCGCCCGGCTGGTGCACTTCCGCGGCGCGCACCGGCAGCGCGCGGTCGTCGTGGCGGGTGACGCCGCGTTTGTAGTAGTTGACGCCGAGGAAGTCCATCGGCTGGGCGATGAGGCGCCGGTCGGCGTCGGAGACGGTGGGCCAATCCTTGCCGAAGATCTCAGCGAGCTCGGCCGGGAAAGGGCGGCCCAGAATGGGCTCCAGGAATTGCCGGTTCATGTAGGCATCGGCGCGCCGCACGGCCGCCAGGTCCTGCGGATCGTCGCTCGCCGGATGCTTGGGCTCCAGATTCAGAACGATCCCGATCTCACGCTTGCCCTCGGCGCGATAAGCCGCGACCGCCGCGCCGTGCGCGCGCAGCAGGTTGACGGCGACCTGCGGCGTCTCGGCGAGACTCTTGTGTCCCGGGGCGAGCGCGCCGTGGAGGTAGCCGCCGTCCATCACCACCCACGGCTCGTTGATGGTCGCCCACAGGGGCACACGGTCGCCGAGTGCCTTGAACATCACGCGCGCGTAATCGGCGAACCATTGCGCGGAGTCGCGTTGGACCCAGCCGCCCAGGTCGTCCAACGCCTGCGGCAGGTCCCAGTGGTACAGCGTCACGGAAGGCGCGATGCCCTGCGCCAGCAGCGTGTCCACCAGGCGGTCGTAGAACGCGAGGCCCTTGGGGTTCACGGCGCCCTTGCCCTGCGGCAACACGCGGCTCCACGAAACGCTGAAGCGATACGCGTTGAGGCCGAGGTCGGCCATCAGGGCGACGTCTTGGGCGTAGCGGTGGTAATGGTCGCAGGCGACGTCGCCCGTATCGCCACTCGGGATCTTGCCCGGTGTGTGGGCAAAGCGGTGCCAGATGCTCTCGCCCGCGCCGTCGGCGGTGGGCGAGCCTTCGATCTGATAGGCGGACGTGGCGGCGCCCCACAGGAATCCTGCGGGGAAGCGAGGGCTTTCACTCATGCGCGGGGCGGCTGGTCATGGCGAGTGTGACGCTCATCGGCGTGCGCAAAATATACCCCGGCGGAGGCCGGCAACGCGTCGCCGTGGACGCGCTCGACCTCGCGGTGGCGGACGGCGAGTTCGTGGTGCTGGTGGGGCCGTCGGGGTGCGGCAAGAGCACCACACTGCGGATGGTGGCGGGCCTGGAGAGCATTTCCGGGGGCGAGCTGAAGATCGGCGACCGGGTGGTGAACGAGGTGGCCGCCAAGGACCGTAACGTGGCGATGGTGTTCCAGAATTACGCCCTGTACCCGCACATGACCGCCTACGACAACATGGCGTTCAATCTCAAGCTGCGGCATCTGGCGCCCGCGGACGTCGACCGGCGGGTGCGCGAGGCGGCGGCGGTTCTCCGGATCGATGCATTGCTCGAGCGGCGGCCGCGGCAGCTGTCGGGTGGTGAGCAGCAGCGCGTGGCGCTGGGCCGGGCCATCGTGCGCCAGCCGGAGGTGTTCCTGTTCGACGAGCCCCTATCGAACCTCGACGCCAAGCTGCGCGTGCAGATGCGGCGGGAGATCGCGCGACTGCACCGCCAGCTCAAGACCACGATGATCTACGTCACGCACGATCAGGCCGAGGCGATGACGTTGGGCGATCGCATCGTGGTGATGCACGAGGGGCACGCGCAACAGATCGACACGCCGCTCGCCGTGTACGGCGCGCCGGCCAACACGTTCGTGGCGGGATTCATCGGCAGCCCGCCGATGAACTTGATCGAGGGTGTGGTGGCAGCTGACGGGGCGTTCCACGCGCAGGGCGATGCGTTCGTCGTGCCGTTGCCGCCCCAGTGGCGCGGCACGCTGGCCGCGCGCGCCGGCGCGCGCCTCGTGTTCGGCGTGCGGCCGGAGCACGTGCGGGTGGCAGCGGACGGCCAGGGCGCGCCGTTCCACGTGGATCTGGTGGAGCCCTTGGGACAGGAGCTGTTGGTGTACGCCAGTGCGAGCGGTGCGGAAGTCACCGCGCGGCTCGCGCCGGGCACGCGCGTGGCGGCCGACCGGCCGGTGCGGTTTGCGTTCGATCCGGCGGGGATCAACTTCTTCGATGCGGCCAGCACGCAGCGGATCGCGCCTGTCGGCTGAGGGGCGGAGCGAATAAGTTGAGAGCGCGAGCCCAGCGACCGTGGCGGAACTGGCAGACGCGCGGGACTTAGGATCCCGTGGGGCAACCCTTGGGGGTTCGACTCCCTCCGGTCGCATGAACCCAACCCTCCCCCATACCACCGGTGAGTGGTGCGTGGTGCGTGGTGAGTGGTTGGCGACGGTGATAGCTCGAGCCTCGTTGAGTGGCGTACAAGCGCCGCAAGCAACCACGCACGACGCACCTCGGCGCCGGAGGATCGATGGCGTTCAATCTGACCAGCTCTGCGTTCTCCGAGGGCGCACCAATTCCGGCCCAGTACACCTGCGAGGGCGCCGACGTGTCGCCGCCGCTCGCTTGGAGCGGCGCGCCCGCCAACACCAAGTCCTTCGCGCTGATCGCGGATGACCCCGACGCGCCGCGCGGCACCTGGGTCCACTGGGTGCTGTACAATCTTCCCGCGTCGGTGGGCGCGCTACCGGAAGGCGTGAGCAACGTGAACACGCTGCAAGGCCTGGGCGGCGCGCGCCAGGGCATGAACGGCTCCAACCACACGGGCTACAGCGGACCCTGCCCGCCGCCCGGCAAACCGCATCGCTACTTCTTCAAGTTATATGCGCTCGATCAGCCGGTCGCACTCGCCGCCAACGCCACCAAGGCGGACCTGGAGCGCGCCATGACCGGGCACATCGTCGCCCAGACGCAAACGATGGGGACGTACCAGCGGAGCTAGTGCCCCATCTCCTCCGGCGTCTCGGTGATCGACGACTTGGCGTCGTGACCGGACGCGGTCAGCACCATGTCGTGGCCGTCCTTGGACAGCACGCGCACTGAGCCGAACGGCACCTGCGGCGCGAACCACGCGTCCCCACCCGACTCGGTGTCTTTCAGATGGAGCGCGCGTATGGTGCCGGCCGGCACCGTCACCGACTCCCACCCCACCACCTGCACCCTCGGATTGGTGCAGCGACGCCCTGTCTCCGACGCGATGCTCTTGGCGATCGGGCCCGACATCATGCCCAGCAGCAACTGGTTGACGCGCTGCGCTGTGTGCGTTCCCGACTTCATCACGAGGTCATGGATCGCGAGCTTGCCTGTCCCCAGGCCCGCCACGAGCATCTGCACGATGGTGGCGTCCCGCCCGGAGTTAGCCCCCGGCGCCGTCTTCATCTCATACCAGTAGAAGGTGGAGTCGCCCACGCGCTGGGTACCCACGATGGCGAGGCGCATGGTGCCGCCGTCGTTCTCGCCGCCGACGAACCGGTAGCTCGACCATTGGCCAGGCGCGACGCGCAGTACGGTGCGGCACAGCGCGGCAAGATTCTGCGCCCGCAAGGGGAGCGCGGACGCGCCGACGAGCGCGAGCGACAGGAGCGAGCGACGGATGAGCGACATGAGCACACTCGGGCGTTGTGGAGACTTGAAAGGGACCACTTGGCGCGCCACGCGTCAACGGGCTACGTTTTCCGCCCACTTCGGAGGATGTGATGCGCCGCACACTCGCCGCTCTCGCTGCCCTCGCCGCCCTCGCCGTCACCGCACCGCTCGCCGCCCAGCAACGCGCCATCACCGACAGCGACCTGTACGCGTTCCGCTGGATCGCGGGCCCGCAGATCTCTCCCGACGGCCGCCAGGTGGCCTACGTCCTCGTCACCGTCACCGCGAAGCACGACGGCTACGAAACGAGCATCTGGTCCGTGGGAACCGACGGCGCCGCGGCGCCGCGACGGCTCACCGCCGGCCCGCACGACGGCGCGCCGCGCTGGTCGCCCGACGGCCGCACGCTCGCGTTCCTGCGCCCCAAGGGCGACGGCGCGCAGCTGTTCTTGCTGTCGCTCGCGGGTGGTGAGGCGCAGCAGCTCACCGACATGAAATCGGGCGCGGGTCCCGCCGTCTGGTCGCCCGACGGCAAGACCATCGCCTTCGCCGCGAGCGTGCCGGATTCCGCCGACTCGACGAAGAAAAGCGACGTCCGCATCATCACCCGCGCGGTCTACCGCGGCGACGACGAGGGCTACTTCGACCCGTCCGAGCACACGCACCTGTGGACCGTGCCATCCGGCGTGGGCGACACGCCCCAGAAGGCCCACCAGGTGACGAGCGGTCAATTCGACGAAGGCAACCCGCAATGGAGCCGCGACGGCAGCCGGTTGTACTTCGCATCACAACGCGTGGTGGAGGGCTACTACCTGCCGCCCAGTCAGGACCTGTTCTCGGTGCCCGCGGCCGGTGGCGCGCTGGACACGGCGGTGAACATCGACGGGCCGGTGACGTCGCCGGCGCTCGCCGCGGACGGCGGGGTCGCCTTCCGCGGGTTCATCAATCCGCCCCAGCCGCGCTCCTACCAGGAGCAGGACGTCTACGTCTGGCGCGGCGGCAAGCTTACGAATCTCACGGCCGACTATGACTTCGACGTGGACGGCGGCGTGCTGGGCGACCAGGCGCCGCCGCGCGGCGGCGAGGGCTCGAGCCCGCTCATCTGGACTGCGGACGGCAAAGCGGTGATCCTGGCGACCACCGAACACGGCCGCTCCAACCTCGTGCGGCTCGACGCCGCGACCGGCGCCCGCACCGCGCTCACGACCGGCGATCACGCCGTGCTCGCCTACACCGCCACGCCCGACGCGCGCACGTTCGCTCTGACCATCGGCGACCCCACGCACCTACCCGACGTGTACGTGCTCGACGCGCAGACCAAGAAGCTCACCCAGCTCACGCACGCCAACGATTCGCTCTTCGCCAAGCTGCAGCTCGGCACGCCCGAAGACTTCTGGTACCCGAGCTTCGACGGCAAGAGGATCGAGACCTGGATCTTGAAGCCGCCCGGGTTTACGCCCGGCAAGAAGTACCCGCTGATCTTGAACATTCACGGCGGACCGCATACGGCCTACGGCTACATCTTTTTCCACGAGATGCAGTGGATGGCGGCGAAGGGCTACGTGGTGGTGTATCCCAATCCGCGGGGCAGCACGACCTACGGGCAGGAGTTCGGCAACATCATCCAGTACAAGTATCCGGGGGACGACTACAAAGACTTGATGGTCGCCGTCGATTCACTCATCAAGCGCGGCTACGTGGACTCAACCAAGCTCGGCGTCACCGGCGGCTCGGGCGGCGGCCTGCTCACCGATTGGACCGTGGGCCACACGCACCGCTTCGCGGCCGCCGTGTCGCAGCGCGACGTGGCCGACTGGCTGGGCTTCTGGTACACGGCCGACTTCACGCTCTTCCGGCCGACCTGGTTCCGCGACACCCCGTTCCACAGCCCGCAGGAGTTCCTGTCGCGCTCGCCCGTGATGTACTCGGACTCGGTCACCACGCCGATCATGTTCGTCTTGGGCGAGTCCGACATGCGGGCGCCGCCCAATCAGGGCGGCGAGGCGATGTTCCGCGCGCTCAAGTACCTGCACAAGACGGCCGTGATGGTGCGCTTCCCCGGCGAGTCGCACGAGCTGTCGCGCTCCGGCCGGCCGATGCACCGCGTGGCGCGGCTCGACCACATTCTCAATTGGTTCGACAAGTACCTGCTCGGCAAACCGATCGCGTTGTACGACCAGCAATGAGGAGCGTGCGCATGCGTGCCGTCATGGTTGCCGCATTTGCGATTGCCGCCGCCGGCCGCGTGTCGTCGGCCCAGGAAACGCCCACCGAGCGCACCGCCGCCGCGGATGTGATCCGGCGCATGGACAGCCTCGAGGCATCGCTCGGCCTGCCGGCGCTCGTGGCCCGGCTCGCCAGGCCCGACCCCCGGCGCGACGCAGTGGTGGCGCGCGTCAAGGCATTGATGAACCAGGAGCTGCTCGCGATGTCGGACGACATCACGCGCCACCCCGAAGTCGGGTTCCACGAGCAACACTCCATGAAGATCATCAGCGACTACCTCAGAGCGCACGGGTTCACGGTGGACACGGGCGTCGCCGGGCTCCCCACCGCCTTCGTCGCCCACTACACGAAGGGCACGCCCGGGCCCAACCTCGGCATCATCGTGGAGTACGACGCGCTGCGCGGCACCAGCCGCGACTTTCACGGCGACCAGCACAGCGCCCAAGGGCCGGTGGGTCTCGCCACGGCCGTGGCACTCGCCGAGTTCCTCACGACCTCCAAGACGCCCGGCACCGTAACGGTGTACGGTACGCCCGCCGAGGAGATCGCGAGCCCGGCGTCCAAGACCACGATGCAGCGCGCGCACGTGTTCGCCGGCGCCGACGTGATCGTGCGGTCGCATTCGTCGCCGGCCACGCAGCACCTGCCGGCGGGCTTCGGCAGCTGCTGCATGAACATCGACGTCATCCGCGTCACCTACAGCGGCGCGCCGGCACATCAGCTCGAGGCGTGGAACGGACGGGATGCGCTCACGGCGGTGATCGAGCTGTTCAACCACATCGATGCCCTTCGCAAAAATCTGCGGCCTGAGACGCGGCTTCAGGGGATCATCACCGAAGGCGGCAAGGCGCCCAACGTGGTGCCCGATCGCGCCGCCGCGGAGTTCTGGCTGCGCTATCCCGACCCCGTGTATCTCGATCAGGCATTGGCGCTGGTCCAGGATGCCGCCCGCGCCGCCGCGCTCGCCACGGGCACCAAGGTCCGGATCGACATCGACACGGCGTCGCGCGACGGCATTTCGGTCGGCGCGCTGAACGAGCTGGCCTGGGCCTATCTCAAGACGCTGGGCGCCGGCAAGCTCCAGCCGGCCGCCGGCCGCCCGGTGTCGTTCGAGGAGACCGGATCGGTGTCGACGCAGTTCCCCGGCATCGGGGTGTCGGCCTACAGCTCGAACTTCGCGAACCACACGTTCGGGATGGAGGCGGACGCGTTGACGGATGTGGGGCACAACGGCTTCGTGGTGGACGCCGCGACGATGGCGGCGGTGCTGTACGATTTCGCGACCGACGCGCCCTACCGCGCGGCCGTGCAGCGCGAATTCAAGGGGCTGCAGGGCTTGTACGCCGAATACGTGGCGGCGCTCAAGACCGCGTATCCCATCCCCACCGTGGCCGAGCCCGGGGCGCCGTGACCGCGCCCTGGCAAGTCTTGCTCAACGTCGCGCTGCGGACGACGGTCGTCTACTTCGCCTTGCTCGCTGGCATCCGCCTCACCGGGGCGCGCCAGCTCGGCCAGATGTCGACGTTCGACCTGGTGCTGATCCTGATCATCGCGAACGCGGTGCAGAACGCCATGGTGGGACCCGACACGTCGCTCGCGGGCGGGCTCGTGGCGGCGGGTGTGCTGTTGGTGTGGCACGGCGTGGTCGACCGGCTGCGCCGCCGCAGCCGGGGGATCGCCAAGTGGCTCTCGGGCGAGGGCATCATGCTGATCAACCACGGCGAAGTACTGGACGAGCACACCCGTCGCGCCGGCATCAGCCGCGACGACCTGCTGCAGGCCCTGCGCGAGCACGGCGTCTCGAGCGCCAAGGACGTGCGCCTCGCGGTGCTCGAGCCCGACGGGGCTATCAGTGTCATCCGCAACGACGACATCGTCCCGGGCGCGCGGCCGCATCACCGCATCCGCGTCATCCGCAAGCCCGGCGGGAGCTAGCGCCGCGCCGCGCGCTTGAGCGCGCGCCGGAACCCGTCCAGCGGCAGCGTGTTGACGATGTCTTTGGCTTCGAGCCCCGCGCGCCGCGCCAAGTCCACCGCGTAACGCATGAAGGCCAAGTTGCCGGGGTGATGGCTGTCCGTGGACAACACGAACCGCACGCCGCGCCGCTGGGCCGCCGCGGCCAAGGTATCGGGCAGATCCATCCGCTCCGGGTGGCCGTTGAGCTCGAGCAGGCACCCGGTCTCCGCCGCGGCCGCCGCCAGCTGGTCGAAATCCAGCGCATACGGCTCGCGTTTGCCCAGAAGCCGCCCGGTGGGGTGGCCGATCGCGTCCACCCAGGGATGGCGGGCGGCGTCCACCAGCCGGCGCGTGATCTGCTTCTCGGACTGCGTGAGCCCGTAATGAATTGCTGCGACCACGTAGTCCGCCTGGGCGAGCACGTCGTCGGGCAGGTCGAGCCCGCCCCGCTCCAGGATATCCAGTTCGACGGATTTCAGCACGGTGCAGCCGTCGTGCGCGGCGTTCCACGCGTCGATGGCGCGCCATTGCGCGCGCAGCCGTTCGGCATCGAGCCCGTGCGCCATGGTGACGCGCTTCGAGTGGTCGGTGATGGCGATGTAGCGATAGCCGAGGGCCGTCGCGGCTGCGGCCATCTGCGCGAGCGATGCCTGTCCGTCGCTCGCATCGGTGTGCATCTGCAAGTCGCCGCGGATGTCGTCCGCGGTGACGAGGGTGGGCAGCTCGTGCGCGCGCGCCAGCGCGATCTCGCCGCGTGCCTCGCGCAGCTCGGGCGGGATCCAGTCGAGGCCCAGCCTGCCGTAGACCTCCGCCTCCGTCTTACCGGCGACGCGCCGCGCGCCTGCGAACAGGCCGTACTCGTTGAGCTTGAGCTTCTTGTCCACGGCGAGTCCGCGCAACTCCACGTTGTGCGCCTTCGAGCCCGTGAAGTACACGAGCGCGGCGCCGTAGGCCGCGGGCTCCACCGCGCGCAGATCGACCTGCAGCCCGCCCTTGAGCTTCACTGTGGCCCGCGTATCGCCCTGCGACAGCACCTCCGCCACGTCACTGAAGGCCACGAAGTGCCGGATCGCCGCGGCGGGAGCGGCGCAGGCCACGAGCACATCGAGGTCACCCACCGTCTCCTTGCGGCGCCGGTAGCTCCCCGCCACTGCCAGCTCTTTGATGCCGCGCACGCCGCGCAGGTGCTCGATCACGGCCGCCGCATAGGCTTCGGCGTCGTGCAGCAGCATGCGGCGCTCTACGTGCTGCGCCAGACCCAGGCCAGCGGCGATCTTCGCCACCATCTTGGGGCCGAAGCCCTTGAGTCGGGCCACCCGCCCTGCCGCGAGCGCCTTGGCGAGATCGGCGGCGGACTTCACCTTGAGTTGCGTGTGCAGCTGGCGCACGCGCTTCGGGCCGAGGCCGGGGATGCGCAGCAGATCGAGCAGGCCGGCGGGCAGCTTGGCCGCGAGCTCGGCGTGGAGCGGCAGGGCGCCGGTCTTGACGATGACCGCGATCTTCTCCGCGAGGTCGTCGCCGATGCCCGGCAGCTCGGTGAGATCGCTGCCGTCCTTCTTGACGACGTCCGCCAGCGACTGCGGCGCGTCGCGGATCGTGCGGGCGGCGTTGCGATAGGCCCGCACGCGAAACGGATTGGCGGCCTGGATCTCGAGCAGGTCCGCCACTTCGTCGAACACCCGGGCGATCTCGGTATTCTGCATGTCGCTCCCTGCCCGGAAACCTACGGCGCCCGGCTGCCGGATGTCGTGAAGAAGACGTCCGCCGGCCTTGCGCCTTGCTTCACGCCGCTCAGTGCAGGCTCCTTCTTGTGAACCCCCTCACGCTCAGCATCGAGGTCGCGGGGAACCTGTGCGTCGCCGCCCTGGCCGGGCTCGCGGTCGGGATCGAGCGCGAATGGTCCGGTCACGCGTCTGGACCGAGCGCCCGCTTCGCCGGCGCCCGGACCTTCCTGCTCCTCGGGCTGATCGGCGGCATCGCCGGGTGGCTCTCAGGCGGCGGCCTGATCGTCCTCGCCACGGTTCTCTTGGCTCCCGCGGCGATTCTCGTCGCGGCGGCGTACGCCCTCGCGGCCCGACGCAGTCCCGCGGACATCGACGGCACGACAGAAGTGGCCGCGCTCGTGGTCCTCGCCCTCGGCACGGTGGCCGGGCTGGGATTCCCGCTCTTCACCAGCGCGGCGGTGTCCGTGGTCGTCCTCGTGCTGGTCGAAAAATCCCGGATCCATCATCTCGTCCACCGCATCGGCGAACGGGAGATGGCCGCGACGCTGCAGTTCGCGGTGCTGGCACTCGTCGTCCTGCCGCTCGTGCCGACGGGTCCCTACGGACCGTACGACAGCATCCGGCCGCGCAGCCTGTGGGTGGCGGTCCTGCTCTTCTCCGGCTTGAGCTACGCGGGTTACCTGGCACGTCACGCGGTGGGGGCGGCGCGGGGCTACGGTCTCACCGGCCTGCTGGGCGGCATCATTTCGTCGACGGCGGTAGTGCTGGGATTCGCGCGCCGCAGTCGCGCGGAGCCGTCCTTGAGCGGCGCGCTGGCGCTCGGCGCCGTGGGCGCGTGCGTAGTGGTGGTGTTTCGCGTCCTCGTCTTGAGCTGCGTCTTGAATCCCGGGGTCGCCCGGGCCAGCATCGCGCTGCTCTGGGCGCCGTTGGTCGTCGGCGGGGGCGTGGTGGCCATTGCGCTGTTGCGGCAGCGGCCCGGCGGCCCGGACGACACCGACACGATCGTCGCGCAGAGCCCCTTGGGCCTCTGGTCCGCCATCAAGCTGGCGGCGGCGCTCCAGATCGTCTTGACCACCATTCCCTTCGTGCAGCAGCGCTGGGGTGGATCGGGCGTGCTCGCGTCCTCCGTGGTCGTGGGGATCAGCGACATGGACGCGCTGACTCTCGCGATGACTAGAGCGGCAGGCACGACTACGACCGCGGCCTTCGCCGCGCGGGCGATCGCGGTGGGGATCTTCGCCAGCACGTTGTTCAAGCTGGCCGTCGCCGTGGCGTTCGGCTCCGGCGCGTTCCGCCGCTATGCCGGCCTGGGGCTGGCGGCGCTCGCCGCCATCGTCGGCGCGGCCTTGTGGCTCGCCGCGTGAGCGCGCGTTCTAATGAAAGGGCTCACGCCCGCTTCACGCTACTATCACCCCCGACCGGCCATAACTCATGTATCGCCCAGCCACGAGGCGCAGCCATGCTACCCGTGCTACCCGTGCAGATCACGCTCCATCACACCACGCTGTCTCCGAGCCTCGAGCGCCAGGTGCGCGCGCGGGCCGCTCGGCTAGCCCGTTATTACGATCGCATCGCGGGTTGTCACGTGACGGTCGAGGTCCCGCAGAGCCGCCGGCACAGCGACGCGAAACGCTACGGTGTGCACATCGCGTTGTCCGTGCCCGGCGGCGAAATCGTGATCAGCCGGCAACCGCGTGCCGACCTGGTGACGGAGCTGCAGCGAGCCTTCGAGGCGGCGCGCCGCCGGCTCCAGGACCGCGCGCGCCACCTGCGCGGGGCGGTGAAGCTGCACGAGCCGTGAATCACTGCCCGCGCATCAAAGCTGTACCCGGAGTGAGCGGGTCGGCGGCTAAGCGCGCGGACTGCGCAGGGTCGTCAGGAGAAAGCACGCCGCCGCCACCACGACGATCAGCGGTCCGCTCTCGCGGTGGAAGCGCTCGGCCAGCCACGCGCCCGTCACCGTCGAGAATAACGCCACCGTCGCCGAGATCAGCAGCATCTCGTTGAGGTTGCGCGCCAAGCGCCGCGCCGCTGCGGCCGGGATGATGGCGAGCGAGCCCATGAGCAGCACGCCCAGGTAGCGGAGCCCCAGACCGATAGTGACGGCGAACGCCAGGAGGTAGTACAGGTTCAACCGCTTCACCCGAATTCCCGCCGTGATCGCGATCTCGCGCGAGACGAGGGACACAATGAGCCGATCCCGAGCAGCGAGCACGAAGGCGATGACCGCAGCGGCTCCTGCGAGCCCCGTCACAAGCTCCCAACGGCTCAGCGTCCCCGGCGCGCCGAACAGGGCGTCCATCAACTCCTCGCCCGTCGTGAGCAACGCGCCGACGGCCAGGGCCGCCGAAAACACCACTCCGATCACTGCTTCGGTGCCGAGCCGCGTGCGGCTCTCCAGCGCCCACACCACGATCGCCCCCCCGAGGAGCGCTCCGAGCGCACCGGCGAGCGGGTGCAGCCGCAGCAGCAACGCGAGGCCGATCCCCGGAAGGGCCACGTGCGAGAGCGCGTCGGCGGCGAGGGTCATCCGGCGCATCAGCGCGAAACAGCCCAGCAGTCCCGCCGCGACCGCCATCGATCCGGACAGCGCGAGGGCGCTAGGCGACAGGGCCGTCATGGACGTGGAATTGGACGGGCGCGCCGTATACCTGGGCCAGAATCTCCGGCGTCAGCACCTCTCGCGGCGTGCCAAAGCACGTCTGGTCGCGCGCCAAACAGAGCACGTTCGTCGCGTAGCGGAATACCACGCTCAGATCGTGCGAGATGAGCAACACCGTTACGCCTTGCTCGACTTGGAGCCGCCGCACTGTTTCATTCAGCCGTTCCTGCCCCGGGTCGTCCACGCCGGCGGTCGGCTCGTCGAGCAATAACACCGTCGGGTCATCCAGCAGGGCGAACGCGATGAGCAAGCGTTGAAACTGACCGCCCGACAGGGTGCCGATCGGCCGGTTCAAGACGTCGGCGCTAAGGCCCGCACGGGTGAGCGTGCGCGGCAGATCAGCCCGCGTGGCCCGGCCGAGGCGTGTGCGGGCGCGCAACAGATCGCCGCCGGTGATCGGCAAGTCGCGCTCGAGATCGAGTTTCTGCGGAACGTAGCCGATGCGCGTGCCACGTGCCCAGCGAACCGTGCCCTCGTACGGGATCGCCCCCACCAGAGCCCGGAACAGGACCGTCTTTCCCGATCCGTTCGGCCCGATTACGGCGAGCGCTGATCCCGCCCGCAGTGCAAACGAGAGATCCCGCACCACGGCGAGCCGGCCGAAGCGAACGGAGAGGTGTTCGACCTCGAGGACGTGCTCGGGCGCGGGCGGCAGGCGATCCGGGGACTCGGTCATGGGGCGCCGCCATTCAGGCTACGCACGCATTTCACGCCGAGCCAGCCAAAGCCCGGGGACCAGCGGGACGAACAGCGTAAACCCCCGGAACAAGAGCGTCGCGGCCAGGCTCGGTTCGATCGGCACGCCGGCCACGTGGAGCATGGCGACACAAGTCGCGTCAAACGTGCCGATCCCTGCGGGAAGCAGGCTCAGTGTCGCCACGACGGAGGCGGTCACGAACGCTGCGAACACGGCCGGGGCGGGCGCGGTATAGCCCACGGCATGCAGGGCGGCCCACAAAGTGCCGGCGTCGAGCACGAAGATGGCGAGCTGCAGCCCGGTGGTTTCGAGCAACAGGGCCGGCTTGCGCAGAGCGGAGACGGGGGCATCGCGCAGCGCTTGCAAGACGGTGACCACCAGCGGCAGGCGCCGCAGCCGCGACGGCAACCGGGTCGCGCCATGACGGCGCACCCACACCACGGCCAGAAGCAGCGCAGCCGTTACAACCGCGAGCCCGGTCGCGAGCAACAGTACCGGCCGGCTCAAGTCGCCGAACAGCCACAGGATCGCCAGCGCGAGCGCCACGGCGATGCCGTACGCTCCGTAAAACGCGACGAGGCCGATCAAGACCGCGCCTACCCCGGCTCCGTGCGGCACGCCGCGGCGCGACAGCCCGTGGACGACCAGCACCGTGCCGCTCAATCCCGCGGACGGAAGGGCTTGGTCCGTGAACAGCTTCGCGACTCCGAGGGTGAGCAGGCTCCCCAGTGGCCGATGCATTCCGAGTCCCGCCAGTGCCCGCTGCCACACTCCCGCCGCGAGCGTGTAGGTCCCGGCCTGCAGCGCCACGAGCAAGAGCAGCCACGCCGGCTGCGCCCGCCTCAGCAGCTCGGCGAATTGCCGCTCCTGGCCCAGATGCACCACGACCACGACGAGGCCGGCGAGCAAGAGCAGTCCCGTCACCCAAGCTGCGCGTCCTGCTGGCCGCGGCGCCCCGCCGGGCTCGCTCACACGTGCACGAGCAGCTCGCCCAGGGAGCGGTCGTCGTGCAACCGGGCGATGGCGTCGGCCAGAAGTGGGCCAATGGGGACCACCTCAAGGGAGACAGCCCCCAGCGCCGGCACCGCAACGCTGTCGGTGACGAGCAGGCGGCGCAGTCGCAGCCCCGCGAGCCGTCCGACGGCGGGGCCCACGAACAGGCCGTGTGTCGCCGCCACCGTGATCGCGGGATCGCAGCCCGCCGCGATGAGGGCCGACGCGGCCGCGACGATCGTGCCGCCGGTGCTGATCATGTCGTCCACGATCACCGGCGCGCGATCGCGCACGTCCCCCGTAATGCTGCGGACCGAGACGTCCGTTCCGCTGATGCGCACTTTTTGCACGATGGCGACGGGGAGCAGCAGCGCTTTGGCGTAGCGCTCGGCCAGTTTGGCCGCGCCGGCGTCGGGTGCGACGACGACGCCGTTGGCGGGACGCCCCGCCCGCAACGCCTCCGTCAGCACCGGGACCGCACTTACGTGCTCGAGCGGCGGGGCGAAGAATCCTTCCAATGCCGCCGAGTGGAGGTCGAGCGCGACGAGCCGCGCGAAGCCTCGCGTGCCCATGAGATCCGCGATGACTCGGGCGCCCACGGCCTCGCGCCCGCTCGCCCGGCGGTCCTGGCGCGCGTAGCCGAAATACGGGATGACCGCCGTGACGCGCGCGGCCCCGGCGCGGCGGCAGGCGTCGGCCAACAGCAGCAATTCGAGCACGTGCCGCTCCACTGGTGGAGCGGTGGGCTGGACTAGGTACACGTCGTGCCCCCGCACGCTCTGCTGCAACTCCACGTGCAGCTCGCCGTCGGGGAAAGAGTGCACGTCGCATGCGCCGACGGGGATCCCGAGCCGCTCCACGATCGTCGCGGCAAGCGCCGGGTTGGCCGTGCCGCTGAAGACGGTAAGGGCCGTCTTATGCACGGGCGATGGCGGCCCTCCGGAACTCCTCGAGCAGGCGCTGTACTTCCTCATCCTCGGTCTGCTCGAAGTGGTGATACCAGCTCCCCACGGCGCCGAAATCCGGCGGTTCGTACAGGCAGACGACTTCGTCCGCCTCGCCCCGCAGCGCCGCGCACGCCTCGCGCGACCCCACCGGCACTGCGACGATCAGCCGTTCCGGCGCCTGCTGGCGTGCCGAGCGCACGGCGGCGCGCATCGTCGCGCCGGTCGCGAGGCCGTCGTCCACCAGGATCACGGTCCGCCCGTCGAGGCGGGGCGCCGGCCGCCCGCCGCGGAACAGGGCTTCCCGTCGCCGCGCCTCGGCTCGCTGGACGCCCGTAACGGCGGCGATGTAGGGCTCAGACACGCCCAGCGCGGCGATCACGTCGTCGTTGAGAAAGCGGCCGCCGTTCGCGGTGACGGCGCCGATCGCGAGCTCGGCCGATCCCGGCGACCCGAGCTTGCGTGCGACGAGCACGTCCAGCTCGGCGCCCAGTGCCCGCGCCACCTCGGCCGCGACCACCACGCCGCCGCGAGGCAAACCGAGCACCAGCACGCCCCTGCCCCGATGCTGCGTGAGTCGTGCCGCGAGCGCCTGGCCTGCGTCGCAGCGATCCCGAAACGA
Organism: Gemmatimonadota bacterium; assembly: GCA_041487875.1. Classification (GTDB taxonomy): domain Bacteria; phylum Gemmatimonadota; class Gemmatimonadetes; order Gemmatimonadales; family GWC2-71-9; genus DATLWA01. Next base: position 87,725 of record JBGPOE010000001.1, on the reverse strand, counting down.
CGCCCCTTCAGTGAATGCCTGCAGTACCGGATTCATGGTTTCTCCTCTCGACCCGTCATGATTCCAGCTCCAGTTTGAGCGCGAAGAATTCGAGCAGGTCCTTAAGGGTCACGATGCCGACCAGCTGGCCGTCGGCCACCACCATCAGGCGCGGTCGGCCGGTGCGGGTCATGAGGGCGATCGCCTGCAGGGCGTCCGCATCCGGCGCAATCGTGTTGTCCACGCCGCACGGGATCCCGACCGAGCCGACCGTATGCTGCGCCCACTCGGCGCGCGGCACGCGCTTCACCTCGCCCGTCGTGACGCAGCCGATGAGCCGGCCGTCGGCGACCACCGGAAAGAGCGTGTGGTGGTACTTGTAGATGTAGTCCTCGACCAGCTGGGCGATGGAAACGTCGGCCGGCACGCTCACGGGGTTGGCCGTCATGAAGCGACGCACCGGCTCCCCCGCCAGCGCCTGCCGCAACAGGACCTGCTGGTAGGAGGCGGTCGAGGCGCGGCGCAGGAAGAGTCCGATGAGCACCCACCACATCCCCGTGAGCAGACCGCCGAACAGCAGGGCGATCGCTCCCGCGGCCATGAACGCCACGCTGAACCCCTCGCCCGTCCGCGCGGCGATCCGCGTCGCTCCGGCCAAGCCGCGCTTCTGGGTCCACAGCAGGGCGCGGAAGATGCGGCCGCCGTCCAGCGGAAGGGCCGGCAGCAGGTTGAACAGCGCGAGCACGCCGTTCAGGAGCGCCAAGTAGCGCAGCACGACGGCGGGCACGGGCCACGTTGCGCCGAATGCGCCCGCCAACGCGAACCCCAACAGCGCGATGCCGATGCTCGCGAGCGGGCCCGCCGCCGCCATCCGCAGCTCGGCCCCGGCGCTCGCCGGCTCCCCACCCATCTCCGCCACGCCCCCGAAGATGAACAGCGTGATGCCGCGCATCGGGATCTGCTGGCGACGGGCCACGAGGACGTGAAACAGCTCGTGTACGACGATCGAGGCGAAAAGTCCGAGGGCACCCGCGAGCCCCATCAACCAATACGTCGCCGGCGCGAGGCCCGGGTGCAGCGCCGGAAACGCGCCCGTCGCGAGCGACCAGACAACGAGGGCCGCCACGATGAACCAGCTCATGTCGAGGCGGATCGGAACGCCGAACAGCCGGAACAACTCGATGCGCGTGCCGAACATATAGTCCCCCGCTTCGCAGCCTAGCACGGCGGCTTGAGATGCCGGTGAACCGGAAGTGAAGCTCCGGCCGCCGCGCGGGAGGCTTCCGGGATCTTCCACCCGCCCTCACGCTTTCTTGTGCGCCGGGCGCCTAGGCTACCCGCGGTGGGGCGTAGCCCCCTTGCTGCGAGGAGTCACCGTGGCCCACAAACAGCTGACCTTCCGAGCGGCGGCGCGCGAGCGGATTCTGCGCGGCGCCACCGCCTTGGCCGACGCCGTGCGCGTGACGCTCGGCCCCAAGTCCAAGTGCGTGCTCATCGAGAGGAAGTGGGGTGAGCCGATCGTCTGTAACGACGGCGTGACGATCGCCAGGGAAGTCGACCTCAAGGACGCCGAAGAGAATCTGGGCGTACAGGTGCTGCGGGAAGCGGCGACACGCACGGGCGAAGCCGTGGGGGACGGCACGACCACCGCGACACTTCTCGCCTACACGATGTTCGCCGAGGGACTGCGGAACGTCGCGGCGGGCGCGAGCGCCATCGACTTGAAGCACGGGCTGGATCGCGCACTGGTCGCGGTCGTGGCCGCGCTGCGCGCGTTGTCGCGGCCGGTCAACACCAAGCGCGAGAAGAGCCAGGTCGCCACGATCTCCGCCCACAACGACGCCACCATCGGGGAGCTGGTGGCGGATGCCGTCGAGAAGGTGGGCCCCGAGGGGGCGATCTCGGTCGAGGAAGCGAAGGGGACCGAGACCGCCGTCGACGTGGTCGAGGGCATGCAGTTCGACCGCGGCTATTTGTCGCCCTACTTCATCACCGACGCCCCCAAGATGGCGGCGGTGCTCGACGAGCCCTTCATCCTGTTGTACGACAAGCGCATCACCACCATGAAGGACCTGCTGCCGCTGCTCGAGCAGGTGGCGAAGGCGGGCCGCAGCCTGCTGCTGGTGGCGGAGGACGTCGAAGGAGAGGCGCTCGCCACGCTGGTCGTGAACAAGATCCGCGGCCTGCTGGCGTGCGTGGCCGTGAAGGCGCCAGGGTTCGGCGACCGGCGGCGCGACATGCTCGAGGACATGGCGATCCTGACCGGCGGCCGCATCATCGCCGAGGAAATCGGCGTCAAGCTCGAGCACGTGAAGCTGGAGGACATGGGCCGGGCGAAGCGTGTCGTGGTGGAGCGCGACGCGACGACGCTGATCGGCGGGGCCGGCGCTAAGGACGCGATCGCCGGACGCTGCGCGGAGCTGCGCAAGCGGATCGCGGAGGCCACGTCGGACTACGACCGCGAGAAGCTCGAGGAGCGATTGGCGAAGCTCGCGGGCGGCGTCGCGGTCATTCGCGTCGGGGCCCCATCGGAGACCGAGATGAAGAGCCGCAAGGAGGCGTTCGACGACGCCATCAGCGCCACCAAGGCAGCGATCGCCGAAGGCATCGTGCCGGGCGGCGGGCTGGCGCTGCTGCGCTGTATCGACGCGGTGGAGCGCGAAGCCGCAGCCGCCGCGGGCGACGAGCGCACGGGCATCCTGATCCTGCGGCGGGCGCTCGAAACGCCGGCCCGCCAGATCGCCGAGAACTCCGCGGTGGACGGCGGCGTGGTGGTGGACCACATGCGGGCCGGCAGCGGCAACATGGGGTTCGACGCCGCGCGCGGCGAATACGTCGACCTCGTCGTCGCAGGCATCGTCGATGCCACCAAGGTGCTGCGGGTCGCGCTGGAGAACGCCGTGTCGGTCGCGGGGATCCTGCTGCTCACTGAGGCAACGCTGACCGAGATCCCCGAACCGAAGACCGAGACGCCGCAACCCGTGGAAGCGATGTGACCCGAGGAGGACCTATGACGACCCGCCATGCCAGCGCTACCGACCTGCAGCACCGCATCGCCGACGTGGAACGCCGGCTGGAGACGCTGGCCCAGCACCTCAAAAGCCTCGATAAACACACCGCCGAGATCGAGGGCCTGCGCGAGCAGATCGGCAAGCTGAAATTCGAGCTCGAGGACATGCGCGAAGAGTAGCCGGCTCGCCGGGCGGCGTTACCCCGCGTCCCGACTTGCGAGCGCCGGCCGGCCGGCGCCGAGATGATGCGTGAACCAGTCGACCGCAAGGCGCGCCACCTCTTCCAGCGCGCCCGGCTCCTCGAACAGATGCGTCGCGTGCGGCACGACCACCATTTCCCCGTGGCCGCCGAGCTCCGTCAGCGCGGTGCCGTTCAGCTCGAGCACATCCGCGTCGGCGCCGCCCACGATCAGGAGCGTGGGCGCCCGCACGCGGCGCAGGGCGTCGCCCGCGAGATCGGGGCGGCCGCCCCGCGATACGACGGCGGCCACCGTGGCGCCCTCAGCCGCGGCCGCGACCAGCGCCGCCGCCGCACCCGTGCTCGCGCCGAAGTAGCCCAACGGCAGGGTGGCCGTCGCCGCCCGGGCGCGGATCCACGCCGTCGCCGCGCGCAGCCGGTCGGCGAGCAGCTGGATGTCGAACACGTTGCCGCGGTCGGCCGCTTCGCCCTCCGTCAGCAGATCGAACAGCAACGTACCGATGTTCGCGCGCACCAGCGTGTCCGCCACGAAGCGGTTGCGCCTGCTGAAGCGCGAGCTGCCGCTACCGTGGGCGAACAACACCACGCCCGCCGGCCGCGGTGGCAGTGTGAGAATCCCGGGAAGTCGCAGCAAGCCGACGTCGATCTCCACGGGTTCCGAGAGGCCGTCAGCGACGAGGTCCGAAGCGTGAGGTGTGCGCATATGCAGTCCTCCTTGTGGGCGTCACCGCGGCGCGCTCACTGCGGCGCGACGCGTACCCCTTCCGCGATGCGGTCGCTGGGATTGCGAATCACTACGTCGCCCTCCCGCAACCCGGCGGTGACTTCGACGGCGAACGCCGTCCGATGTCCGATCTGCACGTCCCGCTGGCGCGCCCGGCCCCGCTCCACCGCGAACACACTCCAGCCGGCACCGCGGCGAACCAGCGCGCTGGCGGGCAGCTGCAACACGCGCTCGCCCTGCCACACGACGACCCGCACATCGACGCGGTAGCGGTCGCCCAGGGAAACGGGCGGCGGATGCACGAAGTCGCCCACGACGTTCACGCGCTGCTCCTCAACGCCCAGGGCCGACACCTTGGTGAAGCCCGAGGGCTCGACGGTGCGCAGGCGCGCGCGGAGCGCGGAGTCGCCGCCCCACGCCTCGATCAACATGACGTCGCCCGGCGCCACACTCACCGCGTCGGCCGACAGCAGATCGGCCACGATCTCGATCTTCAGGGGATCGCCGACTTCCACGAGCGGCGTGCCACCGGCCACCACCCGTTCGCTACGCTCGGCGATACGCAGCACGCGCCCCGCCACGGGCGCGCGCAGAACCAGGGCGTTGCCCGCGCCCACCAGTAATGCGGCGCGCGCGATCTCGACGTCGTGTGCCGCCGCCTGCGCCTGGAACTGCGCCGCTTCGAGCTCGCGGCCGCGGGTCGTCGCCTCGAGCTCGGCGCGTTCCCGCTCTTCCGGCGGGATCAGGTTCTGGGCCGCGAGCTGCTGCGACCGCGCCCTCGCGCGCTGCGCCTGCTCGGAAGCGGCGCGGGCCCGGGCGACGCCGGCATCCGCGGCGCGCTGCGCGTCCTCCGCCGCTTGGATACGCGCGGCCGCCTCTTCGCGGGCTCGGGCGTCGAGCGGGGCGGGATAGATGCGGGCGACCACCGTACCGGGCGCCACGGGATCGCCCTCGCGCAGCGCGATGCGCGCGACCCGCCCGGCCACGGGCGCCGCGACCACGTAGCGGTCGCGCACGCGCGTTTCCCCTTCCTCGTCCACCGTCACCTGCAGCGCGGCGCGAGTGACGGGCACCGTCTCCACCACGACGGGCTGCGGCCGAACGAGGAGGAACAGCGCTCCGGCGATCGCGATCACCACGGCGCCGGCGACGAAGTGCTTGGGGGCGAGGGTCATGGTCATTCCCGCGTCTTGAGGACCGCGACGAGATCGAGTCGGTTGAGCCGCCGGCGGATCAACGCACCCGACGCGACGGCCGCCGCGAGCGTCACCACGATGGCGAAGGCGTATGTACGCCCGCTCAGCACGAGCGGGATGCGGAACACTTCCCACTGATACAGGCCCGACAGCACAGCGCAGCAGCCATAACCGAGGGCGAGCCCCGCGAGGATGCCGACCGCCGTGAGTGCGCCCTGCTCGCCCAACAGCATGAGCGTCACCTCGCCGCGGGTGAATCCCAGGACGCGCAGGCTGGCGAGCTCACGCGCCCGCTCGGAGAGCGCGATGCGCGCCGCGTTGTAGACGAGCGCCACGGCCAGCGCGCCGGCGAAGGCGATGAGAATGGAGGTGACGAGCCCGATGCTCTCCGCGAGCGTCGCTTCGAAGCTCGCGAGCATCGCGTCCCGGTTCGTGACGCCGGCCACGCGCGGCAATCGTTTGAGCTTCGCGTACAAGGCCGGCGCAGCCCGCGGGTCTACGCGTAGAAACGCGCCGGAGAGACTGTTCCCCTCCTGCAGTAAGCGATTCAACGCGCGCTGATCCATGTACGCCGACAGGCCCAGCAGCTCGTCCACCACCCCGGCCACGGGCACGCGGCGCACCGGGCGCGCGCCTTCGAGCACTTCGACCGTCAGCGTGTCGCCCGGCCGCACACCGAGCAGCTCGGCGAGCTTGCTCGTCAGCACGACGCCCTCAGACGGCAGGGCCACCACCTCGTGGCCGCGTCCGATGAGGCGGCGCAACTCGCCCTGAGGCTCGAGGCCGAGCAGCGCGGTGCGGCGCTGGTGGTGGCCCGCGCGCAGCCGCACGGGCACGGAGCGAAACGGCTCGGCGCGCAGCACGCCCGGCAGGCGCGCCAGCTCGTAGCGCACGGGCGCGGAGCGCGTCGCGTTGAACACCACGGTGATGTTCTCGCGCTGCACGCGGCGGAACTGCACGTCGGCCATCTCGGCCATCGCGTCGATGAAGAACCGGCCCACCATCAGGATGGCGACGGCGCAGGCGATGCCGAGCGCGGACAGCGCGGCGCGAACGGGGCGGCGCTCGAGGTTGCGCGCGATGATGCGCCCCGGCGCCGCCAGCAGGCGGTGCAGGCCCAGGCGCTCGAGCGGCCCCGCATGAAAGCGCGCGGGGGGCTCGGGCTGCATCGCCGCCGCGGGCGGCAGTCGCACCACGCGCCGCACGGCGCCCGCCGCGCCCACTGCCGCCGCCACCACCGTGACGAGCAGGGCGATCCCCACGGCGGTCCAATCGAGCTGGGAGATGAACGCGGGGAAGCGGTAGTACTGGGCGTAATTGGCGTTCACGAGCCGCGCGAACCACACGCCACTCGCGATGCCCAGTGCCGCGCCGAGCAGCAGGATGACCAGGGCGAATTTCAGGTAGTGCCACGCCACGGCCCAGTCGCTGTAGCCGAAGGCCTTGAGCACGCCGATCTGCTCGCGTTCCATCCCCACCAGGCGGGCGAGCGACGCATTGAGCAGGAACGCCGCGATCGCGAGAAAAATGGCGGGGATGATCGTGCCGGAGACGCGGTTCTGCGCGATCTCGTCGTTCAAAAAGCGCGCCGACACCTGATCACCGCGGCCGTACGCGCCCAGGCCGCCGTAGCGCTCCAGTACGCGGTCCACCCGCGTGATCACGTCCGTGTTACTGGCCCCGGGCGCGAGCGTCAGCGACGCGTCGTTGAACGCGCCCGTCATGTCGAACGCCGAGCTCAGGGCCTCGCGGCCCATCCACAAGACGCCGAAGCGCCGGTTATCGGGGAACACGCCGCTCGAGCCGATCTCATAGACGTACTCCGGCGCGATCGCGATGCCCACGATCGCGAGCCGCTGCCAGCGGCCGTTGATCACGGCGCCGAGGGCGTCGCCCGGGCGCAGGCCGTTGGCGCCGGCGAAGGCGTCACTCACGATCACCTCGTCGCGGCGCCCCGGCTCGATCCAGCGGCCCTGGCGCAAGTGCAGATCGTTCAGGAGGGGGCGCCGCCGCTCCGGAATCGAAACGAGGCGGCCCGTCGCGGGCTCGGCCAGGCCGGGCACGTCGAGCGTCACTTCGGTCACCACGCGGGTGTCGACGACCGCGACGCCGGGCAGCGCCGCGAGCCGCGCGCGCACGGCTTCGGGAGCACGCTGCAGCTGGACGAACACCTGCGCGAAGCGGTTGGCTTCGTAGTACGCGGCCCGCGAGACGAGCAGCGACGTGTACGACGTGCGGGTGGTCATCACGATGGCGACGCCGCACGCCACCACCACGCCGATCGCCGCCGCCTGGCCGCGCATGTGCCACAGGTCGCGCACCAGCTTGCGGTCGAGCGCGCGCAGGCCCGCTACCATGACAGCTCCGCCGGCGTGGCGCGGCGCGCGTTGCGGGTGATTTCCGTGATCGCGCCGCTGCGCAGGCGGATCACCCGGTCTGCCATCGCCGCGATGCTCGCGTTGTGCGTGATGATCGCGGTCGTCGTGCCCAGCTCGCGGTTCGCCAGGGCCAGCGCCTCCAGCACCACCTTGCCGGTCTCGTAGTCGAGCGCCCCGGTCGGCTCGTCGCACAGCAGCGCGTCGGGCTGCTTCGCCACGGCCCGCGCGATGGCCACACGCTGCTGCTCGCCGCCCGAGAGCTGTGAGGGAAAGTGATCGAGCCGGTCGTCAAGACCCACGAGGTGCAGCGCCGCCGCCGGATCCATGGGCCGCGTCGCGATCTCGGTCACGAGCGCGACGTTCTCCCGCGCCGTGAGGCTGGGAATCAAATTGTAGAACTGGAAGACGAACCCGACGTGCTCGCGCCGGAACCGCGTGAGCTCACGCTCAGCGGCGCCGGTGAGATCGTGGTCGAAGAACCGCACCGTGCCGGCCGTGGGCACGTCCAGGCCCCCGAGGATGTTGAGCAACGTGGACTTGCCGCTCCCCGACGGACCGAGAATCACGACCATCTCCCCGCGGAGCAAGTCGAGGTCGAGCGCCCGCAGCGCATGTACGTCCACCTCGCCCATACGGTAGACCTTGGCGAGGCCGCGGGCGTGGAAGACGACCTCGCTCATCCTTTCACCACGCCGAGCGGCCGGAGCCGCGCCACCCGGCGGGCGAGCTCCGCTCCGTGCACCACATCCACCACCCGCTCCACGTCCTTGTAGGCGTACGGCGCCTCCTCGGCGAGCTCGCGGCTCGAGGGACAGCTCACGGCGATGCCCTGCGCCTCCAGCTCGCGCCGGACTTCGTGGCCGGGCTTGGCCCGCTTAGCGGCGTGCCGGCTCATCGCCCGGCCCGCGCCATGACACGCGCTCCCGAAGCTCAGAGCCAGCGCGCGGTCGGTGCCCGCCAGGACGAACGACGCCGTCCCCATGCTGCCGGGGATGAACACGGGCTGGCCGGCGGCCCGGTAGCGGTCGGGCGTCTCCGGGTGCGCGGGCCCGAAGGCGCGCGTCGCACCCTTGCGATGGACGCAGAGCAGCTCGCCCTCGTGCGCTTCGAGCTTCGCCATGTTGTGGGCCACGTCGTAGACGAGGTCCAGGCGGCCCGCCGCCCCGAAGAACCGCGCGAAGACGCCGCGCACCTGGTGGGAGATCGCCTGGCGGTTGGCAAACGCGAAGTTTGCGGCCGCGCACATCGCGCCGAAGTAGCGCTGGCCTTCGGGCGAATCGAACGGCGCGCACGCGAGCTGGCGGTCGGGCAGCGTGATGCCGTAGCGCGGCATCGCCTGATCCATGGTCCGCACGTAGTCGGTGCAGACCTGGTGGCCCAGGCCGCGTGATCCCGTATGGATCAGGACCGCGAGCCGGCCGGGGGCGAGCCCATACGCGGCTGCCGCGGCGGCGTCGAAGATCTCTTCGACGACCTCGACTTCGAGGAAGTGGTTGCCGGAGCCGAGCGTGCCGAGTTGCCCGCGCCCGCGCTCGCGCGCGCGCGCCGACACGGCGCCCGGCTCGGCCCGCGGCAGGCTGCCCTGCGCCTCGATGGCATCCAGGTCCTCGGGCAGCGTCAGGCCCGTGTCGAACAGCGCCCGGCAGCCCGTCGCCAGGACGCGATCGAGGTCCGTGTCAGATAGGAAGAGACGGCCGCTCCGCCCGGCGCCTGAGGGAATGCTGCGGCTGAGCTCGTGGACCAGGTCCGGCACGCGGGATCGCACCCCCGACGCTTCGAGGCGCGAGACGAGCAGGCGCACACCGCAGTTGATGTCGTAGCCGACGCCGCCGGGCGAGATGACGCCGTCGTGCGCCCGCATTGCCGCGACCCCGCCCACGGGGAAACCGTACCCCTCGTGCATATCCGGCATCCCATAAACGCAGCGGTGCACGCCGGGGAGCGTCGCCACATTCATGAGCTGCCCGAGCGAGCGGTCGTGCTCGATCTGGCGCCACAATTCCGCATCCGCATAGATGCGGGCGGGCACGCGCATACCCGGGCGCGTGGCAGCCGGGATGTCGTAGGTGAGTTGCCGCTGGGCGAGGGCTCGGGGTGTGGGCATCGCGTTCTACACGTCGAGCACCACGTGGGCCTCGAAACCGCCCGGAACCGCACAGATCGCCGCGTCGTGCAGCGTCGCCGCCTTCACGGCAGCGGGCGGCTCGGCCACGGTGGCGCCCCGGGCGCGGGCCTGGATTTCACGATCGGTGACATTGCCGACGTGGAACTCGAGCGGCACCCACCACTCCGCTTCCGCGCGATACAGCAGCTCGTTTAGCCAGTCCACCAACAGCGCTGCACCGTCCGCCGCGCGCACCTCGATCGGCCGCCAAGCGCCCGCGGCCGTCGCCGGCGAGCCGCCGAGCAGCCGCTCGGCCAGCGCCCGGCCCGCCTCGGCAAATAACCCCGGCAGCGTCGGCGCGTGCACACGGAGCTCGAGCTCCGCGGTGTGCGCCACCGTCTCGTGCCAGGCCCCGCCGGGTGACGCGGCCCCAGTCTGCGCGGTTGTCCTCATGATTGCACGATCTCCCGGCAGCCGTGAAACCACCCTGATGGCGGCCGGAACCTTTCTTCAGCGGCGCTTCAATCGCCTTTCAGCGCAGGACGAGCACTGTGTGGGGGGGATGACCATGGCCGAGCAGCTCAACCGCGACATCGCGGCGCGCCTCGACGAAGTCGCGGCGCGGCTCCGCGAGCAGGGCGCCAACCTCTACCGCGTCCACGCATACGAACAGGCCGCGGCGCGCTTGCGCGGTCTGGCGCAGCCCGTGTCGAAGCTGTTCCGGCGCGAAGGACTCGGCGGCCTGGAGCGCCTCCCGGATGTCGGACCCGTCATCGCGCGCGCCATCCGCGAGCTCGTCCTCACCGGCCGCCTCCCGATGCTCGAGCGGCTGCGGGGAGAGAGCGACCCGCTCGCCCTGCTCGCCTCGGTACCCGGGATCGGGCGCACCCACGCGCAGCGGCTGCATCACGAGCTCGGCATCGGCAGCCTGGAGCAGCTCGAGGCCGCGGCGCACGACGGCCGCCTCGCCACGCTCGCGGGCTTCGGCGCCAAGCGGCTCGCGGGCATTCGCGATGCGCTCGCCACACGGCTCGGCCGCGTGCGGCCCCCGCCCGACCCGGCATTTGTCGAGCCGCCCGTCAGAGAGATCCTGGCCGTGGATCACGAGTATCGCACCAAGGCCGCGGCGGGCGAGCTGCGCCGCATCACGCCGCGCCGCTTCAATCCTCTGCACGAAGCGTGGCTGCCCATCCTGCACACGGCGCGCGGCGACCATCAGTACACGGCGCTGTTCTCCAACACGGCCCGCGCGCACGCGCTCGCCCGCACGCACGATTGGGTGGTGGTCTACGCCGACGGCGACCGGGCGGAGCGACAGTACACGGTGGTCACGGCGCCGCGCGGCCCGCTCAAGGGCAAGCGCGTGGTCCGGGGACGGGAAGCGGAGTGCCTGGCGGCGCTTGCGGCGCGCCGGCACCGGGGTGCTGTGCCGTCGGGCGCGACCGCGCGCTGAGCGCCTCGCGGAGCTTGGCGTCCCAGCCGTACACGTCGTCGCGGAACTGCACCACGCCATCGTCGTCCACCCACCCCGTCCGATACACGAGCAGCGTCCGCACGGCGCGGGGCAGCGGCACGCGCCGCTCATCGCCCGCCGCCAGCGCGGCGCGCACGCTGTCGGCCGGCCAGCCAGGCACCGCGCCGAGCAAGCGGATGGCGAGGTCCGCCGCCCGCTGGATGCGCACGCAGCCGTGGCTAAACAGCCGCACGCGGTGGCCGAACAGCTCGCGGCCCGGCGTGTCGTGAATCGCCACGTTGTAGGAATCGAGCAGCAGGAAACGGATGTTGCCCAGCGGATTCGCAGGCCCCGGATCCTGCACCAGATGGTACGCGAATGTGCTCTCGGTCACCGCCGCCCAATCGACGGCGGCGGGATCGCGCTCCCCTCCCCCGCTGTCGGACCACACGCGGATGCGTTGGCGGGCGAGGTAGCGCGCGTCGGCGCGGGCGAGCGGCACGACTTCCTGGATGGCGATGGCGCGGGGGATGTTCCAGTGCGGGTGGAAATCGACTTCGATCAGGCGCGCGTCCGTGATCGGCGTCGGCCAGTCGCTGCGGCCGATGATCGCGCGCACCGTCATCACGGTGCGGCCGCTGTCGATGACCTCGAGCAGAAAGGCCGGGGCGTTGACCACCAGGTAGGGCGTCCCGAGCTCGCGCGGTAGCCAGCGCCAGCGCTCGAGGTTCAGGGCGAGCGTCGCGGCGCGCTCGGCGGCCGGCACGTTCAAGGCGGCCAGCGTGGCGGCGCCGGCGACGCCGTCGGCGGGCAGCCCGTGGCGCCCTTGAAAGCGGCGTACGGCCCGCTCCAGGGCGGCGTCGTAATCGCCCGGGCCGCCGAGCGGCGCCGCCAGATCGCCGCTCGCCGCGAGCCGCGCGCGTAAGGAGTCCACGCGCTCGCCGCGCTCGCCGCGGCTGAGATCGGGGCCCGGCGGCACCACGGTCCAGCCGCCGCTCGCCGCGATCGCGCGATACCACCACAGCGCGCGCTGCAGCCGGCTGAAGCCCGGCTGCGGCGGCGCGAGCTGCGCCAGCGCGCCCGCCACGTCGTCCTCCGCGACCGCGCGGGCCAGCGCGGCGGCGAGATCGAGATCGCGGTCCGCCGCCCGCCACAGTGTGTCGAGCGTGGCGGGGTCCACGCGTCCCGTCGCGAGATCGGCGGCGTAGCGCAGGAAGGCCGCGGACAGGGCGAGGTCGCGCCCCGCGACGGCGGCGGCATCGCCGCCCGCCAGCAGGCGATCGAGCGCCGCGACCGCGTAGTCGGACGAGTCGAGTCCCACGGCGGGCGCGTGGGCCAGCGCATCGAGCAGCCGGCGCGCGGCCGCGACGGGCTGCCCCGTACTGTCGCTCCAGGCGGGTCGATAGTCGCGTCGCGTGTAGAAGCGCGCCCGCGCGTCGACGGCGGTGTCGGCCACTTGCACGCGCTCGTGAATCAGCGCGCTGGCCGCATCCCGCGGATCCTGCGGGGGCGCGACGCCAGCGGCGCCCAGTATGAAGATGAGGAGCATCATCATGGTGAAATTCCAGCGGCGTGTGTGAACGCTCCCTGAGGCGCGCGCGAGGAAGTGATGCACGCAGTGAAGGAACTCACACGCGCATCTCACGGCGTCTTCCAGAGCGGAGTGGTAGGTTGCTCTCGACGTTCGGGCGAGTCGGGGAGGTGCCGAATCCGGCAACGGACCAGGCACCGGCGATCCGGGTGATCACTCTCGTTCGAGCGGGTGAGTCTCTTCGTAGAGCTCATCCACGCCGGAGCGGCGTCCCGGCGTGCAGTGCAAGAGCTCGATATACGAGTCGAGCGACTTGTAGCGCCCGCACCGGTGAACCAGAGGGCCCGTCAGGTCCTGTGGGAATGGAAGCCGGAGCTCCCAAAGCCGAACCGCAGACAATCAATCACGCGGTGGCTGCGGGAAGAAGAACGGAGGAGTCGATCCTTCGGCTCCGGGTAGCCGGTGTGTAGGCGGCCCGCCCTCCCTCGGGAGCGGCGGGCCGTCTTGTGTCTTTGGCGGTCGCTAGGGTAGCGCGGTCAGCGGTGCCCGCGGCGCCCGCACGGCGCGCCACACGGGGAATTCGGCCACTGCAGTCGATCCGTACACGAGCCCCGCGTAGGCGCCGAAGTCCGCGCCCAGCAGCCGGTCGAACAGGTTCCAGCGGGGCAGCCCGTACCCCTCAGGCTCGAGCAGTGAGAACGCCAGCCGGCCGAGTGGCTGCGCCGTCGGCACGAAGTAGGTCCCCGCGCGCAGCGTCCGCACTACGGTGGGCGCGTAGTCGCCGGTCAAGGCGAGCAGCTTGTGCCCCTGGAACGGCCGGTCGGCCCACTGCTCTTCTTTCACGCCGAACACCTGCACCGAATCGCTCCAGTCCACGTCCAGCCGCTCCACCAACAATCCGTGCAGCCGCAGCAGCTCGGCGATCGCGTTCTCACCCGGCGGCAGATAGTAGCCCGCGGGTAGCGGCCGCGTCTTGGTGGCGCGGAAGCGATCGAAGACTGGCAGCGCAACCGTGCGCACCGTGTCGGTCGGCAGAACGCGCGCCCGCGCGCTGGTGTCGGGATTGGCACGCATCACCACCAGCGGCACGGACTCCGTACCGCGCGACGCCATCTCGTAGGCCACTGCCAGGTCGGGCCGCGGCACCGCACCCGCGCCTTCGAGCGTCGTCTGGCGGTCGGCGTCGCGCTCGACGCGGCGCACGTCGTCGGCGTGGGCGGCCACGTAGTCGAGAATCTCGGCCACGAAGTCGTGCGTCACGCGGATGCGTTTCTCGAAGTCGGCATGCGAATACGCCTCGGAGAGAATCGCCATGCGGCCGCGCAGGCCGACGTAATTCGTCCCGTACCAGCCGAGCGGGGCGTAGGTCTCCCAGCGGGTGGGCTTGAGCGGATCGTCGGTGTCGCCGTAGTCGAAGATCGGCTCCTGGTACTTGTCCTGCAGCGTCTTGCGCACGGCGGGCAACAGCTGGTCGCGCACCCACGCGGTGGGCCCCGTGGGCCCGTTGGGGTCGAGCGGCGGTGCGTAGGTGAGCAGCCAGCCGTGCCGCGTGCCGTCGGTCGTGTGCAGGTCCATCATCACGGCGGGATCCCAGCGGTCGTACACGCGCTCCAGCGACGCGCGCGTCTCCGGCGCCTCGACCTTGAAGTAGTCGCGGTTCAGGTCGAGGTTGAGCCCGTCGTAACGCTGGCCGATGGGATCGGGTCCGTTCTGCTCGGAGCGGTTCTGCGCCTGCGGGCCCAGCGCGTCGTTGCCGTCGGCATTGTAGACGGGGGCGACGAGGATCACGAGCTTGTCGAGCAGTGCGTGGCGCGGCCCCGCCAACTCGCGCAGCAGCGCCTGCACGGCCTCTTTGCCTTCGACCTCGCCGCCGTGGATGTTCGCCTGCAGGTACACGACAAGCTTCCCCGCGGCCGCCGCTTCGCCCGGCGACGTGACCGTGGGATCCGACACGATCACCAGGTAATTGGGCCGGCCGCCCGCACTCTTCCCCATCTCGGTCACGACGAGCGGCGCGCCGCTCCGCTGCAGACTGTCCAGGAACGCCCCCACATCGGCGACCGTGGAGGTGCGCTGGTAGTTGGTCCGCTCCGGCGTGGTGCGCGGCAGCTGGCCCGCGAGCGGCGCGGCCAGGACAGCCAGCGTCGCCGCGAGACGCGCGACGTGCGGAGGGCTCACCGCCCCGCCACTGGCGGGCGCAGCTCGAAGTCGCCCGGCGTCACGGCCAGCCGCTTCGCCGCCGCCAACGCCCGATTCACCGCGGCGAGGTCCGTCGTCAGGGCCGCTTGGAGCGCGGTCAGGCCCCGTTGCAGGTCCGGAGCGAACATGGCGAAGACGTCGCGCGCGGGCTGCGTGGGCGGCGCGTCGGCGCTGCCCGCCACGAAGATGAGCGAGGACAGCCGCTCGGCGGAGCGCGGCGGAAATACCAGGCCGTCCTCATCAGCCCGCAGCCGCGTCTGGTACAGCGAGTCTTCGATCGCCGACAGCTTCGCGACGAGCGCCTGCACGGGGGCGCGCGCTTTGTCGCGGGCCGGCAGCGCCGCCAGGCGATCCTCGAGCTGCGACCGCACGTTGCGCAGCCGGATGATGCCGCTGGTCACGGCGTTGACCGTGTCCCGCACCTGCTTCAAAAACGCGAACTGCGCCCCCAAGTCCGCCGCCGTCACCTGGGAGCGCGGATCCACGAGCAGCCGGAACGTCCGGGTCTGGGTGGACTGCGTGCCGCCCACCCGGAGCCGGACCGCGTACGCGCCGGGCAGCGCCGGTGGTCCCTGCGTGGCGATGCCCATGTTGCCCCAGAACGGCCGGGCGTCGGGCCAGTGCATGTCCCACGTGAACAGGTTCAGCCCCGCCTTGTTCGGCACGCGCGGCGCGGTCGGCAGTCGCCCCGGCCAGGGACGGTTTTCGTCCGTGACCGTGTCGGCGAACGACGCCGCCACGATGCTGTCGATCTTGGTCGAATCGGTCACGCCGGCGCGGCGCACGCTATCGGTCCGCAAGCGCTTGACGCTGTCGGTACGCGCGCTGTCGATGGCCGCGAGCGAATCCTGTCTCGAAGAGAAGCTGCGGATCACCTGCCCGGCCGAGTCGAGCACGTCGATCGCCACGTCACGGTTCTTGTCCTTCAACCAGTAGTAGATCATCGCGCCCGAAGGCGGGTTCTTGCCCACCGGATGCGCCGCCGAGCCGCCGCCGCCGAAGCCGCCCCAGTCCACGCGGTAGGCGTCGCGCGGCTGGAACAAGAACGCGTCGCCCGTCACCGCCGCGGCCGTCAGCTGCCGCAGGGGCGCGATGTTGTCGAGAATCCAGAACGAGCGTCCGTGCGTGGCCGCGACCAGGTCACCCTCCTTGACGGCGAGATCGTGCACCGGCACGATCGGCAGGTTGCGGCGCAGCGACTGCCAATTCGCGCCGTCGTCGAACGACACCCACACGCCGCGCTCCGTGCCCGCGAACAACAGGCCCTGCCGCACCGGGTCCTCCCGCACCACGCGCACAAACTCGGTCGCCGGGATCCCGTTCACGATCTTGGTCCACGTCTTGCCGAAGTCGGTCGTCTTCCAGATGTAGGGCGCCAGATCCTCGAGCTGATAGCGGTTGGCGGCGACGTACACCGTGCCCACCGCGTAGTGCGACGGCTCGATGATCGAGACGCGGGTGAAGTCGCCCAGGCCCTTCGGCGTGACGTTGGTCCACGTCTTGCCGCCGTCCTGACTGACGTTGATCAAGCCGTCGTCGGATCCCGCCCACAGCACGCCCGCCTGCAGTGGCGACTCGGCCAACGCGAACACCGTGGCGTAGTACTCCGCCGTCGTCTGGTCCAGCGTGATGGGCCCGCCCGAGGGCCCGAGCGTCTTGGGATCGTGGCGCGTCAAGTCGGGCGAGATCGCGGTCCACGTCTGCCCGCCATCCGTCGTCTTGAAGATCACGTTGGCGCCGGCGTACAGGACGCGCGGATCGTGCGGCGAAATGAGCAGCGGCGCGGTCCATTGGAAGCGATAGCGCCCTTCGGCGGCCGCGTGCCCGTCGGGGCTGTCCGGCCACGGACTCACCATGCGGAAGGAATTGGTGCGGTGGTCGAGGCGCGCCAGGAAGGCGCTGTTGTCGCCGCCGTAGGTCACATCGGGCGTATCGGGCAGCGCCACGATGTAGCCCGATTCGCCCGAGACGTCGTACCAGTCGCCGCGGCCGATTCCGCCGGGGGCGGCGCTCGGCCCGCACACGCCGGAGTTGTCCTGCTGGGCACCGCACACGTGATAGGGGAAGTGGTTCGTGGTCGTGACGTGATAGAATTGCGCCGTCGCGAAGTCCTGGTCGGTCCAGGTCTTGCCGCCGTTGAACGACACGTTGGCGCCGCCGTCGTTCGACTCGATCAGGCGCTGCGGATCATTCGCGGCGATCCACAGATCGTGATTGTCGCCGTGCGGGTCGGGGACGTGCAGGAACGTCTTGCCGCCGTCCTTGGAGCGAAACAGCCCGGTGTTCACGGCCCAGACGACGTTGGAGTCTTTGGGATCGGCGAAGATCTTGTTGTAGTACCACGCGCGCTGGCGCAGCTTGTTCTGCTCGTTGACGCGCGTCCAAGTGGCGCCGCCATCGTCGGAGCGGAACACGCCGCCGTCTTGAGCCTCGATCAGCGCCCATACGCGCGCCGGCTTCGCGCCGGATACCGTGATGCCGATGTTGCCCAGCAGGCCGCGCGGCAGGCCCGCGTTCTTGGTCAGCTCGGTCCAGTGCGCGCCGCCGTCGGTCGTCTTGAAGATCCCGCCGCCAGCCCCACCCGACGACAGCATCCACGGCTTGCGGATCACCTGCCAGAAGGCCGCGTACAGCACGTCCGGGTTCGCTGGATCCATCGCCAGGTCCGATGCGCCGGTGGAGTCGTTCTTGAACAACACCTTGGTCCAGGTCTTGCCGCCGTCCGTGGTCTTGTAGATCCCGCGGTCGGCATTGGGACCGAAGGCGTGACCTTGCGCCGCGACGTAGGCGATGTCGGGATTGGTTGGGTGCACGCGCAGGCGCGAGATCTGCCGCGTGTCGGCGAGGCCCACGGCGGTCCACGTCTTGCCGCCGTCCGTCGTTCTGAACACGCCGTCGCCGTGCGACACGTTGCCGCGCACCGCGTACTCGCCGGTCCCGACATAGACGATGTCGGGATTGGACTCGCTCACGCCGATCGCGCCGATGGTGCCGCCGAAGTACTTGTCGCTCGCCGGCAGCCAGGTATTGCCGCCATCCGTCGTCTTGAAGACACCGCCGCCCGTGGTGCCCATCCAGTACTCATTGGGCCGGCTGGCCGATCCGGCGACGGCCACACTGCGGCCGCCGCGGAAGATGCCGATGTCGCGCCAGGTGAGGGCGGCGAACGCGAGGGTGTCGAACGGCGTGGCGGCCGCCGCCTGGGCGGGAGCCTGGGCGACGATGACGAGCGAGCTGGCCAGCGCGACGACGCAGGCACGGATGCGGACGGGCACGGCAGAGCCTCCGGAGCGAAAGGACAGGGAGCCTAGAACTGACACCGTCCCGGCGGCCTTTGCAAGAGAACGCGGTTCTTTGTTCCCCCTTCCCTCTTCCCCCCGGTAGTTACATTTGTCCCCACATGCCAGACATCCAGGTCAAGAAGACGAAAGAGGAGCCGGGCGAGGCGTCGCTCGCGGTGACGGTGCCGCTGGAGCACGTGCGCGAGGCCGAGGATCGCGCCACGCGGGCGTACCAATCCCGGGCCAAGCTGCCGGGGTTCCGGCCGGGCAAGGCGCCGGTGCAAGTGGTGAAACGCCGCTTCGCCGACGACATCCGCCAGCAGACGCTCGAAGATCTGGTGCGGGAGAGTTGGAAGGCGGCGCTGGCCCAGGAAGCGCTGCGGCCCATTGCCGAGCCGCACATTCACAACCTCAAGTGGGAGCCGGACGCCCCGCTCACGTTCGAGTTCCACGTGGAGGTGCGGCCGGAGATCACGCTGGAGCGGCTGGGCGGGTTCAGTCTGAAGCGCACCGTGAAGCCGGTCACGGCCGATCAAGTCGAGGCCCAGCTGAACGAGCTGCGCGAGCAGAAGGCGCCGTGGTCGCCGGTCGAGGGCGAGCAGCCCAAGCTCAAGGACCTGGTGCAGGTCACCATCGCGCAGCGGGAGGGCGGCGAGGTGAAGGAGGCACAGCCCTACCAGCTGGTGCTGGGCGAGGGCCGCGCCATCCCCGAAGTGGAAGAGAAGATCATGGCGCTCAAGCCGTCCGAGACGGTGGACGCCACCGTTCGCTTTCCCGACGATTTCCCCGAAGCGGCGAAGCGCGGCCAGACGCGCGACGTGCGCATCGCGCTGCTCGAGGTGAAGCGCCAGCAGCTGCCCGAGCTGGACGACGCGTTCGCGCGCGAGGTGGGCGACTTCGATTCGATTGACGCGCTGCGCCGCGCGGTGCGCGAGGATCTCGAAAAGGACGCGCAGCGCGAGGCCGACGCGGCGGTGCGCTCGCAGCTGGTGCAGCAGATCGTGGAGGCGAACGGCGTCAGCGCGCCGCGGCCGCTGGTGGAGCGCGCGCTGTATGTGTACGCGCAGGCGTACGGCATTCCCGAAGACCAGTGGGAGAAGTTCTCCCAGGAATTCCGGCCGCTCGCCGAGGCGCAGGTGCGGCGCGATCTAGTGCTCGACACCGTGGTGGAAAAGCACCAATTGAAGGGGACCGAAGCCGAGCTGGACGCCCGGATTCAGGAGCTCGCCGCGCGGCGCGGCATGCCCGCCGGCGAGCTGCACGCGTCGCTCGAGAAGGCCAAGCGGCTCCGCGACGTGGAGCGGAGCATCACCGAGGAGAAGGTGTTCACGTTTCTCCTGTCGCAGTCCACCGTGGAGCAGACGACGTGACGATGAGCACGATTTTTCCACCCTACATCATCGAGCGCTCCCCCCGCGGCGAGCGCACCTACGACATCTTCAGCCGGCTCCTCATGGACCGCATCGTGTTCCTGGGGACGCCGATCGACGACACCGTGTCGAACATCATCATCGCGCAGCTCCTGTTCCTGGACGCCGACAATCCCGAGCGCGACATCTACCTGTACATCAATTCACCGGGCGGCATCGTGTCGAGCGGCATGGCGATCTACGATACGATGCAGTTCCTGCGCGCCCCGGTGAACACGATCTGCATGGGCATGGCCGCCTCGATGGGGTCGTTCCTGCTCACCGCCGGCACCAAGGGCAAGCGCTCCGCCCTGCCCCACGCGCGCATCATGATGCACCAACCGTCGGGCGGCGCGCAGGGCACCGCGTCCGACATCGAGATTCAGGCGCGCGAGATCCTCTATCTGCGCGGCAAGCTCAACGAGCTGTACGCCAAGCACACCAGCAAGCCGCTCGACCAGATCGAGAAGGACATGGACCGCGATCGCTTCATGTCGGCGGACGAAGCCAAGGAGTACGGCCTGATCGACCACGTCATCTCGAACCTGAAGCAGATCGAGGCCGCCAAGGACAAGGACGGCAAGGAAAAGAAGGGCTAGAAGCGGAAGCTGACGCCTGCGTAGAGCTGGTCGCTGCCGTCCAACCCGCCGCGCTGGCGCGTGGCGGACAACATCACGTACCAGGCCCGCGCCAGCGTGACGTCGAGGTCGCCCCCGACCCACGTGACGGTTGAGCCCGTCGGGTCGTTCAGCGGATCGTGCTCGGCGCGCCACCCGCCGTTCAGGCCCACGTGAATCCGCGTGCCCGGGTCCGCGCCCAGCGTGATCGCGTTGAGCCATCCCCGCAGCTCGGGCGTCGTGTAGTACGTGGTTCGCGCCCGCACACCCACTCCCCCCGGCAACCGCGTCACGTCGAGCGACCCGGTATACGAATTACTGCGACCTCCGGGGCCGCCGCCGCTGGAGCGCAGCTCCATGCCGACCTGCACGGGCGTGACCACGCGCCACAACGCGCCCACCCAGGCGCCGCGACGGTAGGTGTCGTCGAATGTCGTCACCGGATTCACCACGTCGCGGTACAGCCGCACGTTGCGGCGGCTGTCGAACCCCGCGTCGAGCGACAGGCGCTCGGACGTGCGCCACTGCGCGAAGGCAAAGGTGTTCGTGGCCGACAGCGCCGCCATCCCCGGCAGGCGCTTCCACCAGCGGTAGTAATCCACTTCCTGCGTCACCAGCGCCGTGAGCCGGGGTCCGAAATAGGTCCCCTGCAGGAAGGCGAACTCACGGTTCGCATGCGCGGCCTGGTAGGAGCCGCTCAGGCCAAGGGTCAGCGCCCAGCGCGTGACCGTACCGGGGGCGCTGTGCCGTTGCACGTACCCGCCGCCTTCCACCACCGAGCTCGAGAACCCGAGGTTGATGGGTTCCGGTTGGGCGCCCCCGAACGCCCCGGCGCTCCAGCCCGGCCGGGTCCAATCGGCCAGCACGCCGTCAAACAGGCCGATCGAGCCGAGATTCGACGCGAACTGCCGGCCCGCAACGATCCCCAAGGGGGATCCCACCGGGCGGACGGCTATCGCGGCCTGATACACGCGGCCGCGGCCGTCGCTCAGCGTAGTGCCGTCGGCCAGCACGGTGTACGAGCGGCGCGCGCGGACATCGAGGATCACGCTGACGTCGGGCGAGCCGGTGGGGCTGCCCGAGAGACGCAGGTCGAGCGCCGGCTGCGAGAGCCGGCCCGACGCGCCGTCGCGCTGCTGGATGAGGAAGTACTGCACGCCCGCGCGGCCGCGCAGGGCTGTGGCCGGCGCACGGCGCGGCGCGGCGGGCGCGGCGGCACGCGCCAGCACGGTCGAGTCGGCCGGCGGCGCCACGGCAATGAAGCGCACCAGATCGCCGACCGCGAGCGACGCAGTGGTACTGTCGATGCGGCACGACGCTTGGTGCGAGGCGAGATACGACACCGTGAGCGTCGCGATGGACGCGCCGGCCCGCAGCACCGTCACGCGCGCGCCTTCGCGCAGCCCGTCCAGCCGGCCCGCGTCGACGTAGGCGGCCTCGGGCGTGAGGTAGGTGATGTGCGCGACCCGCACCGCGGACGAGTCCTGCGCCGCGAGCGGCGTCGTCAGCACGGCCAGTCCCAGGAGCCAGCCCGATCCCAGCGTGCGCCGTCTCATCCGCCGCCGCCGTTGCGATGACAGGCATAGCAGTTCGTGCTGTTCCACACGTAGCCGCGCACGCCCTGATGGTGCGGATCGGTCTGACTCTGCGTGTGGCAGATCGTGCACACGAACGCCGAGTAGTCCGACGGATTGGTGTGGCAATCGACGCATTGCGTCGCGGTGCGGTGCGGCACCGGGAACCACGTATGGTTGAACGTGGCTCCGGCCCACGACAACGTCGTGTGGCACGTCTGGCACGTGGTCGGAAAGCCCGCGGCGCTGTGGATCGGGTTGGACGTCGCGTCGTAGGTGGCCTGGTGGCACGACACGCACGTCGTGGGCTTGCCGACGTACACGCCGTCGCCGTGACACTGCTGGCAGGTGAGCGCGGCGTGCGCGCCCGTCAGCGGGAACGCCGAGCGCGCGTGGTCGAACGTCCAATTGACCGTCGTGTGACAGGTCGTGCAGTCCGTGTTGAACCCAGACGCGCCGTGATTGGGATTCGTGGTGGCGTCGTAGTTCTGCTGGTGGCACGACACGCACACCGTGGGTTTCCCGGTGTACACGCCGTCGCCGTGGCATTGCGCGCAGGTGGCGGCGCGATGCGCGCCCGTGAGCGGGAAGCGGCTCGCGTCATGGTTGAAGCGCGCGCTGGCCCAGTTGGTGGCCGCGTGGCACGGCGCACAGTCCTGTGAGAAGCCGCCCGCCACGTGGTCCGGGTTCTTTGCGGCCTGATACTGCGGCAGGTGACAGGCCACGCACTCGCGCGGGAGGTTGACGAACGCCAGGCGGCCCTGCGGCGCCGGTGTGTGGCACGATTCGCAGTCGACGGCCGCGTGCGCGCCGCGCAGTGGGAATCGCGTCAGCTCGTGGCCGCGCGCCATCACGGCCCGGTCCAGGAAGCTGCGCGCCGTGTGGCAGCGCGAGCAGTCGGTCCCCAGCTCGCCGCGGTGCACGTCCTTGTGGCAGGCCGCGCACTCCGCGCGCGTTCCCGTGAACTGCATCGACGTGTGGCACGAGCGGCACGCGGTCTGCGCGTGCGCGCCGGCCAGCGCGAAGCCGTACTTGCCGTGATTGAAATCAGCGCGCACGTGCGCGGGCGTCCAGCCCTCCGCGCTGTGGCACACCGCGCACTCCTCTTTCAGGTGCCCGTGCGGGTTGGCGGTGGCTTGCTGCGCGGGGGCCGTCGCGGCGAAGACGCCGGTGAAAGCGATGGCGAGCGCGAGTCGCGTTGGCTGTGTCATCGAGTCCCCCGTGGTTTGTCGGTGTGACACGATTCGCACTTCGCCGAGACCGGCCGGTACCGCACCACCATGGCACCGCCCGCGCCGCGGGCCGCCGGATGACAGCGGGCGCACGCCACGCCCTGGTGAGCGCCGGTGAGCGGGAACGTGGTGTCGCGGCCGTGATCGAAGCGGTCCGCGGGCCGGAACCCGGCGGTGCTGTGGCAGGTCTCGCAGGCGGCCCCCGCGGGACGCGTGGCGAACTGATCGCCGTGCGGATTGGCGTGACAGCCGGTGCAGCCGCCCGCGGGCGCGGTGAAGGCGAGCGGTGGCGACGTCCAGCGCGCCACGGCCAAGGACGACGTGGTCGCGGGATGCTTCAGCTCGCCGTGGCAGGCGACGCACGGCACCGCGGCGTGCGCGCCCTCGAGCGCGAAGTGATAGCGGGCGTGGGCCGTGACGCCGATGGTCGCGGGTCGGAACCCCTGCAGGTCGTGGCAATCGCGGCAGCGGGGGAAACGGCCCGCGTGCGGATCGACGTGACAGTCCACGCACCCGGCCGCGACGGGGCGGAGCCACACGCCCGCCGATCCCAGCGTGGCGGCGGCGATCCCCGGCGGATTCTTCACGTGGCACGTGTTGCACGCCGCCTGCGCGTGCCGCCCCTCGAGCGCGAACTTCGCCGCGGCGTGCTGCGCCACCGTGTACGTCGCCGGCCGCCATCCGTCGACCGTATGGCACGCCGCGCAGTCCACGGCGCGGCTCGCGAGGGTCGCCGTGCCGGCGTGGGCATCGGTGTGGCAACCGCCGCACGTGGCAAACGGCCGGTCGCGCGGCGCGGTAGGGTGCGTGGAGAAGTCGTGACACCCCTCGCAGGCGACGTCCACGTGGCGGCCGCGCAGGGGATAGCGCGTGCGCTCGTGATCGAAGCTCGCCCGCTGCACCGTCTTGAACCCGGTAGTGACGTGGCACTTGCCGCAGGTGGTGCCGAGGCGGCCGCCGTGCGGATCGGTATGGCAGTCGGAGCACTCTTCGTGCGCCACCGGCTTGAACACGGGGACCCGTTGGCCGCGGGCGTCGGTGGTCGGGTGCACGCGCGGCGCCAGATGGCACGCCGCGCAGGTGACCGTCGCGTGGGCGCCGGTGAGCGGATAGCGGGTCTTGGTGTGATCGAACCCGCGCGCGGGTTTCCAGGCCGCGGCGTCGTGACACTTGGCGCACTCGCGGCCCAGTGCGCCGTTGTGTACGTCGCGGTCGCGGTGGCAGGTCACGCAGTCGCGCTCCAGGCCCACCCAACCCCACTCGGGCCCCTTCCGGGGGGAGAGGTGCGCGGCCGGCGCGACCCGGAACGCCTGCGTGTGACAATCGCCGCACCCGGTCCCGCGGTGCTTGCCCTCGAGCGCCCAGCCGGCGCGGCTGTGGTCGAAGTGCGCGGTGTCGCCGCCGGGCCAGCTGATCAGCGCGAAGTCGCGCCCCGCGTGATCGGGATGGCACGACGCGCACGTCTGGTCGCGCGTGGCGGCGTGAAAGCCGCGGCCGCGCTGCAGCAGCCAGCCGATCTCCTGGTGGCAGTCGAGACAGCGCGCTCCCATTTGATCCCGCCCGCCGCGATGACACTTGACGCACTGCATCGCGCCTTCGAGCTGCGCGTGTGGGCGCGCCAGCGGGCCCGGCTCGATTTGAGCCGCGACTCGGGCGGCGCCGCAGGCGAGCGCAACCAAGAGGACGAGGCTCCTCACCACAGCCAGGTCGCCCCGAGGGCGACCACCACCGTGACGTGCACCAGCACCGCCACCAGCGCGGCCACGGCCACCGGACGATGCAGCACGTGCCAGTAGCGGAACACGTCGTGGCTCGCGTCGAGCATGCGGGCCTGTTGCTCGAGCCCCATCTTGCGGCGTGCCAGCTGCAGCACCTCAGTGATCAGGCGGCGGTCCTCGCGCCGGCGGTGTCGCCCATGGGCCCGCCACGCGCGCCGCAGCGCGCGCGCCGCGCGGCGCCGGGCGAAGTCATCGGCCACCATGCCGGAGAGCGTCGCCCACACGCCGCGGCGCGTGCCCTCGGCCGGTTGGCGCACCGCGAGCGTCGCCTGTACCAGCCGCGGGTCGAGGCCGCTCTTCTGGACGACCTCGGCGAGCAACGCCTCACGGCGGCTGGCGATTTCCTCGATGGTGAGCTCGACGCCGGCCCGGCTCCGCGGGATGCGCGCGTAGATGTAGCGGCCACCGATGCCGCTGAACCACACGACGAGCAGAGACCAGAAGCCGAGTCCGATCAGTCCGTCGAACCGCCAGGCGGCGTGGATCGCGACGAGCAGCGGCAGCGACAACGCCGCGAGTACGTGCACGTCGAGCCAGCGGGCAATCGAGCCCGTCCAGGCCAGTGCGCGGTACTTCTTGCGCAGCGGGTACAGCCACAGAAAGAGGAAGATCCCAAGGGCGAGCAGGCCGGCACTCTGCCCGATGTAGCCGGCGGGCTTGAACCAGGCATGCAAGGGGCTGCGTACGCGGCCCGCCACGGAAAGGCGGTAGTACGGCGCGCCTGCGACCGCGACGCCGCAGAGGACCGTCACGAACAGCGCCAGCACACGCCGCCCCGCACGGCCGCGGGAAGCGGTCCGCACGGGCGAAGGAAGCCGGCGCTCCGCGGCCGGCGGGCGTGCGGGCGCAGTCCCGGGAAGTGACATCGTGCGGCGACTCCTATGCGTGCGGCGTCGGGTGGACAGCGAATTGTACCCGGCGCATGGCTGTTGGTGCAGCGCGCTCTTCTTTACTCCGCCTTCATCCTTCCGCTCCCCATTCTGGCGGCGCGGGACGGGAGACGGCGTGAGCCCCGTCACACCGCGCAGGGCCGGGCGCGCGGGGACTACGCATTTGGGGGCCGCGGGGGTTATATGGAGGGCACCCGATGGGCTCCATTCTGGTTTACGCGGCGTTCGCCGCGATCCTCATTGTGTCGGCGGCGCGACACCTGCGCCGCACACAACAGCGCGAGCGTGCGGCGCGCGCCGCCGCCGAGCGCGGCAAGCTCGTGTCCGAGGGCCCGCGCGCCCAGCACCCCCACATCGACATCGGGGCGTGCATCGGCTGCGGGGCGTGCGCCGAGGTGTGCCCGGAAGGCGACGTACTCGCCGTGATCGCCGGCAAGGCGGCGGTGGTGAACGGCCACAAGTGCATCGGCCACGGGCTCTGCGCCGAGGCGTGCCCGGTCGGCGCGATCACCATCGTGATGGCGAGCCCCAGTGTCGGCGCCGACATGCCACACCTCTCGGCGGAGCACGAGAGCAGTGTGCCGCAGCTGTTCATCGTGGGCGAGCTCGGCGGCCTCGCGCTGATCAAGAACGCCGTGAACGAAGGACGCGACTGCGTCGACACCATCGCGCGGCGCCTCGTCCGCATCAAGACCGGCCGCGTCACCGCCGGCGTGCACGACGTCTGCATCGTCGGCGCCGGTCCCGGCGGCATCAGCGCGTCGCTGCGCGCCATCGAGCGGAAGCTGGACTACGTCACGCTCGAGCAGGAGGATTTCGGCGGCACCGTGGCGAAGTACCCGCGACAGAAGCTCGTCCTCACGAGCCCGGTGGAGTTCCCGCTGCACGGCCGCTTCAAGAAGCTCCAGATCTCCAAGGAAGACCTGCTGCAGTTCTGGCACGACCTGCGCAGCGAGACCAAGCTGGTGGTGCGCACCCACGAGCGGGTGGACGAGATCACCCGTCAGCCCGACGGCGTGTTCCTCGTCAAGACGTCGCGGGCCGAGTATCGCGCCTGGACGGTGATCCTGGCACTCGGCCGGCGCGGCACGCCCCGCAAGCTCGGCGTCCCGGGGGAAGAACTGCCCAAGGTGATGTACAGCCTGCTCGATGCGGAGGCGTACACAGGCGCGCGCATCCTCGTCGTCGGCGGCGGCGACAGCGCGGTCGAGACGGCCCTGGGGCTCGCGTACCAGAAGGGCAACCGCGTGACTCTGTCCTATCGACGAGACGCGTTCAGCCGCATCAAAGAGCGCAACGCTCAACGGATGCGGCAGGAGGCCGCGAGCGGCCGCATCGCGGTGCTGTTCAATTCGCAGGCGACGGCAATCCGCGAGCGCTCGGTGCTGCTGGATGTCGCCGGCGCGGTGCGGGAGATCCCCAACGACTACGTGTGGGTGTTCGCCGGCGGGACGCCGCCCAACGAGTTTCTGACCAGGGTGGGCGTGCGCCTCGGCCCGCAGGACCTCACCAGCGTGTGCCACGATGCGGCGCAGGCGGCGGGCCGGTGAAACGCTTGCGTCACGGGGGGGGACCTCCCATGTTACGGGCGTATGTCACACGATAAGCACCTGCGCTGCTCCTTCTGCGGCAAGTCGAAAGATTCGGTCCGGAAATTCATTTCCGGTCCGTCGGTCTATATCTGCAATGAGTGCATCGCCCTCTGCAACGAGATCTTGGCCGAGGACGAGGAGCGCGAGGTCGCCGAAGCGATCACGCAGGTCCCCTCGCCGTCCGAGCTCAAGGACGTGCTGGACCAGTACGTGATCGGGCAGGAGCGAGCCAAGAAGACGCTCTCCGTCGCCGTTTACAACCACTACAAGCGCATCAACTCCCACTCGAACCGCGAGCCGGACGTCGAGCTGGATAAGAGCAACATCCTGCTCATCGGGCCCACCGGCGTGGGCAAGACGCTCCTGGCGCAGACGCTGGCGCGCATTCTCGACGTGCCGTTCACCATTGCCGACGCCACCACGCTCACCGAAGCCGGCTACGTGGGCGAAGACGTGGAGAACATCCTGGTGCGGCTGCTGCAGGCGGCGGACTTCAACGTCACTGAAGCCGAGCGCGGCATCGTCTATATCGACGAGATCGACAAGATCGCACGCAAGTCCGAGAACCCGAGCATCACGCGCGACGTGTCGGGCGAAGGCGTGCAGCAGGCCCTGCTCAAGATCCTCGAAGGCACCGTGGCGAGCGTGCCGCCGCAGGGCGGCCGCAAGCACCCGCAGCAGGAATACATCCAGATCAACACCAAGGACATCCTGTTCGTCTGCGGCGGGGCGTTCGACGGCCTCGAGAAGATCATCGAGCAGCGCACCGGCCGCCGCCAGATCGGCTTCTCCAAGGAAGAGGTCGAGAAGGGCGTGCCCGCCGTGAAGAAAAAGAATCCGTTCGTGGACGTCGAGCCCGACGATCTGCTGCGCTACGGCTTGATCCCCGAGCTGGTGGGACGACTGCCCGTGGCCGTGCCGCTCGACGCGCTGGATGAGGACGCCCTGGTGCGCATCCTGGTCGAGCCCAAGAACGCCCTGGTGAAGCAGTACCAGAAGCTGTTCGAGATGGAGAACGTGCGGCTCACGATCGAGAAGGAAGCGCTGCGCGCGGTGGCCCAGAAGGCGCTGAAGCGCGGCACCGGCGCCCGCGGCCTGCGCGCCATCCTCGAGTCGATGATGACCGATATCATGTTTGAGCTGCCGTCCCGCGACGACGTGCGCGAGGTCGCCCTGACCGCCGAGTGCGTTACCGAGGGCCGGCCACCGCTGATCGTGACCGAGCGCCCGCGCCAGAAGAAGGAAGCCTGACCGACGCGATCTTCCGCGGCTCGTTCCCCCGGGCCGACGTCGTGCTCGATCCTCCACTGCCTGAAGTCGTCTTCCTCGGCCGATCCAACGTCGGCAAGTCGACCTTGCTGAACGCACTCGTCGGCCGCCGCATCGCCAAGGTCTCCGGCACGCCGGGCAAGACCAAAATGATGAACGTGTTTGAAGTGCCAGGGCTGTATCTCCTGGATTTGCCCGGCTACGGCTACGCCCGGGCTTCCCACGGCGAGCGTACCGCGTTCCGCGGACTGTTGACGCACGCCTTGCGGCGCGAGCGGCTGGCGGGCGTTGTCTGGCTGCTCGACGTGCGCCGCACCCTCTCGGCCGGCGACCGCGCCATGCAGGACGCCCTGGCCGAACGGGGCACCCGCGTGCTGGCGACGTTCACCAAGGCGGACAAGCTGGCGCGCGGCGAGCGCCTGCGGCGCGAACGGGAGCTGCGCGCGGAGCTCGGGCTCGCGGACGACCAGTGCGTGCTCACGAGCGCCCGCACCGGCGACGGGATGGTGGAATTGCGCGAGGCCGTGGCGGGCTTGGCGCGCGCCACCGACCCGTGACCGCGGGCCTGCCGCTGCGGGTGGCGTTCGTGAGCCATCACCCGCACATGCAGATGGGCGGCCAGCGGAGCATGGCGCTCTTGATCGAGCACCTGGATCGCCGTGTGATCGCGCCGCTCGCGATCTGCCCCGGCCCCGGCGAGCTCACCGACCACCTCACGGCACTCGACTGCCCGGTGGTCCACATTCCACTGCCGCGCATCAAGCCCCGGACGTTGCTCCAGATGTGGGACTCGAGCCGGCGCATTCGCGCGCTGCTGCGCCAGCGGGCGATCGACGTCGTGGCACCCGACGCGGCGCCCGATGCGCTCACCTGCGGGCTGGCCAAGCTCGGCACACCGACCAAGATGGTCTGGTTCGTGCGGATGACCGCGCACAATTCGCTCGACCGGATTCTCGAGCGCCTGGCCGACGGGTTCATCGGCGATTCCGACGGCGTGCGCCGCCGCTTTTCCAACTCAGGGGCCGTCTCGGCCCGCTACCGCACCATCGTGGGCGGCGTGGACCTGCGGCGGTTCCGGCCGGCGGACGACCGCGCGGCGCTGCGCCGCGCGCTGGGGATCCCGGCGGACCGCTTCGTGCTCTTGTTCGTGGGCCAGGTCAAGCGGGCGAAGGGCGTGCTCGACATCGTCGACGCGCTCGGCCGCCTGCACGCAGCGCCGCCGCCCGGCCCGCGCCCCCTGCTCGTCGTCGTCGGCACGCCGGATCCGCCGGCCATTCTAGGCGAGATCGAGGCGCAGGCGCGCGCCGCCGGCGTGAGCGCGGACCTGCGCGTGCTGCCGCAGCAGCCCGACATCTGGCGCTGGATGCAGGCGGCCGACGTCCTGGTGAGCGGCTCCTATCAGGACACCGAAGGCATGTCCCGGGTACTGTATGAAGCGATGGCGTGCGGCGCGGTCCCCATCGCCACCGACATCCGCGGCAACCGCGACGCGATCACCCCGGAGACGGGCGTGCTGGTGCCCGAGCGCGCGCCCGCCGACATCGCCCGCGCCGTGGCGCGTCTGATGACGCACCCGGACGAGCAGGCGGCGCGGGCCGCGCGAGGCCCGGCCCGAGCGCGGGAGCGTTTCGACATCCGGCAGCACGCACAGGGCGTGGCGCAGTTCTATGGAGAGCTGGTGCGGCCCTTGCGCACCTAGGCGCCCGCGCCGACTTTCGGGCACGAGGAGACGCATGCACGTCATCGGTCATCCAAGAATGGGCGCGTTGCTGGTCGTGGCGACGCTGACCGCCTGTGCGCCCGGCCCCCGTCTGATCGCCCAGGATACGGTGCCCGCGGGCTACGGCTCGCTGCGGCGCGACGACATCGTGGTGAAGTTCCAGACCGATCAAGTCGAGCTGCAGCTCCTGCCGCTCAGCGAGCACGTCATCCGCCTGCTCGCCCCGGACACGTACAAATCGCTCGAGCAGCTGCTGCAGAGCCGGCGCGCGGCGATCGACAGCTCGGCCGAGCGGGCCGCCGTCACCAATCCGACACTCGTCATGGTGACGTTCTTCGGCCTCCTGCCCGGAGCGCGCTTCACGCCCGAGGCCGTGAACCTCACGAGCCGCGGACAGCTGTTCCGGCCGATCGGCATCGTGCCGCTGTCGCCCACCTGGAGCTCGCAACAGCTCGATGTCCGCGAGCAAGCGGTCGCCATCTATCTCTTCGAGGACGGCATCAGCTTCCGCGATGCCCTGACCGTCACCTATGAGAGCCAGTCCAACGACGCCTGGGGACACGCCATTTCCGCGCTCGACCGCGAGCGCGCGCGCGTGCGCGCCCGCGCGGCCTCCAAGCCCAGCCCCTAACCTGAGGGGGCGATGACGACCTGGACGGCGGTCTGGCTCTCGGTTGTGGTCCTCGGCGCGGGCGCCGCTGTGTGGGCGTTCGTCCGGCTGCGCCGCCGTCTGGCGCAGAGCGACGCCGACCGGCGCCGCGTCACCGAGGAGCTGAACCGGCGCCTGTCGGAGCTGTTCTCGCTCCAGGAGCTGTCCTTCGTCCTGTCTTCATCGCTGCAGCTCGAGCGCATCGTCGATCAGGTGGTGCGCTACGCGATGCGCTTCCTCGAGGCGCAGGGCGCGGTGGTGGCGCTGGCGTCGGAGACGCCCGATCAACCCCTGCGCATCGCGGCCGCGGGCGGCACGCTCGCCCCGCTCGTCGGCCGCCCCATCGATCCCCACGACGCGGGGCTCGTCGCCCGCTCGGTGGCAAGTGAGCGCCTGGAGTTGGTACGCAACTCGAGCGGCGAACCGGTGCGGCTCTCCCCCGACGTGGCCGTGCAGGCGGCCGCGGCCGTGCCGCTCCGCGCCCACGGCGTCGTGGTGGGATCCCTGGTCGTATGCGACCCGCGCGGCGGCAGCTTCTCCCCCGAGGACATCCGCCTGCTCTCGACCGTGGCCACCCACGCCGCCGTGGTGCTCGCCAACTCACGCTTTTTCGAGCTGGTGCGGCGCGCCAAGGAGCAGTGGGAGACCGCCTTCGACGCCCTGCGCGACGGCCTGGCGGTCGTGGACGAACAGGGGCGCGTCACCCGCGCCAACCGGGCGCTCGGCGCCTTGCTCAACACGCCCATACCCGCTCTGATCGGCCAGCACTTCTGCCAGGCGCTGATGGGCGAGTCGCACGTGTTCCTGGAGCTGCTCGACGCGGCACGGCGCGACGAGCGCCGCGACCCGCTGACGGTGCGCTCACCGCGGCTGGGCCGCGTCCTGCGCCTCGACGTCGCCCGCATCCCCGGCGACCGCCCCGCCCGCAACGTGGTGGTGCTGATCGAGGACGTGACGGACGCGCAGGCGATGGAATCCCAGTTGATCCAAAGCGAGAAGCTCGCCGTAGTGGGCCAGCTCGTCTCGGGCGTAGCCCACGAGCTCAACAACCCGCTCACCTCGATCGCCGGGCTGTCGGAGTTCCTGCTGGAGCAGAAGCAGCTCGGTCCCAACGACCGGGGCCACCTGCGCGTCATTCACGAGCAAGCCGAGCGCGCCGGCAAGATCGTGCGCAACCTGCTGACGTTCGCTCGCAAGGGACCGTCGGAACGGGCGCGCGTCGATTTGAACGACGTGCTGCAACGCACGCTGCTGCTGACGAGCTACGACCTGAGGCTCAAGGGCGTGGACGTCGAGCGCGACCTCGCACCCGATCTGCCCGACGTCCTGGGAGACCGCGATGCGCTGCAGCAGGTGGCATTGAATCTGCTCACCAATGCCGGGCAAGCCGTGGCGCAGAATCCCGACGCCCGCCCCCGGCGCATCACGGTCCGCACGTGGTTCGACGGCCAGGTGCGCCTGCGCGTGGCGGACTCCGGGCCGGGCATCCCGGACGCCGTGCTGCCGCACCTGTTCACGCCGTTTTTCACCACCAAAGAGCCCGGCCAGGGCACCGGCCTGGGGCTCTCGATCACGTACTCGATCATCGAGGGACACGGCGGCCACATCACCGTGGAGCGCCCTTCCCCGCAGGAAGGGGGCGGCGCGGCGTTCCGCGTGGACCTGCCCCCCGCCCCGGCCGACGCGCCGGCCCGCGTGTCGCTGGCCGAGCGGGCGCCGCCGGAGCCGCCAGCCATCAAGCGGCGGATTCTCCTGGTGGATGAGGACCCCGGCGTGCGGCGCGTGGTCCAGGCGCTGTTCGCGCGCGAGGGTCACACGGTCGAAGTGGCTCGCAACGCGCACCACGCGCTCGAGCTGGTCCAAGCGCACGCGTTCGACCTGATCATCGCCGACGGCCGCGCCGCGACGAAGGGCAAGTTGTTCGTGGAGGTGTTGGTGGAGCGGCAGCCGGCGTCTCGGGACCGGCTGCTGGTGGCGACGGGCGACGTGCGGCCCGACACCGAGGAAAAACTGGCGAAGCTGGGCCTGCGCTACGTGCGCAAGCCTTTCAACCTGCGGGATCTGCGGGATGAAGCGGCCCGCGCCTGGGAGGCCGGCACGCCGTTGTAGGCTTCCGCGGGCCAGCCGTACGAGCCGAGGGAGACCGCGCCACCCGGCGCGAACGGCACACCCTCGCGCAGGAGCAGCGCCCGCTGCAGCACCGCGTTGTGGTCGTGCGCCGCGAGCGAAATGCGGCCGGCCGCATTGATCACCCGCCACCACGGTACGTCGTTGTCTTCGGGAAGCGCCGACAGGGCCCACCCCACCGTGCGCGCCGCACCGGGCCGGCCCGCGAGCCGCGCCACGACGCCGTAGGTCGCGACGCGACCCTTGGGAATCTTCCCGACGACGCGATAGATACGGTGATAGAAGGGATTCACATTGCCCGCTAGCATACCCTTAACACGTCATCCAGCAAGCCCCCCCATTTCCCACCCCCCTTGCGAAACAGCGCGAGGGCATCCCGCAACGCGCGCCGCATCCGGGGCCACGCCACCCGCGCCGCCGCATCGGCCGGCGCGAGCCACTCGAACGCATCGTGCTCCACCGACACGCGCACCATCGCGTCCGTTGCCACGAACGCGACGAACACGGGGATCAACGCGACTTCGTCCGCGGTGTGCCGGTAAAACGCCTCCACCCGGCTGGCGTTGTAGAGCCGTTCGGGCGCCAATCCCGTCTCTTCGCGCAGCTCGCGCAGCGCCGCCTGCACCGCCGTCTCGCCCGCTTCGATCGCGCCGTGCACCGCTTCCCACGTCCCGGGCGAGCGACCTCCCGCCTGTGCCCGTCGCAACACCAGCACCGCGGGTTCCGTTGGTCCGTCGCGGAGCACGTACACGTCCACGAAGCGGACGGCCGTGCCCGTCACGTCCGGCGGCGGCCCAGCACCGCTTCGAGCCGCGCCGACAGCGCGCGCGGGCGAAACGGCTTGGTGAGAAAATCGTCCGCGCCGAGCTCGAACACGCGCACTTCGTTGTCCTCGTCGCCCTTCGCGGTGAGGACGATGACCGGAATCGCGGCGGTGGCCGGACGCGAGCGCAAGTGCGACAGCACACCGTATCCGTCCAGACCGGGGAGATTCAGGTCCAGCACGATGATGTCCGGACCCACGCGGTCCACCTGGTAGAGCGCCTGCACGCCGTCACGCGCCTCGCTCACCTGATAGCCGTCGCGCTCCAGCAAGTCCTTCATCACCCGCCGCAAGCTGTCCTCGTCGTCCACCAGGAGGACCTTGATGATGCTGCGCGCCGGGTGCGCCGTCGTCTCTTCCAGAAGATCGAAGTGCGTGGACACGGCCGCGGGCGCCACGGTGGCGCCGGACACGCGGCGCGGGCCGCTCACGCGGGCACCCGCGCCAGCGGGGGCCGGCGCCGGCTCCTCGGGCGCCTCTTCCTCCTGCGGAACGTCGACCACGCGCATCAGCTCATCGATCGTGCTCTCGCCCCGGAGCACGTGCGCCAACCCGCTGTCCCACAGCGTCTTCATCCCGCCCCGCCGCGCCGCCTCGGAGATCTTATCCGCCGTGGCGCCCGCCGCGATCCGCCGCTCCACTTCCGGCGTCACCTCCAGCACTTCGACGATCGAAAATCGGCCGCGGTACCCCGTCATGGTGCAGTCGGGGCAGCCCGCCGCACGGTACAACGGCGTGCCTTGGGGGATCCAGCGCTTGATCCGGTCGGGCGGGCTCTCCATCCACACTTCCTTGCAGGTGGGGCAGAGCTTCCGCATCAGCCGCTGCGCCACCACGCCACGCAGCGCCGCCGCGATCTTGTAGGCCTCGACGCCGATGTCCACGAGCCGGGTGACGGCGTTGGGCGCGTCGTTGGTGTGCAGCGTGGAGAGCACGAGGTGGCCGGTGAGCGACGCCTGCACGGCGATCTGCGCCGTCTCCTTGTCACGGATCTCGCCCACCAGCAGGACGTTCGGGTCCTGGCGCAGGATGGACCGCAGCGCCGACGCGAACGTGAGCCCCGCCTTCTCCTGCACCTGCACCTGCACGATGCCGGCGATGCGGTACTCCACCGGGTCTTCCACCGTCACGATGTTGACGCCCTCGCTCTGGATCTGGCGAATGGCCGAGTAGAGCGTGGTGGTTTTGCCGGAGCCGGTGGGCCCGGTCACGAGAATGATGCCTTCGTGGTTCTGCAGCAGGCGGTTGATCGCTTCGACTTCGCCCGCGATCATCCCCAGCGAATCGAGCGACTTGACGGTGGCGCGCGGGTCGAGGATGCGGATCACGACCTTCTCGCCCAGCGAGGCGGGCAGGGTCGAGACGCGCAGGTCGATCGGCTGGCCGTTCACCGCCACCCGGGCGCGGCCGTCTTGCGGCCGCAGCCGGTCGGCGATGTCGAGCGCCGACATGATCTTGATGCGCGAGATCAGGGGAAGTCCCGCGGCGCGCGGGATCTTCATCACCTGGCGCAGCACGCCGTCGATGCGGTAGCGGACGGCGACGCCGCCCTCCTCCGGCTCGATGTGGATGTCGGACGCGCGCGACAGAATGCCCTCCGAAATGATCAAGTCCACGAGCCGCACGACCGGCCGCTGGCTGGCCTCCTCGGCCGAGACGTTGATCTCCTCGGCGTCGTGCTGATCGGCGAGCTGTACCAGCTCCGCCGAGCCCTCCATGCTGTCGAGCAGCTTGTCGAGCGATTTCTCCGGGCGGTACATCTCGTCCAGCTTCTCGGCGATCTTGGAGGGCGACAGCAGCAGCGTGCGGACCTCGCGCGCCGTGGCGAAGGCCAGCGCCTTCTCGGCATCCAGGTCGAAGGGATTGGCGGTGGCGACCTCGAGGAACGAGTCGGTGAGGCGCAGCGGCAGAATGCGGTAGCGTCGCGCCAGCGCTTCGGGAATGCCGTCCTTCACCTTCGCGTCGAGCTGGGTGAGGTCGCAGATCTTGAGGCGGAAGCGGCTGGACAGGGCGTCGAGGATCTGCTCGTCACTGACCACGTTTTGGGCGACCAGCGTCTCCCACAACGTACGGTTCGGCTCCGCCTTGCCCCGCACCTCGTCGAGGCGCTCCGGGGTGAGGATCCCTTCGAGGGATCGTCCCAGCCATTCGTCGGGGAAGGCGATGTCGGTCATCGGGTCGCTGCCCCAAACCTAGTCCAGCCGGTGCCCCCGTCCAGCCCGGAGCATCTCACAGGATGCTCCAAAAATCGCGCGTCAAATCGAACGCGAAGCGGACGCGCCGGGTCTGCACGCCATAGCCCGCTTCCATCCGCAGCGCGCCCAGCCACTCGAGCGCCGCGCCCAGCGTGACCCGCGCGTCGGGCGTCGCCAGCCAGGGCGTGCCCGCCACCGGCCCGCCCGCCCAGCCCGCCGCGACGAACGGCGCCAGCGTGGCGCGGCCCGGCGTCCGCACGTACGGACCGATGCCGAGCCGCGCGAACGGCACCGCGACGCGCCACTCGACGTGCAGCAGCGCGGCGCGGCGGCCGCCCCAGACGCGGAACGGGTCTCCCAGCAGCGTGCCGCGACCGCCCAGCGTGAAACTGCGGTGCGCGGGAAGCGCGGCGGTCGCCGTGCCGCCTTGAGCGCGCAACAGCAGCCGCGTGCCGCCGAGCGGCAGCAGCAAGTGTCCTTCGCCCGCGAGGCGCGCGTACGCCGTCCCGCCGTCCGGCGCGCCCGCTTCGAACGTCAGCTCGGCGTGCGCGTCACGCCGCACGGCGAAGCCTTCACTCTTCCGCCGCAGGCGCAGCTGCACGACGTCGAGCGCCGGCCCGCCGAGCGCGGGGTTGGGCCGGAACGTGCCGGTGGCGGGCGCCATACGCACGCGGAGGCTCGTGGGACGCTCGCGCAGCACGCCGGCGCTCCACTCGCCGCGCACGCCGATGGCGTGCCGCAGCGTGAGGCCGCCGCCTTGGGCGAGGTAGTAGTCGCCGTAGTCGTCGCCGAACTCCTGCGCGGCGAGGGAATTGACGAGCGGTGAGACGACGGGCCAGTCGCCCACGTCGCGCACGTCACGGTGCAGCTCCAGCTCGAGCGCGCCCCGCCCCACCGACCGCGTGAGCATGAGGCCGCCCTTGACGCGGGTGTCGGCCAGTCCCACGCTGGCGCGTGCGCGCGCTTCGAGCCGTTGCTCTTCACCGCGCCAGACGGCGCCCGCGCCGAGCGTCACGCCTTCCACGCGATTGACGTGCAGCAGATCGCTGGCGCC
The DNA here is from genome assembly GCA_041487875.1 of Gemmatimonadota bacterium. Taxonomy (GTDB): domain Bacteria; phylum Gemmatimonadota; class Gemmatimonadetes; order Gemmatimonadales; family GWC2-71-9; genus DATLWA01. The sequence continues at coordinate 50,741 of JBGPOE010000001.1, read as the reverse complement.
GCGCGCCGCCAGCACGCGCGACTTGAGGCCGGAGAGGGCCCGCCCACCCGCGATGCGCTCCACCTCCGCGCGCACCGCCTCGAGGTCGCTCTGGCGCACAGGTTCCGCCACGTTCTGGATCGCCGCGGCCAGCGGCTCGCGCCAGGGGAACGCGTCACGCTCCGCCTTGGGCAGCGGCGTGATCTCTTCGCCCGCGAACCAGCCCACCACGAGGCCGAGGTTGAACTGGTAGTCGCCGATCTCCCAGCGGCCCCGGATGATGCCCCGCGCCGGCAGCTCGAGGAACGTACTGCGGCGGCGGATCTCGATCTCCTGGCGGTAGGGCAGCCAGAAGCGATCGGCCCACAAGGCGTTGTCGAGCACGATGCTCACGTCCTCGAGCTCGGGATCGCGGTACGCTTTGGGCGTGAAGTTGAACGTCATCCGCACCAGATCGGCGGTGCGGGCGTCGACGTACAGCGTACCGACGATGCGCGGCGCCGTGAAATCCTTGGGCCGCACTTTGAGCCCGATCACCTGCACCGCCCCCGCCGGCATCGTCAGGCTGACCGTGTCGGCGAGCGCGAAGTCGTACAACTGCGTGCCCGCGGGGCTCAGCGGATGCGGTACGTCCACCACCTCGTCCCCCTCGCCCAGCCGGATCACGTCGCCGAAATTATTCTGGACGATGCCGAGATGGTCGCGGTGATAGTTGATGTCCGTGGGGAGCTGGGCCTGGTCGCGCCAGCCGACGATGCGTTGCTTGCTCAGTCCCGGGGCCTTCCAGTACACTTCCAGCGCGAGTTCGTCGGCCTTGATCAGGCGAGGTGGCTCGCTCAAGCCTTCGCCGAACTGCCCGAGGAAGAAGAGGAACCCGTGAGCCTGGGCCTTGTAGTCGCGCAACGCGGTGTCGCTCGTGGTGCGGCCGCGCGCGCGGATCGCGCGGCGCGCCAGCGCGAGCGCGGAGTCGGCATTCCAGACCTGCGCGGCGGCGGGGAGGGCGGCAACGGCCAGCGCCAGGGCCAGCACCAGCATACGACGCATCGTGCCGCAATCTCGCGGGGCATCCTGGCAGCGGCAAGCGCGGCGCTCGCGGCCTGTAGCGGCGGCGCCACCGGCCCCAGCGGCACACCACGCACGGCCCTGCTGGCGCTGGCGCAGCGGGACGCGTTTGCGCCCGCCGTCGCCACGTTTCACATCCAGAACAACGTGACCACGAACGTTCAGGTAGTGCACACCGACGCCTCCGGCACCGTGTTCGCGGAGCTCACGTTCACGCCGTTCAGCATTTTGTCGCTCGATGGTCAGTTCGTGTGCGACACCTGCACCGTGGCCGTCACGGTCACAGCCCAGCCCGGCACCTATTTCTTCTCCGTGGGGCCGTCGGGGATCCGCTTCGACGCCGCCAACCAGCCGACCATGACGGTCTCCTTCGGCACGTACGGCGACCTCTCCGTGTTCGACTCGAGCGCGCGTTACGCCGATGCGGCTGCCTTTCAGGCGGCGCTCGAGCTGTGGCACGAGCGGCGGGTCGGCGCGTGGTATCTCACGAGCGGCTCGGGGCCGGGACCGGGCGTGAGCCAGGTCTCGGCGGCGCTCGAGGGGCCGGGCAACTACCTGGTCGCGGCCCTCAAGTGAGCGATCCCCGCGCCGCGTTTCTCGCGCAGGCCGAGCGCGGCGGCGTGGTGCCGCTGGTGCGCGAGGTACTGCTCGACGCCGACACGGCGGTCGCGGCGTTCGCCAAAGTCGCGCGGCCGCCGTTCGCCTTTCTGCTCGAATCGCTCGTGGGCGGCGAGCGCTGGGCGCGCTACACTTTTCTCGGCACGGAGCCGAAGGAGGTATGGCGCTACCGCGACCGCCGCGCCGAGCGCTGGACGCGCGACACGGGCTGGCAAGCCGCCGGCGCCGCCGCCGATCCGCTCGCGCATCTCGCGGCCCGCATGCGCCAGCTCGCGCCGGTCCCCGTCCCCGGACTGCCGCGCTTCACGGGGGGCGCGGTCGGCTACCTGGGCTACGATCTGATACGCGCGGTGGAGCGCCTGCCGCACCCGCCGGCCGACACGCTCGAGCTGCCCGACGCGATGCTGATGATCGCCGACTCGCTCGTGATTCTCGACAACCTGTTCGGCCGCGCGATCGTCGTGGTGAACGCCGAGGTGCCGGCGGGGGCGAGCGCGCGCGACCGCCTGCGGCTGCTCGAAGCGGCCGAAGCGCGCGCCGACGAGCTGGTGGGCCGGCTCGCGGCGCCGCACGGCCTCGCCCCACTCACCCTCCGCCCCGCGGCGCCCGCCGTCGTCACCGAGTCGCGCTACGCCCGCGCCGACTTCGAGCGCGACGTGACGCGCATCCTGGAATACATCCGTGCGGGCGACACGTTCCAGACGGTCCTGTCGCGGCGCCAGACGGCGCGCGGCGCGGTGGACCCGGTGCGCCTCTATCGCTGCCTGCGCGCCTTGAATCCCGCACCCTACCTGTTCCACCTCGCGTTCGACGACTTCTCCCTGGTGGGCAGCTCGCCGGAGGTGCTGGTGCGCGTGGAGGACGGCGAGGTGACCGTGCGGCCGATTGCGGGCACCCGCCCGCGCGGGGCCACGCCCGCGCAAGACGAGGCCTTGGGGCGCGATCTCGCGGTCGATGAAAAGGAGCGCGCCGAGCACATGATGCTCGTGGACTTGGGGCGCAACGATGTCGGCCGCGTGGCGGAGTTCGGCAGCGTGCGGCTCACCGAGTTTCTCACCATCGAGCGCTACTCCCATGTCCAGCATCTCGTGAGCGAGGTGCGGGGGCGTCTGCGCGCGGGGTACGATGCGCTCGATGCGTTCAAGGCGTGCTTCCCGGCGGGCACGGTGACGGGCGCCCCCAAAGTGCGCGCCATGGAGATCATCGACGAGCTCGAGCCCGAGCGACGGGGCCCGTATGCCGGCGCCGTCGGCTACGTCGGCTGGGGCGCGCAAAACCTCGACACGGCGATCGCCATTCGTTCGGCCATCGTGCTGCGCGACCGCGTGGTGGTGCAGGCCGGCGCCGGCATCGTGGCCGATTCCGACCCGGCGCGCGAGTTCGCCGAGTCGGAGGCCAAGGCACAGGCGGTGCTGCGGGCGCTGGCCCTCGCCAGGGCGGCCGACTGACCCGTATATTCCGCGCCTGTGTTTAAACTGCTGAGCACGACGGGCGACCAATCGATCGATCTGCAGCCCGGCCGCGCGCTGGTCGTCGGGCGGGCGGTCACGAGCGACGTCCCCATCTACGATCCGACCATTTCCCGCCGGCACGCCGAAGTCGCCTTGAGCGACCGCGGCGTGAAGGTGAAGGATTTGGGCTCCTCCAACGGCACCTTCCTGAACGGCGCCCGCGTGACCGAGGCCGAGGCCTCGACCAACGACATCGTCACGTTCGGCAAAGTCGCCTTCAAGGTGATCGAGGTGACGCCCCCCATCGCCCGGCCCAAAGTGGTCGCCCCGCCGGTCGATTTCGCCTCACCCAAGCCCGCCGGCGCCACGATCGTGCGCCAGCTGCCCGTCAGCGCGTCGGGCGGCGTGCCGGCCATCGTGGGCGACAAGCCGCAGGGCGCGTCGCACCTCAGAGTCCAAGCGCAGAGCCAGGAAGAGCGGCGCGAAAAGAAGCTGTCGCTGCTGCTCGAGGTGTCGAAGGAGCTGTCCAAACAGCAGGAGCTGGACCGCCTGCTCGAGAAGGTCGTGGACTTCACGTTCCAGATCATGAACGTGGACCGCGTCTCGATCCTGCTGGTGGAAGACAAGTCGGGCGAGCTGATTCCTCGCATCTCCAAGAGCCGCACCGGCAGCGCGTCGGCGGCGAAACACGTGCCGCAGTCGATCGCGCGCAAGGCGGTGGAGGAGCGCGTCGCCATTCTGTCCGACAACGCCGCCGCGGACGAGCGCTTCAAGGGCAAGTCGATCCTGATTCAAAGCGTGCGCAGCGCCATGTGCACGCCCTTGATGGGATCGGATCAGAAGGTCCTGGGCATCCTCTACGTGGACAACCTCACCGCCACGCATTCGTTCGCGGACGAAGACCTGGAATTCCTGATCGCGTTCGGCGGCCTCACGGCGGTGGCGATCGAGAACTCGCAGCTGTCCGACCGCATCCGGCGCGAGGCGCTGGTGCTGTCCAACTTCCAGCGCTACTTCTCGCCCAACATCGCGGCCGTCATCGCGCAACAGCAGGATGCGGGCCAGCTCCCCAGCCAGAAGCGGCCCGTGGTCGTGTTTTTCTCCGACATCCGCGGCTTCACGCCGATGTCGGAGACGATGAACCCCGACGACATCGCCCGGCTGCTCACCGAGTACTTCACCGAGATGGTGGACCTCGTGTTCGAGCACGGCGGCACGCTCGACAAATTCATGGGCGATGCGATCATGGCGCTGTGGGGCGCGCCCATCGCCCACGAGGACGACGCCGACCGCGCCATGCAATGCGCCATCGACCAGCTCGACGCCCTCGAGAAGATGAACGAGAAGTGGAAAGAACAAGGGCGCCAGCCCGTGGGGATCGGCATCGGGATCAACTTCGGCGAGGTGTTCGCGGGCAACGTCGGCTCCAACCGCCGGCTCGAGTACACCGTGATCGGCGATGCCGTGAACACGGCGAGCCGGCTCTGCTCCGCGGCCGGCCCTAATCAGATCCTGATCTCGGAGACGTTCTACAAATCGCTCAAGAAGCCGCCCAAGGTCGAGGCGCTCGAGCCGATCCAGGTGAAGGGCAAGTCCAAAGCCGTGGCGGTTTACCGCGTGAAGCGGTAGTCGCGCCCGAAGCGCGCCAGCAGGTCCAGCACCAGCCGCAGCGGCAGTCCCATCACCCCGAAGAAGTCCCCGTCCACCCGCTCCACCAGCGGCGCGCCCAGGCCCTGGATCGCGTACGCGCCCGCCTTGTCGAGCGGCTCGCCGGTCGCGACGTAGCGCTCGAGGTCCCGCGTCTCCATGCGCCGAAACGTCACGGCGCTCACGTCGAGCGCCTCTTCCACACGGGCCGCGCCCGCCACGGCGACGGCGGTGAGCACGTGGTGCGTGCGTCCCTGCAACCGGCCGAGCATCGTCACGGCGTCGGCCGCATCCACGGGCTTCCCGAACAGCTCGCCGTCGAGCACGACGCTCGTGTCCGCCGCGAGCACCAGCGCGTCGCGGTCCCGCCGCGCGACGGCTGCGGCCTTGGCGCGCGCCACACGCCGCACGTAGGGCTCGGGCGCTTCGCCGGAGTGGCGCGACTCGTCGACGTCTGGAACCACCACGCGGAATGGAATGGCCAGCATCTCGAGCAGCTGGCGGCGGCGGGGCGAGCTCGAGGCAAGAATGATCGGGTGCGTCACTTTTCCAAGATGAGGGTGACCGGGCCGTCGTTCACCAGCTCCACGTCCATCATCGCGCCGAACTCGCCCGTGGCCACGGCGATGCCGCTCGCCACGCCCCGCTCCCGGAGCAGGTCCACGAACTTCTGATATAAAGGAATGGCGAGGTCGGGCGGCGCGGCGGCGATAAACGAGGGCCGCCGTCCCTTGGACGCGTCGCCGTAGAGCGTGAACTGCGAGACCACGAGCACGCCGCCCGCGACGTCGGCGAGCGCGAGATTCATCTTGCCTTGGGCGTCGCCGAAGACGCGCAGACCCAGAATCTTCTCCGCCATCCAGGCGAGCTGCTCGTCCGCGTCCGTGGGCGCGAAGCCCACCAGCACGAGAAAGCCGCGACCGATCTCCCCTTTGACGTTCCCGTCGACGCGGACCGTGGCGCGCGCGACGCGCTGCAGCACCACCCTCACTCGACCGTCACGCTCTTCGCGAGATTGCGCGGCTGGTCCACGTTACAGCCGCGTCGCACGGCGATGTAGTATGCCAGCAGCTGCAACGGCAGCACCGACAGCACCGGCGTCAGTAGATCCAGCGTTTCGGGGATCTCGATCTTGTGATCGGCGAGCCGCCCCACAGCGGTGTCGCCCTCGGTCACCACGGCGATCACCCGGCCGCCGCGCGCCTTCACTTCCTCCACGTTGCTCACGACCTTCTGGTACACGGCGTCGCGCGGCGCCACGAACACGACCGGCATCAGGTCGTCGATCAGCGCGATGGGCCCGTGCTTCATTTCCGCCGCCGGGTAGCCCTCGGCGTGGATGTAGGAGATCTCCTTGAGCTTGAGCGCGCCCTCGAGCGCCACGGGGAAGTTGTAGCCGCGGCCCAGATAGAGCACGTTGGCCGTGCGCACCAGCCGCTCGGCGATCTGCTCCACCTCCGGGGCTTTGGCGAGCACCCGCTCCACCAGCTCGGGCAGGCGCGCCAGCGCGCGCACGACTTCCCGGCCCTGCAGGATCGAGAGCGAGCGCAGCCGCCCCATCTGCAGGGTGAGCAGCGCGAGTGCCGCGATCTGGCTGGTGAACGCCTTGGTGCTGGCCACGCCGATTTCGGGCCCGGCGTGCAGGTAGATGCCGCCGTCCACCTCGCGCGCGATGGTGGAGCCGACGACGTTGACGAGCCCCAACGTGCGGGCGCCGCGGCGCTTCGCCTCGCGCAAAGCGGCCAGCGTGTCGGCCGTCTCCCCGGACTGCGATATGCCCACCACGAGCGTGCGCTCGTCCACGATCGGGTTGCGATAGCGGAACTCCGACGCGTACTCCACTTCGGTGGGAATGCGGGCCAGCTCTTCCATCATGTATTCGCCGATCAAGCCCGCATGCCACGATGTGCCGCAGGCCGTGATCACGATGCGGTCGATCTTGAGGAGCTCGTCATCGCTCAGGTTCAAACCGCCCAGCCGGACGGCGCCTTCCTCCTCCAGGAGCCGGCCGCGGAGCGTGTTGCGGACGCTCTCGGGCTGCTCCATGATCTCCTTCAGCATGAAGTGCTGATACCCGCCGCGCTCGATGGTGGCGAGATCCCACTCGATGTGCGTCACCGCCTTTTCTTTCTCCACGGAAGCGAGGTCGAGGATGCGGTAGTCGTGGGGCCGCACCACGGCGATCTCGCCGTCGTCCAGATAGACGACCGAGCGCGTATGCGCCAGCACGGCCGACGCGTCGGACGCCACCCAGTTCTCCCCCGGGCCGATCGCCACGAGCAGCGGCGACCCTTTGCGTGCCGCCACGATCGTGTCAGGCTCATGCGTCGACACCACCGCGATGCCGTAGGTGCCTTCGACCTGATGCAGCGCGCCCGCCACCGCATCGCCCAGCGACTCGCCTTTGCCGTGCAGCTCCTCGATCAGGTGGGCCAGGACTTCGGTGTCGGTCTCCGAACGGAACACGTGCCCGCGCTTGGTGAGCGCCGTGCGCAGCACGCCCGCGTTCTCGATGATGCCGTTGTGAGCGACGGCGATCGTGCCGCCGCAGTCGGTGTGGGGATGCGCGTTGACCTCGTTGGGCGCGCCGTGCGTGGCCCAGCGCGTGTGCGCGATCGCCGTGTGACCCTCGGGCAACCGCCCGGCGAGCCGCTTCTCGAGCACCGCAATCTTGCCCGGCGCCTTGAGGACTTCGAGGCCGGAGGCGGTCACGACGGCGAGGCCCGCCGAGTCGTAGCCGCGATACTCCAGTCGCTTCAGCCCCTCGAGCACCAATGCCGCGCCCTGGCGCGGTCCCGTGTAGCCTACGATCCCGCACATACGCTGCGTCCTTCCTCGATGAGTCGTTCGGCTTGCGCGCCGGTCGGCGCCTCCGCAATGAGGCGGATGATCGGCTCGGTGTTCGACGGCCGCACGTGCAGCCAGCGATCGGACCACGACAGGCGCAGGCCGTCCTGGGTGTCGAACGCGGCGTCCGGCAACCGCCGCCGCAGCTCCGCGTACGCGCCGTCCATGCCCCGTTCCGCGCTGCGCGTTCCGCGTGCGACTTTGCGCTTGACGATCGCATACCGCGGCGCCGCCGCCACGATGTCGCCGACCGTCTTGCCGGTGCGCGCGAGCAGCGCCAACACCAGCGCTGCCGCCACGGGCGCGTCGCGCCCCGCGTGCAGCGCCGGGTGCATCACGCCGCCGTTGCCCTCGCCACCGATCGCCGCGCCCAGCGCCACCAAGCGGCGCGCCACGTGCACCTCGCCGACCGGCGTCCGCACCACCTCGGCGCCGCACTCGCGGGCTGCATCGTCCACGACGAGACTGGTGGACAGATTGCAGACCACGACTCGCTTCCCCTTTCCCGCTTCCCCCTTCCGCGTCTTTCCGCCGAGCACGGCGCGGACCGCGAACGCCAGCGTATAATCCTCGCCGATCGGCGTCCCCGTCTCGTCCACCAGCGCGAGGCGGTCCACGTCGGGGTCCACCGCGATGCCGACGTGCGCTTTGGCGCGTCGCACCAGCCGGCCGAGCTCGCCGAGATGCTCGGGCAGGGGCTCGGGCGGGCGCGGGAAGCGGCCGTCGGTCTCGAGATTCACCCCGCGGACGCTCGCGCCGAGGCGCTGCAGCAGCGCCGGCATGATGGCGCCGCCCGCGCCGCGCACCGTGTCGAGCGCCACCCGGAAGCGCCGGCGCCGGATGCGCGGCAGGCCGAGCCCGGGCAGCCGCAGGACCGCGCGCAGATGACGCTCGATGGCACCGCCGTCGGCCCGCTCGCCGCCCAACCCATCGTAGCCGGCGCGGTGCAAGGCCGCCCCCTCCGCCAAGTCGCGCACCCGGCTGCCCGCTGGCCCGTCCAGAAAGATGCCGTCGGGCCCCACGAACTTGAGCGCGTTCCATTCGATGGGGTTGTGGCTCGCCGTGAGGATGATGCCGCCGGCCGCGCGATGGTGGGTGACGGCGAGCTGTGCGGTGGGCGTGGTGGTGAGACCGAGCGCGATCACGTCGCAGCCGACCGAAACGAGGCCCGCCGCGGCCGCCTGCGCGAACATCGGTCCGGACGTGCGCGCGTCGCGCCCGAGCACGACGGCAGCGCGCTTCCCTTTTCCCCTGTCCCCATTCGCCTTCGTCGCCCACACCCCGAACGCCGCCGCCCAGCGCGCCACCATCTCGGGCGTCAGGTCCGTGCCGACGATGCCACGCACGCCGGACACGCCGATCATCAGGGTTTCGGGCATGGGGGCAACGTAGGAGCGCGCCCCGAGTGCGTCAATCGGACTGGGGGCTCAGGCGCGTCGAGCCGCCAGCGCGCGGGCCGGCAGCTTGAGCGGCTGCACCTCGGGCGTGGCGATCGGCAGCTTCGAAACGTCGCCGAAGGCGGCGGTGAACGCGTCCACGGCCATGGGGTCGAACTGCACCCGCTTGTTGCGCTCCAGCTCGGCGATCGCGTGGTCCACCGACAGCGACGGCCGGTAGGGCCGCACGCTGGTCATCGCGTCGAAGGCGTCCGCCACGCTGATGATGCGCGCCTCGAACGGAATGGCGTCGCCCTTCAAGCCGTCGGGGAAGCCGCTACCGTCGAGCCATTCGTGGTGCGAGCGCACGATGCCGAGCGCGCCCGGTGCGTCGCGCAGCAGCGGCCCCAGGATGTGATGGCCGATCACGGTGTGCGCCATCACGTGGCGGTACTCGGCGTCCGTGAGCTTGGCGGGCTTGTGCAGCACCTCCTCGCTCACCCCGATCTTGCCGATGTCGTGCAGCTCGCCCCCGAGCCCAATCGTGTCGATCGTCTCGGGGTCGAGGGCCAAACGGCGCGCGATGGCGGAGGCGTAGAATGCCACGCGGCGTGAATGGCCGCGGGTATAGGGGTCCTTGGCTTCGAGCGCTTCCACCAGCGCGTGCACGCCCTCGAGGAACACTTCCTCGATGCGGCGCGCCTGGACGCGCACACGCTCCTCCAGGTCCTGTTGGTAGCTCTTGTTCTCGAGAATGAGCCGCCGCTTGTCCAATGCCTGACGCACCCGCGCCCGCACTTCATCCAGATGAAAGGGCTTGGCCACGTAATCGAGCGCGCCGAGCTGCAGGCAGGCGACGGCGCTCTCCACCTCCGCCACCGCCGTCACCATGATCACCGCCGTCTCGGGCCAGCGCGCGACGACCTCGCGCAGCAGCGTCACGCCGTCCATCTCGGGCATCCGCAGATCTGAGATCACGAGCGGCACGGGCTGCGCCTCGAGCGCACGGAGCGCTTCCACCCCCGAGCCCGCCTCCCGGCACGTGAACCCCTCGCTCTCGAGCAGGCGCACCAGCACGCGCCGCAGGCGCGGCTCGTCGTCGACGATGAGACACTGCATATCGTAAGTTAGGGGTTCGCTTGCTTGGGGCGAAAGCCGCCCTTACGTTCCCGCCATGACGAAGGTATTCGACCACGACCTCGCCCGCCGCGTCGCCACCCGCGCGGTGCACGGCGGCCAGGTGCCCGACCCCTTGGCGGGCGCGATCATGCCGCCCATCTACCAGACGTCCACGTACATCCAGGAAGCGCTCGGCAAGCACAAGGGCTACGAGTACGCCCGCACGCGCAACCCGACGCGCGAGGCGCTGGAGCGCAACGTGGCGGCCCTAGAGGGCGGCCGTCACGGGTTCGCCTTCGCGTCGGGACTCGCCGCGGTGGACGCGGTGATCAAGCTGCTCTCGGCCGGCGACCACGTGGTGAGCGGGGAGAACGTGTACGGCGGCACGCATCGTCAGATGACGCACATCTGGGCGCGCCTCGGGCTCACGTTCACGTTCGTCGACGGAGGCGACGCGCAGCAGATCGCCGACGCCGTGACTCCCAGGACCAAGCTGATCTACGCCGAGACGCCCACCAACCCGATGATGCGCCTGTGTGACCTCGCGGCGACGGGCGAAATCGCGCAACGGGCGGGCGTCCTGTTCGTGGTGGACAACACGTTCGCCACACCCCTGTTCCAGCGTCCCATCGAGTTCGGCGCCGACATCGTCCTGCACTCCACCACCAAGTACCTGAACGGCCACAGCGACATGATCGGCGGCATGCTGGTCGTGGCGCGTGACGACGTGGCCGAGCGAGTGGGGTTCCTCCAGAACTCGAGTGGCGCGGTGCCGGGACCGATGGACTGCTGGCTCGCGCTGCGCGGCATCAAGACGTTCCCGCTGCGCATGCGCCAGCATGACGCCAACGGCCGGCGCATCGCCGAGTGGCTCACCACCCAGCCAAAAGTGCGGCAGGTGTACTACCCTGGCTTGCCGTCGCATCCGCAGCACGACTTGGCCTGCCGCCAGATGGCGGGCTTCGGCGGCATGCTGTCGCTCGAGCTGGGCGACGTGGAGCGCGCCAAGCGGTTCGTGCAACGCACCAAGGTCTTCGCGCTGGCCGAGTCGCTCGGCGGGGTGGAGAGCCTCATCGGGCACCCCGCGTCGATGACGCACGCCAGCGTGCCGGCTGAGCTGCGGAAGAAGATGGGTCTCACCGACAGCCTGGTGCGGCTGTCGGTCGGTATCGAGGACGTGGACGACCTGATCGAGGACCTGGACCAGGCCCTGAGCGCCGCCTGACCGCGAGGAAACACCTCGTGCCCACACGGCGTAGTGGGGTGACACCCTGTTAGGAGCATTGGTATGAGCGAGCCGACCGGCGTTCCGGCCCAGCGGCCCCGGAAGATTCTGACCCAGATCGCCCCCGTGAGCTGGGAGCACGCGGCTGACCGCGCCGCGCTGCAATCGCTGCGCTCGGTCCCGGGGTTCGATGAAGTGGTGAAAAAGATCTACGGCTTCGTGGGCGAGCGCGGCGTGCGGCTGCTGTTTCAGGCCGACGCCGTGCGTGTGGGCGCGACGCAGTTTCCGCGCCTCAACCAGCTGTACACCGACGTCGTCACCACGATGGACTGGCCCGACCGGCCGGACCTGTTCGTGTCGCAGACGCCGTTCGTGAATGCCGGTGCCTTCGGGATGGACAAGCCGTTCATCGTCATCAACTCGGGCGCGCTGAAGCTGCTCGACGACGACGAGATGCGCGCCTTGCTCGGCCACGAGCTGGGGCACGTGATGAGCGGGCATTCGCTGTACCGGACCATTCTCGTCCTCATCTTGAACGTCAGCTTCTCGGCGCTGCCGTTCTTCGCAGGGATTGCGCTGCTCCCCGTCCGCTTCGCGCTGCTCGAGTGGTACCGCAAGAGCGAGCTGTCGTCGGACCGGGCCGGCCTGATCGCCAGTCAGGATCCCAAAGCCGCACTGCGCATGTTCCTGAAGATGGCGGGCGGCGGCGACATGAAGCAGATGGACCTGGACGCGTTCCTGGTGCAAGCCAAGGAATACGAGGAGTCGGGCGGGCCGCTCGACCGCATCTTCCAGATCCTCAACACGCTCGATCGCACCCACCCGTTCAACACCCTGCGCGCGGCCGAGCTGCAGCGCTGGATCGAGGCGGGCAATTACGACCGTATCGTGGGCGGCGAGTACACGCGGCGCGGACCGGACGCCGACAAGCGGCCCGTCGATAAGGACATCGACGAGGCGCGCGAGCACTACATGAAGGAAGCGAAGGCCGTCGTGAGCGACGTAATGGACGGCGCCAAGCGCGCCGCCCAGGCCTTCACGGACGCCTTCAAGAAGAAGTGAGGCTCCTCGTCGTCGGCGGGGGCGGCCGCGAGCACGCGCTCTGCTGGGCCCTGAAACGCGACGCCCCCGCCACCACGCTGTACGCGGCCCCCGGCAACCCCGGCACCGCCCTTCTCGCCACCAACCTGAAAATCGCCGCCACCGCCCTGGACGACATCGTCCGGGCGGCGCGCGAGCACGCCATCGACGCATGCCTCGTGGGACCCGAGGCGCCGCTCGCTCTGGGCCTCGCCGACCGGCTGGGGGCCGCGGGCATCCCCGCATTCGGCCCTTCGGCCGCCGCGGCGCAGGTCGAGGCGTCGAAGGCCTTCGCCAAGGACGTGATGGCCGCGGCGGGCGTCCCCACCGCACCCAGCAGGACGTTCGCGGAATTCTCCGCCGCGCAGGCGTGGATACGCTCGCACCCTGGGCCGATCGTCGTGAAAGCGTCCGGCCTGGCGGCTGGCAAGGGCGCCGTGGTGTGTGCCACGAGTGAGGAAGCCCTGGCCACGGCTCGCGAGTTCCTCGCCGGGAAGTTGGGCGAGGCCGGCGCGACGATCGTGATCGAGGACGTGTTGGAAGGTGAAGAGCTATCCGTGCTCGCCCTCACCGACGGTGAGCACATCGCCATCCTGCCGCCGGCGCAGGACCACAAGCGGCTGGGGGAGGGGGACACCGGACCCAACACCGGCGGCATGGGCGCCTACTGCCCCGTCGGCCTCACCACACCCGCGCTGTTGCAGCGGGTGCGCCGTGAAGTGCTCGAGCCGACGCTGGCGGAGCTGGCGCGCCGCGGGGCGCGTTACAAGGGAGTGTTGTACGCTGGCCTGATGCTGGGGCGCGACGGCACGCCGTTCGTACTCGAATTCAACTGCCGCTTCGGCGATCCGGAGACCCAAGCGATCCTCCCCGCGCTCGCGCCCGGGGTCAGTCAATACCTGCTCGACATCGCGCGGGGGTCGTGGCCGCTCATGTCCGACGTCATCGCGCCCGAGCGCGCCGCGGTCACGACGGTGCTCGCAGCCCCCGGCTATCCCGAGAAACCGGAGCTGGGCGCCGCGATCCAGCTGCCGCGGGATCTCGGTCCCGACGTCCTCGTCTTCCACGCGGGCACGAACCGCGACCCCGACGGTACGTTGCGCGTGCACGGCGGCCGCGTGCTCACCGTCACGGGACTCGGCTCTACCGTCGCCGCCGCGGCGCGCATCAGTGCCGCCGCCTGCGCCAAGATCGATTTCCCGGGCAAGCAGTATCGCCGGGACATCGCCTGGCGCGAGATCCGCCGTGCCGGAGCTGCCTGAAGTCGAGACCATCGTCCGTGAGCTCGCTCCTCGGCTCATCGGACGACGCGTCGTAACGGCCCACCTCGCCAAGACGGACGTGCTGCGCCGGGTGTCGAAGCCCCGGCTGCTGAAGGCCCTGAAGGGCACGCGGTTCGCCGCCGTCCACCGCCGCGCCAAGCATGCGGTGTTTCTGCTGGCGTCGGGGCAGCGCGTGGTGATACAGCCGCGCATGACAGGCTCGTTGATCGTCTACGACCGGCCGCTCACGGCCGACGAAGCGCGTTATGCCGTGCTCACCTGCCGCCTGGACGACGGCGCGCTGCTCGTATATCGCGACGTGCGCCGCCTGGGAACGGTGTGGCTGTTGGACGAGCGCGGCTGGGCGCGCTACAGCGCGCGCATGGGCCCCGAGCCGCTGGACGACACGTTCACCCCCTTCGTGTTCGCCGAGCGCCTGCGCGGCACCAAGGCGGCGATCAAGAAGGCGATCATGGATCAGAAGAGAGTGGTGGGCGTGGGCAACATCTACGCCAACGAGGCGCTGTTTCAGGCGGGGATCGACCCGTCGAAGGCGACGCACCGCCTGTCGCTCGAGGAGCTGGCGGCGCTGTACACGGCCATTCGCGACATCTTGCAGCGCGCCATCGCGTCCTCGGGCACGACGGTCCGCGACTACCGCACCGGCACGGGCGAGTCGGGTACCTTCCAGCTCGAGCTGCAGGTGTACGACCGCGCCGGCGAGCCGTGCCGGCGCTGCGGGCGGCCCCTAGTCACCACCCACGCGATCGACGCACGGCAGACCACGCTGTGCGCGTGGTGTCAGCGGTGAGCCGGCCTATGGCTTGAACGCCGCCGCCAGTCGCGAGCAGCGATGCCTGGCACGCCCGCCGAAACACCCGTACGTTGATGGCGACCCTCTGCCGGTTGGAGCCCCGCCGGATATGCTGAGCCTACCGAGTCGGTCCCCCCTGATGGCCACTGCGCTGGCTGCGGTCCTCCTCGCGGGACCACCTGCGTTCGTTCGCGCCCCCGGCTGGCCCGGGATCGCACTCGACACGGTGGCACTCGCGCCGGTCGCAATCCCCGAGGAGCTGCCGGACTCGAGCCGCGCCCAGGCGGCGTTCGAGGTGCTGCTCACCGCCGAGCTGCAGAGCCTGGGGATCACGGTGGTCCCCGCCCGCAAGGCCGGTGCCACATGGCAGCGGCTCCTCGATTCGGTGGGCGGGTTCTACAGTGCCTACACCGGCGAGGTGGACGCCGCGAAGTACCACGCCGTGCGGAACGGCACGTTGCGCGAGCTCCACGCCCGCTTCGGCGCCGACGCCCTCCTGCGATCGCGCATCGGGATCGTCACCGTGAACTGGACGAACGGGAACGCGAAGTGGGACGGCACTTCCGAGGGGATCGGTGGCGGCGCCAGCGGGACCCTGCCCGCCCTGACCCTGTTCGTGGAGTTGGACGATCCCAATGGCAACGTCGTGTACACCGGCCGCGGCGGCATCCAGGTAATGATGAAGACCAGCCTGCTGCACCGGGACCAGCTGCACGATCTCGACCCCGCCAAGCTATTGACCGACGAAGGCCGCAATCGCAATGCCGTCCGGCTCGCGCTCGACCCGCTTGGCCCGGTCGTCACCCGTTCGCGCTCACCTTGAGCGGAGAGGACATGGCTTGATGCGACGGCTCTGGTGGGTGAGTGTGGCGCTCACCGCCGCGGTGCCGGCGGCCGCCGCCCAGCAGGCGCGCAGGACGGTCGTGGTCGACTTCACATCTCTGCCGAGCGGGTTCAGTGAATTTGGGGCAGCTCGTGCACGGTTCGACTCCCTGGTGGCGGAGCGTCTCCGCGACGCAGGGTTCGCCGTGGTGCCCGCCGAATCCTCCGAGGCGGTGTGGAAGCGCAACGTGGATTCGGTGGGAGGACTCTACGACACCTACAGCGGCAAGCTGATCCGCGGCAAGTTCGTCGCGGTACGCGCCGGCACGCTGCGCGAGCTGCAGGCCCGATTTCGGGCCGATGCGTGGCTGCATCCCATGATCGAGGTGCGGGTGGCGTCGTTCGACGGCTCGCAGGTCGACTGGGATGGCGCGCGTGAAGCAAGTGGGGCGTCCGGCGGTGTGGTCAAACTGTTGTTCGGATCTGACCAGGGCACGACGCAGGCGCTGTCATTGGTGGTGGAGGTGGAGACGATCGACGGGAAGACGTTTTACACCCGCGCCGGGGGAATTCAGCTCCTGAAAAAGGTGTACCGGGAGGGCTTGCTGCCCGTGCCCCGCGCGTCACTCTTCGCCGACACGAGCCGCACCGCGGCGGCCGTCCACATCGCGCTCGACGCCTTCACGCCAGCGGT
The DNA here is from genome assembly GCA_041487875.1 of Gemmatimonadota bacterium. Lineage (GTDB taxonomy): Bacteria > Gemmatimonadota > Gemmatimonadetes > Gemmatimonadales > GWC2-71-9 > DATLWA01. The sequence continues at coordinate 34,745 of JBGPOE010000001.1, read as the reverse complement.
GCTGGACTCGATTCACTAGGCGAGCGGCCCCGCTGCACGTCGTCTAGCTCAGCGCCCGGATCCCGCCGTCTCCAGCACTATCGCGATCGAGGCCGGCGGCCGCCGTCCGCGAACCACTGACGCGCGGCGGGGGCCGCCAGAGCGACGAGCAGCAGCGCTTCACGACGCATACAGCCTCACGCGCACGTCGGGCCGCCCCAGCGTGGATTGCGTCACCAGCCGCACCCGCGTGGCCTCGACCGGCTCGAACCGCTCGAGTCGCTTGCGGCCGATGGTCGTGCCGCCGGCGCACGTCACCCAGGCGCCGCTCACCCAGGCGTCAAGCGTGAAGCTCTCGACCACCTGGCCTAGCTCGATCGCCTCGGAAAGCGCCGCCACGCCGAACCGCACTGGCCTCGGCCAGGTCAGATTGAGCACACCGCCGGCGCTGCGACGGCGAGCGCTCACCGCGACATCGGTCGCGAAGAGCGCGGTCCGCCGCTCGCCGAACGCCGCGAGACTCGTGACGTCCGCCTCCGCCAGCACACCGGCCCGCGTGGGCGGCACGTTCAGCAGCAGCCCGGCGTTGCGGCCCACCGACGCGAAGTAGAGATCGACCAGCTCGTCCGCGGACTTGACCTTGGCATCCTCGGCCGGATGCCAGAACCAGCCCGGCCGGATCGAGACGTCCGCCTCTCCCGGCCGCCAGAGCGCGCCGCGCGGATCGCCGTGCTGCAGCTCCTCGATGACTCCGGGGCCCTGGGAACCGGGATAGGGCACCACGCCGGGAGCGACCGTGCACCAGTTGGGATCGCCCGCCACGCCCCGCTCGTTGCCGATCCAGCGCACGTCGGGCCCGGCGTCGGAGAACATCACGGCGTCGGGTTGCAGGCGGCGCACCGTCGCGAAGAATCGCGGCCAGTCGTACTCCTGGCGCTTGCCGTTCGGGCCCTCGCCATTGGCGCCGTCGAACCACACCTCGACGATCGACCCGTACCCCGAGAGCAGCTCTTCGAGCTGCGCGACGTAATGATCGTTGTACGCAGGCGTCCCGTAGCTCGGTTCCCGCCGATCCCACGGCGAAAGGTACAGTCCAGCGCCGAGCCCCTCCGCGCGGCAGGCGTCGGTGAATTCCCGTACCACGTCGCCCTGGCCGCCGCGCCAGCCACTGTGAGTCACACCGTGCGTCGTGAACCGGCTCGGCCACAGACAGAAACCGTCGTGATGCTTGGCCGTGAGCACGAGGCGCGTGGCGCCCGCACGCTTCGCGGCGCGCGCCCATTGCCGGCAGTCGAGATCGGAGGGATTGAACGACACGGGATCCTCGGTGCCGTCGCCCCATTCGCGGTCGCTGAACGTGTTCACGCCGAAATGGATGAAGACGCCGATCTCGCTCTCATGCCACGCCAGCTGCCGCGCACTCGGCACTGCTCGCACGGGCGGGCGCGCGACGCGCGGGCGCGCCACCAGCGCCGCGGCGCCGCACGCGAGAAACGCGCGCCGGTCCATTACGCCTGGAGCGTCACCAACCGCGCCCGCGGTGGAATGCCGGGCTCCAGCTCCATGATGCCGAGCGACACGGGCAGGTCGAATCGCCGCGGGCCGGCGCTGCCCGGGTTGATCACGGTTACCGTGCGATCCACCAGCTCGAGCAGCGGCTGGTGCGTGTGCCCGAAGATGATGATCTCGGCATGGGGGAACGTGGCGTGCAACCGGGCCGGCGTGAGGTGCCCCACCTGATCGCCGTGGGTCACCACGATGTCGAAGCCGTCGAGCTGCACCTGCGCCACCTGCGGCAGCTGCGCCCGCAGCAGAGCCCCGTCCGTGTTGCCATACACCGCCGTCACCGGCGCAAGCGTCTCGAGGTCCGTCAGGACCTCCAACTTGCCCACATCGCCGCCGTGCAGGATATGATCGACTTCTTCGAACACCTCGAAGACCTCCGGGCGCAGCAGGCCGTGGGTGTCGGAAATGATGCCGAGCCGCATGACCGGAGCGCGCTACTCCCCTTCCCAGCGCTTGACCAGCGGCACGTCGACGCCCAAGTGATCGAGTACGCGCTGGACGATGAAGTCGACGAGGTCTTGCACGCGCTGCGGTTTGTGATAGAAGCCCGGCGCAGCGGGCAATACGATCGCCCCTGCCTCTGTCGCCAGAGTCAGGTTGCGCAGATGGACGAGTGACAGCGGCGTCTCGCGCGGCACGAGGATCAGCTTGCGCCGCTCCTTGAGCACCACGTCCGCCGCCCGCTCGATCAGGGACCGGCTGGTGCCGTGCGCCACCGCCGCCACGGTGCCCATCGAGCATGGGCAGATCACCATCCCGGCGGAGGGCGCGGAACCGGATGCCGGCCGCGCACCGCGGTCCTTATCATCGAACGGCAGCACGCTGGTCCAATCGCCTCCCGTTGCCTTGCGCAAAGCCGCCTCGTCCGTGATGTCGCACTCAGCCGCCAGCAGGCGCCAGCCGTGCGGCGACACGAGCAACCACGTCGGCACGTGGTGTGTCGCCAGGATTTCAAGCAGCCGGACCGCATACGGGGCGCCTGACGCACCGGTGATCGCCAGAATCACGGGGAGACGGTTCAACGCCCTCTCCGGTTGGGGGTGGGCGAACGCTTGGGGTGCGCAGGCGGACGCGGTGGAGCGGGAGAACGCGGAACGCGGAAGTCGGAACGCGGAACGGGCGTGTCACCGGCGGCGGGTCGCGTTCCTGTTCCGCGTTCCGCGTTCCGCGTTCGACGCTTCACAGGACCCTATCCACGAGTGCTCCCAGAAAGACCACCACGCTCACCACCCCGTTGACCGTGAAGAACGCCGCATTGAGGCGCGACAAGTCGCCCGGCCGCACCAGGCGATGCTCGTAGGCGATCAGCCCCGCTCCGATGGCCACGCCGGCATAGTAGGCCACGCCGAGCCCGGCGCCCCAGCCCAACGCCACCAATGCCACGAGCGCGAGTCCGTGCAGGATCTTGCCGAACAGAATGCCGCGCCCGGCTCCCAGCCGTACGACGGCCGAGTGCAGTCCTTCCGCGCGGTCGAACTGCTCGTCTTGCAGCGCGTAGAACACGTCGAACCCGCCCACCCAACAGGTCACCGCCACGGCCAGCGCCCACAGGAGCCACCAGGGCTCGCTCCAGCGCCCCGCCACCGCCAGGAATCCGGCGGGACCCGCGATGGCGTCACCGAATCCCAGCCACACGTGCGACCACCAGGTGAAGCGCTTGGCGTAGCTGTACAGCGTGACGACCGCGAGGGCCACGGGCGACAAGGCGAAGCACAGGGGGTTCAAGGCCCACGCCGCCCATTCGAAGGCCGCGGCGGCCACCAACACCGCCGCCCACGCCTGTCCCACCGTCAACCGCCCGGCGGGCAGCTCGCGACCGCGCGTGCGCGGATTCCGCGCGTCCAGGTCGCGGTCGGCGATGCGGTTGAATCCCATCGCCACGAACCGACCCGCCGTGAACGCCACGACCACGAGCCCGAGCGTCCGCCACGTGACCGCATACCAGCGCGACGCCAGCACCACGCCGATCAGCGCGAACGGCAGGGCGAACACGGTGTGTGGCAGGCGTACGAAGTTCACGTACCGGACCAGCAGGCCCTCACCCGTGAGCGTCTGAGCCTCGCGCACGCTCACGGACGCGACGGATTGGGGAGGTCGATCCCGAGGCTGCGCCACATCGCGTCCACCTTCGCTTTGGTGGCGTCGTCCATCACGATCTTGTCGGGCCACTCGCGCGTGAACCCTTCCTCCTTCCACTTGCGAGTGGCGTCGATGCCCATCTTCGAGCCGTAGGTGAACCCGCGGCTCGAATGGTCCAGCACGTCCATCGGCCCCATCGAAAAGCGCACGTCGCGCTCGGGGTCGATGTGGTTGAGCGCCACCCACCATGCTTCCTTCGGGTCGCGCACGTTGACGTCCTTGTCCAGCACCACGATCACCTTCGCGAGCGCCATCAGGCCCTGCCCCCACAGGCCGTTCATCACCTTCCACGCCTGCCCGGGATACTGCTTGTCGATGCTCACGAACACGAGATTGTGGAAGATGCCCTCGGCCGGCATGTGCAGATCCACGATCTCGGGGATCGTGAGCTTCAGGAGCGGCAGGAAGATCCGTTCCGTGGCGTGGCCGAGGTAGTAGTCCTCCATCGGCGGGCGGCCCACGATCGTATGGGGCCAGATCGGCTCGGTCCGCATGGTGATCGCGGTGATGTGCACCTGGGGGTAATGGTCGGCGAGCGAGTAGAACCCCGTGTGATCGCCGAACGGCCCTTCCAGCACGAGCGGCTCGCGCGGGTCGACGTAGCCCTCGAGCACGATCTCCGCCTCGGCCGGCACGTCGAGGTCACACGTCACGGCCTTGGCGAGCCGCACCGGTTCCTTGCGCAGGAATCCCGCGAACAGGAATTCGTCGATCGTGGGCGGCAGCGGCGCGGACGCCGCGTAGATGCTCGCGGGATCGCCGCCCAAGGCGATTGCCACGGGCATCGTCTCCCCCCGCGCCGCCATCTCCCGCCAGTGCGCGGCCCCTACTTTGTGCCGCTGCCAGTGCATCGCCACGGCGTCCTTGCCGATCACCTGCACCCGATACATCCCGACGTTGCGCGTGCCGGTCACGGGGTCGCGCGTGATTACGCCCGCCAGCGTCAGGTAGGGCCCGCCATCCTGCGGCCAGCAAATCGGCACGGGCAGCTGCCCGAGGTCGACGTCGGCGCCCCGCAGGACCGTCTCCTGGCACGGCGGCCGCCCCCCCACCGTCTTGGGCGGAAACTTCGCGATCTCGGCGAGCCGCGGCAGCATGGCGAGCTTGCCGAACAGCCCGTCGGGCACCTTGAGGTTCAAGAGCTCCGCGATGCGCTCGCCGATCTCATCCAGCCGCTCGACGCCCAGGGCCAGCGCCATGCGCCGCTCCGAGCCGAACAGATTCACCGCCACCGGGTGGCGCGACGCGGCGCCCCCCACGAGCGTCGGCTTGGTGAAGAGCAGCGCGGGGCCGCCGCCCGGCGACTTCATGCAGCGGTCGGCGATCTCGGTGATCTCTTTGTCGATGGACACGGCGCGATCGACGCGCGCGAGCTCGCCCGCCGCGTCGATCGCGCCCACGAAGGCGCGCAGGTTATCGAGTGCCATAGTGGATGGCGCAGACGCCGGCGGTCAGCAGCGCGTAGCCCGTATCGCGAAATCCGGCCGCGGCGAACCGCGCCGTGAGCGCCGCGGGCGCGGGCCACTCCAGCACCGACTCTGGCAGGTAGGTGTAGGCGTCTCTATGTTTGGACACCGCGCGCCCGATGGCGGGCAGGATGCGGCGAAAATAGAAGAGAAAAGCGGCGCGCAGCGGTGCGAAGCGGGGCGTCGTGAGCTCCAGCACCACGAAACGCGCGCCGCGTCGGAGCACCCGCGCCGCCTCGGCCAGACCGGCGTCGGGATCGGCCAGGTTGCGCACGCCGAACGCGACCATGGCACCGTCGAAGGACGCGTCCGGGAACGGCAGCTGCAACGCGTCGGCCGCCACGGGCGCCGCCCGCGCCGCCTTGCCCCGCCCGCGCTCGAGCATCGGGACCACGAAGTCCGCCCCGAGCACGCGGCCGCGGAACCCGGGTGTGCGGGCGAGCTCCGCCGCGAGGTCCATCGTGCCGGAGCAGAGGTCCAGGTAGACGCCATCGGGCTTCGCTTCCCAGCCGAGACGGCGCACCGCGGCGCGACGCCAGCGGCGGTCGACGTTGAGGCTCAGGAGATGGTTGAGCAGGTCGTAACGCGGCGCGATCGCGGTGAACATCCGCCGCACGTAGGACCGTTTGGCCTCGCCGCCGGGCGGGAACGACACCACTTCGGACGAGGGGAGCGGCGCCATAGGCGCGAAAGATAGGCCGAGCGACCTTCGAGGCGCCAGCGACCAGGACGTGGTCGAGTGGGCAAAGCAGGGGTACGAGCGGGCGTTCCGCGAACTGGTGCGGCGCTACGAGCGGCCCATCTTCGCCTTGCTCTATCGCATGGTGCGCGATCGCGCGCTCGCCGAAGACCTGGCTCAGGAAACCTTCGTCAAGGTCCTGAACGGCATCCGTACGTACAAGCCCGAATTCAAGTTTTCGTCGTGGATTTTCAAGATCGCCAACAATGCCGCGATCGATCACCTGCGCCGCCGCGAGCTCGACACGCTGTCGCTCGACGGCTCGCCCCACGCTGGGAGCATCGAGGAGGCGAGCGCCAGCGCTCCGCAGCTCGGCGCCAAGGGCGAGACGCCGCTCGACGAAGTGGTGCACCGCGAACTGGGCGGCGCGATTGACCGGGCGATCGGCCGCCTCCGCCCCGAGTACCGCGCCTGCATCCTGCTGCGGTTCGTCGAGGGCTATTCCTATGAAGAGATCGCGCAAACCATGGACCTGCCGCTGGGCACCGTGAAGACCTATATCCACCGGGCTCGCAATGAATTACGCACCCTGTTGAGCGGCCGGGTCGCCTGAAACCGGCCCCGCTGCGCGCGCGTAGGAGACACACATGAGCGACACTACCAAGCAGCACCTGACCCCGGAGGAAGTGGACCTCTGGGCCGAGGGCCTCCTAGCCACGGACCGCACCATGCATCTCGCGGAGTGCGGCCACTGCCTGACGCTAGCCCAGGCGGAGCGCCGGCTGGTGCTCGAATTGGCACAGCTGCCGCGCTTCGCGCCGGCGCCCGGGTTCGCGGATCGCATCATGGCGCAGGTCAAAGTGCCGACGCCGTCGGGGGGATACCAGGCCTAGGCGCGCACCGCCGCGCCTACGCCCACCCCCAACAGCCGCACCGCGCTCCCCTCGCGCGCCGCAATTTCCACTTCGCCGTTCGATCCCACATACGCCACGAGTTGGCCGCGCTCGACGTCGCCGTAGGTACGCCGCAGCGGTCCCACGTCGGTGTCGGCCACTTTGATGCGCACACCGGGCTCCACCTGCGTGCCCGGAATGTTGGTCACTAGCGTACCGAAGCGATCGACGTAGATGACCTGACCCACCAGCGCCACGCCGTCCAATCGCGGCGTGGGGAGTGGGGAGTGGTACGGATCGGTGATCGGCGAACCCAGCTGCTCTAGCGGCGTGCCCATCGCGAGGCGTGCGGCCGCGATGGCAAAGACGTCGCGGGCGTGGAACGTCGGCGCCGCCTCGGAGGGGATGGGGAGCGACACGAAGCGGCCCGCGGCGGCGATCCCGGAGAGCAGGCCATTGTCGGGAGCGACGAAGTAATGACCATCCGCCAGGGCGGCGAGCGCGCGGCGGGCGGTCCCGACCCCTGGGTCCACCACCACCAGGTGCACACTGCCCGCCGGGAAGCGGCGCCACGTCCGGCCGAGCAGGTATTGGGCGGCGCGAATGTCGGCCGGCGTCACATCGTGCGTCACGTCCACGATCACCGCCCCGGGCGCGCGCAACGCCAGCACGCCCTTCACCTCGCCGACGTAGCTGTCGGCGGTGCCGAAGTCGGTGAGAAGCGTGATGAGAGCCATCAGCCGTCAGCCATCAGACCGTCACGCGGCGCCAGCGACCACCGCGCCAGAACAGCGTCATCGCCACACCGCGCAGCACCGCGGTCAACGACAGCGCGATCCAGATCCCGAGCAAGCCGCCCGAGCGCGACCACCATGCCGACAGGGGGACGCGCAACGCCGTGAGCGATAGGCTGGTCACCTGCGGCCACAGGGTGTAGCCCGCCCCCGCGAGCGCCCCCTCGAAAATCAGCTCGAACGTCTGGCCGACCTGGGCGAACGCGATCACCCGGAGGTACAAACTGCCGTCCGCGATCACGGCCGCATCGGTCGTGAAGAGTCCCGCGAGGGTCCGTGGAAATAGGAGGAACAGGATCGCGGTGGTGACGGTCACCAGAAGACAGTAGCGCACGGTCAGGCGCACGGCGTCGCGGGCACGCTGCTCGAGCCCGGCACCGAGATTTTGCCCCACCAGAGCGCTGGCGGCGAGCGAGAAGCCCGAGATGGCCATGAATCCCAGGCCCTCGACCTTGTGACCGATGCCGAGCGCGGCGAGCGCAGGGGTGCCGAACCGCGACGTGAACCGCGTGAGCCACATGTAGATCACGGAGAACACCACGCCCGCCAGCGAGAACGGGGCACCGATGCGCATGATCGTGGGGACGGCGCGCCAGTCCGGCGCGCCCAGACGGATCAGCCCGCGGCGCACGGCGATCACGAATCCGATGACGAACCCGCCGCCCCGCACCATCACCGACGCGAGCGCCGCGCCCTCCACGCCGAGACGGGGAAACGGTCCCACGCCCGCGATCAACAGCGGATCGAGTGCGATGGACAAGAGCACCGATGTGCCGAGGAGAAAGAACGGCGTGCGCGTGTCGCCCGCCGAGCGGAACGTCGCCTCGATCGCGAAGAACCCGAACACCAGGGGCCCGCCCAACAGCCAGGTCGAGAGATACTGGTGACCGAGCCGCGCCACTTCCGGGGGCACGGTCATCCAGCGGAACAAGCCGTCCATCACGACCAGGCCCGTGACACTCACGATTGCGCCCGCTGCGAGCGCGTACAGCACGGCGGCCGCCGCCGCCCGAGCCGCGGCATCCGGAGACCCCTGGCCGTGCCGCCGGGCGGCGAGTGCGATGAGTCCCACCTCGACCATCTCGCCGAGCGACAGCAGGACCCATATGTAGAAACCCGCTGTCGAAACGGCGGCGAGCGCCGCGGGCCCGATCAGCCGGCCCACCCAGATGCTGTCGATCAAGTTGAAGGAGAGGTGGCAGGCCATCATCGCCACCGCGGGCACGGCAAGGCGCAGCACGGCCGAGCGCAGTGGGCCGACGGTGAGGGCGCCGGCGGGAGGACCGGCCGCGGTCGTCACAACGCGCGCTCGGGGTATTGGCGCAGAAACCGCTCGAACACCGGGTTCTCGGGGTAGCGGTGCGCCAACCGCTCGACGTAGCTACGCGCCTCGTGCACGAGCACCGCCGCGCCGGCGGGGTCGCGCGCCGCTTCGCGCACCAGCGCGGACGCCAGCACCCAGGTGCCCTCGACCTTGGCGAGGTCGCCGTCGTGCGCCACGCGCCGCATGAAGCGGATCCCCTCTTCGGCGTTGCCCGAGCCCAGACCGATGAGCTTCGCGACGATGCGTGCGATCGTACTGGCGCGCGCGAGGCCGTAGCGGTAGAGCCCGAGGCCCAAGTAGCAGTCCATGCACGTCGAGTCCGCGGCCAGGATGCGGCGGTAGGCGTCGCGCATCGCCCGCGCGTCCTTGGCGGCGCCCCAGGAGCTGCCGTGGAGATCGCGCTCACGCGCGCGGTAGCCCAGCGCGGTGGCGAGCCAGAATTGCGCGGCGGGTCCGGCCGCGCGGGCGCGCGCGATCGCAAGGCCCAACAGCGAATCGATGCGCGCGGCCTCGAACGCGTCGGAATCTTTGGCGGCCGCCCACCAGATGTAGGCGCCGGCCTCGAAGATCGCGGGTGCGGGATCGGCGCTATCGCGCGCCGCTAGGCCGGCGAAGTATTCGGCCGCGACGGGAAAGGCGCCCGCGTAGAGGGTATCGAGGCCCGCGCGCAGGTCGGGGCGGTCGCGGCCCCCGCCCTGCACCAGCAGGATGGCGGCCGCGAGGCGGAGCATCAGCGCGCGGGAACGGCGGCGAGCGCCGCCGCCACGCGTGCCGCGATCCCCGTGAGCGCCTCCGCGGCGGGCGACTTGGGCGCGGCCACGACCACCGGCTGGCCGGCGTCGGCGAACTGCGGCACCAGCGCCTGCAGCGGGATCTGCCCCAACAGGGGCACGCCGAGCTCGCCCGCGAGGCGTTCGCCGCCGCCCGAGAGAAACAGCTCGCTGCGATCGCCGCAATGCGGGCAGATGTAGTAGCTCATGTTCTCGACGATGCCCAGCACCCGCACGCCCACGCGCTCGAACATCTTGGCGCCCCGCAACGAGTCGCCCACGGCGACTTCCTGGGGCGTGGTCACGATCAGCGCGCCGTGGAGGTGGATCGTCTGCACCAGCGAGAGCTGAGCGTCGCCGGTGCCGGGCGGCAGATCCACCAGGTAGTAGTCGAGCTCGCCCCACGCGACGTCGCGCAGGAACTGCTGGATGATTTTCATGATGATGGGGCCACGCCAGATGGCGGGCGCCTCGCGCTCCACGATGAAGCCGAGCGACATGAGTTTCACGCCGTGGCTCTCGAGCGGCTGGATCTTGCCGCCCACCACTTCGGGCTTCTGATCGACGCCCATCATCCGCGGGATGTTGGGCCCATAGATGTCGGCGTCCATGAGGCCCACGCGGTGGCCCGCCCGGGCGAGCGCCACGGCGAGGTTGGCCGACACGGTGGACTTGCCCACGCCGCCTTTGCCCGACGACACGGCGAGCGCCTTGCCGAGATGCGGCATCGCGACCGGCGTGGGCGGCGGCGGGACCGATGGCCCCGGCCCGCCGGGCCCCGCTGGGGCGCGCGGTGCGGCGGCCCGGGCGGCGGCGTTCGGGTCGACCACGTTGATGCGGACGCCCGTGACGCCCGTGACGGCCTGGACGGCGCGGCGGGCTTCACGGGCGAGGGTGGCGGGATCGTCGCGGGTGAGCGCGAAGGTGAAGCTGACGGCGCCGGCGGCGTCCACGGCCAGGTCGCGCACCATTCCGGCGGCGACGACGTCCTGTCCAGTGCGGGGATTCGGGAGGGCGGCGAGGGCGGCGTGAACGCGATCGGTGAGGGCGTCGGAACTCGGCACGGCGGGAATGTAGTGGAGGCGGCGGGCGGGCGCGACGTTACGAACTCGGTTCAGCGCGCGACGGCGACCGCGCCACGCAGCACCTGCCGCGCCGCGTCGAGCACTTGCTGCTGCGCATCGGCCAGCGTCAGGTCGAGCGACGCGCCGGCCGCCTTCTTGTGCCCGCCCCCGCCGAACTGTTGGGCCAAGGCGTCGACGTTCACGGCGCCCATCGACCGGAACGACACCTTGATCCGGCCGTTGGCGATCTGGCGGAACAGCAGGGCGAGGCGCACGCCGGCGATGGAGCGCGGAAACTCGACGATGCCGTCGAGGTCGTCAGGCGTCGCGCCGAAGCGCTCCAGCGCCCCGGGGGGCACCGTCACCCAGGCGAGACCCACGTCATTCTCCACCACCAGCGTCTGCAGCACTTCCGCGGTGAGCCGCACGCGGCCTTCGGGGGCGCTGGCGTAGACCGCTTCGTAAATCGACTCGGGCTCGACGCCGCATTCGAGCAACGCGCCCGCCACCTGCAGGGCGCGCGGTGAGGTGTTGGCGAAACGAAAGCCGCCCGTGTCGGTGAGAATGCCCACATACAACGCGCGGGCGCACTGCGGCGTGACCGGCCAGCCCAGCGCCGTCGCGAGATCGAACACCAGCTCGGCCGTGGCGGTCGCGTCAGGAGCCACGAGCCGCGGGCCCGCGGGCAGGGTACCGGGACTCACGTGGTGGTCGATGCAGGCGACGGGCACCCGCCGGGCCTGCACGGCGCCGCCGAGATCGCCGATGCGCCCCAAGTCCGAGATGTCGAGCACCACGATCGCGTCGGCCCGCTCGATTTCCTTGGCGGCACGCTGCGACTGGTCAGCCCCCTCCGGAATCAGGAACGCGAACCGCTCCGGGATCGGCGTGGGGTTGGCGATGCTCGCCCGCACGCCGCGGCCGGCGAGCAGGTGCCACAGCCCGACCTCGCTGCCGACGCCGTCGCCATCGGCGTTGACGTGGGTCGTCAGAGCGATACGAGAGCCGGGGACGAACAGCGCGGCGACATTCTTCGCCGCCGCAATCCGGTCGCGGGGAATATCCATGACGGCAAGATATGTGGAGCGACATCGTCAAGCAAAAACGTCACGCGCTAGACGCCGCTCTGTCTGAGAACAGAATGCCTGCGGCTGTACCCGAAGTAGATGGCCAGTCCGATGACCAGCCACACGATCAGGCGGGCCCAAGTGTCCGCGGGCAGGGTCGCGGCGAGACCGACGCAGGAGAGCACGCCGAGGATGGGCACAACCGGTACCCACGGAGTCTTGAAGGGCCGTTCCAGATCCGGCCGGGTGCGGCGCAGAATGATGATGCCGCCGCAGACGAGCCCGAAGGCCAGGAGCGTGCCGATATTCACCAGCTGCACGAGCAAGTCGATCGGGAACAAGCCGGCGAAGAAGCCCGCGAAGACGCCGACGAAGATCTGGGTGAGCCACGGGGTCCGGAACCGGGGGTGCACCTTCCCGACCCACGGCGGCAGCAACCCATCCCGCGCCATCGCATAGAACACCCGGGACTGGCCCAGCAGCATCACCAGGATGACCGACGCCAGGCCCAGCACCGCGCCGAGGTTGACGATCCACCCCATCCACCGCAGCCCGGGAATCGAGTCGACGGCGAAGCCCACGGGGTGCGCCACGTCGAGCGTCGTGTAGGGCATCAAGCCCGTGAGGATCGCCGACACGACGATATACAGGGCCGTGCAGATCGCGAGCGAGGCCAGGATGCCCTTCGGCATGTCGCGCTGCGGGTTGCGCGCTTCCTGCGCCGCGGTACTGACCGCGTCGAACCCGATGAACGCGAAGAAGACGAGCCCCGCGCCACGGAAGATGCCCGATATCCCATACTTGCCGAACGACCCGGCGTTGGGCGGCACAAAGGGATGCCAATTGGCCGTGTTGATGTAGGACACGCCCGCGACGATGAGCAGCCCAATCACCGCGAGCTTGAGCGCCACGATGACGTTGTTCACACGCGCCGACTCGCGGATCCCGACCACCAGCACGAAGGACATCAGCGCGACGATGCAGATGGCGGGCACGTTGACGAGTCCGCCGGTCGCGTTGAATCCCTGAACCAGGCACCCGGCTTTGGTGCCGACGTCGGGCGCTTCGCACCAGAGGTACGGCGCGGACGTGAGAGACGCGGGGAGATGGACGCCGAAATCGTTGAAGAGCGCGACGAAATAGGACGACCACCCGGCACCCACGGTGGCTGCGCCCATCGCATACTCGAGCACCAGGTCCCAGCCGATGATCCAGGCGATGAACTCGCCCATCGTGGCGTAGGAGTACGTGTACGCGCTGCCGGCCACCGGCACCGCGGACGCCATCTCGGCGTAACACAGGCCGGCGAGGGCGCACGCGATCCCGGCCGCGACAAAGGACAGCGGCACGGCCGGACCGGCATAGCGCGCCGCGGCCACGCCCGTGAACACGAAGATGCCCGCGCCGATGACGGCGCCGATACCGAGCGTCGTGAGATGCAGGGGGCCGAGCGTGCGGCGCAGGGCGCGCTCCCCCGCGGCGTCCGCCTCGGCGCGGAGCGCGGTGATGGACTTGGTGGCAAAGAGGGCCATGGCCGCTCAATGTGGCGGCGGCCATGGCCCTCACAACCATTGCGGGACGAGCGGGACTGCCGGCGGGCCGAAGCGGCCTATCGAAGCTCAGGCCTCGAGCGAAACGAAGACGCGGTCTCGATAGTTGCGGCTCACCGTCAGGCGGGCGCCGTTGCGGAGAATGCAGATGGCGTCGCCGTGGAACCACGGCTGCAGCTCCTTGACGCGGTCCAGGTTGACGAGCGCGGAGCGGTTGATGCGCCGGAACACGCGCGCGTCGAGCCGCTGCTCGAGCGCCGCGAGGGTGGAACGCAGCACGAACGTCCGGTCTCCCATGTGCAGCCGGACGTAGTTCTTCGCGGCCTCCACCCAATCGACGTCGGTGGAGCGCACGAACACGCGGCGCCCGTCGTCTTCTACCAGCAGCCGCTCCAGTACGTTGGGCCGCGCGACCCGGCTCGCGAGCTCGGCCAGCGCCGTTTGGCGGGCCTCGAGATCGCGATGATAGTCGTAGGCGTGGACGACGGCGAGGATCGCCCAGTAGATCAGGACGTCCCAGTGATAGAACAGGGTGAAGTTGTCCACGAGCTTGTCGGCGAGCACAAAAGGCTGCCCCGCAGCGGCGTGGAGCAGGTCCTGTATGCCGACGGCAGCGACAACGTGCAGGAAGGCGAGGTTGAGGCTCGCGCCCAAGTGGATGAAGAAGTGCCGGGCGAAATTGGCGCGGTCCACCTGGAAGCGCCGGCCGAGCCAGACCACGAGCGGCGCGAACAGGCCCCACAGGTACCAGGCGCAGAGACTGGCGGCGAGCGCCTGCCAGCCGCTGAACGGATGGGCGGCGAGGCGCCGGTCGGCGAGAAACAGCTGCCCGCTCGAGATGAGCCCCAGCAGGGTCCAGAAGGCGAGCCACCTCAGGCGGGTGCGCATGCCTCAAACATAAGGGCGTCGAGCGGAGACGTCGAGCAAAAGGCGTCAAGCAACGACGTAGTTGCTCGACGTCTCCGCTCGACGCTTTCGCTTGACGCCGTCGTTATTGCGCTTTCTTCGCCAACTTGGAGTGGCGGATGCTGTAAGCGAAGTAAATCACCATGCCGATCACGAACCAAATGATGAGCCGCCGCCAGGTCACGAGCGGAAGCGACTTCATCAGATAGGCCGCCGAAAGGGCTCCGGCTGGGGCGACGAACCAGACGGCGGGCGTCTTGAATACCCGTGGCAGGTTAGGCTCGCGTATCCGCAGCACCAGGATGCCGACGGAAACGATCACGAACGCAAGCAAGGTGCCGATGGAAACGAGGCTGGCCGCGTCGCGGATCGGCAGGATCGCGGCGAAGAACGCGACCAAGACGCCGGTCACGATCGACGTCACGTACGGCGTTTGGAACCGGGGATGCACCTTGTTGATCACCGGCGGCAGCAGGCCGTCGCGCGACATCGAGTAGAACACGCGCGACTGGCCGAGCAACATCACCAGGATCACCGATGACAGGCCCGCGATGGCCCCGAGCTTGATCAACGTGGACATCCAACCCATCCCGGCATGGTCCGCCACGATTGCAATCGGGTCCGGGACATTCAGGTCCTTGTAGCTCATGACGCCGGTGGCAATGGCGGACACGATGATGTACAGCACAGTACAGATCAACAGCGAGCCGATGATCCCGATCGGCATGTCCTTCTGCGGGTTCTTGGCCTCCTGCGCCGCTGTGCTGACCGCGTCGAAGCCAATGTAGGCGAAGAACACGATGGCCCCACCGGTGAAGACCCCACTCCACCCGAAGAGCCCCGGCTGCGGGACACCGTCCTTCACCGTTTGTGGGGGAATGAACGGGTGCCAGTTGGCGGGATTGACCGCATGCGCCGCGAACGCGATGAACAACAGAACAACCGCGACCTTGATGAACACAATAACGTTATTGAAGTTGGCAGATTCCTTGATTCCGACGACCAGCAGCGTCGTCACCAGCCCAATGATGATCATCGCCGGCAGATTGAAGACGGCCGCGACCTGCGTGCCGTCGGGACAGGTGACCATCGTGCCCCGAGCCGCCGAGAGGGCGCACGGGACGTCGATGTGCAGATCGTGCAGGAACGACACGACGTATCCCGACCAGCCGATCGCGACGGTCACCGCACCTAACGCGTACTCAAGCACCAGGTCCCAGCCGATGATCCACGCGATCAGCTCACCCAGTGTCGCGTAGCCGTAGGTGTACGCGCTGCCGGCCATCGGCACGAGCGAGGCGAACTCCGAGTAGCACAAGGCCGCGAAGATCGAGGCGATCCCGGCGAACGTGAACGACAGGACCACCGCCGGACCCGAGTTCACGGCCGCGACCGTGCCCGTGAGCACGAAAATCCCCGTGCCAATGATCGCGCCGATGCCGAGCATCGTGAGGTTGAGGGCGCCCAGGGCGCGCTTCAGGCTGTGATCGGTCGCCGCCTCGTTCTGCAAGTCGGTGACGCTCTTCCGTCGGAAAAGATCCATGCGGGCCTCTGTCAGGAGGATTGACGGGACTGACGATTCGT
This sequence comes from Gemmatimonadota bacterium, assembly GCA_041487875.1. GTDB lineage: Bacteria > Gemmatimonadota > Gemmatimonadetes > Gemmatimonadales > GWC2-71-9 > DATLWA01. The sequence continues at coordinate 18,964 of JBGPOE010000001.1, read as the reverse complement.
CGGAAAGCCGGGCGCAACAGTAGACCCGGGCTTCCGACGTGTCAAGCGCTAGAGGCTGTAATTCGGTGCTTCGCGGGTGACGACGACGTCGTGCGGGTGCGACTCGCGCAGGCCGGCTGCGGTGATCTGGATGAATTCGGTCTCGGTCCGCAGCGCCTTGATGTCGCACACGCCGCAGTAGCCCATGCCACTGCGCAAGCCGCCCGTCATCTGGAAAATCACGTCGGCGACGGGACCCCGGTACGGCACGCGCGCCTCGATGCCTTCAGGCACGAGCTTGGAGGGCGAGACCTCGCCCTCCTGGAAGTAGCGGTCGGCCGAGCCCTCTTCCATGGCGCCGAGCGAGCCCATGCCGCGAATCACCTTAAAGCGGCGGCCCTCGAGCAGGAACGATTCCCCGGGGCTCTCCTCGGTGCCCGCGAGCATCGAGCCCATCATCACGCTGGCGGCGCCCGCGGCGAGCGCCTTGACCACGTCGCCCGAGTATTTGACGCCGCCGTCGGCGATGACGGGCACGTCGCCCGCACCCTTCACGGCGTCCACGATGGCGGTGATCTGCGGCACGCCCACGCCGGTGACGACGCGGGTGGTGCAGATCGAGCCCGGGCCGACGCCCACCTTCACCGCGTCCACCCCGCGCTCCACCAGCGCCTTGGCGCCGGCCGCGGTCGCGACGTTGCCGGCGACGAGCTGCGCGTCCGGGAAGGCCTCGCGCAGGAGCGCCACGGTGTCGAGCACGCCCTTGGAGTGGCCGTGCGCCGAGTCGATCACGATCACGTCCACACCGGCGTCGAGCAGGGCCTTGGCGCGCGGCATCGCTTCGGCGGTGCCGCCCACCGCAGCGGCCACGCGCAAGCGCCCGTGCTGGTCCTTGTTGGCATCGGGATGCTGGCGCCGCTTGAAGATGTCCTTGATGGTGATCAGGCCGCGCAGTACACCCTGCTTGTCCACCACCGGCAGCTTCTCGATGCGGTGCCGCCCCAATATCCGCTCGGCTTCCTCCATCGTGGTGCCGACCGGCGCGGTGACGAGCTTGTCCTTGGTCATCGCGTCTTTGATGGGCCGGTCGAGCTGCCGTTCGAACTGCAGGTCGCGGTTGGTGATGATGCCGACCAGCTTGCCCGCGTCGTCCACGATGGGGACGCCCGAGATCTTGAAACGGGCCATCAGGTGGGTGGCCTCGCGCAGCGGCCGGTCGGGCCCCAGGGTGATGGGGTTCAGGATCATCCCCGATTCGCTGCGTTTCACGCGGTCTACCTCGGCCGCCTGGCGGTCGATGGACATGTTCTTGTGGATGACACCGATGCCGCCCTCGCGCGCGATGGCCATCGCCATCTCGGACTCGGTGACGGTGTCCATGGCGGCCGAAACGAGCGGAATGTTGAGCGGGATCTTGCGGGTGAACCAGGACTTCACGTCGACGTTGCGCGGATGCACGGTGGCGTGCCGCGGCACGAGCAAAACGTCGTCGAAAGTGAGCGCGGGGGCCGGGCGGAAGGTTCCCATGGCGAAAGTTATCCGGGCGGGGCCGGTGGTTCAACTGGCACCGCGCGCCGTCGTGACGCCGCCCTGATCACCTGCTCGAAGTGCGGTTTCTCTACCCAGTGGTAGAAGACCAGGATGCCGGCCTGATCGAACGCCGCGGCGCAGAGGCCGGGCCAGGAGCCCAGCACGAGCGCCAAGCCGTAGGTGGGGAGGTAGCCCAGCGTGTACATGGGATTCTTGAGGAAGCGATAGGGTCCGGTCGGCACCGGCTCGAAATCGCTCGGCGCGAAGAAATTGCGCCAATAGTAGTTCGCGGACCCCACGAGCGCGGCTGCCCACAGCTTGAGCGTCAGTCCGATCAGCACGAAGATCACGCCCGTCGCGATCAGCACCGTCCGGGAGAGGGCGATGTGCAGGGTGGATCGGGTCACAATACACAGGACGATGAAGCTCACGGCGTCGTTGTTCATCACGATCGCCGCACCACGGCGGAAACGGCGGAACCCCGCCTCGATGCCGTCCCGCCGCGTGAAGACCTGGCGCCGATCTTGCCGCGTGAGGGCGACGCCCACCCCCACGACGTAGGCCAAGCGGCTCGCCAGGTGGTAGCCCAGCGCGAGGCCGGCCCACATCATGGCGTGGTCTCGCGCAAGCCGCGGGTCTGAATGAACGCGTCGAGGCTCTGCGCGGCCTGCCGGCGGATCGCGTGCTGCACCGGCGGGGTCCAGCCGAGCAGCAGTCCTTTCAGGCCCAGCGCCTGCGCCGCCCAGCGGTGCAGGTCGAAGCGATCGACGTGCCGGATGATCCGGCCGCCCGCGAACTCGAAGCTCGCCGCGATCACGTTGTGCACTGGCCGCCCGGTGGCGCTGAAGGTGTACCACGCATCGCAGCGGGCGGAGCCGGTCGCATCGTCGGCATGGACGTTCGCCACGCTCACGCGCAGGTCTTTCCCCCGCTCGCACAGCATCCGCCACATGGCGCCGGCGCGCCAGCCAGCGAGCGTGAACACCGGATCCTGAAACGAGACGCTGGGCGCGTAGCAGGCCGCCATGGCGGCCGCGTCGCGCCGCTGGAGTGCCGCGTAGAATGTCTCGATCAGAGCTGCGTTGGGATGAATGGGATGAACCCTATGCGCGCGCCGGCCAGCCCCCGCCCATCGCGTACACCAACCAGGCGCCGGCCGCGTAGATCGCCAGGTCAACGCGCCATTCGCCCTCGAGGGCGTGCGCGACGAACGCCAGACCGATGACGACGACCAACAGCAGGGCCCCGGCGCGCGATACCCGCGGCAGCAGAAAGAGCACGGCCCCCACCGCCTCCACGGCGGCGATCAGCGCGATGTGCTGGTGTGAATGAATGTTCTCCGGAGCGAGGGCGTGGAGGAGCGTCTCGATGCTCAGAGCCAACAAGCCGAGACCCAGGACGAGGTGAAAAGCGATGAACGACCGACGCACGACGGTGGAGTTGAGGATCACCGCGTCTCCTCCGCGCCCCCACGCTCCTGCGGCGCCGGCGGCGTCCCTTCCTTCTTCTTGCTGGTGACCTCTTCCACCGCCGCCTTGCCGGCGGCCGCGAGCCCCTCCAAAAACCGCCCCGCCTTCCCCACCGCGTCCATCGTGCCCTTGATGATGGTCACCGGCACGCGGCCCGCGCGCAGCGTGTCCTCCAATGTCTCCGCCACCTTCTGGAACGGTGGGGCGCCGGCGGGACGCTCGGCGTACTTCGACTCAAGAAACTCGATGTAGTCGAGCACCTGATACGCCCGCTCCTCCGACAGCGTTTCGAGCTTGCGCAGCATGCGCTCACGCAGAATGTCGTTCATGGCCGCACCTCGAGCGACAGCAGGTCCACCACCGGATTGCCGAGGTACCGGCTCCGGCCCACGCGCACCCGCGCGGTGATTTCGATGTTGGTTAAGGGCGGAAGCGACGCGATCAGCGCCTTCTTCGCGTCGGGGACGACGACGTAGACGAAGCCGTGCTCGGGGCTGGGCCCGCGCGCGAGCAGATACGTGGCGCCGTCGGGCACGTCGGGCCGCAGGTCGTCGGCGATCTCCACCGCGATAAACTGCAGCCGCCACCGCAGCACCTGCCCTTGGAAGCGCGCCGGATCGGTGCGCAGCTCGGCGGCGCTCACGCCCACCAGCACGCCGGGCGGCGCGGTCTGCAGGTCCGACGTCTTGACCCACCCCTCGAACTGCACCCGCGCCCAATCACCCGAGCGCGACAGCACACGCAGCGGCGTCTCAGGCGCGATGGCACCGGCGGGCGGGCCGTCGGGCGCGCGGTACAACATCGTGCGGCGGCTCGGTTGGGCTTTCGACGGGTCGACGGCCGCGGTATCAGCCGCGGGTGGGTTGACCCCGCCGCCACGCGCCGGGGTTCGGGGGGGCAGCCGAGCGCTCGAGCTGTCGGAGTCGCCGGCCGCGGTCACCGTGGTGCTGACGCTGGCGAACGGCAGCAGCGGGGCGCGCTTCATCCACCCCTGGCGCTGCACGTGCACCCAGCGGCCCTGCGTGGCGAGCCGCTTCAGGCCGAAGCCCTTGGCGAGATGGCCTACCAGGGCGCCCGCCGGCGCCGCGCGGAGGTTCTCGCCCCCGTCCGGCGTCACCGCGAGGTCGAACTCGGGTTTGGGGCTCGGCCCCACCGACGACGCGAAGATCCAGCCGTCGAGCGTGACCGTGATCCAGTCGCCCTGGATGGCGCCGCCCTGCACCTCGGCGCCGCGGGCGATTTGCGCCAAGCGGTGACCGTCCACCGCCTGATAAAACCACTCGTTGTCGGCGGTGACGCGGTAGCGCGCCTGCGACGCGAGCGGCGCCACGACCAGCATCGCAACTGGTAGCGCGCGAAGCGCGGGGGTACATTGCATCCCCTTCAATATGCCTACGCCACGTGGAGCGCGCACCCCGGTCGTGTTGATCGTGCTCGACGGCTGGGGCTTCCGCCCCGGCCGCGAGGGCAACGCCATCGAGCTGGGTGAGACGCCGGTGTGGCATCGCCTGTGGGCGCGCGCGCCGCACACGCTGCTCGATGCCTCGGGCCTGGCCGTGGGGCTGCCCGCCGGCCAGATGGGCAACAGCGAGGTGGGCCACTTGAATTTGGGCGCGGGCCGCGTGGTGCCGCAGGATATCGCGCGCATTTCGCACAGCATCCAGTCGGGCGAATTCTTCCGGCTGGCGCCGCTCGTGGGCCTGTGCGACGCGCTCAAGCGCCGCGGCGGCACGCTCCATCTCCTCAGCCTCATCGGCACGGGCGGCGTGCACGCCCTGGACGAGCACCTGCTCGCCGCGGTGGCGCTGGGCGGCCGCGCGGGCATCCCCGTGGCGATCCACGCGTGGCTCGACGGGCGCGACACGCCACCTAAATCGGGGTTGGGATTCATGGAGGAGTTGGTCCAGAGGGCGTCAAACGCCGCCGTGTCGACCGTGGTCGGCCGGTATTACGCGATGGACCGCGACAAGCGCTGGGAGCGCACCCAGCTCGCTTTCGACGCGATGGTGCGGGGCGTGGGCGCGCCGGCGCCCGACCCGGTGACGGCGGTGCGCCAGGCGTACGAGGCGGGCGAAACGGACGAGTTCGTGAAGCCACGGGTGATCACCGGCGCGCCGCGCATCAAGTCGGGCGACGGCGTGTTCGTCGTCAACTTCCGCGCCGATCGCGTGCGGCAGATGTGCCGGGCGCTCGCCCTGCCGGGCTTCACGGGCTTCGACGTGGCCGACCGGCCGAAAGTCGATCTGGTCACGATGACGCAGTACGACGCCACCTTCCCCTTCCCCGTGGCCTATGGGCCCATGACGCTGCACAAGATCGTGGCCGAGGTCCTGTCGGAGCGGGGCAAGACGATGTTCCGCACCGCCGAGACGGAGAAATACGCGCACGTGACCTACTTCTTCAACGGCGGGATCGAAGCGCCTTATAAGGGAGAGGAGCGCGAGCTCGTACCGTCCCAGAAGGTCGCGACCTACGACCTGATGCCGGAGATGAGCGCCGCAGGCGTGACCGATGTATTGTGCAAGGCGCTCGAAGCGGGCCAACACGACTTCATCCTCTGCAATTACGCCAACGGCGACATGGTGGGGCACTCTGGGGTATTACCGGCGGCCGTGAAGGCGGTGGAAACGGTGGATCGCTGCCTCGAGCGCGTCTTGCGGAGCGCGGAGCGGCGCGACGCCACTCTGCTCGTCACCGCGGACCACGGCAATTGCGAGTTGATGATCGACCCCGTGTCGGGCGGGCCGCACACGGCGCATACGACCAACCCCGTACCGTTCGTGGTGGTGGGCGACGACGCCAAGACGCTGCGCCATGGCGGGTCGTTGCGCGACGTGGGGCCGATGATCCTGAACCTGCTGGGCGTGGAGGTTCCGAGCGAGATGACGGGACGAGACTTGAGGGACATGTGATGGCGACTGCGACGCGACTCGCTGCGGTGCTGGCAGCCATGCTGCTAGCCGTCCAGCCGTTTAGCCGTCTCATCGCCCAGGAAGTCGGCCACGATCCCACGCACTCGCCCTATCACGACGTGCCGCGGGGCGGCGGCCCGCTGTTCACGATGGGGTATCTGAGCGGTGGCCGGGGCGTGGTGGGCGTGGGGCCGTCGAGCGGGATGACGTGGGGTCTGCGCTGGAATGCGCGGATCGGCGGCATGACGACGCTGGTGGCGAATCTCGCGTATGCGCAGACCAACCGGTTCGTCGTCAACCCCGCCGACTCGGCAGCCACGCGCACGACCGGCCCGTTCAACTCCCCCACGGCGCTGTTCGACGTCGGCCTGCAGTTCGCGCTCTCGGGCGGCAAGACCTGGCACAACCTGTCTCCCTACCTGGGCACCGCGCTGGGCCTGGCGATGCAGACGTCGGCGCCGCCCGACTCCAGTGGCTATCGCTTCGGTACCAAGCTCACCCTGTCGCCGCTCATCGGCGCGCAGTGGCTGCCGGCGCGCCGCCTCACCGTGCAGGGCGACCTGCGGCTCGTCTTCTGGCGGCTCAACTACCCGCTGTCCTACAAGCAGCCCGGGGCCGACAGCACGCGGGTGCTGGCGCTGAACGCGCCGGAGAACCAATGGACCCGGCACGCCTACGTCAGCATCGGCGTGGGATGGACTTTCTAGGCGACGGGCTGCGCCGCGCCTTCGGCCTGCTCGGCTCCGCCAATGCCGAGGTCTACGGCATCGCGCTGCTCACCATCAAAGTCGGCTGCGTCGCCACGATCCTCGCGTGCGCGGCCGGCATCCCCGTCGGATTCACGCTCGCCACGAAACGTTTCTGGGGCCGCCGGGCGGCCCTGACCGTCGTCAACACCGCGCTCGCCTTCCCCACCGTGGTGGTGGGACTCCTCCTTTACGGCCTGCTGTCGCGCCGCGGACCGCTCGGCGGCCTGCAGTGGCTGTACACCTGGCAGGCGATCGTGCTGGGCGACGTGATCCTCGCTTTCCCGGTGGCCGCGGCGCTCTCCGCCGCCGCCGTGCAGGGCGTGGACCCGCGCGTGCGGCGCACCGCCGAGACGCTCGGCGCCGGGCCGTGGCGCGCGGCGTGGACGGTGGCGCGCGAGGCGCGCTTCGCGCTCGCGGCGGTGATCACCGCGGCGTTCGGACAGACCGTCGCGGAAGTGGGCGCGGCGATGATCGTGGGCGGCAACATCCGCGGCGCCACGCGCACGCTCACCACCGCCGTGGCACTCTACACGGCCCAGGGCGATTTCGGACTGGCGCTCGCGCTCGGGATCGTGCTGCTGATCGTCGCCCTGCTCGTGAACGTGGCGCTGCAGGTGCTGCAGGGGCGCGGTCATGTTTGAGCTGCGCGGCGTGCGTCACAGCTACGAGGGTCGTACCGTCCTGGAGCTCGACTCGTTCGCGCTGGCTCCCGGCATGCTGACGGCCGTCGTGGGGCCGAACGGCTCGGGCAAGAGCACGCTGTTGCGCCTGCTGGCCCTGCTCGAGCGGCCCACCGTGGGCGCCATTTTGCGGGACGGCGTCGTGGTCTCGGACGCGCGCCGCCGGCCCGCCACGCGCGAGCGGCGGCGCGTGACGCTGGTGGAGCAGCGGCCGGTGCTGTTGCGGGGAACGGTGCGCGACAACATCGCCTACGGGCTGCGGGCGCGGGGCCGCGGAGCTCGCGTGGCGGCGCGCACCGCCGAGGCTGCGGCCGAGCGGCTCGGCTGCGCGGGACTCTTGGACCGGCGCCGCCACGAGCTGTCGGAGGGCGAGGTGCAACGCGTGGCGATCGCACGGGCGCTCGCGATCGAGCCCGACGTGCTGCTGCTGGACGAGCCCACGAGCGCCGCCGACCGCGCCGCGGCGCAGACCCTGTACCGCACGCTGGCCGAGGAGCGCACCCGCCGGCCACTCGCGATCTGTCTCGCGTCGCACCAGCTGGAAGACGCGTATCGCTGGAGCGACGACCTGCGCGCGCTCGCCGATGGCCGCCTGTCTCCCGTGACGCCCGAGAACCTGTTCCGCGTGGACCTGCCGCCCGCGGGCGCGGATGGCATGACGCACGCGCCGGTGGGGGCGCTCGCCATCGCCGTGACCACGGAGCGGACGGGCCCCGCCATTCTCGCCGTGCCACCCACCGACATCTTCGTGAGCCGCGCGCCGCTCGCGTCGTCGGCGCGCAACGTCTTTTCCGGAACGGTGACGCGGGTCGTGCGCCACCGCCCGGGGACGGTGCACGTGACGGCTGATTTCGGCGTGGAGCTCGTGGCCACGGTGACCGAGGACGCGGCGCGCGAGCTGGGGCTCGCGCCGGGCGCCCTAGTCACGTTCGCGTTCAAGGCGAGTGCGGTGCAGGTTTTCTGACCATGGCCACGAGCTATCTTACCCGTATCGTTGAGTTTACAGCCGGTCACCGGGTGCGCCGGGCCGATTGGACGGCCGCCCAGAACGCCCAGGCATTCGGGAAAGCCGCGACCGAGCACGAACACGGCTATCAGGTGAGCGTCACGGTGCGCGGGGCCCTCGAGGCCGACAAGCAAGGCGTCGTGAACCTGGTTGAGCTCGACCGGGTGCTGCGCGAGGAGATCACGGCGCGGCTGGAGGGCAAGCTCATCAACGAGGCGCTGCCGGAGTTCGCGGACGGCCGGCGCCTCGCGACCGGCGAGGCGTTGGCGGTGTATTTCTTTGAGCGGATCGCACCCCGGCTGCCCGCCGGGGCGACGCTTCACCGGGTGCGCGTGCAGGAGAGCGACCATCTCTACTCCGAATACTTCGGCGAAACCTGAAGGCTCCCGCCGCGGCCGCATGAGGTCTGAGTCGGCGGCGGTGGAAGAATGGCCGGTGTGGCTCGAGGTGAATGGCGAGCCCGCGGTCACGTGGATGTGCACGCCCGACCTGCTCGAAGAGCTCGCCACCGGCTGGCTGCACGGCGAGGGCTACATCGAGACGCTGGACGATCTCGTGAAGTTGCGGCCCTGTGCCACCGACCTCGGCTTCTGGGCCGACGTGAAGCCGGAGCGGGTGGCGGCGGTGAAGGGCGAGAACCGGCGGCGCGTGCTGGCGTCGGGATGCGGCGCGGTGACCACGCTGCTCGCGGACCCGCACGCGGCGCCGCATCAGGCGGCGCGCGGCGAGCCGCCCGCAGCGGAGCGGCTGCGCGCGCTGTTCAAGGAGCTGTTCGGGCGGGGCGAGCGCTATAACGAAACGGGCGGCATCCACGCCGCCGCGCTGACCGACGGCGAGCGGCTGTTGTTCCACGCCGAAGACATCGGCCGGCACAACGCGGTGGACAAGGTGATCGGCGCGGCCGTGATCGCCCGCGTGGGGATCGTGGGGCGCGGGCTGCTCGTGACGGGGCGGATCTCGGCGGAGCTGGCGTTCAAGGCGGCGCGCGCGGGGCTCGCCTGGGTGGCGACGCCCAGCGTGCCGTCCACACTCGCGCTCACCGTCTCGCAGCGCACCGGCATGGTGCTCGTCGGCCGCGCGGTGAGCGGCACGCCGCACATCCATCGCCCCGAAGGATGACGCCCGACGCATTGCGGGCGCTGCTGCGCGACGCGCGAACCATCGCCGTCGTCGGCTGCTCGCCCAAACCCGAGCGGGCGAGTCACGCGGTGGCGCGCTACCTCCAGGACGCCGGGTACCGCATCCTGCCGGTGAACCCGGGGCACGCGGAGATCCTCGGTGAGCGTTGTTATCCCACCCTCGCGGCCGCGGCGCGCGCGCAGCCGATCGACGTGGTGGACGTCTTCCGGCGCAGCGAGCACGCCGGCGCCGTGGTGGACGAGGCCATTGCGTTGCGGCCGCACCTGATCTGGCTGCAGCTGGGCGTGGTGGACGATGCCGCGGCCGCGCGCGCCGCAGCGGCGGGCATTCCCTGCGTGATGAACCGCTGTCTGATGGTGGACCACCAACACCTCGAGGTCTGATGATCCGACATCCGTTCGCTCTGGCGCTCGCGGCGCTCTGCGCCGCCGCGTCCGTCTCCCCCGCCGCCGCCCAGTCCGCCGACCGGCCCAACCTCGTGTTGACCGTCTTCGGCGGGTACCGTATGGGGCACAAGCTGTGGACGCTGCAGGACCAGCCCTTCGTCGTGATCGATTACGCGAGCGGCATGCTCGACTCGATCTCCACCCAGCACGACACGCTCGACCTGTCGCGGGAGGTGACGCCGAGCTTCATTCTCGGCCTGACAGCGTCGTATTTTCGCGGCAAGCATGTGGGGTTCCAGGCGGAGATGGCGTTCCTCGGCATGTCCCTCGACAGCCGCTGCGACATCCGCCGCTACGATTCCGCCGACAGCGCCGACATCAATCCCGCCCTGTGCGCCACCCTCAACGGCGCGAGCGTCCCGATGAGCGCGGTGGCGTTCAGCGCCGGCATGGTCCTGCGCGCCACACCCAACAAGGCGGCCACGCCCTACCTCGGGCTGTCGGGGGGGTTCGTCACCCGCGCGCGCGGCACGACGGAGATGGTGGGCGCGTTCGTCGACAACGTGGGCAACATCAACTCGTTCACGGTGATCGCGGACGACAAGGCGACGCGCAACGCCTTGAGCGCTCAGCTCAGCGCGGGCATCATGGTCCCGCTCGGTCCCGGCTATCAGATCCGTCTCGAGGGCCGTGACGTGTACACCCGCCTCGACTATGTCTCCGGGCTCGCCGATCCGACCGAGGTGCCGCTGCACCCGCCCCACGCCGCCCGTTACGGTCACCACCTGGCGTTCGTGGTCGGGCTCGACGTGGTGCTCGAGAGGAAGCGCGGGCGGCGCTACTAGCATGCGCGGCGCGGTCCTGGCGGGCGGGGCCGCGAGCCGTTACGGCGGCCAGCCCAAGGGGCTGATGGAGGTGGGCGGCCGCCGCATTCTCGACCGCGTGGTGGACGCGGTCGCCGCGGCCACCGGCGCGCCGCCCCTCCTCGTCGCCAACGCCCCCGACGCGCCCGCTTGGCGGCGCGATCTCCCCACGCGAGCCGACGCGCGGCCCGGCCTGGGTAGTCTCGGCGGGATCTATACCGCCGTGACCGCCGGGGCGGGGCCCGTCCTCGCGGTCGCCTGGGACATGCCCTTCGTCACGCCACAGCTCCTGACCGCCCTGGTCGAGGGCTCGGCGGGATGGGACGTCTTCCTCCCCGAGAGCGATGGCCGCCGCGGCGTCGAGCCGCTGTGCGCGGTGTACGGCCCCGCCTGCGGGCCCGCCATCGAGCGGCAGGTGGCCGCTGGCGAGTTGCAGGCGATCGGCTTCCACGCACACGTGCGGGCCGGTAGACTTGCCCTCGAGCGGGTGCGCGAGTTCGGCGACCCCGCCGAGCTGTTCTTCAACGTGAATACGCCGGACGATCTGGCCCGGGCGGAGGCGGTGTGGCGGCGACGCGGATGATCTCGATCATCGGGCGGCACAACGCGGGCAAGACGACCTTGCTCGTGGCGCTGTCGGCCGAGCTGGCCCACCGCAAGTTCCGCGTGATGACCATCAAGCACGGCACCCACGCCGCCACGCTCGACACCGTCGGCAAGGACACGTGGCGGCATTGGCACGAAGGCCAGGCCGAGCGCGTGCTGCTCGAGGCCCCGGGACAGCGGGTGCTGTTCGAGCGCGTGGCGGAGGAGTCGGATCCCGTGACGCTGGCGCGGCGCTACCTGGGCGGCGCGGATGTCGTGATGGTCGAGGGGTTCTCGCGCGCCCCGCTGCCCAAGATCGAAGTGTGTCGCCGCGCCACGGGCGCGCCGCTGTTCGACGCCGCGCACCACGATCCCGCGGAGTGGGTGGCGCTCGTGACGGAAGACCCCGACCTGCGGGCGCCCTTCCCAGTGTTCCGCTTCACCGACACGAGCTGGCTCGTGAACCTGGCCACGCTCGCCTGGGACCGCGCCAAGATCTTGCCGCCGTGACCCCATGGCCGCGCTGACACCCGCCCAGGCGGCCGGCGTCATTCTCGACCACGTGGCACCGCTCACGCCCGCGCGGGTGCCGCTCTTGCAGGCACTCGACCGCGTGCTCGCCGAAACGGTGACGAGCCCCATCGACCTGCCCGCGTGGGACAACTCGGCGATGGACGGCTACGCGGCCCGCGCCGTCGACGTGCGTGGTGCCACCCGCGCGGCGCCGCGCACGCTGCGGGTGGTGGAGACCGTGCCGGCGGGCCGTTTCCCCACGCGCGCGCTCGGTGCCGGCGAGGCGACGCGCATCTTTACGGGCGCCCCCCTCCCCGCTGGCGCCGACACCGTGATCCGCCAGGAAGACACCACCGCCGCCGGGGACGCCGTCCGCGTGCTGGACGACCGCGACGCCCAGCGCAACCTGCGGCGGAAGGGCGAGGACATCCGGGCGGGCGACGTCGTGCTCGCGGCCGGGGCGGTCCTGGGACCCGCGCAGCTCGGCGCGCTCGCATCCATCGCGCACGCCGAGCCGCTGGTGCACGGCACACCTCGCGTGGCATTCCTGGCATCGGGCGACGAGATCGCGGACCTGGACCAGCGGGACGAGATTCTCGCGGGGAAGAAGGTCGCGACGTCGAACTCCTACACGTTGTTCGGCATGATCACGCGCGCCGGAGCGATCCCGGTGAATGCCGGCGTGGCGCGCGACACGAAGGACAGCCTGCGCGAGCACTTCGCCCGCGCCCGCGACGCCGACCTGATCGTCACGACGGCGGGGGTCTCGGTCGGCGAGCACGATTTGGTGCGCGAGGTGTTGGCGGAGCTCGGCTGCGAGCTCAAAGTGGAGCGCGTGCAGATGCGGCCGGGGGCGCCGCTCGGCTTCGGCCTGATCGCCGGGCGTCCCTGGCTGGGCCTGCCCGGCAATCCGGTCAGCACGATGGTGACGTTCGAGCTGTTCGTCCGGCCAGCGATCCGCCGGATGCAGGGGCAGATGCTCCCGTTCCGGCGTACCGTGACCGTGCGAATGCACGAGGCCATCACGCTGGGGCCGAAGCTGCGTCACTTCCTGCGCGCGGTGGTGACGGCGGAGTCCGATGGCGCGCTTACCGCGCGATTGACGGGCCCCCAGGGGTCGGGCATCTTAACGTCCATGGTCCGCGCCAACGCCCTGGTGATCGTGCCGGAAGACCGGCCCACGGTCGCCGCGGGCGAGCCGTTGCGGGCCATACTGTTGGACGATCCCCATCACGTCGCCGCCGCGCCGTACTGAGCCACCGTGCCCCGCTCCCCGCTGCTTCGCCACGGCGCCTACTTGCTGCTGACGCTCGCCATCTTTTGGGCGAACGTGGCCACGCCCGGGCCCGTCAAGCTGGGACTGTTCTACCTCGTGCCGGTCCTCTACGTCACGTGGAACGAGGGCGCGCCGTGGGGAGTGCTGTACATGCTCCTCGGGATGGCGCTGCGGATCCGGGTTGAGATGACGCAGGTCGGTTCCCCACTGTCGGTGGTGACGTTGAATCAGGTGTCGTTCGGCGTGGTGGCGGGGATCACGATTTTCGCGTTCCAGCACATCCGGCGCAACGAGGGGCTGCTGCGCGACCTCGCGACGCACGATCAGCTGACCCGCGTATTCAACGCCCGCGCCTTCACCGAGCGTCTGGCCGACGAGCTGCGCCGGGTGCAGCGCTATCACCGCCCCCTCGCCCTGCTCTACCTCGACCTCGACGACTTCAAGCAGGTGAACGACAGCCACGGCCATCAGACGGGTGATGCCGTGTTGCGCCTCGTGGCGGAAGCGATCCGCCACGCGGTGCGGCAAGCGGACGTGGTCGGGCGGATGGGCGGTGACGAGTTCGCCGTGCTCATGCCCGAAACGGAACCCGCGCTCGCGACCGCGGCGGCCGATCGCCTGGCCGCGGGCCTGCGCAGCGTGCTCAACGGCTCTCCCGCCGTCACGGCGAGCATCGGCGTCGTGGCGCCCATCACCCAGGAGGCCGACACCGACGCGATCTTGCGGCGCGCCGATCAGGCGATGTACGAGGCGAAGAAGACGGGCAAGAACCGGGTGGTCGCCGTTTCGCTCTGAGCACCATGGCGACCCGGCCGCAGGAGCTGTTCCTCGTTTTCACCTCGATTCTGTTCATCGTGGACCCCTTCGCCGCGGTCCCGACGTTCCTCGCGATGACCGTCAAAGACAACGCCGCCGCCCGCCGCATGATGGCCCGGCGCGGCGCCATGACGGCGGCGATCGTCCTGGTGGTGTTCGCGCTGGGGGGTAGCCTCATCTTCAAGCTGTTCGGCATCACGTTGGGCGCCTTCAAGATCGCGGGCGGCATCCTGATCGGCCTGGGCGCGCTCGACATGGTGCAGGCGCAGCGCAGCCCGCAAAAGGAGACGCCGCTGGAGACCGCCGAGGGCATCGAGCGCCAGGACGTGGGCATCCTGCCGCTCGGCATCCCCATGCTCGCGGGACCAGGGGCGATCTCCACGGTGATGGTGCTCGCCGGTCAGGCCGCGACGCCACTCGCCGTGATCACCGTGTACGCCGCGATTCTCCTGACCGCGCTCATTTCGTATCACACGCTCGCCGCCGCCACGTTCGTGGAGCAGCGGCTGGGGCTCACGGGCATGCGCATCCTCACGCGCTTGATGGGCCTGGTGCTGTGCGCGATCGCGGTGCAGTTCATTGTGGACGGACTGAAGATGTCGGGGATCGCCGCCGGGTCCTAGCTACAACTCTCCAGCTACATGCGCTTGTACTTCGGCCCGCTGCCCCCTTCGCGCGGCGTCCAGCGGGGCCCGAGCACGTCGGTGGCCTTGCAATCCACGCAGTTGGGGGCGTTGACCCGCAACACGCCGTTCACCTCTTCGTACACGCCGGCCGGACAGACGTGCGTGTAGAACCGCGCCATCTCGGCTGACACGTCGCCCCCCACGATGAGGTGTGAGGGAATCGTGTCCCGCGTGGCGTTCCCGGACTTGAACACCGCGTCCACCTTGCTGAAGGTGAGACGTCCATCCGGCGTGATCCCCGGGCTCGCGCCGGGGGTCCGCTCACGCGCCACCGCCGCATCGGGCTCCATGGGGATGCGCCCACGCGGCCACAAGCCGCGGGTGAGCGTCATCAGCGCGGCCTTGAAGCCGCCCGCGTAAAAGCCGTCCTTGAAAGCGAGCCGCATGTTCCGCGTGCGGTGCAGGTCGGCCATGATGTACGAGTCGTTCACCAGACGGTCGTACTCCGCCAGACGCGCGGCGGACGTGTCCCCTGCCTTGAGGGCCGCAAAGATCGCGCGCGCCGCGTACATCCCCGACTGCATCGCGTAATGAATGCCCTTGAGCGACGGCACGTCCACGAACCCGGCCGAGTCGCCCAACACCACGACGCCGTCTCCGGAGCGGCGCCGCGGCACCGCGTAGTAGCCGCCTTCGGGGATGGTCTTGGCGCCCCACTCGACCATCTCGCCGCCCTCGAGCAGACGGCGCACCAGGGGATGCAGCTTGAGCCGCTGCAGCAGGACATGCACATCCGTGTCGGCGTCGCGGTAATCGAGCCCCACCACGAGGCCGAGCGCCACGAGGTGCGGCTCGAGCGGGTACAGGAAGCTGCCGCCGAACACGTCGCCCAGCGGCCAACCCATCGTATGGATCACCCGATCGAGCGGCTGCTTGGTCTCCCAGATTTCCTTCACGCCGAGTGCGTAAATCTGCGGATTGGCGCGGGCGACGCGCTGCCACTCGAAGTAGGCCTGCGACAGCAGTCCGCGCGTACCCTCCGACAGCGCGGTCACGCGGGCGATCAGATCGTTCGGCGCCGCGTACCCCGCGCCCGGTTTGCCGGCGCGATCGAGCCCCGTGGCTTGCGTGCGCACGCCCACCACACGGTCGCCCTCGGCCAACAACTGGGCCGCGGGAAAGCCCGTGAACACGTTGACGCCCAGCTCCTCGGCTTTGCCGCCGAGCCAGCGCACCAGCTCACACAGCGAGGCGACGTAGTGCCCGCGGTTGTGCATCGTGGGCGGCGTGGGAATGCGCAGCTGCCCGCCGGCGGTCAGCAGGTAGACCGCCTCTTTCGTCACGGGACCGCGGAAAGGAAAATCCTTGTCGGTGAGCTCGGGGAACAACTCCCGCAGCGCGCGAGGATTGACCACCGCGCCCGAGAGCGAATGCTCGCCCAGCGCCTCGGCCTTCTCGAGCACGCCGATACCCACCTCGCCCAGGCCGCCGCCCCCATCGTTGTCGCGCTTGACCAGGCGCGCCAGCTCGATCGCGCCCGCGAGCCCCGCGGGCCCCGCGCCGACGAACAACACGTCGAGCTCGATGCGCTCGGCGTCCGCCGCCGGCCCCACGATGAGCCGGTCCAACGGCAGCGCCGGCTGCGCGGCCGCGGGGACGATCATTTCTTGAGCAGGAAGTTGAGGCCGAAGGAAAGCTGCCCGTCGAACGCCAGCGACCGGGCGTGGTACTCCGTGGACAGGCTGTTGGCGGTCGGCTTCATGAGAAAACCGGTGAACTCGACGCGCGTGCCCACCGTGGGGCTCATGCGGTGATCGATGCCGACGGCGAACGCGCCGCCCAGCTCGGTGACGGGAGCCTGCGTGCGCACGGGCCCCGGCGTGTAGCTCGCCAGCGTGCCGCCGAAGCCGAAGTACACCGGCACTTGCGGCTTCAGCCGGAACAGCACCAGGAGGTCCGCCCGCAGCAGCGTCACGCTTTCGTCCGGCACGACGACCTGCGAGCCGTCGCGGGTAGACACGCGCCGCCCCGGATGGGACGCCGAGACGCCCAGGCGGATGCCGCTCCGGGCCGTCACCGGAAACTGCGCCCGCATTCCGATGCCCGGTGCGCCCGCCAGGCCGTGCACCGAGCGGCAATCGGCGGCGATCGAATCGCACGAGGCGTCATTCGGATCCGGCGTGCCCACGTTGTAGATGCGGGTGACGCGGTTCGCCTGGAACCCGGCGAACAGGAACGCGGTGAACGTGACGGGGAAGGCCGGGTGCGGCGCCTGATCGTTGGGGAAAACCTGCGCGGCCGCCCGCCCGCCGCCAAGCGCCAAGAGCGCCAGCAAAAGGGCCGCGCGGCGCTCACGCATGCAGGCGCTTGATCTCCGCGGTGAGTTGGGGGATCACGTCGAAAAGATCACCGACGATACCGTAGTCCGCCACCTTGAAGATGGGCGCGTCCTTGTCCTTGTTGATCGCGACGATCACCTTCGACGTGCGCATGCCGGCGAGGTGCTGGATCGCGCCGGAGATGCCGACCGCGATGTAGAGCGTGGGACTCACCGTCTTGCCGGTCTGGCCCACCTGGTCGGCGTGGGGCCGCCAGCCGGCGTCCACCACGGCGCGCGACGCCCCGACCGCCGCCTTGCCGCCGAACGCCGCCGCGAGCTCCTCCAGGACCTTGAAATTGGCGGGCTCCTTCAGGCCGCGGCCGCCCGAGATCACGATCGGCGCTTCGGCCACGTCCAACGAGCCCGCCGCGGCCGCCTTGATCTCCTTCACGACCACACGTCCCGCCGGCACGGTGCTGGCCGCCGTTTCGGCGACGCCCGCTTTGGGCCGCTCGACCGGGGTGAATACGTTGGGCCGCAGCGACACGAGCGCCGGGGTGGCGCTGAGCTTCACGCGCAGTAGCGCCTTGCCCGCGTACACCGGCCGCGTGGCGATCAGCGCGCCGCCCTCCCACACCACGTCGGTCACGTCGGCCGCGAGCGGCACGCCGAGCTTGGCGGCGACGCGCGGCGCCAGGTCCTTGCCCTGCGCTCCCGCGGCGAACACGACGGCGCCGTACCCGCCGGCCTTGGCGCGTTCCGCGATCGCCTGCGCGTAGCCCTCGGCGGCGTAGGCCGCGAATCCCGGGCTCGTCAGGGTGACGACCTTGTCGGCGCCGAAGCGGCCCAGCTGGTCCGCGCCGGTGACGGGCCCCGCGCCAAACACCAGGGCGTCCACGCCGCCGCCGAGCGCGTCCGCGACGCGACGCGCGCCGGTCACCACCTCGTGCGAGATCTTGCGCAGCGCGCCCGCGCGCTGCTCGCACACCGCGAGGACATCGCTCACAGGACTTTCGCCTCCTCGCGGAGCAGGCGGATCAGCTCGGGGACAGCGGCCGCGCCCTCTCCCACGATACGGCCCTCTTTCCGCTCGGGCGGCGGCAAGAGCGCCACGACTTCGAGGCCGCTCGCAGCGAGCGTGACGGGCTTCACCTCGAGTGGCTTTTTCTTGGCCGCCATGATGCCCTTGAGCGCGGGGTAGCGCGGCTCGTTCAAGCCCTTGTCGACGGTGATCACGGCGGGCAGCGGAAACTCCACCACTTCGATGCCGCCTTCGATCTCGCGCTCCGCTACGCCCTTCCCCGCTGCGAGGGTGAGGTGGGCGGCGGCGGTGACGCACGGCAGCCCCAACAGCTCCGCCACCATGGGGCCGACCTGCTGGTTGGAGTCGTCGATCGCCATCTTGCCGCACAGGATCAAGTCCCAGCCGCCGTCCTTGAGCTCGGCGGCGAGGGCGCGGGCCACGGCCAGGCCGTCGGCGGGAATCTTGTCGCACTGCAGCAGGACGCCGCGGTCGGCCCCCATCGCGAGCGCCGTGCGGATCGTTTCCTGCGTGGCGGCCGGGCCCAGGGCGAGGACCATGACTTCGCCCGCGCCCGCCGCTTCCTTGCGGCGCAGGGCCTCTTCCACGGCGAACTCGTCGTAGGGATTCAGGACGAACTTGACGCCCGCTTCGTCGAGCGACTTGGCGTCGGCGCCGATCTTGACGCGGGTCTCGCTGTCGGGGACGCGCTTGATGCAGACGGCGATTTTCATGCGGTGGTCAGATTCCAGTCGTCAGCGATCAGAGGAGTTGCCAGACGGCGAAGTTGCCAGCGGTTCGAAGCAACAAGTCGCCAGAAAAGAAACCTGGTGACTTGCGTCTGGCAACCGCTGGAAACTTGCCGTCTGGCAACTGTTCTGGGGACTCACCTCTGGCTTCTGATCACTGAAATGCGGAGAGCCCCGTAATCTCCTGTCCCAGCACCAGCGTGTGCACGTCGTGCGTCCCCTCGTACGTGTAGACCGATTCGAGATTGGCGAGATGGCGCATCGCCTGGTACTCGGCCAGGATGCCGTTGGCGCCGAGCAGGCGCCGCGCTTCGCGCGCCACATCGGTCGCCATGCTCACGTTG